>NZ_JBNGEN010000006.1:0-185421 GCF_049977365.1 Brachymonas moutaii (nom. illeg.) | reverse complement strand
TCCACTTCCAGTGGTGGTGGTGAGGGTGACGGTGTTGGCGCTTCCCAGGGTTTCGCTGGTGAACACAGGGGTGGTCGACATCTGGATGTCGATGGCGTTGGCGCTCACTACGGTCTTGATGTTCGCATCGCTGTAGGTGCCCGCCGTGCTCGCTCCTCCCTTGACCGACAGGGTGCTACCGAGTTTCTGGGCTGTGGTGCCGCTGTTGCCCGTGAAGGTGAGCGGCAGCGAGGCCGCCGTGCTGACCGCGCTCAGCGCCGCTCCCACGTTGCTGTAGGTGCCGGTGGCTCCGGTGGCGGGATTGGTCACTATGGTGTAGCTCGGCGCAGTGATTGCGCCAGTAGAGCTGACAGATGCACCACCGCCCAAGGCCGAGGCCGTGCTGTTGGCCAGATTGCCCACGGCCACATCGGTGGCATAGAGCTGACTGCCGTTGATGGCATCGGTGCTGGTGGCAGTGATACGGCCCGCAGCCACGTTCTGAATCTGGCGGGGAGCAGCCGCACTGCCCACGCTCACTACCCCTCCCGTGGCAGGCGTGCTGCCGGCAAAGGTGCCATAGGTGACGCCACCGACTGTGGCGGAACTGGTGGGAGTCGATGCAGACACCGTGGAATTATTGCCGAGCACCACTGCACCGTCGAGCCCAGAGGCCACGGTGACGTTGTTGCCCATGACCATGGCATTGGCCGACTGCACGGTGTTGCCATTGCCGACGATGCGGATGTTGTCCGCCCCCACGGTGCTGGCCGTGTTGTTGTTGCCGAAGATGCCGGAATTGTTCGACTGAACCGTGCCGTTGTCGTTGCCGAGCGTATATGTGCCAGTACCCCTGATGGTGGTGGGGTCGCCGATGGCGCCGGAATTCTGCCCGGTCACGACATTGCCCGTGCCGATGGCAATGGCATTGGCCCCCGTGGCCTGCGCCTTGTTGCCGATGGCAATGGCATTGGCCCCGCTGGCGATGGAGTATCCGCCCATGGCAAGGGACAGTCCCCCACTGGCATTGGCGTGATCGCCCAGGGCCACTGCGCCGATACCAGCGCCCACAGAGAAGTTGCCGATGGCTACCGTATTGGCCGCAGATGCATTTGCCGACGCGCCATAGGCCATGCTGGCCGGTGCAGTAGCCCGGGCGTTCGGACCCAATGCAGTGGATGCATCACCGTTCGCTGTAGCTCCCGTTCCAATTGCCGTAGAAGAAAATCCAGAAGAATATGACTGCGTTCCTATGGAAATATCGAATACCCCTGTATTCAAATAAGAACCATTCCCATAAGAAGTATTATTGACAGCACCAGCTCGCGCCTGAGCCCCCAAGGCAATAGATGCATCTCCCGCAGTAGAGGCATAGTAGATCCCCGGCGCAATCGCCGTACTACCCGTCAATTGGGTAAACAGGGCAGCGCCTGTGCCCGTCAAAGATGTACCGTTAATCACCGCGGTATAGGTCGCGCCCGTGATCTCATCAACATCATCTCCACCGATCGCAATACTGCTGTTGCCACGCGCCATGGCATTGGCTCCTACCGCCGTGGATTGATCGCCTGTGGCCGCAGAACTGGTTCCATATGCGGCACTTTGATCCCCCGCAACCATCGCATTCGCTCCACAGACAGTCTCATTACCATTTGTCGCTCCCACAGTGTTATAGTTCATGCCGGAAATGGATCCCGAACTATCCGTACAGTAAGCAATTTGTTGGGCGTAAGCACTTCCCAGCCCCCCAAACAGCATGCCCATGGCCATGACCAGCGGGCGCAGAACCCATGACGCGCCGCGCGCCGACACGCCACTGCCGGATGCCGGCATGTGTCCCTTGCCCAGCTCAGACACGGCTATCCAGGTGCCGGTCGATTCGTTGTAGACGGTGCGGTAAATCTTGTTCATAGCGGAGAATCCTCGGGAAGTTGTAACGCAGGTTTACTTTCCTGCACATCTTAACACAACGCATGACGACCAGACCCTTCTTCATGCGGAGAGAGAGCGCAAGCGTGACAAATTCAACGCAACGGGCATCACAACCGCCTTTCCCGTACTCCTCGATGGGTCCTCAGAACCTCTCCAGAAGATGCGTCGAATTTGCTTCTTTTTTAGGCATTCGCTCATTGCCTAGGATACCCGTATCACGAACGAAACATGTATGAACATTAATTTTTTGTGTTTCATGTAGTAAAAATTAAGTAAGTTGCCTGTAAGGGGATGTGATGCACTGTGGCGTTCTGCAGACACATCGCGTGCTCGGAGCGCACATGAACACCTGCACAAGAAGGAAATTAATCTTTCATAATCATGAGGTTAGCGAATGCTCAGCACTCATTGCGCCACATGGAAGGACGTGTGCGGCCCCATCCCGAAAGGGGTTACCCACTGCTCAGCGATGCGTGGCGTTTCAGACCGCATGGGGAAATTCTGAACAGCGTGGTGCTGCCCTGTGCCCGCCCCTACCGGGGGCAGGAGATGGGAGGGGCTTTTACAATCGGGGCATGACTCTGCCTACCTATACCCGTGCCCAAGCCCTTCCCGACATCCTGCGCCAGCGCATTGCCGTGCTCGACGGGGCGATGGGGACGATGGTGCAGCGCTTCCGGCTCACGGAGGCGCAGTACCGGGGCGAGGGGGGACCGGATGCGGCGGCATATGCGCGGTTCCGCGATTTTCCGCGCGACGTGAAGGGCAACAACGAGCTGCTGAGCGTGACACGGCCCGATGTGATCCGGCAGATCCATGAGGGGTATCTGGCGGCTGGGGCAGACATCATCGAGACGAACACCTTCGGGGCGACACGGATCGCGCAGGAGGACTACGGCATGGCCGAGCTGGCACGCGAGATGAATCTGGCGTCGGCGCGGGTGGCCCGCGAGGCGGCCGACCGCTACAGCACGCCGGAGAAGCCGCGCTTTGTGGCCGGGGCGCTGGGCCCCACGCCGCGCACAGCGAGCATCAGCCCGGATGTGAACGATCCGGGGGCACGCAACGTGGATTTCGAGACGCTGCGCGCGTCCTACCACGAGCAGGTGGAAGCGCTGGTGGAGGGCGGGGTGGATCTGCTGCTGGTGGAGACGATCTTCGACACGCTCAATGCCAAGGCAGCGCTGTTCGCGATCGAACAGTATTTTGCGGAAAGCGGCGAGAACCTGCCCATCATGATCAGCGGGACGGTGACGGATGCCTCGGGACGCATTCTGAGCGGGCAGACGGTGAGCGCGTTCTGGTACAGCGTGCGGCATGTGCAGCCGCTGGCGATCGGGCTGAACTGCGCGCTGGGAGCAGCGCTGATGCGCCCCTATATTCAGGAGCTCAACCGGGTGGCGGGCGACACGTTCGTGAGCTGCTACCCCAATGCGGGCCTGCCCAACCCCATGAGCGAGACGGGGTTTGACGAAACGCCCGATGTGACGAGCCGCCTGATTCACGAGTTTGCCGAGGAAGGGCTTGTGAACATCGTGGGCGGATGCTGCGGCACCACGCCCGACCACATCGCCGCCATCGGCCACGCGGTGCAGCCGCTCAGGCCGCGGGGGGTGACGCTGGCCCGCTTCGGCCGGGAGTAAGAACCGGAGCCGGGGGCGACGGCAAGGGCTCCTGCCGCGGCAGGGACAGACGTGCCCGCAGGCCCGTGCCGGCGGGAGCCTGCAGCAGGTCGAGCGTGCCGCCATGCACACGGGCGGCACGTTCCACGATGGACAGTCCCAGCCCCGCTCCCTTGGGCGCAGCGCCGCCGCGCGCGGGTTCGCCCCGCACGAAGGGCTGCCGCAGCCGGTGGGCATCGGCCGGCGCAATGCCGGGGCCGTGGTCTTCCACCTCGATCCAGCAGCAGGTGGCGTCCCCACCGGTGCGCAGGATGACGGGTGGCTGGCCGTGGCACCAGACGTTTTCGAGCAGATTGACGACGGCACGCCGCAGCAGCCGGAGGCGGGCCTGGAGGCTGGGGTGCGACAGGGGGCATTCCTCTACCTGCACGAGCTGGCCCTGGGTGGTGCAGGTGTGGGCCACCTCGCGCGCCAGGGCGTCGATGGCCACGGAGGTGAGGGGCTCGTCTTCGTCGGCGCGGGCAAAGTCGAGGAACTGGCCGACGATGGCATCCATTTCGGCGATGCTGCGCTCCATGCGGGCGGCCAGCTCGGGGCCTGCGGGCTCGCGCAGGATTTCGATGCCGAGGCGCAGCTTGGTGAGCGGGGTGCGCAGGTCGTGGGAGATGCCTGCCAGCATGAGGGCGCGCTGCCGATCGGCCTGTCGCAGGCTGCGGGCCATGTGGTTGAAGCTGGCGGCCAGGGTGGCGATTTCGCGCGGGCCCTGCACCGGCAGGGCGGCAGGATCATGCCCCTGCGCCACCTGCCGCGCGGCGCGGGTCAGGTCGGTCAGGGGGCGATGCAGGTGCCGCTGGATGAGCAGGGCCCCGATGAGCGCCAGCAGGGCACCGGCCAGGGAGGCGGACAGCCAGGCGCCCGTGAAGGTCTGCACCGGCAGCACGCCCGGCAGCATGACCCAGTAGTCGACGCCGTCGAGCGGGATGCGCAGCGCCAGCGTGCCGCCCGCCTCGCGCCGCCAGATGACGTCTGCCCCCTGCACGGCAAGATGCCGGGAGACGGCACGCACCATGAGCCGCTCCAGCGGGGCGAGCTCGGTCCAGGAGGGGTCTGTCTCGCGCGAGGCCCCAGGCACGGATACCGGAGGCTGCTGGGCATTGAACCGGGCGACAAAGGCGGCACGCTCCTGGGGAGGCAGGCCCACCAGACCGCTGCGCAGACCGTCGACGGTGTGCGCCAGCCCCGCAGCGACCTGGTCGAGCCGCGGCTTGAACAGCAGCTCGCGCACGAGCAGTCCGCCCACGATCTGCCCGAGCACGACGAGGGCCACGATGAGCAGCAGGTTGCGGCCCAGCAGGGTGCGGGGCAGGAGACTCATGCGCGGACATCCGGCGCATCGGCGCCGTCGGGCACGAACATGTAGCCCGCCCCCCAGATGGTGCGGATGTGCTGCGGACGGGCGGGATCGGCTTCGATGAGCTTGCGCAGGCGCATGATCTGCACGTCGATACTGCGGTCGGTGGCGGCGTGTTCGGGCCCGCGCGCCAGAGCCATCAGGCGGTCGCGCCCGAGTGCACGGCGGGGGTGCTGCGCCAGTGTGCGCAGGAGGGCATATTCGGCGCTGGTGAGGGGAATGTCCTGGGGGTCGCCCGCGGGGGTGTGGCGCAGCAGGCGGCGGGCATCGAGATCGAGGGTGTAGCGCCCGAAGGTGAGGGTGCCCTGCGCGGGGGCGGCCCCTTCGTAGGCCCCGAGCAGGCGCTGGCGGCGCACCAGGGCCTGGATGCGGGCGAGGAGCTCGCGCGGCTCGAAGGGCTTGGGCAGATAGTCGTCGGCGCCCATTTCGAGGCCGATGATGCGGTCGAGCGGATCGCCCCGTGCGGTGAGCATGAGGATGGGGATGGTTTCGCCCTGGGCGCGCAGGCGGCGGCAGATGGACAGGCCGTCCTCACCCGGCATCATCACGTCGAGCACGAGCACGTCGAAGCGTTCGCGGGCGAGCAGGCGGTCGACGTCGGCCGCGCCGGCGACGGTGCGCACGGCACAGCCGTGGTCTCCCAGGTAGCGCTGCAGGAGCGCGCGGAGATCCGCCTCGTCGTCGGCGATCAGGATGCGGGCCAGGGCGTCGTTCATGGCGCCATGATAGCGGCGGGCTCGCCACAGGCGCCCTGCCCTCCGGCACGGACGGCGCCCGGATGATGACAAACCGTGACAGCGGGGGCCTGCCGTCACGTCCGCTCATGAAGCAGGGGGTGGCGCTCACGCGCTGCTCACATCTGGCTGCGACAGTGAGGGTGCGAACCGAGGGAGCCTCCATCAGGAGCTCTGCGTTCCGGTGGAGCGGCGGTTCCTGCCGGGCGATGGGCCACGACAGGAGGCGGCGGCTCCGTTCATCACGTCAGGCTGGGCGGCGGGTTGGCCGCCTCAAGGAGTTGATCATGTCGATGCGTCGTGCAATCCCGATGGGAGTCATCATGGTGCTGGCCCTGGCGGCCAGTCAGGCAGAGGCCGCGCGGCTGCGCTATGCCCGCCCCAATGCGCAGGGCGGTGTGACAGCGGGCACGGTGTCGGGCTACAGCGGAGCGCGCGGCTCGATGGTGCGGGGCCGCAGCGTCACCACCAATGGCGCGGGGGGCGCCACGGCCGTGAGCGGCATGGCGGTGCACGGAGCCCAGGGGGGCTATGGCGCACGGGCCGGCACCACCACGGTGGGGGCAGATGGCTCGGTCACCCACCGCAGCGGCCTGAGTGCGACGAGCGCCCAGGGCAGCACGGTGCAGAGCTCGGGCAGTGCCACGCGCAATGCGGACGGCACGGTCTCTCAGAGCCGCACCACCAACGCCACCAATGCCGTGACGGGCAAGACGGTGAACAGCAGCACCTCGTACAGCAACAGCACCGGGCTGACGCACAGCGCCACCTGCTACGACGCCTCGGGCGCCGTGACGGCCTGCCGGTGAGGCGGGGCAGATGGGAACCCGCTTGTTTTTTCAAGGAGCTGTCATGCCGTTCACGACACCGATATTTCTCTCTTCGACGCGGAGCCGGCTGATGCGGGCCGGTGTGGCGCTGGCCCTTGGGGCCACGGCGCTGCTGGCCGAGGCCCAGACACCTCCGGCCGCGCCAGCCACGGCGGGAGCGCCGTCGGATGCACGCATCGCGCGCCTGCAGGGTGCCCTGCAGAAACGCTTTGCCGCCGCAGACGCCAACCACGACGGGCGCCTCACCCGGCAGGAGGCCGAGGGGCACATGCCCTGGGTGGCGAGCCACTTCGAAGCCATCGACACGGCGCACGCGGGCAGCGTGAGCCTGCAGGACATCGAGGCCTACGCCGCACAGCAAATGGCCCGGCGCCGGGGCGGCAAGGCTGCTGGCGGCATGGGTCTGGCACCCTGAGGAGCCCGTCATGTTCCTGTGGCTGCTGCATGGCCCCCTGCCTGCCGAAGCGATGCCGCCCCATGCGCGGCTCTGGCTGGCTGCCCTGCTGGCCACGGTGCTGGTGGCTGCCATGCTGGAGGGCGTGGTGCTGACGGTACGGCATCGGCACGGACGGGGGCCGGGCTATGACTGGCGCGCCTCGGCCGCCTCGCTGGCCGATCTGGTGGCGCGCCGCAGCGTGGATGCGCTGGGGCTGTCGCTGGCGACGCCGGTGCTGCTGTGGGCCTGGGCGCACCGGGTGCACACCTGGTCGATGGCGGGGCCCGGGGCCTGGATCGCCCTGCTGCTGGGCGAGGAGCTGTGCTACTACGTCTACCACCGCACGGCACACCGGGTGCGGTGGTTCTGGGCGACGCATGCGGTGCATCACTCGTCTCCCACGCTCACGCTGGCGGCGGCGCTGCGGCTGGGGTGGACGGGCAAGCTCACGGGATCGGGACTGTTTTTTGCGCCGCTGCTGTGGCTGGGGTTTGCGCCGTGGGCGGTGTTCGGCATGGTGGCAGCCAACCTGCTCTACCAGTTCTGGCTGCACGCGCCCTGGATTCCGTCGCTGGGCCCGCTCGAATGGGTGTTCAACACCCCGACGCACCATGCGGTGCACCACGCCTGCAACCCGGAATACCTGGACTGCAACTATGGCGGGGTGCTGATCGTGTTCGATCGGATCTTCGGCAGCTTTGTGGCGCGGCGGCCGGACGTGGTGCCCCGATTCGGGCTGACCGATCCGCTCGTGAGCCACAATCCGCTCATCATTGCGTTCCGCGAATGGGGGCGCCTGCTGCGCGACCTGCGGTATCCGCCCGCCGGACGCAGCCGCTGGGCCGTGCTGTTCGGCCCACCCGGCCCGGCGCCGCATCGCTGACCTTTTTCCACCGGGAGCACCTGCCATGCCATCTGCCGCATTCCGATTCCGCCCGGCTTCGGCCGCCCTGCTGCTGGCGCTGGGTCTGGGCGCCACCTGCTGCGGCACGTCCGTGCAGGCACAGGGAGCATGGGCCTCGGGCCTCGACGAGCAGGACGCCCTGCCCGGCTCCGCATCGGCCCTGCCGGCCGGTGTGCGCCGCCTGCCCGATGTGCCCTATGGCCCCGATGCCCGCCAGCGCATCGATGTGTACCTGCCCGCCCACCCCCATCCCGGCCGGGCGCCGATGCTGGTGTTCGTGCATGGCGGAGCCTGGATGGCCGGCGACCGGGTACGTGCTGCCCGCCTGCCTGCCAAGCTCACGCACTGGGTGGCGGAACGCGGCTGGGTGGTGGTGTCGGTCGGCTACCGGCTGGTGCCCCGGGTGACGGTGGCCGACCAGCTGCAGGACGTGGCCGCTGCCCTGGCACGGGCCCAGCGTGGAGCGGCGGGCTGGGGAGCCGACCCGGACCGGGTGCTGCTCATGGGGCATTCGGCCGGTGCGCATCTGGCGGCGCTGCTCGCGGCCCAGCCCTCGGCGTTCCGGGCCATGGGAGTGCGCCGCTGGCGCGGCACGGTGCTGCTCGACAGTGCTGCGCTCGATCTGCCCGCCGTGATGGCGCAGCGCCACTGGCGTTTCTATGACCGGGTCTTCGGCGCCGATCCCCGGGACTGGCAGACTCTGTCCCCCGCCGACCGGCTCGCCCCCGGAGCGTCTCCGATGCTGCTGGTGTGCTCGACCGTGCGGCCCGATGCTCCCTGCCGCGACGCACGCCGCATGGCAGAAGCTGCCCAGACCCGTGGCGTGCGGACCGAGGTGCTGCCGCAGCCGCTGTCGCACCGCGACATCAACGCCCTGCTGGGGCTGCCCGGCCCCTACACTGAGGCCGTGGACCGCTTTGCCGCCTCGCTCGGGTTGCGCTGACTCACGGCCCCGCCCCGTCAGAAGGCATGGAGGCTGTGAAGGTCGACTGATGCGGCGCAGCGGACGGACGGGCATGGCCTCGCCACGCTCTGCCCCTGGCAGCCATGTCGGTTCTGACCTCCCCGATCAGGCCCCGTGCATCGTCGCCGCACCAGACGCGGCGGCAGCGGGTACGCCTGCGGTACCTGCAGCCTGCGCGGCGGCCGATTCTGCCTGCGGTGCGAGGGGCCCCCAGCCCCCGCCCAGCGCCGCAATGAGGGCCACGGCAGCGGTGTACTGGCTGTTGCGCACGCTCCAGAGGGTGTTCTCTGCCGTGAGCCGGGTGTTCTGCGCCGTGAGCACGGCCAGATAGCTCACCATGCCGTAGCGGTACTGGTGCTGGATCACGGTTTCGGCCTGCCGCGCAGCGGCCACGGCGGCGGCCTGCTGCTGTTCCTCCTCGGTGAGGAGGCGCTGGGCGGCGAGATTGTCTTCGACGCCCTGCAGGGCCGACAGCACGGTCTGGCGATATGCGGCCACGCTCGCGTCGTAGGTCGCACCGGCATTGGCCACGGCCGCCCGGCGCTGGCCGCCGTCGATCAGCGAAGCCGCCAGCGCCGCCCCCAGCGACCACACATGCTGCGGCGCCGAGAGCAGCCCCGACAGGGCCGATCCGCTGAAGCCACTGCTGCCGCTGAGCGTGAGCGAAGGAAAGTACGCCGCCTCGGCCACCCCGATCTGCGCATTGGCAGCCGCCATGGTCCGCTCGGCTGCGGCAATGTCCGGCCGGCGCTGCAGCAGCGTGGACGGCAGCCCCGGCGGAATGTACGGCAGGGTGAGGGGGGCATGCGCGGCCGGCAGCGCAAACCCGGCCGGCGGCACCCCCAGCGTGGCCGCAATGGCATGCTCCAGCTGGGCGCGGGTGAGCTGTCTGGCGACCCATTGGGCCTGCTGCGACCGCACCTGGGCCTCGGCCTGCGCCACGGTGTCCGGGGCCACCACGCCGGCCTTGAGCTGGTGGCGCGTGAAGGTGAGCATGGCCTGCAGCGTGTCCACGCTCTGGCGGAGCTGCGCGAGCTGGCGGTCGGTGACCACAAGCTGCAGATAGGCGGTGGCCAGCTGAGCCTGCAGGCTCAGGCGTGCCCCGGCCAGCTGGGCCGCGCTGGCCTGCACCTTGCCACGCTGGCTCTCGATGCTGCGGCGCACGCTGCCCCACAGGTCCGGCTCCCAGCTTGCGCTCAGGCCGGTGGCATAGACGCTGGCGGTAGCTCCGCCGGGCGTGCTGTGGCTGCGCGCGGCCGAGCCCGACAGCCCGAGCGTGGGCCACAGCCCTCCCTGGGCCTGCTGCAGCAGCGCCTGCGCGGCCCGGTACTGCGCCTCGTACTCGGCGAGTGTCTGGTTGCCCTGCAGGAGCTGCTGCTCGAGCCGGTCGAGCGTGGCATCTCCGAACACGCGCCACCACTCACCGCGCGGGGCCGTATCGGCCGGAGTGGCCGGCACCCAGATGCCGGCATCGGTCAGCGCCCGGGCCGATGCGGCAGCCGCAGGCGCGGGCACCTCTTCCCGGTAATGGTCGGACAGGGGGGCATCGGGCCGGTGGTAGTCGGGCCCCACGGCACAGCCGGCCAGTGCAGCCGCCAGGGCCACGCCCAGCGCCGTCAGGGCCCCGGGACGCAGCCGGGAACAACGGAAAAACGGATCAGACTCAGACGGACGCATGGGAGGAGGCCTCTTCGGCGGCAGGACCCGCGCGGCGGCGGGCGAGGCGAGCCCGCACCGCCAGCCGCAGCCGGTCGAGATGGAGATAAACGATCGGGGTGGTGTAGAGCGTGAGCAGCTGGCTCAGGAGCAGCCCGCCCACAATGGCGATGCCGAGCGGCTGGCGCATCTCGGCCCCGTCCCCGCGTCCGAGTGCCAGCGGCAGCGCCCCCAGCAGCGCAGCGGAGGTGGTCATCATGATGGGGCGGAACCGCAGCAGGCATGCTTCCTGGATGGCCTCGCGCGGATCGAGCTGGCGCTCGCGTTCGGCCGTGATGGCGAAATCCACCATCATGATGGCGTTCTTCTTGACGATGCCGATGAGCAGCAGCACCCCGATGAGCGCGATCACGTCGAACTGGCTGCCGAAGGCCATGAGCGCCAGCAGCGCCCCCACCCCGGCCGAAGGCAGCGTGGACAGAATGGTGAGCGGATGCACCCAGCTCTCGTAGAGCATGCCCAGCACGATGTACACGGCCACCAGCGCCGCGAGAATGAGCATCGGCTGGCTGTCGAGCGAGCTCTGGAACGACTTGGCCGTCCCCTGGAAACTGCCGTGGATCGCGCTCGGCAGCCCCACCGCCGCCACCGCGCGGTCCACCGCTGCCGTGGCCTGCGACAGCGACACGCCCTGCGGCAGGTTGAACGACAGGGTGCTCGCCGCGAACTGGCTCTGGTGGCTGACGGAGAGCGCGGTGTTGTCGGGCTGCCAGCGGGCAATGGCCGACAGCGGCAGCGGCTGGCCGGTGCGGCTGGTGAAGTAGATGTTCTCCAGCGCCTGCGGGCTCTGCCAGAACTCCGGCGCCACCTCCAGCACCACGTGGTACTGGTTGAGCGCGTTGTAGATGGTCGAGACCTGCCGCTGCCCGAAGGCGTCGTACAGGATGCTGTCGGCCTGCTGCTGGGTCACGCCCAGCCGCGCCATGCTGTCGTGGTCGAACACCAGCGTGGTCTGCAGGCCGCGCGCATCCTGGTCGGAACTGAGATCCTTGAGCATGGGCACCGATTCGAGCGCATGCTGCACGCGCGGCGTCCAGTCGCGCAGCTCCTCCAGACTGTCGCCCTGCAGGGTGTACTGGTACTGGGCATTGGCCGGACGCCCGCCCATGCGGATGTCCTGCACCGACTGCAGAAAGAGCTGTGCCCCGGGCTCGTGCGCGAGCTTGCGCCGCAGCCGCGCGATCACCTCGTCGGCATTGACGCGGCGCTCGGCCAGCGGCTTGAGCCCCACGAACATGCGGGCCTCGTTGCGGTTGCCCCCGCCAGTGAAACCCACCACCGTGTCCACCGCCGGATCGGTGCGCACCTGGGCCATCACGCTCTGCAGCTTGCCGCGCATGGCCTGAAAGGAGATGTTCTGGTCCGCCTTGAGCGTGCCCATCAGGCGCCCCGTGTCCTGCTGCGGAAAGAAGCCCTTGGGCACCACCACGTACAGATAGCCGGTGAACACGATGGTGGCAGCCAGCAGCCCCAGCATGAACGCCCCGTGCCCCAGCGCCCAGCCCAGCGAACGGCGGTAGCCGCGCTGCATGGCGTCGAGCGCGCGGCCGCTCCAGCGCAGCAGCAGATTCTCGCGCGGGGGCGGCTCTCCAGCCGCCGCACGGGGCCGCAGCCAGCGCGCGCACAGCATGGGCGTGGTGGTGAGCGACACCGCCAGCGACACCAGAATGGCCGTGGAGAGCGTGACCGCAAACTCGTGGAACAGCCGCCCCACGATGCCCCCCATGAGCAGAATGGGCGTGAACACCGCAATCAGCGACACGCTCATCGACAGCACCGTGAACCCCACCTCGCGCACCCCGGCAATGGCCGCCTCGAAGGGCTGCTCCCCCTGCTCCAGATGCCGCGCGATGTTCTCCAGCACCACGATGGCGTCATCCACCACGAAGCCCGTGGCAATCGTCAGCGCCATGAGGCTCAGGTTGTTGAGCGAGAAGCCGGCCAGATACATCACGGCAAAGGTGCCGATGAGCGACACCGGCACCGCAATCGCCGGAATGGCCGTGGCCCGCCCGTTGCGCAGGAACAGGTAGACCACCAGAATCACCAGCCCCACCGAGATCAGGAGCGAACGCTCCACGTCGCTGAGCGCGGCCCGGATGGTGGGACTGCGGTCCATGACCACCTGCATGTGGATCGCGGCCGGAATCTCGGCCTGCAGCCGTGGCAGCGCGGCCTTGACCCGCTCGATGGTCGCGATGATGTTGGCCCCCGGCTGCCGGAACAGAATCAGCATCACGCCCGGCTCGCCGTTGACCAGCCCCGCGTTGCGCAGATCCACCACCCCGTCGCGCACCGCCGCCACGTCGGAGAGCCGCACGGCCCCGCCCTTGCTGTAGCCCACGATGAGTGGCAGATAGTCGGCCGCATGCGTGGCCTGGTCGTTGGCCTGCACCTGCCACAGGCGGTCGCCCCCCTGCACCACGCCCTTGGGCCGGTTCGCGTTGGTGCCCGCAATGGTCGTGCGCACCGACTCCAGGCTGATGCCGTAGCGCGAAAGCTGCAGCGGGTTGGTCTCGACCCGCACCGCCGGCTGTGCCCCCCCGCCCACGGTCACATCGCCGATGCCCTCGATCTGCAGCAGCTTCTGCCCGATGATGGTGTCGGCCGCGTCGTACATCTGCCCCGGCGTGAGCGACCGCGACGTGAGTCCGATGATCATGATCGGCGCATCGGCCGGATTGGCCTTGCGGTAGGTCGGGTTGCCCGGCATGCCCGTGGGCAGCAGGCCCCGCGCCGCGTTGATGGCCGCCTGCACATCGCGCGCCGCGCCGTTGATGTCGCGGCTCAGGTCGAACTGCAGCGTGACGCTGGAGCTGCCCAGCGTGCTGGTGGAGGTGATCTCGCTCACCCCGGCAATGCGCCCCAGCGCCCGCTCCAGCGGCGTGGCCACCGTGGCCGCCATGGTCTCGGGGCTCGCCCCCGGCAGGCTCGCCCGCACCTGGATGGTAGGAAAATCCACCTGCGGCAGCGGCGCTACCGGCAGCAGCCGGAACGCCACCACCCCCGCCAGCACCACCGCCAGCGTGAGCAGCACGGTCGCCACCGGCCGGCGGATGAAAGTCTCGGACAGCATCAGCCCTCTCCCCGCCCGGCCGCTCCGCCCGGCGCCGTGCCGGAAGACGCACCCGCAGCCGCTGCGTCCGCACCGACACCAGCCCCAGTCACCCCTCCTGCCGCCGCCCTGCGGCGTTCGCGCCAGCGGCGCAGCCGCGCACCGAGCCGGTCGAACCACAGGTAGATCACGGGCGTGGTAAAGAGCGTGAGCAGCTGGCTCATCAGCAGTCCCCCCACCATGGTCACGCCCAGCGGGTTGCGCAGCTCGCTGCCCATGCCCGAGCCCAGCAGCAGCGGCAGAGCCCCGAGCAGCGCCGCCAGCGTGGTCATCAGAATCGGGCGCAGGCGCAGCAGGCATGCCTGGGTGATGGCCGCCTCGGGCGCGAGGCCCTGCTCGCGCTCGGCCTCCAGAGCAAAGTCCACCATCATGATCGCGTTCTTCTTGACGATGCCGATGAGCAGAATGATGCCGATGATGGCAATCACGCTCAGGTCATCGCCCGCCATGAGCAGCGCCAGCAGCGCCCCGATGCCCGCCGACGGCAGCGTCGAGAGAATCGTGATCGGGTGCACATAGCTCTCGTACAGCACCCCGAGCACGATGTACACCGTCACCACCGCAGCCAGAATCAGCCACAGCGTGCTCGTGAGCGAGGCCTGGAAGGCCATGGCCGCCCCCTGGAACCGCGTGTCGATGCCCACCGGCATGCCGATGGCCGACTCGGCCGATTCAATGGCGCGCACCGCCCCGCCCAGCGAAGCCCCGTGCGCCAGGTTGAAGGACACGGTCGCCACCGGAAACTGCCCCAGATGGTGCAGCGCCAGCGGTGCGCGGCGCGGCTCGATCGTCGCCACCGCATCGAGCGTCACGGGCGTGCCGCTGCCGCTGGCCACATAGATGCCCTTGAGCGAGGGCAGCCCCCCGTGCAGCGCCGGGTCGGCCTCCAGCACCACGCGGTACTGGTTGGTCTGGGTGAAGATGGTCGAGATCAGCCGCTGGCCAAAGGCGTCGTAGAGCGCATTGTCGATGGCCGCCGTGGTGATGCCGAGCCGCGAGGCCGCATCGCGGTTGATCCGCACATAGGCCTGCTGCCCATCGTCGGCCATGTCGCTCGTCACATCGGCCAGCTCCGGCAGCCGGCGCAGGCGCGCCACCAGCTGCGGCACCCACTGCGACAGCTCGGCCGCCTGGGGACTCTGCAGCGTGAACTGGTACTGCGTGCGCCCCACCGAGGTGTCGATGGTCAGATCCTGCACCGGCTGCAGGTACAGCGCGGGCGCGTCCGGCATGTCGGCCGCCATGCGCTGCAGCCGCGCCATGACGGTACGGATGTCGTCGCGCTCGCCCTTGGGCCTGAGCATGATCTGCAGCCGCCCCGCATTGAGCGTGGCGTTGGTGCCGTCCACCCCTACAAAGGACGTCACCCCCTGCACGGCCGGATCTTCCATCACCCGGCCGGCGAGCCGCTCCTGCAGCGTGGCCATGGCCCCGTAGGACACCGCTCCCGGCGCCTCCGTCACCCCCTGCAGCACGCCCGTGTCCTGCAGCGGAAAGAACCCCTTGGGCACCACCGCATACAGCACCACCGTGAGCACCATGGTGCCCACCGCCACCAGCAGCGTGAGCGGCTGATGGCGCAGCACCACTTCCAGCAGCCGCCCGTAGCCGGCAGCCAGCCGGTCGAACAGGTTCCCGGCCGCATGGTAGAAGCGGCTCTGCCGCTCGGCCGGCACATGCCGCAGCAGGCGCGCGCACATCATCGGCGTGAGCGTGAGCGACACCACCGCCGACACCAGAATCGTCACCGACAGCGTGATGGCAAACTCGCGGAACAGCCGCCCCACCACATCGCCCATGAACAGCAGCGGAATCAGCACCGCAATGAGCGACACCGTGAGCGAGATGATCGTGAAACCGATCTGCCCCGCCCCCTTGAGCGCGGCCTGCAGCGGCGTCTCTCCCGCCTCGATGTAGCGGGCAATGTTCTCGATCATCACGATCGCGTCATCGACCACGAACCCCGTGGCAATGGTGAGCGCCATGAGCGTGAGGTTGTTGATCGAGAAGCCCGCCAGATACATCACC
Organism: Brachymonas moutaii (nom. illeg.); assembly: GCF_049977365.1. Classification (NCBI taxonomy): domain Bacteria; kingdom Pseudomonadati; phylum Pseudomonadota; class Betaproteobacteria; order Burkholderiales; family Comamonadaceae; genus Allobrachymonas; species Brachymonas moutaii (nom. illeg.). The sequence continues at coordinate 169,750 of NZ_JBNGEN010000006.1, read as the reverse complement.
CCCAGCGTGCCCACCAGCGACAGCGGCACCGCCACCGCCGGAATCACCGTCGCCGCCACACTGCGCAGGAACACGAAGATCACCCCCACCACCAGCACGATCGACAGCAGCAGCTCGAACTCGGTGTCCTCCACCGAAGCGCGGATGGTCTGGGTGCGGTCGCTGAGCACGCGCACCTGCACCGCCCCCGGCAGCGTGGCCTGCAGCTGCGGCAGCAGCGCCTTGATGCGGTCCGTCACCTCGATCACGTTCGCCCCGGGCTGCCGCTGCACGTTGAGAATGATGGCCGGCTGCTGCCCCGCCCAGGCCCCGAGCCGCACGTTCTCGGCCCCGTCGATCACCCGCGCCACATCGGAGAGCCGCGTCACGCTCCCGCCCGACCCGGCCGTGGCCCCCACCGCCTGTGTCGCCGTGCTGCTGGTGGTGGTGCCGGCGGTGCTGCTGCCGCTCGTCGTGGCGGTGGACGTGGTGGACGCACTCCCCACAATCAGCCCCCGGTAGTCGGCAGCCGAACGGAGCTGGTCGTTGGCGTCGATGGTCGACGCCTGGAACGCCCCGTCAAAACTCCCCTTGGGCGCATTCACGTTGGCCGCCGCCACCGCCGTGCGCACATCGGCCAGCGTGAGCCCGCGCGCCGCCAGCGCCTGCGGACTGGCCTGCACCCGCACCGCCGGCCGCTGCCCGCCCGCAATGCTCACCAGCCCCACCCCCGACACCTGCGAGAGCTTCTGCGCCAGCCGCGTATCGGCCAGATCCTGCAGCTGCGTGAGCGGCAGCGTGGAGGAAGTCACCGCAATGCTGATGATGGGCGTATCGGCCGGATTGACCTTGTTGTAGATCGGCGGATTCGGCAGATCGCTCGGCAGCAGGGTATTGGCCGCATTGATCGCCGCCTGCACCTCCTGCTCGGCCACATCGAGCGAGAGATCGAGCCCGAACTGCAGCGTGATCACCGACGATCCCCCCGAGCTGCTCGACGTCATCTGCGTGAGCCCCGGCATCTGCCCGAACTGCCGCTCCAGCGGCGCCGTGACCGACGACCCCATCACATCGGGGCTCGCCCCCGGATACAGCGTCACCACCTGGATGGTGGGATAGTCCACCTCCGGCAGGGCCGAAATCGGCAGCAGGCGCCAGGCCACCAGCCCGCTGAGCACAATGGCCAGCATCAGCAGCGTCGTGGCCACCGGCCGGAGAATGAAATGGCGGGAAGGATTCATGCCGCAGCCTCGCGCGGGTCAGTCAGAAGCAGTCTGAACATGCAGCTGCAGAAAAAGGGAGAAAGGAGCCACACGCCGGCACGGCCCCGGTCAGTGGCTCGCAGCCCGGCGGGCAGCCGAGGCCCCCGGCGCGGTTCCGGCAGCCGCCGCCCCTGAAGCCGAGGCTCCGCCCCCCGGCGCCGAAGCTGCGCTCCCGCGATGGCCGCCGCCATGCCCGGCACGTCCAGCCCCCGAGAACGCCGCCGCCCGCTGCGCCGAACGGTCCACCCGCTGAATGCGGGCCCCATCTCGCAGCTTGTCATGCCCATCGACCACCACCAGCTGTCCCGGCTGCAGCCCCTGGGCGATCACGGTATTCGTGCCCGATACCGGCCCGGTCGTCACTGCCTGGACACTCACCGTGCCATCGGCATTGACCCGGTACACATAGCTCCCCACCTTGCCCATCTGGATCGCCGCCGTCGGCACCATCACCGCCTGTGGAATCGCGCCCAGATCGAGCCGCACATTGACGAACTGGTTGGGAAACAGCTGGTTGCCCGCGTTGTCGAACCGCGCCTTGAGACTCAGCGTCCCCGTGCTGGTGTTGATCTGGTTGTCCACCGCCAGCAGCGTGCCCTCGGCCAGCCGCTGGGTGTTGTCGCGGCTCCATGCCTCCGCCCGGAGCCCCGGATGGGCCCCCCGCGCCTGCTGCAGCCGCTCCACGTCCGCCTCCGGCAGGGCAAACAGCACATGAATGGGCTGCGTCTGCGTGAGCGTCACCAGCCCGTTCGTGTCCGACGGCGTCACCATGTTGCCCGGATCCACCTGCCGCAGCCCGGCCCGACCGGTCGCCGGTGCCACCACGCGCGTGTACGACAGGTTCACGCGCGCCGTCGCCACCGCTCCCTGATCGAGTCGCACCGTGCCCTCGTACTGCCGCACCAGCGACGCCTGCGTATCCACCTGCTGCGTGGCAATCGCATTGAGCGCCTGCAGCTCGCGGTAGCGCCGCAGATCATTGCGCGCATTGGCCAGCAGGGCCTGGTCGCGCTGCAGCTGCCCCTCGGCCTGCATGAGCGCAGCCTGCTGCGGCCTCGGATCGATCACCGCCAGCACCTGCCCCTTGCGCACCCAGTCCCCCTCGTGGAACAGCACCTGCTGCAGCGGCCCCGTGATCTGCGCACGCACCACCGCACTGTTGCTGGCCGTCACCGTGCCCAGCGCCGAGAGCTGCTGGGGCGCATCGCCACGCACCACGGGCGCCACGCCCACCGCCACGGCCCCACTGCGGCCGCCCCCCTTGCCCCCGGACGCGGCCGACGCCGCTCCTTCGGCTCCCGAGGCAGCAGCCCGGTGCATCCACCACCAGCCCCCGCCGGCGGCCAGGGACAGCGCTGCCACCACGGCAGCCATCGAGAAGCGGGAAAAACGCCTTGCGGCGACAGTCTCGGCCATGAAACGCTTTCTGAAAAATCGCAGCTCGCGCCCCTTCCGCACGAAGTGCGGCCCCGGAGCGCCATCCGGGCATCCATCGACACCCGCCACGCGCGGGGTTGGAATCCGCCGCCATCATAAAGTTCCCCACCCCTGCGCGCACCGTGCCGGTCATGCGCTGTCATCATTTTCTGCCAGCCCCATCGCTGCCGCCGTCTGCGCTGGCTCAAGGTTCTGCCCGCTTCAGGCAGCCAACATTTGCGTATGGCCGTCAAAACTCTCTATAGTGTCCTGAGTTGACCCGCCGGCGCCCTCTCCGCCCGCCGCGCCCTCTGCACTTCCCTTTTCCAGGAGCCTTTCATGACACGCATCATCGACATCCAGTCCCCCGATGGCACCGGCACCTTTCATGGCTACCTCGCCACCCCGCCCAGCGGACGGGGTCCCGCCGTGGTCCTCTGCCAGGAAATCTTCGGCGTGAACGCCGCCATGCGCGCACTGGCTGACCAGTTCGCGCGCGACGGATACGTGGCCGTGGTACCCGACCTCTTCTGGCGCCTCGAACCAGATGTCGAGCTCGGCTACACCCCCGAGGACTGGGAACGCGCCATGGCCTTCATGCAGAACTTCGACCAGGACGTCGGGGCCCAGGACATCGCCGCCACCCTGCAGCAGGTTCGCGCCCTGCCGGAATGCGCCGGCCACCCGCAGGTCGGCGTGGTGGGCTACTGCCTCGGCGGCAAGATGGCCTATCTCGCTGCCTGCCGCACCGATGCCGCCGTCTCCGTCGGGTACTACGGCGTCGGCATCTCCAGCGCGCTCGACGAGCTGCCGCAGATGCACGGCCGCCTCGTGCTGCATCTGGCCGCACAGGACGAATTCAGCACCCCTGCCGAACAGCAGACCCTGCACGCCGCCACCGCAGGCAATCCCCAGGTCACCCTCTACGACTATCCCGGCATGCACCACGCCTTCGCCCGCCCGCGCGGCGACCACTACGATGCCGCAGCCGCCACCCTGGCCCACCAGCGCACGCTGGAGGCGCTCCGGCAGGCACTCGGGGCCTGAGCACATTCTCTGTGCACAGCCCCGGCATCCCTGATGCCCATATCGCACGATATGAATACACGGACATGCAGATTTAATAAATAAATTTTCAACAAGTCTGGAGTCGCCTTCCTTCGAAGATTATTAATTAAACATTAATTAATAATCTTCGAAGGGCCATATATTCCCTTTCTGCTTTTTTCGCCGGCATAATCAATCCGCTATTGGATGAGTCAATATCCGACGACAGGGAGCGAGAATATCCATGACTTTTCAACGACGCACATTCACCTTGGGCCTTGCGCTGACTGCCTTCAGCGTACCCGGCTGGTCCACCGCCAGCGCCCTCAGTGACGCCATCAACAAATCCGGCCGCCAGCGGATGCTGTCGCAGCGCTGTGCCAAGGCCTATCTGGCCCTGGCGCTGGGCGTGCCCGCCGCCAAACCCCGTGCGGTCCTGACACAGTCGGTGCAGCTGTTCGACCAGAGTCTGGCCGAGCTGCGCACCACGGCCGCCACCCCGGCCTTTGCCCAGGCCGTGCAGCAGATGGCTGCGGCATGGGTTCCCTACCGGGCTGCACTCACCAGCGCAGCGCCTTCCATCAATGGAGGCGCCAAGGTCGTCTCCCTGTCGGCTCCCGTCCTGGCTGCCGCCCAGCGCGCCACCCAGCTGCTCGAAGGCACGTCCACCTCGCCCATCGGCCGCCTGGTGAACATCTCCGGCCGCGAGCGGATGCTGTCCCAGCGCATGGCCATGCTGTATTACGCCTCCATGGCCAAGATCGGTGCCGCCCAGGCCCAGAACGAGATCAGCCTGGCCCGCAACGAGTACCTCAAGGCCTTTGACACCCTGCGCAACGCCCCGCAGGCCACCCCGCGCATCAAGCGCGAGCTGCAGATGGCCGCCACGCAGTGGCTGTTCTTCAACGCTGCCATCGACAGCATGAAGGACGGCCCCAACCCCCGCCACTACCAGGAAGTGTTCAGCACGAGCGAAAACATCCTCACCGTGCTCAACAACGCCACGGCCATGTACGCAGCCCTCGGCTGACCCGCCCTTCGGCACATCCCCTCGCTCACCCCGGCCATGGCCGGGGTTTTTCGTTACCATGGCTGCAGCCACTCCCCTTTTCTGCAGTCTTTTCCCTGTCCGAGGTTCCGCCATCATGTCCCGCATTGCCGCCCGCGACTACATTCCCATCCCTCCCACCGACGTTGCCTTCATCGGGCTGGGCGTCATGGGCTACCCCATGGCGGGCCACCTTGCCCGCGCCGGTCACCGCGTCACGGTCTACAACCGCACCGCAGCCAAGGCCCAGGCATGGAGCGCGGAATTCGGCGGCCGGCACGCCCCCACCCCGCGCGAGGCGGCCAGCGGCGCCCGCATCGTCTGCTGCTGTGTGGGCAACGACGACGACCTGCGCAGCGTGGTGCTCGGCCCTGACGGCGCCTTTGCCGGCATGGACGCCGGCGCCGTGTTCGTCGACCACACCACCGCCTCGGCCCGCGTCGCCCGCGAGCTCGACGCGGCTGCACGCGAAGAGCGGCTCCACTTCATGGATGCCCCCGTCTCCGGGGGACAGGCCGGAGCCGAAAACGGCCAGCTCACCGTGCTGTGCGGCGCGGAGCAGGCCACCTTCGATCAGGTCGTGCCCGTGCTCGGCGCCTATGCCAGGGCCTGCACCCTCATGGGCGGCACCGGCACCGGCCAGCTCGCCAAGATGGTCAACCAGATCTGCATCGCCGGACTGGTGCAGGGCCTGGCCGAGGCCATCGCCTTCGGCCAGAAGGCCGGCCTCGACATGGCCCTCGTGCTCTCGGCCATCGGACAGGGAGCCGCCCAGAGCTGGCAGCTCGACAACCGTGGCCAGACCATGGTCGAGGGCCGCTTCGACTTCGGCTTTGCCGTGGACTGGATGCGCAAGGACCTCGGCCTCGTGCTCGACGAGGCACGCCACAATGCCGCCCGCCTGCCCGTCACCGCCCTGGTCGACCAGTTCTATGCCGACGTACAGGCCGCCGGCGGAAACCGCTGGGACACATCCAGCCTCATCACGCGGCTCAAGTAGGCCCCTCACCCGCAGGCCTGCGCAAGCGGAGCGGGCGGGAGATAATCGGGGCTTGTCGACCCTGTCGACCCCACCTTCCGTATCTCCCGCACTCCATGATCCGCTATCTCACCGGCATCAACACCACCGGCACCCCCCACCTGGGCAACTACGTCGGTGCCATCCGCCCAGCCGTGCAGGCCAGCCTGCGCTCCGATGTGCGCAGCTACTATTTCCTGGCCGACTACCACGCCCTCATCAAGTGCAGCGACCCGGTGCGCGTGCAACGCTCCACCCTCGAAATCGCTGCCACCTGGCTCGCCTCGGGCCTGGATCCCGAACGCGTCACCTTCTACCGCCAGAGCGACATCCACGAAATCCCCGAGCTCAACTGGCTGCTCACCTGCGTCACCGGCAAGGGTCTGCTCAACCGCGCCCACGCCTACAAGGCCGCCGTCGACCGCAACACCGAAGCCGGTCAGGATGCCGATGACGGCGTCACCGCCGGCCTGTTCATGTACCCCGTGCTCATGGCCGCCGACATCCTCATGTTCAAGGCCCAGAAGGTCCCGGTCGGCCGCGACCAGATCCAGCATCTCGAAATGGCGCGCGACATCGCAGCCAGCTTCAACCACCTCTACGGCAAGGACCTTCTCGTTCTGCCCGAGGCCCAGGTCGACGAACAGGTCTCCGTGCTCCCCGGCCTCGATGGCCGCAAGATGAGCAAGAGCTACGACAACACCATCCCGCTGTTCGTGCCCCAGGAAGAGCTGCGCCGACGCATCCTCTCCATCGTGACCGACTCGCGTGCTCCGGGTGAACCCAAGGACACCGAGGACTCAGCCCTGTTCCAGATCTACCGCGCCTTTGCCACCCCCGAAGAAACCGCCGCCTTCGCCGACGCCTATGCCCAGGGCATCGCCTGGGGCGAGGCCAAGCACGCCCTCTTCGAGCGCATCGACCGCGAAATCGCCCCCATGCGCGCACGCTACGCCGACCTGCTGGCCCATCCGGCCCAGGTCGAGGACATCCTGCAGGCCGGCGCCACCCGCGCCCGCGAGGAATCGGCTCCCTATCTGCGCGAGCTGCGCGCCGCAGCCGGCCTGCGCAGCCTCTCCGCACTGCACCAGTCCGCCCCGGTCCCGGTGGCCGATCCGTCTGCTGCCCCCGAGGCCCCCCCGGTCTTCAAGCAGTACCGCGAAAAGGACGGCCTCTTCTACTTCAAGATGACCAACGCCCGCGGAGACGTCCTGCTGCAGAGCAAGGGCTACGCCAACCCGCGCGATGCCGCTGCCGCCATCGCCCACCTCAAGTCCCACGGAGCCGCCGCCGTCGACACCCTGGCCGAACAGATCGAGCCCCCCCAGGACGGCATGCTCCACGCCGTGCGCCGCGCCCTCGACGTGCTCCTCACCCTGCAGGAATAAGCAGGAGGCAGGAGAGACTCCTGCCATACGGAGCACGCCGTCACCGTCACCGGCGCGTTCCGCACCGCATGCAGAGACGCCCACCAGCAGAAAACCCCGGCCACCTCACGGTGCCGGGGTTTTCTGCAGGGTCCGTCGCCCGGTCGATCAGGCGCGACGTGCCAGTTCTGCCGCCTTGCCGACATAGGTGGCCGGCGTCATCTCCAGCAGGCGCTCCTTCTCGGACTCGGGAATCTCCAGCCCACGGATCAGGGCATGCAGATCCTCAGGGTGCACCGTCTTGCCGCGCGTCACGGCCTTGAGCTTTTCGTAGGCCCCCTGCACACCGTAGCGGCGCATCACGGTCTGGATTGGCTCGGCCAGCACTTCCCAGGCGTGGTCAAGATCTTCGGCAATGCGCTCTTCGTTGATCTGCAGCTTGCCCATGCCCGTCAGCAGCGACTGCTGGCCCAGAATCGCATAGCCCAGTGCCACGCCCATGTTGCGCAGCACGGTCGAATCCGTCAGGTCACGCTGCCAGCGGCTCACGGGCAGCTTTTCGCTCAAGTGCCGCAGCAGGGCATTGGCCAGACCGAAGTTCCCCTCGGCATTCTCGAAATCGATGGGGTTGACCTTGTGCGGCATGGTCGAGGAGCCGATTTCCCCTTCCTTGAGCCGCTGCTTGAAATACCCCAGGCTGATGTAGCCCCACACATCGCGTGAGAAGTCGACCAGGATCGTATTGGCCCGCGCCACGGCATCGAACAGCTCGGCCATGTAGTCGTGCGGCTCGATCTGGATGCTGTAGGGCTGGAATGTGAGCCCCAGACCCAGCGGCTCGGCGGTTTCCACCACTGCCTTGCTGAAGGATTCCCAGTCGATCTCGGGCGCAGCGCTCAGGTGGGCGTTGTAGTTGCCCACGGCACCGTTCATCTTGCCCAGCAGGGCCACGCCTGCAATGCGGGCACGCGCCTTCTCCAGCCGCACCAGCACGTTCGCCAGTTCCTTGCCCACCGTGGTCGGGCTGGCCGTCTGGCCATGCGTGCGGCTCAGCATGGACACGGCCGCAAACTGCTGGGCCATGCCGCGCAGGGTCGTGCAGATCGCATCGATGCCGGGCAAGAGCACCTGCTCGCGGCACATCTTGAGCTGCAGGGCGTGGCTGGTGTTGTTGATGTCCTCGCTCGTGCAGGCAAAGTGGACAAACTCGGAGGCGTTCTGCAGCTCGGAACGGCCGTCGAACTTGCTCTTGATCCAGTACTCGACCGCCTTCACGTCATGGTTGGTGGTCTTCTCGATGTCCTTGATGGCCTTGGCATCCTCCAGGGAGAAATTCTTGACCAGCTCCAGCAGATACTTGCGTGCCCCGGGCGTCAGGGGCTTGAACTGCTCCATGCCCGCATCGCTGAGGGCCATGAACCAGGCCACTTCGACCTGCACGCGGCAGCGCATGTAGCCGTATTCGCTCATGCTGGCGCGCAGAGGGCGCAACTTGGCCGCATACCGCCCATCCAGCGGAGAAATGGCGGTGAGTGGGGTAAGTTCGAGAGGTGTAGAAGTCATTCGCTGATTGTAATTTGTTGCATTCGCTCACGCTTTGTTTTGTCTTTGTTTTGTGCCACATGTCCTGTCGGCCTCCCCCGAATGGCCGAACCTTACCGTTGCATGCACGCCGCATCGCGCCCGGCCTCCTTCGCAGACAGGCAGCGCATCCCCCGGCAACTCCCGATTCCGCCCCGGCAGGCTGCATTCCTGCGTGCCTTCCCGGCATTTACACTTCTTCCTGCCCCCTTTCAGCCGACCCCGATACAATCGTTTACTCCTCATCAGGCAGCTCTCCGGTTCGTTTTCGCATGAAGCTCTACGGTTCCACCACCAGTCCCTATGTCCGCAAGGTACGCGCCGTCCTGGCCGAAAAGAAGCTGGAATACCAGTTCGTACCCGAAAACGTCTGGGCGGCGAATACCCAGATCACCTCGCTCAATCCGCTGGGCAAGATCCCCGTGCTCGAACTCAAGGCCGGTGACATGGTCTACGACTCGCGCGTCATCGTCGAATACCTCGACACCCTGAGCCCTGTAGGCAAGCTCATCCCGTCCGTGGCGCGCGACCGGCTCGAGGTCAAGGTCTGGGAAGCCCTGGCCGATGGCGTCCTGGATGCGGCCGTCGCCGCCCGTCTCGAAGCCACATGGGAAGGCCGCAGCACCCTGCAGCGCTGTCAGCCCTGGATCGAGCGCCAGATGCACAAGGTGGATGCCGGTCTGGCCGAAATGGCCCGTCTCCTCGCCGACAAGCCCTACTGCATCGGCGGCGTGCACCCCACCCTGGCCGACATCGCCGTCGGCTGTGCACTGGGCTGGCTGAGTTTCCGCTTCCCCGATCTGGACTGGCGCAGCCGGCATCCCACCCTGACCCAGCTGCTGACCAAGCTCGAACAGCGCCCGAGCTTCGTCGACACCATGCCCGGCTGAGCGGTCGACCCCTCCCGCCAGCTTCCGTTCCGCCTGGGGCGCCCTCCGGCCTTGTCAGGAGACAAGTGGGTACACTAGGGACACTTTTCGTGTTCCGCTGCTGGTGTTGCCATGGCCTCCCCCTCTCCCACGTCGATCCGCATCTGGGATCTTCCCACCCGCCTGTTCCACTGGACGCTCGCCGCTGTGGTGTGCGCCCTGCTGGTCACGGGCATGACCGCAGGAGACTGGATGGAATGGCATATGCGCCTGGGAGAAGCCGCCTTGGCCCTGCTGCTGTTCCGGCTCTGCTGGGGACTGGTGGGCGGGCGGTGGTCGCGCTTTTCCAGCTTCCTCTACAGCCCCGCCCATCTGCTGCGCTATCTGCGAGGCCACAAGACTCCGCTCGATGAAGTCGGCCACAGCCCTGCAGGCGCCCTCTCGACCTTTGCCCTGCTGCTGGCCCTGCTGGCTCAGGGCATTCTGGGTCTGTTCTCCAACGATGACATCGCATTTGCCGGCCCCCTGTCGCACCTGCTCTCCGATGGCCTCGTCGATCGCCTCACCGGCTGGCACAAGCTGGGCAAATATGTCATTCTTGCGCTGATCCTGCTGCATCTTGCCGCCATCGTCTGGTATAGCCTCGTGCGACATCGCCCCCTGGTCTCCGCCATGCTGACCGGAAACAAGTCCCTCCCGCCCTCCACTCCGGCGAGCCAGGATGGCCCGGCACGCTGGCTGCTGGCCCTGGTGATCGCTGCAGCCTGCGCAGGACTCCTGTGGTGGATCCACGGGCTCGGCGCCCCCATTCCTCCCGCAGGCGGCAACGGATTCTGATCCGCACTTCTCCGTTCTCTGCTTTCCTCTGCCATGCCGGATTCTGCCCCGCCCTCTCCCCAGGTGCACATTCTCCGCGCCGACACGCCCACCCTGCTCACCGAGGCACGGCAGCTGTTCGTCGAGTACGCCGCCAGCCTGCCCATCGACCTGGAGTTCCAGCAATTCAAGCAGGAGCTCGCTTCCCTCCCGGGCGACTATGCCGACCCCGTCCGGGGGGCCCTGCTTCTGGCCACCATCGATGACGCCATAGCTGGCTGCTGCGCTCTGCGCGCCCTGCCCGACACCGACTACGACGATGCCGCCGAAATGAAGCGGCTCTACGTGCGCCCCCAGTTCCGCCGCTTTGGCCTGGGCAGAGCCCTCACGGAAGCCACGCTCGATGCCGCCCGCCTGCTGGGTTACCAGCATGTGCTGCTCGACACGCTCGACGACATGGAAGCCGCCCGCACCCTGTACGACGAACTGGGGTTTGTCGCAATCCCCCCGTATTACTACAACCCTCATGCCGGAGCCCACTACCTCATGGCATCGCTGCGGCACTGAATGAAGGCTGCAGCCAGCCACAGGCCCCTCTTTCCCGCTGCTCGCCTTGACGTCAGCTGCCTGGAGCAGGCTCAGCCCCTGCGCCGGATTCCTCGCAGACGGTGACGCAGCCATGCATCCAGCCATCGCCCGCTCCGTGGCGTTTGTTGCGTCTCCAAGGTACGCCGTCCAGCCCTGCACACAGAGGCATGGTTTCTGCACCACTGCGCTCGTGGCACGCCACCCGGGCGGCACGTGAGTTACCGGATTCGGACCTTGAACATGGGATTTCTTTGCCCTGGGCCATCCACAGCACGCAGCCCAGAGACTGGCTCCTGAAGGCACTGGTCGGCCACTGCACTCTTGACCGCATCGAGCACCTCTCTCTGCCGAGGCGAAACCCGTCAGAGCGCACACCGTCATCGCACCTGCTGCCGCATCCATGCCGCCTCGTCTTGGTCACAGGCGCTTCGTGGTTTCATGCCCACTTACCCTGCTCAGGCAGCGCTTTCTCTGCGGCTCCTGTTCATCGGCCCACGATTTACGCGCCCCGATTCCTTTCCGCACTCGGTCGCTCTCATGCAGTTGCGTTTCACTTTGCGCACTGTGACCAGCTCGCAGCGGGACTTGCACCCGCAGGCATACGCCCATGCTGGGCGCACCATAAAAAAAACCCACCTGAAAAATCAGGTGGGTTTGAATTGGTTGCGCGAGAAGGATTTGAACCTCCGACCTTTGGGTTATGAGCCCAACGAGCTACCAGACTGCTCCATCGCGCGTCAGAAATGAAATTATAGCACCGTTTACTCGGCCTTGTCAGCAGCTTCTTCAGCTTTTTCTTCGACTTCGGCACGATCCACCAGCTCGATGTAGGCCATCGGGGCATTGTCGCCCACGCGGAAGCCCATCTTCAGGATGCGGGTGTAGCCGCCCGGACGGGTGGCAAAGCGGGGGCCGAGCTCGCCGAAGAGCTTGACCACGCTGTCGCGGTCGCGCAGGCGATCGAAGGCCAGGCGCTTGTTGGCCACGGTGTTGGTCTTGGCAAGGGTGATCATGGGCTCGATCACCTTGCGCAGTTCCTTGGCCTTGGGCAGCGTCGTCTTGATGGCTTCGTGCGCGATGAGGGAATTCATCATGTTGCGCAGCATCGCCTGACGGTGGCTGGAGGTACGGTTGAGTTTGCGGAGCTTGAGTCCGTGACGCATGGTGCTGTTCCTTTCTTTATCAAAAACCGGCAGCCGTATCAGGTACTGCCGGGAGCACACTATGGGCCATAGGCCCGGTTAAAAAACGATCAGCGCTTCTCAAGGCCGGCAGGAGGCCAGTTCTCGAGCTTCATGCCCAGCGTGAGACCACGCGAGGCCAGCACTTCCTTGATCTCGTTGAGCGACTTGCGGCCGAGATTCGGCGTCTTGAGCAGTTCGTTCTCGGTACGCTGGATGAGATCGCCGATATAGTAGATGTTTTCGGCCTTGAGGCAGTTGGCAGAACGCACCGTGAGTTCGAGTTCGTCGACAGGGCGCAACAGAACCGGATCGAACTGTGCCGCACTGCGGGAGGCGGGCTGGTCGAATGCATCGAGTGCACCGCCTTCGAGCTGCGCAAACACGGCGAGCTGTTCCACCAGGATCTTGGCGGAAGAACGCACGGCATCCTCGGCCGAGATGGCGCCGTTGGTCTCGATGTCGATGACCAGCTTGTCCAGATCGGTACGCTGCTCGACACGGGCGCTCTCGACGGCATAGCTCACACGACGCACGGGCGAGAAAGAAGCATCGAGCACAATACGGCCGATGAACTTGAACGCCTCGTCGCCATAGCGGCGCATGTTGCCGGGCACATAGCCACGACCCTTCTCGATCTTGAGCTGCATGTCGATCTTGCCGCCCTGCGACAGGGTGCAGATGACATGCTCGGGATTGATGATCTCGACATCGTGCGGAATCTGGATGTCCGCAGCAGTCACGACACCCTCGGTATCCTTGCGCAGGCTCAGAGTCACCTCATCGCGGTTGTGCAGCTTGAACACGACGCCCTTGAGGTTGAGCAGGATGTTGACCACATCTTCCTGCACGCCGTCAATGGAGGCATACTCGTGCAGAACTCCGGCGATGGTCACCTCGGTGACGGCATAGCCGATCATGGAAGACAGCAACACGCGACGTAGGGCATTGCCCAGCGTATGGCCATAGCCACGCTCGAAAGGCTCCAGCGTCACCTTGGCGCGATTGCCGCCCAGCTGCTCCACATGGATGTTCTTGGGTTTCAACAGATTGGTTTGCATTCCGACTTCCTCTCAATACCCCCGGCTCGTTACACCGGTAAGGCTGGTGAAGCCCCTGACGCATGCAAATGGCGTCAGGAACCGAAACAATATGATGCGTCTGCCAGCTCTGGGAGCGCCGAAGCCCAAACGCGGAAATACGGCTGACGCCGTATTTCCTGGAATTAACGAGAATACAATTCGACGATCAGCGATTCGTTCACATCTGCTGCGAACTCGTCACGATCCGGCGTCTTCTTGAACACGCCTTCTGCCTTCTCGGCATTCACTTCCACCCAGCCCGGGAAACCGACTTGACCGGCCAGCTGCAGGGCCTCGACCACGCGGTTTTGCTTGGCGGACTTCTCGCGCACGGCGATCACGTCACCAGGCTTGACCTGGTAGGAAGGGATGTTGACCTGCTGACCGTTGACCAGGATGGCCTTGTGGGAAACCAGCTGGCGCGCTTCGGCACGGGTGGAACCGAAACCCATGCGGAAGACCACGTTGTCCAGACGCGATTCGAGCAGGAACAGCAGGTTGGCACCGGTGTTGCCACGGCGACGCTCGGCCTCGGCAAAATAGCGGCGGAACTGACGCTCCAGAACGCCGTACATGCGCTTGACCTTCTGCTTCTCGCGCAGCTGCAGACCGAAGTCGGACGTACGCTGGCCGGAGATGCGGCCATGCTGACCGGGTTTGACTTCAAATTTGCTCTTGTCGCTGATGGAGCGGCGTGCGCTCTTCAGGAACAGGTCGGTGCCTTCACGGCGTGCGAGTTTTGCCTTGGGGCCAAGATAACGTGCCACGGTGTTTTTCCTTGTGAATGACTGCTGCTTTCAGAAAAAGCAGGAGCCGCCAACCCTGAATAGCGTTGGCGGCAGTGGGCTTGGTAAAAAAATCAGATGCGACGGCGCTTTTGCGGGCGACAGCCGTTGTGCGGCACGGGCGTCACGTCGGAAATGGACGTGATTTTAATGCCAAGTGCAGCCAGTGCGCGCACCGAGGATTCGCGGCCGGGGCCGGGACCCTTGATCTCGACTTCGAGGTTCTTGATGCCCTGCTCGACGGCAGCGCGGCCAGCCACTTCGGAAGCCACCTGAGCAGCAAACGGAGTGGACTTGCGGGAACCCTTGAAGCCTTGACCACCGGAAGAAGCCCAGGACAGTGCGTTGCCCTGACGGTCGGTGATGGTGATGATGGTGTTGTTGAACGACGCATGCACGTGGGCAATGCCGTCGGCAATGTTCTTGCGGACTTTCTTGCGGACGCGGGATGCTGCGTTGTTGGACGGTTTAGCCATGATGATTCTTCAGCCTTCTCGATTATTTCTTCAGGGACTGGGCAGCCTTGCGCGGACCCTTGCGCGTACGCGCATTGGTGCGGGTGCGCTGACCGCGCACCGGCAGGCCACGGCGATGACGGAAGCCGCGGTAGCAGCCAATGTCCATCAGGCGCTTGATGTTCATCGTGGTCTCGCGACGCAGGTCACCTTCGAGGGTGTAGTGCGCGAGAGCGTCGCGAATCTTTTCGAGATCGCCGTCGGTCAGGTCCTTGACCTTCTTGGAATAGGCGATGCCACAGGCGTCGCAGATGTCGCGGGCGCGGGTACGACCGATGCCATAAATGGCGGTCAGGCCGATCTCAGCGTGCTGTTGCGGCGGAATGTTGATACCAGCAATACGTGCCATGGGATTCCTCTGTTACTGTGATCAGCCTTGACGCTGTTTGTGACGCGGGTCGGTGCAGATGACGCGCACCACGCCCTTGCGGCGAATGATCTTGCAGTTGCGGCAAATTTTCTTTACCGAAGCCGAGACTTTCATGTTTCTCTCCTCAAACTCTTGCTTACTTGGCGCGGAACACAATGCGCGCTTTGGATAAATCGTAGGGCGTCAGCTCCACGGTGACCTTGTCGCCAGGCAGGATGCGGATGTAGTGCATACGCATCTTCCCGGAGATGTGACCGAGCACCATGTGCCCGTTTTCAAGCTTGACGCGGAAGGTGGCATTCGGGAGATTCTCTGCGACCTCTCCCTGCATCTGAATGACATCGTCCTTTGCCATTTCTCAGCGCCCTCCTCCGGTCTTGAAATTGGCCTTCTTGAGCAGGGCGTCGTACTGCTGGGTCATCATGTAGTTCTGCACCTGGGCCATGAAGTCCATGGTGACGACTACGATGATCAGCAGCGAGGTGCCGCCGAAGTAGAAGGGCACGTTGTATTTCAAAATCAGGAATTCAGGCAGCAGGCACACCAGGGTGATGTAGACCGCCCCTACCAGCGTCAGACGCAGCAGGATCTTGTCGATGTAGCGTGCCGTGTGATCGCCCGGACGGATGCCCGGCACGAAGGCTCCACTCTTCTTGAGATTGTCTGCAGTCTCGCGACTGTTGAAGACGAGTCCCGTGTAGAAGAAGCAGAAGAACACGATGGCTGCAGCGTAGAGCGCGATGTAGATCGGCTGGCCCGGAGTCAGCGAGGCGGCGATGTTCTTGAGCCAGCGCATGCGGTCGCCGCTGCTGAACCAGTTCACCACCGTAGCCGGCAGCAGGATGATCGACGATGCGAAGATCGGGGGGATCACACCGGCCATGTTGAGCTTGAGGGGCAGATAGGACGACTGTCCTCCGTACACCTTGTTGCCCACCTGGCGGCGCGCATAGTTGATCAGGATCTTGCGCTGACCGCGCTCGACGAACACCACGAAGTACGTCACCAGCGCCACCACCACGAGGATGAACAGTGCCACGACGATGCTCATGGAGTTGGTCCGCACGAGCTCGAGCAGACCGGCGATGGCATGCGGCAGACCCGCAGCGATGCCGGCGAAGATCAGGATGGAGATCCCGTTGCCGAGACCGCGCTCCGTGATCTGCTCGCCCAGCCACATCAGGAACAGGGTGCCGGCCGTCAGGCTGACCACCGTCGTGAGACGGAAGGTCATTCCGGGATCGAGCACCAGGCCCTGGGCATTCTCCAGTGCCACGGCGATGCCGAAGGACTGGAAGACGGCCAGGAACAGCGTTCCGTAGCGGGTGTACTGGGTGATCTTGCGCTGACCGGCCTGGCCTTCCTTCTTGATCTGCTCGAAGCTGGGCACGACGTAGGTCATCAGCTGCATGATGATCGATGCCGAGATGTACGGCATGATCCCCAGAGCAAAGACCGTGAAGCGCGACAGCGCACCGCCCGAGAACATGTTGAACAGGTTCAGGATGCCGCCCTGCTGCCCCTGGAACAGCTGATGCAGCTGGTTGGGGTCGATGCCAGGCACCGGGATGTGCGCTCCGATCCGGTAGACGACCAGAGCCATCAGCAGGAACACCAGACGGCGACGCAGGTCGCCGTACTTGGGTGAGCTTGCCGTGTTTGCCAGACTTGTTGCCACGTTGTGCGCCCTTGTGTTCCGTCAGTCCAATCAGGCCAGGCTGCCGCCAGCAGCCTCGATGGCTGCCTTGGCGCCTGCGGTTGCACCGATGCCGGTGAGCTTGACCGCACGGGTCAGCTCGCCGCTCTTGACGACCTTGACGACCTTGGTCATCTGGCTGATGAAGCCGGCCTGCTTGAGAGCAGCCAGATCGACTTCATCCAGCCCGAGCTGATTGAGTTCGTTGAGGTTGATCTCGGCGTTGTACTTGAGCAGATGCGATTTGAAGCCGCGCTTGGGCATGCGGCGCTGCATCGGCATCTGGCCCCCTTCGAAGCCGACCTTGTGGTAACCACCGGAACGGGACTTCTGGCCCTTGTGACCACGACCTGCAGTCTTGCCCAGGCCCGAACCAATGCCGCGACCGACGCGACGCTTGGCGTGCTTGGCACCTTCCGCAGGCTTGATGTTGTTGAGTTCCATCTTCAGACCTCAGAGGATTTTGACCAGGTAGCTGATCTTGTTGATCATGCCGCGCACGGCAGGGGTGTCCTGCAGTTCGCTGACGCTGTTGAGTTTGCGCAGGCCCAGGCCACGCACGGTGGCACGGTGGCTTTCTTTGCAGCCGATGGGGCTGCGAACCAGCTGGAGCTTGACGGTTTGCTTGTCGGACATGCTGTTCTTCCTCAGGCGGCGAAGATGTCTTCCACGCTCTTGCCACGCTTGGCGGCCACCTCGGCGGGGGTGGAGGCATTGCGCAGCGCGTCGAAGGTGGCGCGGACCATGTTGTAGGGGTTGGAAGACCCGTGGCTCTTGGCCACGATGTCGGTGATGCCCATCACTTCGAAGACGGCGCGCATCGGGCCGCCGGCGATGATGCCGGTACCCTTGGGAGCGGGAGCCATCATGACGCGTGCGGCACCATGGTGCCCCATCACTTCGTGATGAATGGTGCCGTTCTTGAGGGACACCTTCACCATGTTGTGGCGGGCTTCTTCCATGGCCTTCTGCACGGCAGCGGGCACTTCCTTGGACTTGCCCTTGCCCATGCCGACACCACCGTCGCCGTCGCCCACCACGGTGAGCGCTGCGAAGCCGAGGATACGACCACCCTTGACGACCTTGGTGACGCGGTTGACCGCGATCATCTTCTCGCGAAGGCCGTCGTCGCGTGCGTCGTCTTGCGATTTAGCTTGTACTTTTGCCATTTTTGATTCCAATCTGCTTAGAACTGCAAGCCAGCTTCGCGGGCGGCGTCAGCCAGGGCCTTGACACGGCCGTGGTAGGCAAAGCCAGCGCGGTCGAAGGCGACCTTCTCGATGCCGGCAGCCTTGGCCTTCTCGGCAATGCGCTTGCCGATCAGGGTTGCTGCAGCGACGTTGCCGCCCTTGCCGGAGGTGCCGAGTTCCTTGCGGATGTCGGCTTCGGCAGTGGAAGCGGAGGCCAGCACCTTCGTGCCACAGCCAGAGATCACGGCTGCGTACATGTGCAGGTTGGTGCGGTTCACGGTCAGGCGGGGCACACCCTGACCCGCGATGCGGATGCGGGTCTGGCGTGCACGGCGAATACGTTGTGCTTTCTTGTTCAACATGATGCCGTTCCTTATTTCTTCTTGGTCTCTTTGATGATGACCTTCTCGTCGGCGTAGCGCACGCCCTTGCCCTTGTAAGGCTCGGGAGGACGGGTGGCACGCACTTCGGCAGCCACCTGACCCACGCGCTGACGATCAGCACCCTTGATGACGACTTCGGTCGGCGTCGGGGTCACGACGGTGATGCCTTCGGGCATTTCCATGACCACCGGATGCGAGTAACCGACGTTCAGATTGAGTTTGTTGCCCTGAACGGAGGCCTTGTAGCCCACGCCGATGAGGGACAGCTTCTTCTCGAAGCCCTTGCTCACGCCGATCACCATGTTGCTCACGAGCTGACGCAGCGTGCCGGACATGGCGTTGGCTTCACGGGATTCGTCGGCGGGGACGAAGGACAGCTTGCCGTCCTGGGATTCGACCTTGACCAGGGGATTGGCCACAGCGGACAGCATGCCACCGGAACCCTTGACCTGGATGCTTTCCGCGGTGATGGACACATCGACGCCCTGCGGGATGGCGACGGGGAGTTTACCTACACGGGACATTTGACATTCTCCTCGCTTCGATTACGCCACGTAGCACAGGACTTCGCCGCCCACGCCGCTGGCGCGAGCCTTGCGGTCGGTCATCACACCCTTGGGGGTAGTGACGATGGCGACGCCGAGGCCATTCATGACCTGCGGCAGAGTCTTGCTGCTCTTGTACACGCGCAGGCCGGGACGGCTGACGCGCTCGATGCGCTCGATGACGGGGCGACCGGCGTAGTACTTGAGGGCAATTTCCAGAACGGACTTGCCTTCTTCGGTCTTGACTTCAAAACCGTCGATGTAGCCTTCGTCCTTCAGGACCTGGACGATCGCGGTCTTCACCTTGGAAGCCGGCACCGTCACGGTAGCCTTGCTGACCATCTGCGCGTTGCGGATGCGGGTCAGCAGATCGGCGATGGGATCGCTCATGCTCATTGTTGATTCTCCTGCCGATTACCAGCTAGCCTTGGTGACACCGGGGATGCCACCGGCGAACGCCATTTCACGGATCTTGGAACGGCCGAGGCCGAACTGGCGGAAGGTGCCGCGCGGACGGCCGGTCAGCTCGCAGCGGTTGCGCTGGCGGACGGGGCTGGCATTGCGGGGCAGTTTCTGGAGGGCCAGAAGGGCGGCATCGCGCTCTTCGTCGCTCTTGGAGACATCCTTGAAGATGGCCTTGAGCTCGGCATGCTTCTTGGCGTACTTGGCCACCATTTTTTCGCGCTTGAGTTCGCGTTGGATCAAAGCTAATTTAGCCACAAAGCACCTCAGTTCTTGAACGGGAAACGGAAACCGGCGAGCAGTGCCTTGCACTCTTCATCGGTCTTGGCCGTCGTGGTGATGCTGATATTGAGACCGCGCAGGGCATCGACCTTGTCGTACTCAATTTCGGGGAAAATGATCTGTTCCTTGACGCCGACGTTGTAGTTGCCACGGCCATCGAAGGAACGGCCGGAGATACCACGGAAGTCGCGCACGCGGGGCAGTGCCACGGTGACGAAGCGATCCAGGAATTCGTACATCCGCACGCCACGCAGGGTGACCATGCAGCCCAGGGGCTGGCCTTCACGGATCTTGAAGCCTGCGATGGCCTTCTTGGCCTTGGTGACGACAGGCTTCTGACCGGCGATCTTGGTCAGGTCGGCCACGGCGTTGTCCATGACCTTCTTGTCGGCAACGGCTTCACCGACACCCATGTTCAGGGTGATCTTGGTGATGCGCGGCACTTGCATGGGAGACTTGTAACCAAATTTCTTGGTCAGCTCGGCCACGACTTTTTCGCGATAGTGTTGCTGCAGACGTGCCATGTTCATGCCACCTTGATTTCTTCGCCACTGGACTTGAAGACACGCACGCGGCTGCCGTCTTCCAGGGTCTTGATGCCGACGCGGTCAGCCTTGCCGGTTGCCGCATTGAAAATTGCCACGTTGGACTGATGGATGGGCATGGTCTTTTCCACGATGCCGCCCTGCTCGCCCTTCATGGGGTTGGGCTTGACGTGCTTCTTGACCATGTTGACACCCTCCACCAGCAGGTGGGAGTCATCCTTGCGCTGCGCGACGACGCCACGCTTGCCCTTGTCGCGACCGGTGAGGACGATGACCTCGTCGCCTTTGCGAATCTTGTTCATGCCTCTTCTCCTTACAGCACTTCGGGAGCGAGCGACACGATCTTCATGAAGCGCTCGGTACGCAGTTCACGCGTCACGGGACCGAAGATGCGGGTGCCGATGGGCTCCAGCTTGCTATTGAGCAACACGGCGGCGTTGCCATCGAACTTGATCAGGGAGCCATCGCCACGGCGGATGCCCTTGGCAGTGCGGACAACCACGGCGCTGTAGATCTCGCCCTTCTTGACGCGACCACGCGGCGCAGCTTCCTTGACGCTGACCTTGATAATGTCGCCGACGCTAGCGTAACGACGCTTGGAGCCGCCCAGCACCTTGATGCACAGGACAGACTTGGCGCCCGTATTGTCGGCAACCTCTAGACGAGATTCTGTTTGGATCATTTTGAGTTCCCAACTTGTACTTCGAAGCACACCGAGACGGTGCACACCAAAAGCCAGTCTTGGGCCCGTCATCCGCGCACATGCAGAACGCACGACGCTTCAGTTGGGCAGACATATCGCACCTGAAATGATGCGAAGCTTTGCATTGTCGCCGATGCAAGGGACAAAGTCAATATCCAGGCGAAGCTGGGTGCCCTGGATGCCGCGTGTGTGCAACAGTCGTTGCGCCGCACGGCAGCGCCGGCTGTGCCGCACGCAGGAACAGGGAAGCAGGGGCGCTGCATAATCGATCCCCAATGGCCTGCGCGCAGGCCCTTTCCCTCTCTTTTCTGCTGCCGGTGCCGGTCGGTGCCGGGGCTCTGTCTTCAGGATCATCTCCATGCACGCCTCCGCCTTTGCGCATCCCCAGCTTCGTCTTGTGTTCATCGGGGGCGGGAACATGGCCTCCGCCATTCTGGGAGGGCTGATCAAGGAAGGGCTGCGCCCGGACCAGGTGACGGTAGTGGCCCCGACGGAGGCGACGCGCGCCCGACTGTCGGCGCAGTTCGGGGTGCACACACTGGGCGCTGCGGGGCCGGAGCTGGCCGGTGCCGATGTGGTGGTGTGGGCGGTGAAGCCGCAGGTGTTTCACGAGGCGTCGCTGCCGGTGGTGCCGCACACGCCGGACGCCCTGCATCTGAGCGTGGCGGCTGGCATCACCACCGAGACCCTGGCGCGCTGGCTGGGAACCGACCGCGTGGTGCGCTGCATGCCCAATACACCCTCCCTCATCGGGCAGGGCATGTCGGGCCTGTACGCGGCGCCGGGAGCCACCGCAGCCGATCGGGAGCTGACGGATGCCCTGCTCCATCCCACGGGCAAGCTGCTGTGGGTGAAGGGGGAAGCGCAGCTGGATGCGGTGACGGCCATTTCCGGATCGGGGCCTGCCTATGTGTTCTACTGGATCGAGGCCCTGATGCAGGGGGGCGTGGAGCTGGGGCTGAGCGAGGCCGAGAGCCGCGAGCTGGCCGCGCAGACGCTGGCGGGCGCTGCAGCCCTGGTGCAGGCATCGGACGAGGCGCCCGAAGTGCTGCGGGCCCGTGTGACGAGCAAGGGGGGCACGACCCACGAGGCCATCACCAGCATGCAGCAGCACCAGGTGGGAGAACACATCGTGGAGGCCATGCGTGCGTGCTGGCGCCGCGCGCGTGAAATGGCCGCCCAGTACCGCTGAGTCTTCCCGAGATGCGCTCGCTGCAGCCCGATGCAACCGCTGTGCCCGAGGAGGTGCGGCCCAGGGGACTGGAATGCCGAATTCCGCCTCCGGTGGTGGATGGGCTGTGCGCGGCCCTCATGTACGGCGCAGCACGCGGCACTCCTGCCTGGGAGTGGCACCTGCCCGTTGCGTGGCGCATCACGCTGGCGCTGTGCGCAGCGGCCTGTGGCATGGGGATGGCGCTGTCCGGGCTGGGAATGTTCCGCAAGCTGCGCACCACGCCGGATCCGCTGCATCCTGCGCGGGCGAGCCGGCTGGCACAGGACGGGGTGTACCGGCACACGCGCAATCCCATGTATCTGGGCATGGCGCTGGTGCTGCTGGGCTGGGGGTGCTGGCTGGCACACCCACTGGCCCTGCTGTGCGTGCCGCTGGCCATGGCCTATCTGCAGCGTTTCCAGATCCGGCCCGAGGAGCGGCTGCTGCACAGCCGCTTTGGGGAAGCATACGCGCGCTACTGCCGCCGGGTGCGGCGCTGGCTGTGAGCGCGGCACCGCCTCACGGTGTGGTGGAGCCGGAGGTGACGGGAGTGGTGACGGCTGCGCCCGCGACGGGGGTGGCGGAGGCCGCCGAGGCGGCTGCATCGGGGGTGCGACGCGCAGCCGCAGGGCTGTCGATGGTGCCGCCGTTGAGGGCCGATTCGTTCACGATTTCGAACACTTTCACGACCTTGAGCACACCGTTGACATCGCGCACGGTGCTGGTGGCCAGGTCTGCCTCGCGTGGGGTGACGATGCCCATGAGGTAGACGGTACTGAGTTCGGTGACAACCTTGATGGCGCCGGACTGCAGGCTCCTGGTACCCAGCAGGGCCGACTTGACGCGGCCGGTGGTGAGGCTGTCGGAGGTACGCTGAGACAGGCTGGCCGCCGGACCGACGGTGAGCTCATTGACCACATTGCGCACGTTGGGCACGGTGCGGGCCACGGCTTCGGCCTGCTGGCGATCGGCTTCGGTGGGCACCTGTCCGGTGAGCAGCAGGATGCGGTTGTAGCTGACGGGGTCGAGATGGCCGCGCTCCTGCAGGGCGCTGGCCATGCGGTTCTTGGCCCGGAGCTCGATGCCCTCGTCGTCGAGCTGGGCGCCCGAGGTGCGCCGGTCCACTGCCAGCATGGCGCCTCCGGCTGCACCGCCAACGAGCAGGGGAGCGCAGGCCGTGAGAGTGCTGCCCAGAACCAGGGTGGCGCACAGGGCTCGCAGGGGGAACGAGGCAGGGAAACGGGGCATGACAGGAACTCCTGGGACAGTGAGGCACAACACAGAGCCGGGGCAGGCACGTCCGGATGGCGTCGCCCTGCCCGATGGAACGCATGCCATCATAACGAGGCGTCGAAGGCGGCTTGTAACCATTCCCACTGCAGGTGGCCGGCTGCATCGGGCTGCCCTGCCATGACATCGAAGCGGCAGGCTGGCAGACGTGCACAGGACGCCAGGAAATGCTGGGCGGCCAGAATGAGGCGCCGCTGCTTGATGGGGCCGATGCTGGCTGCTGCTCCGCCATGGAGACCGTCGTGACGGAGGCGTACCTCGACGAACACCAGCGTGCCGTCGGGGGCGCGCATAATGGCGTCGATTTCGCCGCCACCCCGCCCGGGGGTGCGGTAGTTGCGCTGCACGAGACGCAGGCCCCGCCGCTCCAGCCAGGCGACGGCCTGGGCTTCGGCTGCGTCTCCCTGGGCACGCGTGTCCGTGCGTGCCGTGCGCCCGCGTCCTGCTGCTCCGCCGAAAAGGAATCCCATTGCCGTCCGTCGCTCCTACCCTGACTGCCGATTTTGGCCCGCTGCTGCAGGCCGTGCCGGGCGCTGCTGCGCACCAATCATATCCGGCAGGCACCCTGTATCTGGTCGCCACCCCGATCGGCAACCTGGCCGACATCACGGTACGGGCACTGCAGGTGCTGCAGATGGTGGATGCGGTGGCCTGCGAGGACACCCGACACACCCAGGCCATGCTGCGAGCCTACGGCCTGGCCCGGCCGCAGCCCCAGCTGCTCGCGCTGCACCAGCACAACGAGGAGACGGCGGCGCAGGGCGTGGTGGCGCGGCTGCGGCAGGGGGAACGGATTGCGTATGTGAGCGATGCCGGCACGCCCGCCGTGAGCGATCCCGGCGCCCGGCTGGTGCAGGCCGTGCGCGAGGCTGGCCTGCGGGTGATGCCGCTGCCCGGTGCGAGCAGCGTGCTCACGGCGCTGTGTGCGTCGGGGGCAGATACCACCCAGCTCAGCAATGGCGTGGCAGGACTGGAGGGAGGCTGGGTGTTTGCCGGATTCCTGCCCGGCAAGGGCGGGGAGCGTGCCCAGGCGCTGCAGGCCCTGCAGGCGGAGCGGCGCACGGTGGTGCTGCTCGAAGCTCCGCACCGCATTGCCGCCCTGTGCCGGGAGCTGGCCGTGCTGGGCGCACGCCCCGTCACGCTGGCCCGTGAGCTGACCAAGCAGTTCGAGACCATCGTGACCCTGCCTGCAGATGAAGCGGATGCCTGGATCGGCGGTGCGCCGGAGCGCGCACGCGGCGAATTCGTCGTGGTCGTGCATGCCCTGCCTGCCGAATCCCGGAACGATGCTGCCCTGCCCGAGCCCGCCCTGCGCGCGTTGCGCCTGCTGCTTGCCGAGCTGCCCACACGGGCGGCGGTGCGTCTGGCGACGGAACTGACCGGTGCCTCGCGCAACGCACTCTATGCCCAGGCGCTGGCATGGAAGCAGGAAGGCACCGAGGCCGAAGACGCCACCTGAAACGCCCCCGCAAGCGCGACCCGCAACGACAGCAGTGCGGCCTCGCCGGATGAAGCAGACGCCAGGAGGCTGCTGCAGGAAGGCACCTCTGCCGTCGCACCCCGCCCTGCACGGACGGGAGCGATGGAGGACAATACTTTCAGTTCTGCAGGCTGCGCCGTCTGAAACCGGACACTGCATGTCTGCAGCAACCACTTGGCACCTCTGTAACACCTCCCATCTGTGAACGGATGCTGTCTCTTTCCTGATAATGGAGCCCTGGAGCGCGCCAGTACCGGAAATGCATGCAATGGCATGCCCCATCCGACTGCCGAGCAGCCATGGGGCCTGTCGCCTGGCGGGACCTGCACCGAACGGAGAATAAAAATTGTCGCCTTCTTCCCACGCCGTCCTGCCGCCTGAGGCGCCCCAACCTGTCAAGGGCGGCGTCGAGCCCCTGATCGTGCGCGGTCCGCGCCGGCCCGATCTGATGCGGCACGAGATGCTGCCTGATGTCTTCGAGGCCACGGCGCAGCGGCTGCCGCACAAGGTGGCGCTGATCGATGGCGCAAGCGGCAACACCCTGACCTACGCGCAGCTCGACCATGCGGCCGACCTGGTGGCCCACCACCTCATGACCCACGGGGTGCACCCCGGCCAGATCGTGGGTCTGTGGCTGCCACGCGGGCTGGAGCTGCTGGTGATGCAGCTCGGCATCACCAAGGCAGGGGCGGCCTGGCTGCCCTTCGATGCCGATGTGCCGACCGACCGCATTGCCGTGTGTCTCGAAGACGCCAGCGCGGCCGGACTGGTGTGCCACAGCGACTGGGCCGAAGGTCTGGCCCAGGAACCCTATGTCACCTGGCGGCACGGGGAGCTGCTGGCCGAGGTGGAAGGCCCGCTGACGCGGCGCGCGGAGCTGGCTCCGCACCACCCGGCCTATGTGATCTACACCAGTGGCTCGACGGGCAAGCCCAAGGGCATCGTGATCGAGCACGCCAACATCACCCACTTCCTGCGCAGCGAGAACGAGGTGCTGGGCGTGACCGAGAACGACCGGGTGTACCAGGGGTTCTCGGTGGCCTTCGACATGTCGTTCGAGGAAATCTGGATCAGCTATCTGGTGGGCGCCACGCTGTGGGTAGCCCCCAAGGCCCTGGTGAGCGACCCGGATGCGCTGCCGCGTGCCCTGCAGGACAACGGCATCACCGTGCTGCATGCCGTACCCACGCTCCTGGCGCTGTTCAGCACCGAGGTGCCAGGCCTGCGCATCATCAATCTGGGCGGCGAAATGTGCCCCGATGCCCTGGTGGCGCGCTTCGACCGCCCCGGCCTGCAGATCTTCAACACCTACGGCCCGACCGAGGCCACGGTGTCTGCCAGCCTGGCCCTGCTCACCCGCGACAGGCCGGTGACCATCGGCTGGCCGCTGCCCAACTACGGCATGCTGGTGCTTGACGAGCAGCAGAAGCCCGTGCCGCCCGGCGAAACCGGGGAGCTGTGCATCATCGGCCCCGGCGTGGCGCAGGGCTACCTGGGCCGGCCCGAGCTGACGGCCGAGAAGTTCCTGCCCAACCCCTGGGCCGCTCATGAGAGCGAGCACCGCCTCTACCGCACGGGCGACCTGGCGCGCATTCAGGACGACGGCGCCGTGCAGTGTCTGGGACGCGCGGACGATCAGGTCAAGATCCGGGGATTCCGGGTGGAGCTCGGCGAGATCGAGGCAGCCCTGTGCGAACAGGCCGGCGTGGGCACGGCCGCCGTGCTGGTGCGCAAGATCAACGACATCGACCAGCTCGTGGCCTGGATCGCTCCCGAGCAGAATCTGGACGACGCCGGGCAGCCTCTGCCGCCGCCTGCGGCCAGCCAGCTGCGCGAGGCGCTCAAGGCGCGTCTGCCGTCGTACATGGTGCCGGTGCGCTACGAATTCGTGGACGTGCTCCCGCGCCTGCTCTCGGGCAAGATCGACCGCAAGGCACTCAAGGCCATCGAACTCGCTCCGGCGCAGGACAGCGCCGACTCCGACACTCCCGACAACGACGCCGAGCGCCTGCTCTTCGACGTGCTCAAGGGCATGTTCCCCGGCGAGGCCCTGCGCCGCGATGCCGACTTCTTCAGCGACCTGGGCGGGCACTCGCTCTTTGCGGCGCGGCTGGTGTCGCTGCTGCGCGCCGATGCGCGGCTCGCCTCCATGACGGTGCAGGACGTGTACCGCAACCGCCGCCTCGGCAAGATCGCCGATGCCATGCTCGAACACATGCTCGGCGCGCAGGAAACCAGCGCCCCGTTCGAGCCCTCGCCGCACAACACCCTGTGGCGCCGCCTGCGCTGCGGCGTGTTCCAGGCCATGGCGCTGCCGGTACTGGTCTTCATCTCGGTGATGCAGTGGCTCGCCCCCTTCTTCACGTACCACATCTTCACCGGCAGCCCCGGTGACAGCATCTGGCGCGCCATGCTGTACTCGCTCGGCGTGTTCGTGCTGGTGCACCTGGCCAGCCTGCTGCTGGCAGTGATCGGGCGGCGCTACGTGCTCGGCCGCGTGCGACCGGGCCGTTACCCGCTGTGGGGGTGGATGTACTTCCGGTGGTGGCTCTCCGACCGCATGGTCAACGCAGCCCCGCTGTACCTGCTCAACGGCTCGATCCTGATGAACTTCTACCTCAGGGCCGTGGGCGTGCAGCTCGGTCGTGACGTGGCACCGGGCGGCGTGCTGGTGCGCGTGCCCTCGCTCATCTCCATTGGGGACGGCGTGAGCATCGGCGCAGCCGTGAACTTCGAGAATGCCCGGGTCGAACGCGGCGAACTGGTGTTCGGACGCATCGACATCGGCGCCGAAAGCAGCGTGGGCTCGTACTGCGTGCTCGAAGGCAACACCCGCATGGGCGAATACTCCAAGCTCGAAGGCCAGTCGGCCCTGGCCGACGGACAGTCCGTACCCTCGGGCGAGAGCTGGCTCGGCAGCCCCGCCGCGCGCGTGGGCAGCTACGACCGCAGCCACCTGCCGGCCCGCCCGCCCTACACCTTCAGCCAGGCGGTGTTCGAGACCTGCTTCTACGGCGTCAACACCTTCCTCATCGGCATGATCTTCTTCA
This sequence comes from Brachymonas moutaii (nom. illeg.), assembly GCF_049977365.1. Taxonomy (NCBI): domain Bacteria; kingdom Pseudomonadati; phylum Pseudomonadota; class Betaproteobacteria; order Burkholderiales; family Comamonadaceae; genus Allobrachymonas; species Brachymonas moutaii (nom. illeg.). The sequence continues at coordinate 141,987 of NZ_JBNGEN010000006.1, read as the reverse complement.
TGCCGCTGTTCCCGACCTTCATGTTCGTGGACTGGCTGCTGCCCGAGAGCCCCTTCAGCAGCTTCTGGGCCCAGGCCCTGCACTACTCGACCCTGGCCATTCCGGCCTCGGCCATCCTGATCGTGTTCACGGCCCTGCTGTCGGCCACCGTGCGGTGGCTGGCCATTCCGCAGATGGAGCCGGGCCGCTACCCGGTGCACGGCTCCACCTACTACCGCAAGTGGATCATCAACCAGATCCAGGACACCAGCCTGCAGACCCTGCACTCGGTCTATGCCACCGTGTTCGCCCCCTCGTGGTACCGCCTGCTCGGCGCCAAGGTCGGCAAGCGTGCCGAAATCTCCACCGCCATGGGCGTGGTGCCCGACATGCTCACGCTCGGCGACGAAACCTTCATCGCCGACGCGGTGATGCTCGGCGACGACGATGTCGAAGGCGGCTGGATGACCCTGCGCCGCACCACCGTGGGCCACCGCAGCTTCGTCGGCAACGGCGCCTATGTGCCCGATGGCTCCGTCATCCCGCCCAACGTGCTCATCGGGGTGCAGTCGCGCGCTCCCGAAAGCGCCCGCATGAAACCGGGCGACACCTGGTTCGGCACCCCGCCGATCCAGCTCCCGGCCCGCGAGGTGGTGACCGGCTTCGACGAGGACACCACCTTCCACCCCGGATTCGCCCGCATGACCGGACGCACGCTCGTCGAGAGCTTCCGCATCGTGGTGCCGCTCGCCTACAGCGTGGGCGTGGGCTATGCCATCGTCAACAGCGTGATGCCCTACGTCGGCAACGAGGACTGGGCCGGCATGTTCTGGCACCTGGCCATGTCCGGCGCCCTCTACGGACTCGGCTCGATGGTCTTCGTGCTGCTGCTCAAGTGGATCTTCATTGGCCGCTACAAGCCCTCGGCCCACCCCATGTGGACCCCCTTCGTGTGGTTCAGCGAGGCCGTGACCAACATGTACGAATCCATGGCCGTCATGAGCTTCCTCAACTACCTGCGCGGCACCCCCATGCTGCCCTGGGCCCTGCGCCTGTACGGCGCCAAGGTCGGCAAGTACGTCTACCTCGACACCACCGACATGACCGAGTACGACTGCGTCACCGTGGGCGACCACGCCGAACTCAACAACCTGTGCGGCCCGCAGACCCACCTGTTCGAGGACCGCATCATGAAGATCGGCAACGTCGTCATCGAACGCGGCGCCAACATCCGTGCCCGCTGCACCGTGCTGTATGACGCCACGCTGGGCGAGGGCGCCATGCTCGGCCCGCTGACCCTGGTCATGAAGGGCGAGAACATCCCGCCCAACAGCGACTGGTGCGGCTCGCCCGCAGCACCGTGGAAAGCCGCCGCCGAGCAGTGATCCCGCATCCCGGCGCCCGACTCCCAGCGCACACCGTGCAGAACATGCACGACGTGCCCTGGATCGCACAGGGGGAGTGCACCCTCACGCCCCCGGGCCAGCCCCCCGTGCACGTGCGCTACGGGTGGCTCCCCTGCCCCCCTGCCACCCAGGCCTGCGACCGCGCCCGGCTGCTGCGCCGCGTCGCACAAGGGTGGTGCGGGCACGCCATCGACACCGAGGCCCTGCCTCCCGAAGGCATCGGCTGGAGCTACGCCGGCCGACTCGCCCTGATCGCCATGGCCGACCGGGGTGCCCTGGGCGTGGACGCCACCCGTGCCGGCTGGCTCGACCCCAGTGCCTGGCATGCCGTGCTGCGGCTCTACGACGGCGCGCCCCCGCCGCCATCGGCCAGCGCCCGCACCTGTGCCCAGGCCTGGACCCGCCTCGAAGCCGCCGACAAGTGCCTGCGCACCGGCCTGCGCGAAGCCACCCCCTCCACCCACGCCGCCCGCGCCAGCTGCCTCTTCTACCCCCTCCCTACCCCTCCCGACCTGCCGGAGCTGGTGGCATGGGGGGCCTGGCGGGGGTAGGGGCGTACATTTTTGGGTCCACGTTACTTCACCAGCTCCATCAGCCTGTCGAAGCTGTCCACCACCTCATAGCTGATGTGTGCAGCACCGGCATGCTGGTTGATTTTGTCGAAAAATTTGCGTGCGCATTGAATCTTGGTTCTTTCGATCTCACGCAGCTCCATGGAAGACATGGAGCCCTTGGTTTCTGCCACAAAATAAATGTGCTTGACTGTTCCCTCCCTGAAGGAGATGGCCCAATCCGGGTTGTAGTTTCCTACGGGCGTAGGAATCAGAAAACCACGCGGCAGCTTGGCATACACCACCACGTCGCTGCTGGTGTCCAGCTCCGTCACGAATCGACGTTCCACAAGAGAATCGGTCAGCACATAGTCGTAGATGTGATGCCGCAGTTTTTCTCCAGCCTTGCTGAAGTCCTGATGACTCTGGCTGGCGGTGAAAATATCCAGGTCATACTTGTCCTCCACCTCGTCATAGGCCAAATGCTCGACGATGACCGTGGCCTTTTGCTCGTTGATCAGGCGAATGGCTTCGGCAATGAAATTCTCCGGATTGGTTCTGAACTGCGCAAACACTGCGGCGTTCATGCCTTTCAGAATTTCAGCAATCGTGCGGCGAGTCAGCTGCGTGCCCTCAGCCAGCTTGCCGATCAGGTCGTACCTGACGGCCGAGTGCGCCGACACATAGTTGCTCTCGGTTTCCGAAGCCTTGAGCCTGAACGCATCTCCCGCTTGCAGTCCTTCGTAGGTAATGGACTCGGCCTGCTCGCCGCGCTGGATCGTATATTGCAGCGGCGTAACGCGCAGGCCAGCGTCCCTGTCGTTGAGCACCGCCACCGCCTTCTGGACCAGCTCGGACTCCTTGAAGCTGACGCTGTACGCCGCCTTGCGATTGATGCGGTTCCACAGAGCCCTGAACTCCTGCCGGTCAAAGTTGGCGTTGAGCGGATTCCTTTTGGGACGGCGGTCGTCGCCGATCTCGGGCAGCTGGCTGACACTGAACACGCTGTCGATCAGCTGGTAGACCTGGGCTGCATAGGGCCTGAGCTCTGGCGGCAGCTCGGCCAGGACATCCGTCTGCTTCGCAGCGTGATACGTGCCCGTGATGTGGTCGGCATCGTCCGTGTAGTCGTTCTTGAGCAGGTACTTGTAGATATGCCTGGCCAGCTGCGGGGTGACCTCCACGTTGCCTGTGGCTGTCTTCAGGATCTTGCCGGTAAAGAAGGCCTCGTCGGCCACCTGCGGGCGGGCAGAAAGCGATTCGGCAATGTCCTTCTGCAGCGCCGCAACGAAGTCCCCGTAACTCTCGCTCGCCACCACCGTCAGCACATTCACGTCATGGACCGTCACGGGATCGTCCATGCGTTCACCCTGCTGGTTGACCGAAATGCGCAGCCCCCGCCCCACCTCCTGACGGCGAGAGATCGTGTTGTCGCTGTGCTTGAGCGCACAGATCACGAACACGTTGGGGTTGTCCCAGCCTTCGCGCAGCGCCGAATGCGAGAAGATGAAGCGCACCGGTTCATCCAGCGACAGCAAACGCTCCTTGTTCTTCAGTATCAGGTCGTATGCCTCCACGTCGTTGGACAGGCCCGCATTCTCGCCGCGCTTCTCGATGTCGGGATTGACTTCCCGCCTCGTCTTCTTGTCGATGGAAAAGTACCCTCTGTGGGTCTTCTCGGCCGTGATGCCCCTGAGGTACTGGACATACGGCGTCTCATCCAGGTCCAGCATCTCGTTGAGGTACAGGTTGTATTCCTCTTCGAAGATGCGCGCATAGTCGCCCTTGGTGTCGGGCTGCGCATAGTCGCGGTACTTGGCCACCTCGTCGATGAAGTACAGCGTCAGGACCTTCACGCCCTGCTGGAACAGAGCCTGCTCCTTGTCGAAGTGGGCCTTGATGGCCTCGCGGATCTGGATGCGGCGCAACGCCGCCTCGGTCACGTCACCGGTGACATCTCCCACCCGCAGCTGCACCCCGTTCGTGAAGCTCAGGGTGTCCGTATGGGCGTTGATGTCGGACACCACGAAGCCGTCGCGGTACTGGTCCAACTGGTGAGACAGGTCATACAGGTTGTCCCCCCTGGACAGCAGCTTCACAACCCGCTTGATGCGCCCCCCTGCCAGCCTGCGCTCGAACTCGACGCGTGCCTCGGGAGGCTTCTTGCTCGAAATCTCGACGGACTGCAGATACAGGTAGCCTGCGGTGCCGGCCAGCCCCTTTACCGAGATGCCCCGTGCAGCGATCTTTTTCACCAGCTTCTGGTTGTAGGCATCCAGCGCGTCCAGGCGGTGAATCTTGTGGTGCGTGGTTCTGTGCGTGGCCGAGTAGCGCAGCACCATCAGGGCATGGAACTCTTCCAGAGACTTCAGGGTCTGTGCGCCTTCCATTCTCTGCGGCTCGTCCAGAATCAGGATCGGCCTGTTGGCCCGGATGACATCGATCGGGCGGCGGGACTGGAAATCATCCAGCACCTCATAGATGCGGCGATTGTCCTTGCCCTTGGCATTGAACGCCTGCACGTTGATGACCATGACGTTGATGCCCGCGTCCGATGCAAAGCTCTCCAGATGATGCAGCTGCCGGGAGTTGTAGATGAAGAAGCGCGCCTTCTTCTGGTAGGACTCCAGAAAGTGCTCGGCGGTGATCTCCAGCGACTTGGCCACCCCTTCCCGAATGGCGATGCTCGGCACGACAATGATGAACTTGCTCCAGCCGTAGCGGCGGTTGAGCTCGAAAATCGTCTTGATGTAGCAGTACGTCTTGCCCGTGCCCGTTTCCATCTCGATATCGAGGTGCACCCTGGAAATGGCCCTGGCCACCTCCGTGTACTGCCTTGTCACAGGCACCCGCTCACGCTTGGCGTTCAGGGTAAAGAAGCCATCCAGCGTGCCCGACACGGGCAGATTCTGCCCGCGCTGCACCTCCTGGATGTTGTGCAGCACCTGCTGATCCGTCAGTGCCAGATCTGCGTTCCTGAAGCCATCCTCGCTGGTGACCGTGCTGCCCAGCATACCGCCACAGGCGACATGCCCCGGATCCACGCGGTAGCTGACAGCCTCCGCCGATGCGGGCGGCTGCCCCGTGAAGCAGTCCACCACGGCCTGCACCGCAGCCGACTGGTAGGCCTGGGTCTTGAACTTGAGTTTCATGGTTTCCCCTCACAACCTCTCAGCGGCCCTGAAATCCAAAAAGCAAATAACCATATGATTTCATTGAAAATATTCGGAAATCCATCAGCAATCTCCCATTGCCCCGGATTTGTGGAGCCTGAAAACTCCACTACACAGCTTGTGGAGCCCAAAACACAAAACAGACTCCACAAATCCCGTTGTCACTCACCCAGGCTCCACAAGATGCTCAGAAGACATCACGCCCCTCGGCCAGGTTGACCAGGCGGGGGAAGCACAGAGTCGCGGGTCGTCGACCGCTGCCCGCCTCCAGCTCCCGCAAGATCCCGGCGTCCTTCATCTGCCGCAAGAGGCCGGGCGTTGTCTTTTCGTGGATACCGAAGTCCCGATGCAGTTGAGCTGTCAGGTCGGACGAACGGAAGATCGGCTTGCTGAAAATGGCGTCCAGCACATGCACGGTGTATTGCGAGTGCGTAGCCGCCTGAATAGCCAGCTTCATATCTTCATACAACGCTTGAATGGCGGTCACACGGGCACTGTTCTGCCCGGCCTGCGTCACGATCGCCTGCAAAAAGAAGGCGATCCAGTCGTTCCAGTCGCCATCGACCGAGATGGCCTTGAGTCTCTCGTAGTAGTCTTCCCGATGGTTCTCCAGATACTCCGACAGATAGAACATGGGTTGCGACAAGGCCTTCTTCTGATACAGAAACAGGGGAATCAGAATGCGTCCAATCCGTCCGTTGCCGTCCTTGAATGGATGCAGCAGTTCAAACTGCGCATGCACCACAGCTGTCTGCAACAAAAAATCCACATCCGCACCATCCACGTAGCGCTCCCAAGCCTGCAAGTGGTCAGGCAGCTGGATCGGATTGGGTGGCACAAACGTGGCTTGCTCCATGGCGCAGCCGTACTTGCCAATCCAGTTCTGATCCCGCCGAAACTCGCCGGGCGTCTTATCCTGGCCGCGCACGCTGTTCATCAGAATCCGGTGCAACTCGCGCACAAAACTCAACCGGATGGGATACTCCTGCAAATGGTCACGGGCGACGTACAGCGCCTGACGGTAGTTGGAAATTTCCTGAATATCCTGAAACTTCTCGCCCTCTTTCAACATGCCGGCCTCTTGCTCCAGCACCTCGTCTACCGTGGCCTGCGTGCCCTCGATCTTGCTGGAGAGCACAGCCTCCTGCGTGGTCAAAGGCGAGAGCATCACCGCTGGGTTGGGGATGCCCTGCAACAGGCCATCGTAACGCGCCAGCGCGGCATTGGCCTGCCCCACCAGGGGCAATAGCCGTTGATAGTCCAACGCCGTCAAAGGCAAGGTGTCTGGTACGTAAGGTTGCATGCCCGGCTCCTCAGATGCACTTGACTTCGGTGGCTGGCGACAGCAGCCTGAAGATTTGCTCCACGTTGATCTTGACCGCACTGTCCTTGAAGCCCGCGTCGCGGAACACCACGCGCAGCGGCTGCACCTTGGCCAGCTCTTTCACGAAGTCCTCATCCACCCCGCCGTGCGCATCGAAGCAGGCGACCAGTGCATTGCCGTCCACCAGAAACACCTCCTTGCCCTGCAGGGTCTGTCTGGCGATGGGCAGCGCAAGGTCCACGCCCCAGTCGAGCATCACCTGGAACAGCAGGTCTTCGGGCGTGCGGTCGGGTTTGATGTTGTCGACGAACATGTCGAGGTTGGGCTTCTCCAACGCATCGGGTGAATAAAAGATGTCGGCCATGTTCGATGTATCAATCTTCAACGCCCGAAAGCCGATGTCCCCGGCACCGATAGCACCGCCAGAGGTGATCTTCTTGCCAGCCTCTCGCAGACGCTTTTTTGTGATGTCGGCAATCGTCGCGTAGCCTGTACGCCCTGTTTCCTCGGGAATCTGTACCAGGATGAATCGCCGTTTGGACCCGTGCGCCTGGTTCACTTTCATGACCGCATGCCCTGTGCTGCCTGAACCGGCAAAGAAGTCAAGAATGATGTCATCGGGCTTGGTAATCAGCTCGATCAACTCGGTCAGGACATCGGTATTCTTCGGGAAAGGAAACCAGCCTTTGCCGACGAGTTCTTCAACTTCCAGCGTTGCAGAACGGCCGTCTCGGTAGAACACGGACGAGTACGGCTCGCTGTCGATTTCAAACAGGTAACTCTTCCGCGTCGGGATCGTCGTCTCGTCAGGCCCAAAGTGAATGCGTGGCGGGGTCTGCGCAAGAGCCCATTTGGTCTTTTCCCCGTCCCACCGCCAACCTGTTGACGGCTTCTTGCACGACTTTCCTGTGACTGGGTGCAGGATGTCGTGGCGTGGCCGAGACTCACGGCCGTCATCCGGACCTGCAAAGTTATCCGCGAAGTACAACCCGCGGTCATCAGACCAGTTGTAATGCTTGTGGGCCTTGCGAGGATCATCGCTTGGAAGTTGCTTGTACCAAGCTTGCATTTCCACGCGAATGGCCTCGTGATTTGTCCCTAGGCTGGCTCGCAGCTCTGCATATTTCGCGAGCACTTGATCGGCACCTTCCTTCGGACGGCGCCAAACGCCATTGGCGAGTACCGAGTCCTTGTCACGGACGTAGCAGAGGATGTACTCGTGGACCTTGGCGATCAGCTTCGAATCGCCCTTCTTGGACCGCTGCCAGACAATCTGACCCACGCAGTTCTCTTCGCCAAAGACTTCGTCGCAAACCTTGCGAAGGTTGTCGGCCTCGTTGTCGTCGATTGAGATCAGGATCGCTCCGTCTTCCCGCAGCAGATTGCGTGCGAGCTTAAGTCGCGGGTAGATCATGCTCAGCCAATCAGAGTGAAAGCGACCGTTTGCCTCGGTATTGGCGACCAATCGACCGCCCTCTGAATCAGTCTGACTAGACTGCTGCAGGTAGTCACCAACGTCGCTGCTGAAGTCGTCCTTGTAGATGAAGTCCTTCCCTGTGTTGTATGGCGGGTCAATGTAGATCAGCTTGACCTTCCCGAGATACGTTTCCTGCAACAGCTTCAGCGCATCCAGGTTATCGCCCTCAATGAACAGGTTTTTCGTCGTATCGAAATCCACGCTTTCTTCGCGGCAGGGGCGCAGCGTCTTGGCTATGGGCGCATTGGCCGTGAGCAGCGCCTCGCGCTTGCCGGGCCAGTTCAGCTGGTAACGCTCCTGGGGGCCTTCGACGATCGACTCCGCCAGCTCTTGCCGCAGCTGGTCAAAGTCCACTGCCAGTTTCACATGGCCATCTGGCCCCCGGGCCTCGGTGACGCAGCCCGGGAACAGATCGCGCATGCGGGCGATGTGGTCCTGCGTGAGGTTGGGGGAGTGCATTTTCATTTTTTCCATGGTGCTGTTCCGTTATTCCGCATCCCTGGCGACCTGCTTGAGCTCGGCAAACTTGGCGGCCATGGTGGGGTTGCCTCGCGTGAGTTTCTTGATGGTGACGTCCTGTGCCTTGTCGTTGGCCAGACGCAGGTTGCGGTCGGCGCCCTGCAGGGCTTCTTTGGTCTTTTGCAGGTGGTCGATGGATTTGTCGATTTCATCGATGGCGGTCTGGAAGCGCCGTGACGCCAGGTCGTAGTTCTTGCCGAATGCGCTCTTGAAGCTCTCCAGCTGGTTCTCGAAGTTCGTGATGTCGATGTTCTGGGACTTCACCAGGGCCAGCTCGGTCTTGTACTTGAGCGAGTTCAGCCCGGCGTTGCGCAGCAGGGTGATGATGGGGATGAAGAACTGCGGACGCACCACGTACATCTTGGGGTAGCGGTGCGACACGTCGATGATGCCGGTGTTGTAGAGCTCGCTCTCGGGTTCCAGCAGCGAGACCAGCACGGCGTATTCACAGCCTTTTTCGGTGCGGTCCTTGTCGAGCTCCTTGAAGAAGTCTTCGTTCTTCTTCCGGGTCACGGTGGTGTCGCTTTCGTTTTTCATCTCGAACATGATCGAGACGATTTCGGTGCCCGCCGGATCCGCGTCCCTGAAGATGTAGTCACCCTTGCTGCCGCTGCTGGCGTCGTTGTCCTTTTCGAAGTAGGCACACGGGAAGGCGGTGGCGCGGAGGCGGTTGAACTCGGTTTCGCAGTGCTGCTCCAGGGTTTCGCCGACCATTTTGGTGGAGAGCTTGGCCTTGAGGTCCTTGAGGCGTTCGATGGCGTCTTCGCGCTCTTTGATCTGGAGCTCGTATTTCTCTTTGAGGGACTGCTCGGCCAAGCGCTTTTCGAGCTGGGCCTGCTCAAAGCGGCTTTTGAACTCGTCCCGCTGCTTTTCCACCGTGCCCAAGGCCTGGGTGACGGCCAGTTGCTGGTCTCTGGTAGCGGCGTCCAGCTGGGCCTGCAGGGCCTGGATTCTGGCCGCGCTGGCGGCTGCGGCCTGCTGCAGCTCGGCCATGCGCTGGGCCTGCGCCAGTGCGGCTGCGGCTTCGTGGTCGCGCTGGACCTGCGCCAACTGGTGGGCGAGCGCGTCGCGTTCTTTCTCGGCACTGCCCAGTGCCCGGGCCACTGCCAGCTGCTGCTCCTGGCCGGCGGAGGCCACCTTGGCCTGCAGGGTCTGGATGGCGGCATCTTTGGCTGCGGCCGCTTGTTGCAGCTCGGCGGCGAATTGAGCCCTGATGAGATCGACCGCACTTTGCTTGTCCTTTTCGGCCAGCTCCAGCCTTTCGTGCAGCTGCTGCTCGAACGCATCGTCACGCACCTGCCGCAGGATATCGGCGTACCCGGCCTCGTCGATCTTGAAGGCTTTGTGGCAGTGGGGGCAGATGATGTCATTCATGGGTGTTTTTCCTCCGGAACCTCGTGCGGCACAGGGCCGCGCATCCGGTCGATTTTGTCATGCGGATGGCGGCCGGAGGAAGCGGCGTCTGGCCGGGCTGCCGAGGGGGCAGCCGGGCGAGTGTGCCTTCAGGACATCACGGTGACGGTGCCTGTGGGGATGGCGGGGGTGAGCTGGGGGTGGGTTGCCGGGACGCAGCTCCACTGCTGGGTGCCGGGAAAAGAGTCGCCATGCAGGTGACGGCGATGGAAACGCAGGATCAGAACCACAGACGCAGGCCGATGAGCCAGCGGGTGTCGCCGGTGGGTTCTCCGGCGGTGCGGGCCATGTCGGCTGTGCGGCCGGAGAGGAGGCGGCGCTCGACGCCGATGTAGGGGGCCCACTGGCGGCCGAATGCGTAGCGCAGGCGCAGGCCGGCGGTGGTGGAGGACAGACCACTGCCGATGCCGTTGGCAGGGTCGTCGCGGCCGTAGAGGGCCACTTCGACCCGGGGCTGGAGGACGAGGCGCTGGGTGAGGCGCAGGTCGTAGTCGGCCGACAGGCGCAGGGCGGTGCGGCCGGCATCGCCGAAGTAGGCGGTGGCGTCGACTTCGACCCAGTAGGGCGTGACGCCCTGCACGCCCAGGGCCAGCCAGGCGCGGCTGGTGCCGCCCGAGAAGGTGTCGGCGCGCAGGCCGGTCTGCAGATCCCAGAAGGGGGCGATGGCGTGGCTCCAGAGGGCTTCGGTGCGGGATTCGTGCAGGCGGCTGTGGGCGATTTCGCCTTCGGCCTTGAGGAGGGCGCGGTCGTAGGCGGTGCCGTAGCTGAGCTGCATGTCGTAGGCGCCGAAGGTGCCGGCAGGGCTGTGGCCGCGTTCGAGGCGGTCGATCATCCATGTGCCGAAGGGGTGGGTGTCGTCGAGGTGCAGGGGCGGAACTCCCGGCAGGGCGTAGGGACCGATGCCGCGCCGATAGCCGTCCGCGTAGGCATGGGGGTCGCGCGCATCGGCGGGTGCGGCGCCACTCTGGGCGTCCATGGAGGCGCCGTGGGAGTGGACGGGTGCAGCGGAGGGAGCGGGTGCGGATGGCGCAGCCGCCATGGAGGGCAGCAGGGGAGCCTGAGGCTGCACAGGCTCAGAGGCATGCGCATGCCCCTGTGCCGCGCTCTGCACCGCTGCGTGGTCATGCCCGTGGTGTGTCAGAGGAGCATGGGACGATGCCACAGGCTGCCATGAGGAGGTAGCAGCCGAGGACGGCTCGGTGTGCTCGGTGTGCTCGGTGTGCTCGGTGTGCTCGGTGTGCTCGGTGGAGAGGCTGGCGGGCAAGGTCTGGGCCTGTGCCGTGGGACTCCAGGCGACCAGGGTGCAGAACAGCATGGCGAGAGCGGTGCCGGCCAGCGGGCGGGGGCAGGAGGGAATGGACTGCGCGGACATGGGGGTTCTTCCTTTGGGAGGCGGCACGGCGCGCGGGATGCGCGTGGCAAGAGGCCGGGCGAGGCCGTGAAGGCCGGGTGGGCTGGTTTCGGCTCAGTGGATGACGACTTCGCGGAACATGCCCATTTCCATGTGGAACATGAGGTGGCAGTGCCACACCCAGCGCCCGGCCGCATCGGCGGTCATGAGGTAGCTGACGCGCTGGGCCGGCTGCACGGGCAGGGTGTGCTTGCGTGCCTGGAAGCGGCCGTCGGGGGTTTCGAGCTCCTGCCACAGGCCGTGCATGTGCATGGGGTGGGTCATCATGGTGTCGTTGTGCAGGATGATGCGCACGCGCTCGCCGAGGCCGAAGTGCACTGGCGTGCTCTGGCCGAATTCGAGGCCGTCGAACTGCCAGGCGTAGCGCTCCATGTTGCCGGTGAGGTGAAATTCGAGCTCGCGCTCGGGGCCACGCGGGTCGAGCGGGCCGCCGAGGGTGTGAAGATCGGCGAGCGTGAGGGCGCGGCGGCCGGTGTGGCGCAGGCCGACGCCGGGGTCGTCGAGGTTGGTGCGCGGCATGTCCACCCGCATGTCGGTGCCCGGGCCGTATTCGCTGCGGGCGTGGTGCACGGTGCGGCTGGGCACGGCCAGGGTGGCCTGAGGGGGCGTGCTGCGGGAGGTACCTGTCCCTGCTTCGGGCGCATGGGCGTGGGCATGGGCGTGTCCGCTCATGCTGCCGCCGCTGCCGTCCATGGACATGGAGGACATGTCCATGCCGGAAGCGGCACCAGCACCGGCCGGGGGCTGGCTGCCGTGGGCGTGGGACGTGCCGGAGGGGGCATCGCCGTGGGCCATGTCGCCCATCATGTCGCGCATGGTCAGGGGCTCGAAGGGATCGGGGGCGGGCACGGGTGCCGCGAGTCCGGGCCGCACGGCCAGCGTGCCGCGCACATGGCCGGCGCGTGCCATGGTCTGGGCATAGAGGGTGCAGGCGTCGTCGCGGGGAGTGACGAGCACGTCGTAGGTTTCACCAGGGCCGAAGCGGAATTCGTCCACCGAGACGGGGTCCACCCGCACGCCGTCGGCCGCCACCACGCGCAGGGACAGGCCGGGGATGCGCACGTCGTAGAAGGTGTGGGCGGCTGCGTTGATGCAGCGCAAGCGCACGGTCTGCCCCTTGCGGAACAGGCCGGTCCAGTTGCCGCCCGAGGGCAGCCCGTTCATGAGGCAGGTGAGCGCGGGGCCCGAGACATCGGCCAGGTCGGCGGGGCTCATGCGCATGGCGTTCCACATGCGGCGCATGGCCACGGCCTTGTCGAGCCCGTAGTGAGCCGCATCGCGGGCGAACTGTGCCGCAGTGGGCTGGCGGTCGTTGTAGTAGCTGCCCTGCTGGCGCAGGCGCATGAGCACGCGCATGGGATCGGTGTCGGTCCAGTCGGAGAGCTGGACGACGTGGTCGCAGTCAGCCCGGATGTCGTCGGCCGGATCGGCGGGGTCGATGACGATGGCGCCGTGCATGCCGGTGAGCTCCTGCATGCCCGAGTGCGAATGGTACCAGTAGGTGCCGTGCTGGCGCACGCGGAAGCGGTAGGTGAAGGTCTGCCCCGGCGCGATGCCGGCAAAGCTCACCCCGGGAACGCCGTCCATCTGGTAGGGGAGCTGGATGCCGTGCCAGTGGATGGAGGTGGTCTCGCGCAGGCGGTTGGTGACGCGGATCGTCACGGTGTCGCCCTCGCGCCAGCGCAGCACGGGGCCGGGAAACGAGCCGTTGATGACAGTGGCCACGCGCGGGGTGCCGGTGAAGTCGACGGCGGCCTCGGACACCACCAGATCGAACTCCGTGCCGCGCAGCTCCGGAGGCGTGCCGCACCGGGCACGCGGCATGGAGGCCGGTGCGGCGGCGTGCGCCATGCCGGCCGCGCCCAGCCCCAGCAGCCCCCCGCCTGCGGCCATGCCCAGAAGCAGACGGCGGCGGGAGAAGTCGGGAGGCAGAAGGAGCGGAGAGGACGGCATGGGCAACTCGCAGGCAGGCCCGAACCCGGGCAGGAGAAAAAAGGCAGCCCCATTGTGGCGAGCGGCCCCCCACGGAAAGCCGACAGCCGGATGACAAATCGGTAAGGAAGCCCGCATGCCGGGCCGAATTGGGCGACACTCTGCTGCCGGGCGTCGCCCCACGCGCGTTCCGCACCGCACATGAAGGTATTGCTGATCGAAGACGAAATCAAACTGGCCGCCTACATCCGCGACGGCCTGGCCAGCGAGGGCTGCGTGGTCGACGTGGCCCACAACGGCGTGGACGGCCTGCACCTGGCGCTGGAGGGCAGCCATGAGGTGATCGTGCTCGACCGCATGCTGCCCGGCATCGACGGCATGAGTCTGCTCGCGGCCCTGCGCTCGCGCCGGCGCACGCCGGTGCTCATGCTCACGGCCCACGGCCGCGTGGAGGACCGGGTGAGCGGCCTGCAGGCAGGGGCCGACGACTATCTGGTCAAGCCCTTTGCGCTCTCGGAGCTGGTCGCGCGGCTGCAGGCGCTGGTGCGCCGCTCCCAGGTAGGCACCCCTGCCGGGGCCGAGCCCATGCGGCTGCATCTGGCCGATCTGGAGGTCGATCTGGTGCGCCGCCGTGCCATGCGGGCCGGCCGGCGGCTGGAGCTGACGGCCAAGGAATTCGTGCTGCTGGTGCTGTTCATGCGCCGGGCGGGGCAGGTGCTCTCGCGCACCGAGCTGGCCCAGCAGGTGTGGGACATGCATTTCGACAGCGACACCAACGTGGTCGAGGTGGCCATCCGCCGCCTGCGCACCAAGCTGGATGTGCCCTTTCCCACGCCCTTGCTGCACACCGTGCGCGGCATGGGCTATGTGCTCGAAGAACGCAGCCCATGACCGCCGGCCCCGACACGCATCCCCCGGCCCCTGCCGCCCTGCCTGACGCTGCCCCATTCCCGGCTGCTGCGCCGGCGGCCTGGTCGCTGGAGCGCCGGCAGTGGCTGGGCATGGGGCTGCTCACGCTGGTGGGGCTGGTGCTGGTGTCGCTGGGGGTGTATGGGCTCACGGCCTCGCATCTGGCGCAGCGCCGGCAGGAATCGCTGCAGGCCATGTCCCGGCTGGTGGTGCACCTGCTCACCGAACGCGCCGCCAGCCATGACCCGCACACGCTGGGCATGCGGCTCGACGACCACTTCTCCGGGCATGCCGACCTGTCGCTGCGCATTCTGGGCCCCGACGGGACGGTGCGCTACCACACCCCCCATGAGATGGCTGCCACCGAGGCGGACACGCTCGCATTCCGCATCGCCCCGGAGGTGCCGGCCTTCGGTGGGCTGCAGGCCCGCCTGTCGCTCGACACCACGCCGGACCGGCAGCTGCTGCAGCACCTGGCCTGGACGCTGGCCGTGAGCTCGCTGCTGGGCGCGGGCCTGCTCGCCCTGGGCGGCCTGCTGCTGATCCGGCGCGGCATCCGGCCGGTGGCAGACCTCTCGCGCCAGATCCGCCAGCTCGGCACCTCGGATCTGGGCCTGCGGCTCGACGACTCGCTCCAGCCGCGCGAGCTGCGCCCGCTGGTGGCGGACTTCAACGCCCTGCTCGACCGCATCGAGCGCGCCCACACCCAGCTCGAAGGCTTCAACGCCGACGTGGCCCACGAGCTCAACACCCCGCTGGCCACCCTGCGCGCGAGCCACGAGGTGGCCCTGCGACGCTACCGCGACGACCCGGCTCTGCTCGACCTGTTCGGCTCGAACCTGGAGGAGCTGCAGCGCATGGCGGGCATGGTGCGCGACATGCTGTTTCTCGCCCAGGTCGACCACGGCGCCCTGGCCCGGCGCAGCCCGGTGCCGAGCCTGCGTGCGCTCATCGCCTCGGTGGTGGACTACCACGACGCCCTCCTCGACGAAGCCGGACTCACCGTGGAAGTCGAAGGCGACGGCAGCGGCGCGCTGGACGCTCCCCTGCTGCAGCGCGCGCTCTCCAACCTGCTGGGCAATGCCTGCCGCTACGCCGACCGGGGCTCGACCATCCGCATCGCAGTGGGGCACCCGGCGCCCGGCCACCTCTCGCTGGCGGTGGCCAACCGGGGGCCGGGCATCGACGCAGCCCGGCTCGCGCGCATTTTTGATCGCTTCTACCGGGCCGACGACCCGGCCCGCTCGCACGCGCGGCACCACCACGGACTCGGGCTGAGCATCGTGGCGGCGGTGGCGCGCATGCATGGCGGCACGGTGCACGCCACCAGTGCGCCACACGGCACCTGCATCACCATGGAGCTGATTCTGGAGCCTGCGGCCTGCACAGGGCCATGTGCAGGCGCCGATAATGCAGGCATCCGGCCCCCGCCGGCCCCTGCCTCCCCGATTCCGGAGCCCTCGGCCGCGCGCACCGGGAACCGATACGGGGAGAATGACCTGCATGAACCATGACTACGATCTGATCGTCATCGGCGCGGGCTCGGGCGGCATTGCCGCCGCGCGCCGCGCGAGCGCACTGGGTGCCCGCGTCCTGATTGCCGAAAGCGGCCGCGTGGGCGGCACCTGCGTGATGCGCGGCTGCGTACCGAAGAAACTGATGGTCTACGCCGCCGAATTTGCCGACGCCTTTGCCGCCGCACGCGGCTACGGCTGGCAGTTCGAGGGCACGCCGCGCTTCGACATGGCGCAGTGGACCGCCACCAAGTCCGGCGAGATCACGCGCCTCGAAGACATCTACCGCACCCTGCTCGACACCTCCGGCGTCACGCTGGAAGAGGGACACGCCCGCATCGTGGCCCCGCACACCGTGCAGGTGGGGGCGACCACGCACACGGCAGCCCGCATTCTGGTGGCCACGGGCAGCACCCCGCGCCGCGACACCCTGCCCGGCATCGACCAGGCGCTCACCTCCGACGACATGCTCGCCCTGCACGAGGTGCCGGAGAGCCTGCTCATCGTGGGCGGCGGCTACATCGCCATGGAATTCGCCAGCATCATGACGCGGCTTGGCTCCCGCGTGCAGGTGGCCTGCCGCGACGCGCTGCCGCTGCGCGGCTTCGACCACGATCTGCGCACCCGCGTGGCCACTGCCCTGCAGGCGCACGGCGTGACGCTGCACACGGGCCAGCCGCTCGAACGCCTCGACCCCGGCACCGACGCCAGCGGCGGCTGCACCCTGCTGCGCGGCGACGGCTCCCGCATCACCGCAGCCGCCGTGCTCAACGCCACCGGGCGCCGCCCGCAGGTGCAGGACCTGGGGCTGGAGCAGGTGGGCATTCCCCTCAGCCCCCATGGCGCCATTGCCGTCGATGCCTGGAGCCGCACGGCCTGCGACCACGTCTGGGCCATCGGCGACGTGACGCACCGTGTCAACCTCACGCCAGTGGCCATTGCCGAGGGCCGTGCCTTTGCCGACACCGAGTTCGGCGCCCAGCCCCGGCACGTGGACCATGCGCTCGTGGCCATGGCGGTGTTCACCCAGCCGGCCGTGGGCACGGTGGGCCTCACCGAGGAAGCGGCCGCCGCACGCGGCCCGGTTGACGTGTACGAAACCGACTTCCGCCCGATGAAGGAAGCCTTCATCCACGGATCGGGGCGCGCCTACATGAAGCTGCTGGTCGATCCACCCAGCGGCCGGGTGCTCGGAGCCCATATGGTGGGCACGGGCGCAGCGGACATCATCCAGCTCGTGGCCGTGGCCCTGTCCTGCGGGGCAACCAAGGCCGACTTCGACCGCACCATTGCGGTCCACCCCACCATCGCCGAGGAATTCGTGCTCATGCGCGAACCCACCCGCACGGTCGGCGGCAGCCCCGACGCGGGCTGACCTTCGGTCCCCACGGGCCGGGGGCGCCCTACGGTCCCGTTCTGGCCCGGGCCGCCCTGTGTCCCTGTGTCCCTGTGTATTACGTGCCTGACGCTGCAGGCGCCGGCACCGAAGCCGCTGCACGGGCAGAGGCCGGGGCAGCCGTCCCGGACACAGGAGCGACCATGCCCGTCGCCGCCGCAGAGGCCGCAGCGGCGGAGGCTGCAGCCGATGCCGGCAGTGCCGCCCCGGCGGCCAGATTCCGGCTCCGCACCGCTGCATCGGTCTGCGGATGGGTGACGGGCTGCCAGTTCCACAGCCGGTCCACGGGCTGCGGATGCGCGTGGCCCGAGAGAATGCGCAGCGCCACGGCGTGCGCCTCGTCCCCGGCCAGATGCTGCACCTGCGGCGACTGCCAGGGCCCCGTCACGCGCATGACTTGCGTGGTGGCCGAGCGGATCTGCTCGCTGAGCACCAGCTGCGCCACATAGCTGCCCAGCCCCACCACCGGATTGAGCGCCGTGGCCACCAGCGCGGCCCCGCCCAGGTCGATGCGCGGCCGCGCCATGAGATCGACGTGCATGGTCTGCGTCGGGAGCTGGAAGTCGCCCACCGCCTGCACATCCGCCAGCGGCCCGGTGACCTCCAGGTCGTCGCTGTGCACCTCGCCTCCCCGGGCCTGCAGGGTGCCGTCCACCCGGTCGAAGGCCAGGCCCTTGCTCCCCATCTGCCCCAGCCGGGCGAGCGCGTTCACGCTCAGCAGCCCGATGAAGCGGGCCGCACCCGGGTCGACCCGCGTGATGCTGCCGTGCCGCACGTCGAGCCGCATGGTGCCGCCCACCGTGTTCCAGTCCACCGCAATGGGCGAGCCGCGCCAGCGCACGGTGCCCGCCACCACCCCCGCCCCGCCCGACACCAGATCGGGCAGGCCGAAGTGTGCGAGCAGTGCGCCCAGATCATCGGTCTCGACGCGCACGCGCAGCGCCACGCGCTTGCGCTGGGCTTCCTCTCCGTCCTGCGCCGTGCGGGCAGCAGCCGCCCGTGCACCGCCCGGCGTACCCCACAGGCCGCTGCCCTGCAGACGGCCGTGCGGCGTGGTGGCCACCAGATCGTGGATGCGCCATGCCGCCGTGACGGGCACATTGCCCTCGTCGGTCAGCGTGGCCCCGGCTTCCTGCGCCTTGGCACGGTTGCTGGCCAGCAGGGTGACGCGGTCGAAGCGGTAGCCGAGCACGTCCACATGGGCCGCGTCGATGTCGAGTGCGGGCAGGCGCTCGGGGTCGCGGGTGTCCTGCACGATGCGGCGCACGTCCTGCACCGTCGCCGGCTCGATGACCAGCCGGTCGAGCCGCGCCTTGAGGCTGCCCGCGTTGTCGCCCGTGGGCTGCAGGTATTCGAGGTAGCCGCTGAGCTGGCGGGCATCGAGCGTGATGCGCCAGAGCTGGCCTTCGCGTGTGCCGCCAGCCACCAGGTTGTCGATGCGCCGGTCGGCCAGCATGAGGGCGCGCGCCTCGATGCCGACGATGGTCGGCAGGTAGTCCGCCGCAGAGCCGCCCTGCCCGTCTGCCGAGCCGGATGCCGTGGCCCCGGCCGGGGAAGCAGCAGAGGCGGAGGCAGCAGAGGAGGTGCCGTCGCGTGTCCCTGCGGCTGCGTCCGCCGGCTTGTCCGCCGCCTTGCCGGCCTGCGTGTCCGTATTCGTATCCGTGCGTGCGCCCATGCGGGCGGCAATGGTGTCGATGGTGCGCTGCCACTGGCTCACGTCGATGGTGTCCACCTTGAGCAGCGCCTGCACGCCCGAAGCGGGCATGGGGGGCGGGTCCTGCACCGCCTCGCGGCCCACCGCAATGGTGCCGCGCAGCACCCGGGGCGTGCCGTGCGCGATGTCGCGCAAGTAGTGCACCGCCGCCACGTCGCCCAGCCGAATGGCCAGACGGTCCTGCCGCGGGGTGGACGACGTGCCCCCCGCATGGGCCAGCACATTCTCGACATGCAGCGGCAGCCGCGCGCCGGCCGCCTTGGCCAGCGGCACCGGCAGGTCGAGCGCCATGCCCTGCAGGTCGCTGTCGATGACCAGCTCCGGCATGCCCTGTGCAAAGTGCAGCGTGGCCCGGTAGCGGCTGGTGCCGCGCATGTGGGGCGCCAGCGCCGACACCAGCGCGATGCTGCGATCCTGGTGCAGCCCCTCGGCCGTCAGCTGCCCCTCGGCCGTGAACCGCACCTCGTGCGAGGCGCCGGGCGCAAAGGTCGAGGCCATGCCGCCCTCGATGCGGGACTCGCCCCCGAGCATGCGGGCCCGCACCTCGCGCAGCAGAAAGCCCGTCTCGGTGAAGGCCACCGTGCCATGGCTGGCCGCCAGCAGCGGCGACCCCGGCGTGATGCGCACATCGTTGCCCTGCAGCGCCACCTCGCCACGCACTACCGCGTGCCGCATGGCGTGGATCGGCAGCCCCAGCGCCAGCTGCACCCGGGTCTGGCCGGTGGCGGTGGCATGGTCAAGTGCATGGTGAGACATGCCCCCGAGTGGCGAGGTCGTCGCCAGATGCAGCGCCTGCGCGAGCGGCCCCTCCATGGTGGCCGACACCCCTACCGTCAGCCCGTGCGACAGATCCGGGATGACGGCGGCCAGATTGCGCACCCGCATGTCGGGCGCCGTGCTGAACCGCCCCGTGGCATCGACCACACGCAGCTGCAGCCGGTCGATGACGAGCCGCCCGTCCAGATGCGTGAGCGCCGGCCACGGCAGATCGCCCGCATGCTGCAGGCTCGGCGGCACGAACTGGTAGTGCGCATCGTGCAGCGGCACCTCGAAGCGGAAGATGCCCGCCCCCGGCGGCTGGTGGGCAAACGGCACCTGTGCCAGATCGCCCTTGACCCGCACTGTGGCATGGCGGATGTCGCCATCGCGCACGGCGTCGCGCACATACGTGCGGGCCACCTCGCCCAGCGACAGCGGCAGGTAGCGGTGCACCCGGTCCGCCCGGGCACGGTCCAGCGTGGCGGAGAGATCGATGAAGCCCGGAAAGCGCGCCGCCGGTGCCTCGCCCGGTGCCAGCGGCCGGGTGTGCCAGCCGATCGCGAGCGCGCCACTGGCATCGGCATTGGCAAAGCGCACGCTCGGCATCCGTGCCTCGATCGCGCCCCCTGGCTTCACCGTCCAGCGCACCTCGGCTTGAAAGCGGTCAAAGGGCACCCGGGGTTCCTCGAACACCCCCGGCAGCACCACGGCCCCGTCATGCAGCGCGATATGCATGCGTCCGCCCGCCTGCCCGGCGTAGAAGTCCACCGCCGCACCCTCCACCCCCGGCACTCCCGGGTCCTGGCGGCCATGCTGGCGGTTGTAGGGCCCGGCCTGGGCCGACCACTGCAGCTGCGTGGCCTTGCCGCGCGCATACCAAGTTGTGGGCTGGTTGAGGTTGCCGCTCCAGCCCATCTCCAGCGCCTGCATGGTGCCACCGGGCCGGTAGCGGTACAGGGCGCGCAGCAGCGCATCGCCCAGCGGCAGCCGTCCGGCCAGCTCGCCGATGATGCCCAGATCCCAGTTCGCCCCCTGCAGCCGCCCCGAGCTGTCGGTGCTGCCAGTACCGTTGGTCACCTCCAGCTGCACATTGCCCCCCGGCCAGCGGCGGTTGCTGTAGGTGGTGAAATCGAGCTGCTGCGTGGCAAAGCGCACCGTGCGGGTGTGGGCATCGGGCTCGTCGTACTGCACGCTCGCCATGCTGTCGAGCTGCCGCAGCGCCAGAGGCGGCAACCGGCGTCCCAGCACCACGTCCACCTCGTCGAGGTGCAGCTGCACCGTCAGCGTGCTGTTGCGCAGGTGGCGAAAATCTCCCCACAGCCGCACGCTCCCGCGTCCCTTGCGCAGGTCGAAGCCTGCCCCCAGGTCCACATAGCGCCGCAGCTGCGACACATCGAGCTGCGGCATGTCGGCATAGGCCGCACCGTCCCAGTTGCGCCACAGCGTGCGGTCACGAAAAAGCGGGTGGTCCCACTCGCTCAGAAGCCGGATCGGCTGCCCCCAGCCCTGCGGCGGCGTGGCACTGAGCGTCAGGGCATGGTGGGTGAAGCGGCCATTGCGCAGCGTGGCCTGCACGGCCGTGAGTTCGAGCGGCGGCACCTGCCTGCGCGCATCGGTCCAGCGCACGCTGCCATCGCGGATCGAGAGCTCCGGCTGCGACAGCAGCCACCCCAGAATGGGCCCCGAATCGCCGCGCCGCCCCTCTTCGAGCCGGTTGCCCGCCATCTCGATGCTGCCGTCGGCATTGCGCCGCGCCTCCAGCCGGGGTGCGATCACCGTGAGCCGCTCGAAGCCGCGCCGCAGCGCCGCCGGCAGCGACACCACCGCCTCCACGCTGCGAATCTGCAGGCCCGGATGCCCGTGCCCATCGGCCAGCGCCACGTCGTGCATCTCGATCTGCGGCTCCCAGCCGTAGCGCGTCACCTCCAGCCGGCCGATGGTCACGGCACGGCCCATGGTGCGGCTCGCGAGCTGGGCCAGCGCGGGCCGGAAATCGTCAATCCGGGGCAAAATGATTCCGTACAGCACCACCGCCGCCAGCCCCACGAGCATCACGCCCACGGCGAGCAGCAGGCACAGTCCGCGCGCCACGCGCCGCACCAGCGGACACCACCGGCAGGGCGGCGTGCGGGGGTGGGACGTTTTTTCTTCCTGCATGGACGACGAGGCTATGGCACACACGACAGATGGAGAGCACGCCGCGATGACACACACGCACGGCAACCCGGCCTCATTATCACCTTCCGCTTCCGCCCTCACCGAGCGGCAACGCCCTGTTACCGCAGGCGGAGCATCGGCAGCCGCAGCCACACCCGCCCCTGCAGCGCCCCCGGCCCCGCTCGTGGCGCACGAGGCCCTGCACTCGCGCTTCGTGCAGCGCATCCACCGCCGCTACGGCGACGCACTGGCCCTGCTCCCGCCCGGCGTGCCCGACCGCGACACCCTGCGCGCCACTTATGCCGCCCTGCGCGCACGCGGCCTCGACGCCGGCGCCGCCCTGCGCGTGCTGCGCCAGCTCGTCATGGAGCGCCTGGCCGTGCTCGACTGCGACGGCGGCGCCCCCGTGCAGGACATCACCCTCGCCGTCTCCCGGCTCGCCGAAGTCACCCTCGACCTCGCCTGCATCGACGCCTTCGCCCAGCTCGACGCCCGCCACGGCGCCCCCCTCAAGCCCGACGGCGAGCGCTGCAACTTCTGGATCGTCGGCATGGGCAAGCTCGGCGCGCGCGAGCTCAACGTCTCCAGCGACATCGACCTCATCTACCTCTACGAATGCGACGGCGACACCGGCGGCCGCCCCCAGCCCGACGGCACCTCCAGCGGCGCCGGCGCCACCACGTTCCAGGAATACTTCAGCCGCGCCGCGCGCCTGCTCCATACCCTCATCGGCGACGTCACCGAGCACGGCTTCGTCTTCCGCGTCGACCTGGCCCTGCGCCCCAACGGCAACTCCGGCCCCATCGTCTGCTCGCTCGACGCGCTGGAGGAATACTTCGTCGTGCAGGGCCGCGAATGGGAACGCTTTGCCTGGATGAAAAGCCGCGTCGTCGCCCCGCGCGCGAGCATCGTCAACGGCTCGGCCCGCCGCCTGCGCGACATCGTGCTGCCCTTCGTCTTCCGGCGCTACCTCGACTACGGCGTCTTCGAGAGCCTGCGCGTGCTGCACCGCCAGATCCGCGACCACGCCAACCGCCGCAGCGCAGGCCGCCCCGAGCGCGCCAACGACGTCAAGCTCGGCCGTGGCGGCATCCGCGAAATCGAATTCACCGTCCAGCTCCTGCAGGTCGTGCGCGGCGGCACCTTCCCCGAGCTGCGCACCCGCAACACCCTGGGCGCACTCCAGCGCGTGGCCGCCGCCGGCCTCATGGCCCCCGACATCGCCCGCCAGCTCACCGAGGCCTACATCTTCCTGCGCCGCGTCGAGCACCGCATCCAGTACCTGGACGACGCCCAGACCCACGTCCTGCCCACCGCAGAAGCCGACCTCGCCTGGATCGCCCGCACCATGGGCAGCCCCGACCTGCCCGCCTTCCTGGCCGAACTCGCCCACCACCGCGCCATCGTCGAGCGCGAATTCGACATCCTCCTGGGCGGCGCCGCACAGCCCGCCACCGACCCCGCCACGCACGGCAGCCCCCCCGCCGACATCGCCCAGTCCTGCGACGACATCGGCGCCCTCATCGAGCTGCTCGCCGGCGACCCGCCCGAACTCGCCCGCCGCATCGGCCTGTGGCGCGACCACCCCCGCGTGCAGGCCCTGCGCCCCGACACCCGCGCCCGCCTCATGCGCCTGATGCAGCGCAGCGTCGAATGGCTCCACACCGACGGCCCGCACCAGGGCGTCACCGCCGAAGGCCTGCTGCGCTTCATCGACTGGATCGAAACCCTCCTGCGCCGCGAAAGCTACCTCGCCCTGCTGCTCGAACGCCCCGTCGTGCACGAGCGCCTCCTGCGCCTCCTGGGCGTGGCACGGTGGCCGGCACGCTACCTCATCCAGCACCCCGGCGTCATCGACGAACTCACCAGCGAAACCCTGCTCGGCGGACGCTTCGACGACGCCGCCTTCCGGCAGGACCTCTGCCAGCGCCTGGCCTCCCTGCAATCTACCGGCGAAGACAACGAGGAAGAACTCCTCGACCTGCTGCGCCGCGCCATGCACGCCGAAACCTTCCGCACCCTCGCCCGCGACCTCGACAACCGCCTCACCGTCGAACAGGTTGCCGACGACCTCAGCAGCCTCGCCGACGCCGTGCTCGACATCGCCACCCGCTGGTGCTGGCGGCGCTACCTCCCCCGCGCCCGCCACCTCGGCTGGGAAGGCACAGACGACGAAGACATCTCCCGGCGCTTCGCCGTCATCGCCTACGGCAAGCTCGGCGGCCTCGAACTCGGCTACGGCAGCGACCTCGACGTCGTCTTCGTCTACCAGGACCCCAGCGAACGCGCCGGCGAAATCTACGCCGGCCTCGTGCGCAAGCTCATCACCAGCCTCACCGTCAAGACCGGCGAAGGCGACCTCTACGAAATCGACACCGCCCTGCGCCCCAACGGCAACTCCGGCCTGCTCTGCACCACCCTGGCCGCCTACGACGACTACCAGCTCCAGCGCGGCAGCAACACCGCCTGGGTGTGGGAGCACCAGGCCATGACCCGCGCCCGCTGCGCCTTCGGCAGCGAAGCCCTGCGCGCCCACTTCGAGCGCATCCGCTGCGCCGTGCTCACCGCCCCGCGCGACCCCGCCGCCCTGGCGCAAGAAATCACCGCCATGCGCGAGCGCATGCGCCGCGCCCACCCCGTGCGCCCCGGCCGCTTCGACCTCAAGCACAGCCCCGGCGGCATGATCGACATCGAATTCGCCACCCAGTACCTCGTGCTCCTGCACAGCCGCCACTACCCCGCCATGACCGAGAACCGGGGCAACATCCGCCTGCTCGAACGCGCCGACGACCTCGGCATCCTTCCCCCCGGCATCGGCCACGCCGCAGCCGCCGCCTACCGCGAACTCCGCCGCCTCCAGCACCGCGCCCGCCTCAACGAGGAAACCCCCGACCTCCCCGCCGACACCCCACCCTCCGAAGCCCAGGCGGGGATGGCGCTGTGGGGGGTGGTGTTTGGGGCAGGTCCCACAAGCGCATAGACTCAGCCTGCTGAATAGGTCAGGCCGTTGTACTTGCACATTGTTTGAGTACCTGAACGGGGGCAGGTGTTTCAGCGCCCGCAGGGAGACCTGCTGGTTGCAAGTAACAATTTACCGTTCCCAGCTTTTCGGCAGACTTGAAGCGCGTCTGGCCGATGCCCTTGGTCTGTGTATGACGCGGCCGGTGGGACCGGTCTTCGGTCGTCTCCCGCGACTTCCATTTGCGCACCGTTCCCTTGGTGATGTGTTAACGCTCGGCCAATTCGCTCAACGACGAAGCCAATGCCTTTGTGTCAGCACGCGTGCGCGGCATGGTCTTGGCTTGCGGATGGCTCCGACTCATGCAACGGTCTCTGTCGAATCAATTCGATCACTCTTCGCAGCACATCTCGCACCTTGAAAGCAAGCCTGCTGCGATCAGGATATGCATCACATGGGATGCAACATTTAACCACTTCAGCACATGCAATAGTCCGTGCCATCTTCTGCAATAAAATAGTTTGCGTGGATCACATTTGGCAGAAGACACACCAAAAGTGGTTGGTGATTCATAAATTTTACAACCACTCAGAAAGGACATTATTGAAAAATAATAATCACGCTCTTATTCATAAAAAATTTAACCAACCATTTTCCATCAACGCTGAAATACAGTTTTCTTAATGCAAGATAAAACTACAGGAGCAGCAATTGAATACTTCGATTGAATATTTGAAAATTATTATTGGAGATACTCAGGAGACGATACGGGCTTACGACACAAAAGCTGAGGTCCTAGGGATAATATTAACACTAAGTACTGCCATTACTAATTTTGGGGCGATCGCATCGATTAATCAACCTGTATCTTGCTGGCTAAAATGCTCTTGGATTTTTGCATTGCTTGCAACTTTGGCTTGCGCGCTTGTTTTACTGCCTAGAAAAAATCCATTCAAAGGAATGATGCTAAATGGATATATTCCGAGCGGGGTGTTTTATTTGGAAAAAATACTGCAAACTCCAAAATCCCATACCGAGTTGAAGAAAAAAATAGCAGAAACACAATGGGAAGACGAACTACTTTACGAGGCGATGAAGCTTTCAATAATAAGAGAATCCAAGTGTAGATGGGTGGATGTGGCTCTTTATCTCACTACAGCAACCATATCTTTTATATTGATTCATATAGTGTTTCAATTTTTTATAAAATGAGGCCAATAAATTGAGTTTATCGGAAAATCAAAAGTATATTGTATTGAAATCCATACAGGATAATCTTGAAAAATCAGAGAAAGCCTGGGAAATGCATGGAGATTATCTTACGCAAAAGAGCATAACTTTAGAGTGCATTGCCGCAGATCAATCTCAGCCATCGAAAATTCCAGGGTATAGCAATGTGAACGAGGTTCCTAAGGCAGATCAATTTATTGCCTTGGTGGTAGACATGAGAAAATCTTCTAGTCGTCTTAAGACAAAATGCAAGGAATCTCTTTTGGAAGATGGATTGCAACGACTCTATTACGAAACATCAGCATTGCTTCCGGCAATTGCTGAGACAGTCGCATTCGAAAATGGTGCTGTTACAGAATACCTAGGCGATGGAGCATTGGCCCTTTTTAGAGTGGATAAGAATTCCGCTTTTGATACGATAAGGGCGGCTAGCCGAGCTGCTAGAAATTGCATTGTCGACACAAGGAATTTAATTAACTCAGAGATTGATAGAAGATATAATCTTCCCCCCCTTCAATTGGGGGTTGGCTTGTCCATAGGAAACGCTCTTGTTACTCTTGTTGGCTCCACAGAAAATAGACAGCCAAAAGTTTTCGGAGAGTGTGTATGGGAGGCAACAAAATTAAGCTCCGGAGTTAATGAAATTTATGTTTCCAAAAAACTTCGTGAGCGTTGGCCATCAAGCCCAGGGGGAAGAATTTCTTTTGGTGAAATTAAAAAATTAAGGGGAATTGATGGCAGCTGCTTGCGCTTTAAATAAAAATAACCGTTAAGGCGCGTTATAAGCCCAACAAACTATTGATTTCAATGAGAAATTCCAAGAATCTCACTTTTACAAAGCATGCGAAGTGGTTGCTGCAAAAGAAAATCTCAGCATTAACAACACACTCTAGTTAATCAATCAAGCACAACCCCGCCGTAAAAACGGCACAGTACGTTTACACAAAATTCGTATTTCTATTTAACGAGAATTCGCAAGAAATCATCGAACTATTCATTCTCCCTCCCCCATCAACCCCGCCACCCGCGCACGCAGCGTGGCGGGTGTAACGGTGTCGGGGGGCATGGGGGTGCCGATGGTGAGGGTGACGCGGGTCCATGGGCCTCGGCGGAAGGGGCGGACCATGGCGCGGCCGCCTTCGATGCGGCTGAAGAAGGAGCCCCACAGGTTGGACAGGGCCATGGGCACCACGGGGCAGGGGTGCTGGGCGAGGATCTTCATGATGCCGCCCTTGAATTCGCCGAGCTGGCCGTCGGGGGTGAGGCGGCCTTCGGGGAAGATGCCGAGCAGGTCGCCCTCGGCCAGGACCTGGGCGGCGCGCTGCATGGCGGCGTGGTAGATGGCTTCGTCCTCGCGCGGGCTGCAGATGGGAATGGCGCGCGCCATGCGGAAGATGAAGCCCAGCACTGGCGTGCGGAAGATGCGGTGGTCCATGAGGAAGTGGATGGGCCGGGGGCTGGCGCTCATGAGCAGCACGGCGTCGGCAAAGCTCACATGGTTGCAGGCCACGATGGCGGGCCCTTCGGACGGAATGTGCGCGCTGCCCCGAATGCGGAAGCGGTACACGCAGAAGGTGAGAAACCACGCCACAAAGCGCAGCCAGTATTCCGGCACCAGCACGAACACGTAGAGCGTCACGGCCACATTGAGCAGCGCGAGCAGCAGCACGACGTGGGCAAAGTTCCAGCCGGCGTGCAGCAGGGCCCCCACGAGCAGGGCGCTGGCGATCATAAACAGGGCGCCGAGGATGTTGTTGGTGGCGATGATGCGGGCGCGGTGCGTGGCGGGGCTGCGCAGCTGCACCAGCGCATACATGGGCACGCTGTAGACGCCCGCAGACAGGGCCAGCACGAGCAGATCGGCCAGAATGCGCAGGTGGCCGGGCTGGGCCACGAAGCTGCGCACGGTGAGCGATGCGGCAGGCGCCGGAGCACCGAGCACAGGCTGCAGGGCCAGATACAGGTCGAGCATAGCCAGCGTCATGCCCAGCGCACCGAGCGGTACGAGGCCGATTTCGACATGGCCGCGCGAGAGCTTCTCGCACAGGAGCGATCCGGCCCCGATGCCGACCGAGAAGGTCATGAGCAGCAGCGATGCCACCTGCTCGTTGCCGTGCAGCACCTCGCGCGCGAGCGCCGGAAACTGGGCCAGGAACACGGCGCCCACAAACCACATCCAGCTGATGCCGAGCAGCGAGCGGAACACGGCCGGATGCGCGCGTGCCACGGCCAGATTGCGCCAGGTCTCGCTCAGTGGGTTGGGGTTGATGCGCAGGTCGGGCTGGGCCGACGGCGCGGGCGGCACGGCACGGGCGGCCAGCCACCCGGCCACGGCCAGCGTCAAGCAGACGCCCGCCACCAGGCTCGGCCCCACGCCGGGCACGGCCACCAGCAGTCCCCCTGCCATGTTGCCGAGCAGGATGGCGACAAAGGTGCCGGTCTCCACCAGCCCGTTGCCCCCCGTGAGCTCGCGCTCCTGCAGTACCTGGGGCAGCAGCGCGTACTTGACCGGCCCGAACAGGGTCGAGTGCACGCCCATGAGGCACACGCAGGCCAGCAGCACCGGCACGTTGGCGGTGACGAAGCCCACCGCCGCCAGCCCCATGATGCCGACCTCCAGCGTCTTGACGGCGCGGATCATGCGGTCCTTGGCGTAGCGGTCGGTGAGCTGGCCACTGGTGGCCGAAAACAGCAGAAACGGCAGGATGAACAGCGCCCCGATCACCAGCCCGGCCGTGGCGGGCGGCAGCCATGCCAGCTGCAGCTCGTAGGTGACGAGCACCGTGAGGGCGAACTTGAAGAGATTGTCATTGGCCGCCCCCAGGAACTGCGTGAGAAAGAAGGGCGCAAAGCGCCGCTCGCGCAGCAGGGCAAACTGGCTCGCATGCCCCGCCGCCGCAGGGGCAGCGCCCCGGCCGTCAGGCGCGGGCAGCCCGGCAGCGGCATCTGGGCCTGCGCCCATGTCGCTGCACGCGGCCGCAGCCAGGGAAGAAGCGGAAGATGAGGAAGAAGACGGCAGAGAGGACATGGGCGGCATGGAACAGGAAGGGAGACGGGACGATGCAGGCTCCGACGCGGACGCCTGCTCCGGTCGCACGGACGGCTGCAAACCTGGGGCAGCACCCACGCCCGACGGTGCGGAAGGTGCATTCATGCTGCCGCCCCTGAGAGCTGCGGCAGCGCCCGAAACATCACGGAACGATACTGCGCCCCGCCCGGGAGCACTGGGCGATACCAGACACGCGCCTCCCGCCCGCTCCCCCTGCAGTCCCTGCGGCCCCCGCCACACCGGACAGGCCCCAAGAGCGGCAGAAACGACCGCAGCGACAGGAGACAGAGCAAGGGCCGAGGCGGCGGCTCAATGCTCGCCGAGCGCATGGTGCAGCCGGTCATGGATGCGGCGGGTGATCCACCACACCCCGAACAGAATGAGCGGAATGGACAGCCCCGCCACCAGCTCGGGAGCCACGGGCAGCCAGCCCAGATCCTTGGCTGCCTTGCCGGCATAGAGCACCAGGCTCACCATGTAGTACGAGATGGCCGCAATGGACAGCCCTTCCACCGTGGACTGCAGGCTGAGCTGCAGGGTCTGGCCCTTGGTGAGCTGTTCGAGCAGCTCGCGGTTCTGCTGCTCGGCGGCAATGTCGATGCGGGTGCGCAGCAGCGCGCTGGCCCGTCCGATGCGCTCGGCCAGGGTGGCGAGCCGCCGCTCCGAGGCAGCCACGGTGGCCATGGCAGGCGAGGTGCGGCGCTGGATGAAGTCGCGCATGGTCTGGGTGCCGGTGATGGGCTTCTCGCGCAACTCGTCCATGCGGGCATGCACCAGCGCAAAGTACGCCCGGCTGGCCGAATAGCGCCAGTCATGCTCGGCCGTGGCACGTTCCACGGCGCCGGCCAGAGCGGTCAGGCGGTCCATGAGCACCTGCTCCGAGATCTGCCGCCCTTCTTCCATCAGCCCCGTGATCTGCACCAGCTCCTGCTCGGACTGGGCCAGAAAGGACGCCAGCTTCTTGGCCGTGGGCAGACTGCGCAGGGCCATGAGGCGGTAGGTTTCGAGCTCCAGCAGACGCTGGGCAATGCGGCCGGCGCGCTCGTCGCTGGTGTCCGAGGGAGCGAGCACCAGCAGGCGCTCGAAGCCGTCGGCCCCGATGCGGAAATCGCTCAGCCCCCAGGAGTGCCCGTTGCCCATCTGCGAGCCAAAGAGACGCACCTTGCGGCCGTCGTCGCCGTGCATGCGGGCAAACCAGCGGCGCGCCTCGGTCATGCGGGCAGCCTTGTGCTCGGGCACCAGCTCGTCGTGCCACATCCAGAGGTCGATGGCGGCGAAGGTGGCTCCGGGAATGCCCGCGATCCAGTCCGGTGGCAGCGGAGCAGCATCGGCCGGAGCGGGGGCGGGGATGCAGTCCTCCTCCGACGCCTCGGGCAGGGGCACCAGCACCGCATAGCGGGTGAACTCGGTGTGGCGCTCCCACTGCAGCGTCACAGTGCGGGCGGGATCGGCGGGGTCGGCCACGGTGAAACGCGCAAAGCTGGTGTCCAGGTCGCGCAGCGTCAGGCCGGCATGGCCGGGCAGCGCCTGCAGGTGGGCCAGCTCCTGCGCCTTGTCCACCCCCCGGTTGAGCACGGCAATGTAGAGCACGCGCGCAGGCATCTCGATGAGAGCCGTGGGACGGGTGTGCACCTCGTTGTGCACGACATGCCGCAGGGCATCGTCGGCCGGCAGGCGGGGAGCATAGAGGGAGGCGGAAGACATGGCAGACAGCTCGCAGGAACGCGCACGATGCGCGAAGAAGAAAGGGGGATGAGGGCCATTCCATTCTAGGGGCTGGTCATGGCACCGGCGTGGCACCAGGCCGGCATCCACGTGGCATCCACGCGATGCGCGCAGGCCTGTGCACGGCACGAACATGCCACAATGCCCGCGCAGGCCGCTCTGCCCGCCTGTGGCCGTCCCACACACACTCCCGCCCTTCTCTGCCGCCATGTCCAGCACCGCCGACCTGATTGCCGCCCTCAAGGCCGAACTCCGGCAGGCCGGTGTGACCTATGCGGGTCTGGCCCGCCAGCTCGGGCTGGCCGAATCGAGCGTCAAGCGCATGTTCGCCCGCGCCGACATGCCCCTGACCCGCATCGACGCCATCTGCCGCGTGCTGCACCTCGACTTTGCCGACCTGGCCCGCCGCGTGGTCGAGCACCAGCCCGAACTCATCGAACTCACCGCCGAACAGGAGCACGCCGTGGTGGCCGACGAGCGCCTCCTGCTCGTGGCCATCTGCGCCCTGAGCCACTGGACCTTCGAGCAGATGGTGGCGCACTACCGCCTTGGCGAGGCCGAATGCACGGCGCTGCTGGTGCAGCTCGACCACCTCGGCATCCTGGAGCTGCGCCCGCTCAACCGCTACCGCCTGCGCATCGCCAAGGGCTTCCGCTGGCGGCCGAACGGGCCGGTGATGACCTACTTCCGCGAGCACGCGCTGCTCGAATACTTCGGCGGCCCGTTCGCGGGCGAGGACGAATGCCTGCTGTTCGTGCACGGCAGCATCACCCGCGCCGACGCCCCGCTGTTCGTGGAACGCATGCAGAAGCTCGCGGCCGACTTCAGCCAGCAGCATCTGGCCGACCAGAAGGTGGCCGCCCGCGACCGCGAGGGCTACACCCTGCTGCTGACCATGCGCGCCTGGGAATTCAGCGCCTTTGCCCGTCTGCAGCGCCCCCGGCGCCCGCCGCCTCCCGATCACCGGGCCGCCCCCAAAAAAGCCCCTCAAAACCCTCCCGCGCAGCCCCCTGACTGGCTCTAGAATGGCGCGCATGACCCCGACCTTCCTCGAGATGCTTGGCGCGGCAGAACAGCGCAACCAGTCCTCGCTGTGCGTGGGACTCGATCCCGACCCGAAGCGTTTTCCCGCCGCACTGCGCGGCAATGTGCGACGCATCTTCGACTTCTGCGCCGCCATCGTGGACGCCACCGCCGACCTGGCGCTGGCCTACAAGCCGCAGATCGCCTACTTTGCCGCCCACCGTGCCGAGGCCCAGCTCGAACAGCTCGTGGCCCACATCCGCGCAGTGGCCCCACACATGCCCGTCATCCTCGACAGCAAGCGCGGCGACATCGGCAGCACGGCCGAGCAGTACGCCATTGAGGCGTTCGAGCGCTACGGCTGCGACGCCGTGACGCTCTCGCCCTTCATGGGCTTCGATTCGGTCGAGCCCTACCTGCGCCGCCATGGTAAGGGCGCCTTTCTGCTGTGCCGCACCTCCAACCCCGGCGGAGACGACCTGCAGTTCCAGCGTCTCGCCTCGGTGGAAGGCCAGCCCCGCGTGTTCGAGCACATTGCCAGCCTCGCCCAGGGCCCGTGGAACCGCAACGGCCAGCTGGGTCTGGTCACCGGCGCCACCTACCCCGGCGAAATTGCCCGCGTGCGCGAGCTTGCCCCCGATCTGCCGCTCCTCATCCCCGGCGTGGGCGCGCAGGGCGGAGACGCCCATGCCACCATCGCGGCCGGCTGGCGCGGCAGCCTGGCCGCCGACGGCAGCGCCCGCAGCACGGCCTTCGCCATCGTCAACTCGTCCCGGGCCATTCTGTACGCCTCCGAAGGCGAGGACTATGCTGCCGCCGCCCGCGCCGAGGCCCTGCGCACGCGCACCCTGCTGCAGCAGGCCCAGCGCCAGGCCTGCGCAGGCTGACTTCACGTCCCTCAAGGCGGTGGACGGGCAAGGCACGCGCCTGTCGCCACCGCAGGGTGGCAGATTGCACTGCGCTGCGCTCCGAAAACCACAGCACCATGCGCCACCGGGGACGCAGAAACTCACCATGATCTACGTCATTGCCGACTTCAGCTCAGACCTGACCCGCTTCATTTTTGAAGGGCTGCACCGCACCGATGTGCGTCTGGTGCAGTACAGCTCCAAGACAAAGGGACTGGCGCAGAAAATCCGGCGCTGGCTGGAATCCTTCTTCCCGGTGGTTCCGCTGAACCTGTATGGCTCGGCCGATCTCATGCAACTGGCCAAGGACATCACGCCGCAGGACGTGGTGATTCTTTTTTCCGTCATGAATGCCAAGGATCTGCGCCTGCTCCACAAGTACGTGGGACGCGGCCGGATTTTTTCATTCCTGTGGAATCCGGTCGTGGAATTCAGGGGCAAGAAGTTCAGGATCGCACAGCGGTTGCGCGCCATACGGAAGGTCTCGGACCACGTCACCACCTTCGATGCCCAGGATGCGCAGACGTACGGATTCACGCTGCTGCCCCAGCCATTTCGCCATGTCGCCCTGCCCGCCACGGCGTCTGCCGCGATGGACTACGATTTCTGCTTCATCGGCATGGACAAGGGGCGCCTGCCTTTTCTGATGCGCT
This sequence comes from Brachymonas moutaii (nom. illeg.), assembly GCF_049977365.1. NCBI lineage: Bacteria > Pseudomonadati > Pseudomonadota > Betaproteobacteria > Burkholderiales > Comamonadaceae > Allobrachymonas > Brachymonas moutaii (nom. illeg.). The sequence goes on along the minus strand of NZ_JBNGEN010000006.1, from coordinate 108,806 downwards.
TCAAGACACTGGCAGAACAGAACGGCTACCGGTGCTTCTTTCGCATCGTGCCGGACAGGGGGGCCGTGTATTCCGCCGAGGAACGCACCTTCCTCAGCCACGCATCGCTCACCTATGCCGAAAATCTGGAGTACGTCGCCCGCTCGCGCTGCCTGCTGGAAATCGTGCAGCACAACCAGTTCGGCAGCACCATGCGCGGCGTGGAAGCGCTGTTCTTCCACAGGAAAATCATCACCACCAGCCCTCTGGCCCGCCAGGAGCCCGGCTTCGATGCGCGGCGCGTGCTGGTGCTCGATGGCACAGACCCTGCCGGGGCACACATCGACATGGCCCGGATAGCCTCCTTCATGGACACGCCTCTGGGCTCGCCCGACGATCAGGCCCTGCAGGCCCACGAGATCAACCACTGGCTCCAGCACTTCCAGAGCCCCTGAACCGGGTGGCCCGCTCCCGGGTGGCTGGGCCAATTGCCCCCTCCAGCCCGCTCCCCCAGACGCCGAGATCCATGGCGCACCCTGAAAAATCACCACAAGATGACCGCCGATCCATTCCGATAACGACAGAACACCTGCCCACCTACGGATCGTAGTGACCGAAACAGACATTTACGCCATGTTCCATAAGGCGCAGCCATGCCCGCACTAGACTGGTTGCACCGGACTCGGAAGGCGCATTCCACCCGGAATGCCCCAAAGTGCGGAGATGGGAGTCATGGATCATGGGAATCCTTTATCTTCTTCTCGTGGGTCTCGTGGCAGGCTGGCTGGCAGGCACGCTGATGCGGGGTGGCGGTTTTGGCATGGCCGGAGACATGGCTGTGGGGGTGCTCGGTGCCCTCATCGGCGGCTTCATCTTCGGCGGCTCGGGCGGTGGGCTGCTGGGCCGCATCCTGGTGGCCACGCTCGGCGCCGTGATCCTCATCGTGGTGCTGCGCCTCATCAAGCGAGCGTGAAGCGGGGCGGAACAGCCCCTGCCGTTTCCTGCATGTCCCGCGTGCGCCGGCCCCTGTGGCCGGTCCGCATCAGGGGCCTTGTCCTCGGGCGTTGAAAGACCGTTTTACAATTCGATAAAACGCCCAGAGACAAGGCGCCGCACGCCACGAGAGCAGGAGATGACATGCGAATTCTGATCGCCGAAGATGACCAGGTGCTGGCTGATGGCCTGATGCGCAGCCTGCGCAGCGCCGGTGCGGCCGTGGACCATGTCAGCACGGGCAGCGAGGCCGAGGCGGCGCTGCTCACGAGCCAGGAATTCGACCTCCTGATCCTCGACCTCGGTCTGCCCAAGATGCACGGGCTGGAGGTGCTGCGCAACCTCCGCTCCCGCGGCTCGCACATGCCCGTGCTCATCCTGACCGCCGCCGACAGCGTGGAAGAGCGCGTCAAGGGGCTCGACTACGGTGCCGACGACTACATGGCCAAGCCCTTCAGCCTGCAGGAGCTCGAAGCCCGGGTGCGTGCGCTGGTGCGGCGTGGCATGGGTGGAGCATCGTCCATCATCCGCCACGGCCCGCTCGTCTACGACCAGACCGGCCGCGTGGCCACCATCGACGGCAAGATGATCGATCTCTCGGCGCGTGAACTGGGCCTGCTGGAAGTGCTGCTGCAGCGCAGCGGGCGACTGGTCAGCAAGGACCAGCTCGTCGAGCGCCTGTGCGAGTGGGGCGAGGAGGTGAGCAACAACGCCATTGAGGTGTACATCCACCGCCTGCGCAAGAAGATCGAGAAGGGGCCCATCCGCATCGCCACGGTGCGCGGACTGGGCTACTGTCTCGAAAAGATCGCCCCCTGACCGGAGCGGCCCCGCGTGCGCTGGAGACTGTTCCGCCGCGAGCAACGCTCGCTGTTCGGCGAGATTCTCGACTGGATGCTCACGCCGCTGCTGCTCCTGTGGCCGATCAGCCTGGGCCTGACGTGGCTGGTGGCGCAGAACATCGCCAACAAGCCCTTCGACCGCGCCCTCATCAACAGCGCCCAGGCCCTTACCCAGCTCGTGGGCATGGATGCCCAGGGCCACCCCTCGTTCTCGCTCCCGCCCCAGGCGAGCGACCTGCTGCGCGCCGACGGCACCGACCAGGTGTTCTTCCAGATCCGGGGCCCGCGCGGGGAGCTCATGGGCGGCGAGAGCGGCTTTCCGCCGCCCGACTCCGACCTGCCCGAGCCCCCCATCGGCCAGGTGCAGCTGCGCGACGGCGTGATGCACACCGGGCAGGGGCAGTCGCTCGATGTGCGCATCGTGGAGCTGCGCGTGCTGGCCGGCGAGACGGCCCTCGCCCCCTATGCCTCCCGGGGCGAGATCGCCGACCACACCATCACCATCCAGGTGGCCGAAACGCGCGAGAAGCGCTCGCTGCTGGCCACCGAGATCATCAAGGGCGTGATGCTGCCGCAGTTCATCATCCTGCCCATCACGCTGGTGCTGATCTGGCTCGCGCTGTCGCGCGGCATACGGCCCCTCGGGGAGCTGCAGGAGCGCATCCGCGCCCGCTCGCCGGACGACCTGAGCCCGCTCGATGCGCGTTCGGTGCCCATCGAGGTGTCGCCGCTCGTGGGCTCGGTCAACGAGCTCATCGACCGCCAGAAGCAGCTGGCCGCCAACCAGAAGCGCTTTCTGGCCGATGCGGCCCACCAGCTCAAGACGCCGCTGGCAGGTCTGCGCATGCAGGCCGACCTGGCGCTGCGCACCGGCACCAGCGCAGAGGAGCTCAAGCACACGCTCGAACAGATCGGCCGCTCCAGCATGCGCGCCACGCACTCGGTCAACCAGCTGCTGGCCATGTCGCGCGCCGAGAACGGCACGCTCGAACGCCTGCCCTGCAACATGCCCAGGCTGATCCGCGAGGTGGTGCAGGACTGCCTGCCGCGCGCCCTCGACAAGCACATCGACCTCGGCTACGAGGGCATCGGCCCCGGCGACGAAGGCGCCTGGGTCGAAGGCAACCCCGTGCTGCTGCAGGAACTGGTGCGCAATCTGGTGGACAACGCCATCAACTACACCCCTGCCGACGACGAAAGCCTGCCCGGCATGGTCACGGCGCGCGTGCTCTCCGACCCCTACGGCCGGGTGCTGATGGTGCAGGTGGAAGACAATGGCCCCGGCATCGCCCCGAGCGAGCGCGAGGAGGTGTTCAAGCCCTTCTACCGCACGCTGGGCAACGGGGCGGACGGGTCCGGGCTGGGCCTGCCCATCGTGCGCGAGATCGCCCGCCGCCACGGTGCCACCATCACGCTGGAAGACGCCCAGCCCCGCGCCACCCGCCGTGGCGCCCTGTTCTCGGTGCGCTTCGAATCCATCGACCCGCCGGGACGTGCGCCGTCCCCGGCTGCTCCTGCACCTTTGCCCACCGCCCCCCTGGCGGAAAGGCCTGACGCCACGCCGACACCAGCTCCCACGACGCCAGCCGTGGGAAGCGCAGCGGACGATCCTCCCGTCCCGCCCGCCCCTGCCGCGTAAAGCCCACGCCACGGGACGAGGCCGCCGCCGGCCATCGCCCGACATGGCATCCTCCACCGCATCTGCCGCGCAGCACCCCCACCATGCCAGGCCGTGCCGTGTCTTCCGGCATGCATGCCGGGCCGGGCTCCGAAAAATCCGGGAGGCATCCCGTGCCCCTCCCCCCAGCTCCCGCAGCGACCGCGCTGCATACTTCCGCTTGCAGGAACTGCGCACGCAGCGCCGCCCTCCAGTGCAAAAGCATGCTGCAGGGCAGCATTTCTGTCGATCGCACGCCACACACCGCGCAGCAGCCCCCTGCCTGGGGCACAGAAAATCCATTCAGCATCCTGTTGCCATTTGCATGCGAAACGGCACAATGCACACATCTTGTTTCAAGGACGCGATCTATCACCGCCTTGTCCATTCCCGGCCTGCCGGAAATGGGTGCAGGTTACCTGCTGCCCCTGTGCGGCAGGAGAGGAGCGGGCCACCCGCCGCTGCCGCCGTGCCTGCACGGTGCGCGCAGACCGGCCCCTCCGACGGTGCGTGGCACATGCATGCAACACCATGACAACGCAAAGACGGCCATGGGCGCCGCCATCCTGGGCGCCATCGGCGTGGTCTACGGCGACATCGGCACCAGTGTGCTGTATGCCGTCCAGACGGTATTCGACGTGGGGCAGATCAGCCCCACTCCGGCCAATGTGTACGGGATACTGTCGCTCTTCTTCTGGACGCTCACCCTCATCGTCTCGCTCAAGTACGTGACGCTGGTGCTGCGTGCCGACAACCACGGCGAAGGCGGCCTCGTGGCCCTGCTGGCCCTAGCCACCCAGGCGGTGCATGACCGCCCGCGCACGCGCAACCTGCTGCTGCTGCTGGGCATCTTCGGAGCCTGCCTGTTCTACGGCGACGGGGTCATCACCCCGGCCATCTCGGTGCTCTCGGCGGTCGAGGGGCTGGAGGTGGTCTCGCACGCCTTCAAGCCCTGGGTGATTCCGCTCACGCTGGTGATCCTGCTGGGGCTGTTTCTGGTGCAGAAGCACGGCACGGCCGGCATCGGGCGACTGTTTGGGCCCGTGATGGTGCTGTGGTTCATCGTGATCGCGGTCATGGGCGCAGTGCAGATCGCCGGACATCCCGACATCCTGCGTGCCATCAACCCCCTGTTTGCCCTGCGCTTCATTGCCCGCCAGCCGCTCGTCACCTTCGTGACGCTCGGTGCCGTGGTGCTGTGCGTCACCGGCGGCGAGGCCCTGTATGCCGACATGGGCCACTTCGGCCGCCGCCCGATCCAGATCGCATGGTATGCGCTGGTGATGCCCGCACTCACGATCAACTACTTCGGGCAGGGCGCGCTGCTGCTCGCCCATCCGGCCGCCATGAAGAACCCCTTCTTCCTCATGGCTCCGGCCTGGCTCACGCTGCCGCTGGTGGGGCTGGCCACCGCCGCCACGGTCATTGCCTCGCAGGCGCTGATCTCGGGGGCCTACAGCGCCACCAAGCAGATCATCCAGCTCGGCTTTCTGCCGCGCCTGCAGGTGCTGCACACCAACGCCCAGGAAACCGGCCAGATCTACCTGCCCTTCGTGAACTGGGCGCTGTTCGTGGCCATCGTGCTGGCGGTGGTGCTGTTCCGCTCCTCGGCCAACCTCGCGGGTGCCTACGGCATCGCGGTGACGACCAACATGATCATCACCACCTTCATGACCTACTTCGTGGTGCGTCATGTGTGGCACTACCCGCTGCCGGTGGCGCTGGGGGCCACGTCCTTTTTCATACTGATCGACTTCGCCTTCTGGTCGTCGAACCTGCTCAAGCTCATCGAAGGCGGCTGGTTTCCGCTGCTCATCGCCGGGGCGCTGTTCATCCTGATGCTGACCTGGAAGCAGGGGCGCACGCTGCTCACGAGCAAGCTGCGGCGCGACAGCCTGGGGCTGTCGGAGTTCCTGGACGCGCTCTTTCTGGAGCCGCCGGTACGCGTCAACGGCACGGCGGTGTTCCTGAGCGCCAACCCGGGCACCGTGCCCAACGCGCTCCTGCACAACCTCAAGCACAACATGGTGCTGCACCGCTACAACCTGTTCGTGAACGTGCGCAACCACGAGGTGCCGTGGATCGCCCCCGAAGACCGCCTGACCGTCACCCCCCTGGGGCACGACTGCTGGCAGGTCTGCCTCAACTACGGCTTCATGGACGAACCCAACCTGCCGCTGGCCATCCAGCCTCTGCAGGAGCAGGGCTGCCCGCTCGATCCCATGAAGACGAGCTACTTCATCTCGCGCGACAACGTGGTGCCCACGCTGGGCGAGGGCATGGCGCCCTGGCGCGAAAAGCTCTTTGCCCAGATGCACCACAACGCCAGCTCGGTGGCCGACTTCCTGCGCCTGCCCAGCAACGGCGTGGTGGAACTCGGCTCCAAGGTCGAAATCTGAGCCTGCGGCTCCCGCTGTGCCCGCACCACGGGGGAGCGGGCACGCGCGGGGGAAACGCGGGGTGGGAGTGCCGTTCACAATTCGGTACACTTGATCACACGCCGGTCCCCGGCCTGCGCCTGCAAGACGTGTGCCCACGGGACCCCGAGCCTTTTCCCCTTTCATGGACGTGCGCCATGGCCCGTGGACCGTCCTGCACGGGTCAGGGCCCCTGGCACACGCATCGCCCTTGCAGAATCAGGAACACCACGCCCCCACCTCCCTGCCCATGCTCATCCTCGGTGCCATGGGCATCGTCTACGGCGACATCGGCACCAGCGTGCTCTACGCGGTCAAGGAGGTGTTCGGGTCGGGCCATGTGCCCTTCACGCCCACCAACGTCTACGGCATTCTCTCGATCTTCTTCTGGACGCTCACGGTCATCGTCACGCTCAAGTACGTGACGCTCGTGCTGCGCGCCGACAACAACGGCGAAGGGGGTCTGGTCGCCATGCTCACGCTCGCCTCGCAGGCGGTGCAGGACCGGCCCCGGCTGCGCCACTGGATGCTGCTGGTGGGCATCTTCGGCACCTGCCTCTTCTACGGCGACGGGGTCATCACCCCGGCCATCTCGGTGCTCTCGGCGGTCGAGGGGCTCGAAGTCGTCTCCCCGACCTTTCAGGAGTACGTGATTCCCATCACCCTCGTCGTGCTGCTGGTGCTGTTCTGGGTGCAGAAGCACGGCACGGCCGGCATCGGGCGCTTCTTCGGGCCGGTCATGTCGCTGTGGTTCCTGGTGATCGCCGCGCTCGGCATCTGGCACATCGCCGGCCACCCGGAAATCCTCAAGGCCATCAGCCCCACCTACGCCCTGCACTTCATCTGGAGCCAGCCCAAGGTGACCTTCATCATCCTGGGGGCCGTGGTGCTGTGCGTCACCGGCGGCGAGGCGCTGTACGCCGACATGGGCCACTTCGGCAAGCGGCCGATCCGGCTGGCCTGGTACTTCATGGTCATGCCCGCGCTCACGCTCAACTATTTCGGGCAGGGCGCCCTGCTGCTGGCCCACCCCTCGGCCGTGAAGAACCCCTTCTTCCTGCTCGCGCCGACCTGGGGCCTGGTGCCGCTCGTGGTGCTGGCCACCGCCGCCACGGTCATCGCCTCGCAGGCACTCATCTCGGGCGCCTTCAGCGTCACCAAGCAGGTGGTGCAGCTCGGCTTCCTGCCCCGTCTGCAGGTGCTGCACACCAGCGCGCGTGAGGCGGGCCAGATCTACGTGCCGCTGGTGAACTGGAGCCTGTTCGTGATGATCGTGCTCGCCGTGATGCTGTTCCGCTCGTCGAGCCACCTGGCGGCTGCCTACGGCATTGCGGTGACGACCGACATGCTCATCACCACGCTGCTCACCTTTGTGGTGATCCACTACGGCTGGCACATGCGCATGCTGCCGGCCCTGCTGGCCACGAGCTTCTTCCTGGTGGTGGATCTGGCGTTCTGGGGCTCCAACCTGCTCAAGCTCGCCCACGGGGGCTGGTTTCCGCTGCTCATTGCGGGGTCGGTGTTCGCCCTCATGGTGACCTGGCGCGACGGCCGGGCCCTGCTCAACCGCAAGCTCGTCTCGGAAGGCATGGAGCTCAAGCCCTTTCTGGATGCGGTCTTCATGGCCCCGCCCACGCGCGTGGCCGGCACCGCCGTGTTCCTGACCGCCAACCGCATGAACGTGCCCAACGCCCTGCTGCACAACCTCAAGCACAACAAGGTGCTGCACGAGCAGAACATCTTCGTGACCGTCTGCAACCACGAGTCGCCCTGGATCGACCCGGCCGAGCGCGTGACGGTGGAGTCGCTCGGGCATGACTGCTGGCAGGTCGTGGTGAACTACGGCTACATGGACGAGCCCAACCTGCCCCAGGCGCTGTCCGTGCTCACGGCCCACGGCTGCCAGCTCGACCCCATGCTCACGAGCTACTTCCTCTCGCGCGACAGCGTGGTGCCCACGGTGGGCGACGGCATGGCACCCTGGCGCGAAAAGCTCTTTGCCCAGATGCACCACAACGCCAGCGGCGCCGCCGACTTCCTGCACCTGCCGAGCAACGCGGTGGTCGAACTCGGCTCCAAGGTGGAAATCTGAACCTCCTGCCGCTCATGCGGGGGCGCCCTGCCTCCTTCCCTTCCTCTCACACGCTCCGTTCTGACATGCATGCCCTGCTCCCATCCCGTCCGTTCCGATGCCTGCTGGCTGCCGTGCTTGGCCTGCTGATGGCCCCCCTGGCAGCTTCCGCCGCGCCCTCGGCCCCCACCGAGATGTACGTCTACCACTGCCAGACGCCCGACGGCCGCACTTCCATGCAGCAGTCGGCCTGTGCCTCGGGCCGCCAGAAGGTCACGCGCGTGACCACCCACCGCCGCAGCACACGCGGCGAGGCGCGCCCCTGCCTGGTGGGCAAACGCGGCGGCCGCTATACCCTGACGCCCTCCGGCCGCAAGAACTACCACGGCTGCCGCTGACGCCACCCCCACGGCACGATCAGGGCCTTTGTGCTCCGATATCCGTAAAATCCCTGAAAATGGCGTTTTCAGCGCCCTGCGTGCCGCCCTGTCCTGCGACACGCACAGCTCCTGCCGCCACGCCAGCCCCTCCCCCCGCGAAGGACGGCTGCCGGGCGGCACTTCCGTTGCAAGGACCGCCTTCGTGAACACCCCTGCCTCCTCCGTCCCCGCCGCTGGCGACGCGGACTCCTCCAGCAAGATGAATCCCTCCGAGCGCCACGCCAGTCTGGGCCTGGCGCTCATCTTCGCCCTGCGCATGCTGGGCCTGTTTCTGGTCGTGCCGGTCTTCGAGATCGAGGCGAGCCACTACCCCGGCGCCAATCCGGCGAGCATCGGCCTGGCCATGGGCGTGTACGGCCTCACCCAGGCGGTGCTGCAGCTGCCCTTCGGCATGGCGTCCGACCGCTTCGGGCGCAAGCGCATGATCACGCTGGGGCTGGTGGTCTTTGCCATCGGCAGCGCAGTGGCTGCGCTGGCCACTTCGCTCGACGGCCTGCTCTGGGGCCGTGCCCTGCAGGGAGCGGGAGCCGTGTCGGCCGCCGTGACCGCCCTGCTCGCCGACCTCACCCGCGATGCGGTGCGCACCAAGGCCATGGCCATCATCGGCGGCAGCATCGGCCTGGTGTTCTCGGTGGCGCTGATCCTCTCCCCGCTGCTCGACGCGCTCATGGGCCTGTCGGGCATGTTCTGGCTCGTGGCCGTGCTCGCCCTGCTGGCCATCGCCGGCCTGTACCTGATCGTGCCGGACGAACCCCCGCTGCACAAGGGCCACGCCGTCGGCGGCTCGCTCGCGGCCGTGCTGCGCCACCCCGACATGCTGCGGCTCAACGTCAGCGTGTTCGTGCTGCATGCCGTGCAGCTGGCCATGTGGATGGTGGTGCCCATGCTGCTGGTGCAGGCCGGGCTCGACAAGAACCACCACTGGGAGGTGTACCTCCCGGCCGTGATCGGCTCCTTCGTGGTCATGGGCGGCGTGCTGTTCCGCATGGAGCGCCAGGGCCGGCTGCGCGAGGTGTTCCTGACCTCCATCGTGCTCGTGGGGCTGGTGCAGCTCGCGCTGTGGTGGCTCGCCGGCCGCCAGGCCATCGGCATCGCACCCTCGATGTGGAGCATCGCGCTGGCGCTGCTGGTGTTCTTCAGCGGCTTCAACATGCTCGAAGCCTCCCAGCCCAGCATCATGTCGCGCCTGGCCACGCCGCAGACCCGCGGCATGGCCCTGGGCGTCTACAACACCATGCAGTCGCTCGGCCTGTTCACGGGTGGTGCGCTCGGCGGCGTGCTGCTCAAGGTGGCCGGTGCCCAGGCCCTGTTCCTGGGCAGCGCGGCCCTGACCGTGCTGTGGCTCGTGGCCGTGTGGGGCCTGCGCCCGCCGGCCCGCCCGCCCCGTCCAGCGGCTCGCGCGGCCTGAGGCCCCCGCATCCCGGCCTCGGCCCCAGCAGGCCCGCCGGGGCCTGCGGAAAGCCGGACATCCGGGGAAAACCCGGTTTTCTGCACGACCGTGCGGAAAAAGAAGCTCCCCATGCGAAGATGGCCCTCTTCCGGGAGCTCCTGCATGTACCTCGCAAGCCGCCTGCGCGTGGCCATCAACCGCGCCGCCCTGCCCTTTCTCGTCTTTCCCCGGCCGCTGTCCCTGGTCGGGCCGCATGCTGCCCTGAGCCTGTGCCGCACCATCGCCCGCAGCGGTGCCCGACAGGTGCTGCTCGTCACCGATGCGCCGCTGGTACAGCTCGGTCTGGTCGATCCGCTGCGCCATGCGCTGGAGGATGCCGGCGTCCGTATGAACCTGTTCGACGAGGTGCAGCCCGATCCCGACGATGCGCTGGTGCTGCGCGGCGTGGCACGGCTGCGCCAGACCGGCGCCGATGCCGTGCTGGCGGTCGGCGGTGGCTCCTCCATCGACTGCGCCAAGGCCATGGTGCTGTGCCATGCCAACCACCGCCCCCCGGCGGAGCTGCGCGGGCTGTGGCTGTATGCGCGCCCCCGCCGCCGGGGGCTGCCGCTCTTTGCCGTGCCCACCACGGCAGGCACCGGCTCCGAGGTGACCATTGCGGCCGTCATCGCCGACCGCGACAGCCACACCAAGATCGCCCTGATCGACCCCAGACTCACCCCCGACATGGTGGCGCTCGACCCGCTGCTCACGCTCGGGCTGCCGCCCTTTCTGACCGCCTGCACCGGCATGGATGCCCTCACCCACGCCATCGAGGCCTACCTCTCCACGCTGGCCCGGCCCGATACGGACACCCTCGCCCGCACCGCCTGCGCCACCCTCGTGCGCACGCTGCCGCAGGTCTTCCGCAACGGGCATGACCTGACCGCCCGCGAGGACATGCTCCTGGCCTCCAGCATGGCGGGTCTTGCCTTCACCCGGGCCGGCGTAGGGTATGTGCACGCCTTCGCCCACCAGCTCGGCGGGCTCTATGGCGTGCCGCACGGGCTGGCCAACGCCATCGTCCTGCCCGAAGTGCTCGCCCACGCCCTGCCGGCCTGCACGCACCGGCTGGCCGATCTGGCCCGCTGCGCCGGTGTGGCCCAGGCCTCCCTGCCCGATGCCGATGCCGCCACGGCCTTCATCGCCCACATCCGCCAGCTCAACGCCGCCATGGGCATTCCCTCCACCGTGCAGGCGCTGCGGGCGCAGGATGTCGACCTGCTCATCGACCGCGCCTTTGCCGAGGCCCACGGCACCTACGGCATTCCCCGCTACCTCGACCGCCCCACCGCCCGCGCCCTGCTCGCCCGCCTGCTCCCGGCATCGCCCGAGGCCACAGCGACGCCCGCAGCCTCCTTTCCGGCATCGCCGGCGTGATCCGCATTCCGCACGCGGTATCATCCCGGTCCTTTCCTGCCACCCCATGCCCCCGCCGTCCGGGGAATTGGCAAGGGCTTCCGCATCCTGCACAATGCCATGCGTCTCCCGCAGGCATGCGCACCGGCCGCCTGCGGCGGGAATGTGTCCTTATTTTTTCATCACCCCCCTTGCCTCCCTCCGGCTGACAGGCAAGGGACTAGGAAGGAACGAATTCCATGGCATCCGTCAACAAAGTCATTCTGGTGGGCAACCTCGGGCGCGACCCCGAAATGCGCAGCTTCCCCAGCGGCGACCAGATCGCCAACGTCACCCTGGCCACCACCGACCAGTGGAAGGACAAGCAGACCGGCGAGCGCCGCGAGCACACCGAGTGGCACCGTCTCGTCTTCAACGGCCGCCTGGCCGAAATCGCCGGCCAGTACCTGCGCAAGGGCTCGCAGATCTACGTCGAAGGCAGCATCCGCACCCGCAAGTGGCAGGATCAGGCCACCGGCCAGGACCGCTACGCCACCGAAATCCGCGTCGACCAGATGCAGATGCTCGGCCGCCGCGAAGGCATGGGCGGCCAAGGCGGCGGCTCCGGCTATGGCGAGGACGACAGCTACGGCCAGTCCGCCGGCGGCTACAGCGCCCCGGCCCGTGCCGCTGCCGCCCCCCGCGCACCGGCTCCCCGCCCCGCAGCAGCCCCCGCCGCTCCGGCCCCGGCAGCCGACGCAGGCGGATTCGGCGATATGGACGACGACATCCCGTTCTGATCGCCCCGCCTCCCGGCCACATGCTGCAAGCCCGCACTCCCGCAAGGACGCGGGCTTTTTGCCGTGCGGGCGGACAGGCGGGCGCAGGCCCTGCGCTCTCAGGCCGGCATCCACTCGTCCCCAATGGTCTCGGCCTGCTCCAGCACCAGCTCCACTGCCGCGTCGGCCAGGTCGGGCGGGTACTTGTACTTGCGCAGGATGCGCTTGACCATGAGCCGCAGCTTGGCCCGCACGCTCTCGCGCTGGGCCCAGTCCACGCTGATGTTCTGCCGCAGGTTGTGGGTCAGCTCGTGGGCGATCTTCTTGAGCGTTTCGTCGCTCATCTCGCGCACGGCGGACTCGTTGGCGAGCAGCGCATCGTAGAACTTCACCTCGTCCTCGCTCAGTCCCAGGCGCTCGCCGCGTGATGCGGCCTCGCGGAACTTGCGGGCCATGTCGACCAGCTCTTCCATGACCTGCGCGGTTTCGATGGAGCGGTTCTGGTAGCGCCGGATGACGTTGCCCAGCAGCTCCGAGAACCGGCGCTCCTGCACCAGGTTGGTGGCAAACCGGCTCCTGATCTCGCCCTCCAGCAGGCGCTCCAGCAGCTCCGCAGCCAGATTGCGTTCCGGCAGGTTCTGCACCTGGGCCAGAAAGTCGTCGTCGAGCAGGCCGATGTCGGGCTTGTCCAGCCCCACGGCATCGAAGATGTCCACCACGCTGTCCGAGACCACGGCCGAGCCGATGATCTGGCGAATCGCGAGCTCGCGCTGCTCGTCGGTCTTGCGCTGCCGGGTCGTGTCCTTCTTGGTCAGAATCACCTTCACGGCCTGCATGAAGGCCACTTCCTCGCGCACGGCACGGGCTTCGTCGAGCGTGCAGCACAGCGTGAAGGCCTTGCCCAGGGCCAGCGCCGCGTCGGCAAAGCGCTTTCTGCCGTCGCGCGGGCCGTCTCCCCGGAGCCCCAGAATGTGGTTGGCCGCGCCGGCCAGCACGCGGTGTCCGCCCGTGAGAAAGCCGCTGTAGTCGAAACCATGCAGCATGCTGCGCAGCACGTCGAGCTTTTCTTCGAGCACGGCGTAGGCTTCGTGGGCATCGAGCGTGGGCTTGCCACGGCCCTGGCTGGCGGTGTACTCCTTCATCGCGGCCTTCAGCTCGTTGCCGATGCCGATGTAGTCCACCACCAGGCCGCCCTGCTTGTCGCGGAACACGCGGTTCACGCGGGCAATGGCCTGCATGAGGGTGTGGCCCTTCATGGGCTTGTCGACATACAGGGTGTGCACGCAGGGGGCGTCAAAGCCGGTCAGCCACATGTCGCGCACGATCACCATACGCAGCGGGTCGGCCGGGTCCTTGAAGCGCCGTTCCAGCAGCTTTCTGACCTGGGCGCTGTAGATGTGCGGGCGCAGCAGCGCCTTGTCGCTGGCCGATCCCGTCATCACGATCTTGATGGCACCCCGGGCGGGGTCGGGGTCGTGCCAGTCGGGGCGCAGCCGGACGATGGCGTCGTACAGGTGCACGCAGATGTCGCGGCTCATGGCCACGACCATGGCCTTGCCGCTCTGCGCCCGGTTGCGTTCCTCGAAGTGGCTGACCAGATCGGCCGCCACCGCCGCCACCCGGGGCTCCGCCCCCACCACCTTTTCCAGCGCAGCCCAGCGGGTCTTGAGGCGGGCCTGGGTGCTTTCCTCCTCGTCCTCGGTGAGCTCGTCCACCTCCTCGTCGAGATGGGGCAGCTCGTCCTCCTTCAGGCTGAGCCTGGCCAGACGGCTCTCGTAGTAGATGGCCACCGTGGCGCCATCTTCCTTGGCCTGCTGCATGTCGTAGACATGGATGTAGTCGCCAAACACCGCCCGCGTGTCGCGGTCCGCGCTGGACACGGGCGTGCCGGTGAACGCCACGAAGGTCGCATGGGGCAGCGCATCGCGCAGGTGCTGGGCATAGCCGGCCTGGTACCTGTGCACCTCGGGCGCTGCGGCAGGCGTCACGCCATACGCGGCGGGCGGCGCCAGACGCGCTGCCAGCGCCTCCCCGGCTCCGCGCCTGTGGCCGGTCGTCAGGGCAGGCGTGCGGCCATCGGCTGCGGCCGACGCCACAGCCGCCCGGGGCCGCAGGGTCTTGAACCGGGCCTCGAAGCCGTACTGCGTGCGGTGCGCCTCGTCGGCAATCACCACGATGTTGCTGCGGTCCGAGAGCAGCGGGAAGGTGTCCTCGTCCTCCCCCGGCATGAACTTCTGGATGGTGGCAAACACAATGCCGCCCGAAGGACGGTTGGCCAGCCTGGCGCGCAGGTCCTGCCGGGTGTGCGCCTGCACCGGCTGCTCGCGCAGCAGATCCTGCGCCAGACTGAACACGCCAAAGAGCTGGCCGTCCAGATCGTTGCGGTCCGTCAGCACCACGATGGTGGGGTTCTGCATGGCCGGCTCCTGCATCACCCGCGCCGCAAAGCAGGTCATGGTGATGCTCTTGCCGCTGCCCTGGGTGTGCCACACCACGCCCCCCTTGTGCGAGCCGCCCGGACGGGAGGCCGCCACCACATGCTCGATGGCCGCACGCACCGCATGAAACTGGTGGTAGCCCGCAATCTTCTTGACCAGCCCGCCGTCATCCTCGAACAGCACGAAGTAGCGCAGGTATTCCAGCAGGTTCGCCGGCGCCAGCAGCCCGCGCACCAGCGTCTCCAGCCCGTTGAACGCGCCCAGCGGATCGAGCGTCACGCCGTCGATGGTGCGCCAGGCCATGTAGCGCTCGGCCGTGCTCGACAGCGCGCCCATCAGGGCCTCGGAGCCGTCCGACACCACCAGCACCTCGTTGTACTGGAACACATCGGGAATCTGCTCCTTGTAGGTCTGGATCTGCTCGTAGGCCTTCCAGACATCGGCGTTCTCGTCGGCCGGGTTCTTCAGCTCCAGCAGCACCACGGGCAGACCGTTGAGGAACAGCACGATGTCGGGCCGGCGCGTGTGGTGCGGCCCCCTGAGCGAGAACTGGTTCACCGCCCACCAGACATTGGCCTGCGGATGCTCCCAGTCCACCAGCCGCACAAGGTCGCCCCGCGTTTCGCCGTCCTTCTGGTACTGCACCGGCACCCCGCCCACCAGCAGATGGTGAAAACGCCGGTTGGCCGACAGCAGTGCGGGCACGCCCAGATCCTGCACCTGCCGGAAGGCATCCTCCCGCGCCGCAGGCGGAATGTGCGGATTCAGGCGGGCGATGGCATCGCGCAGGCGCTCCGGCAGCAGCGCCTGGCGGAAGTGGTCGCGCTCAGGAGCGGGGCCATCAGGGGCGATGTCGTACCCGCTCAGATGGGTATAGCCGACCTCGACGAGCCAGCTCAGAGCATCCTTTTCAAGTTGGTCTTCGGTCATAGGCCTCCCAGCCCCTTCAGATACCCAGAATCAGGTGTATCAGTTGAAATTGTTGCAGAAGAGGCTTGGCGTCAGCCATCCAGTTCATCGGCAAACCTCGAGATGAAACCGGCAACACCCACTCGTCGGTGATTAGGACTTTGGGGTAAGTCATCAGTAGATTGGCTGATAAGGAAAACTGAGGTGAGCAGTATCAGTGCTCCGCGAAGCTCGAAGCCGGGCCATTGGAAGCGTCAGTTGCGATGACTCAATCAATTGGTCTGCCTCCAGATCAAATGGCACTACGTGCAGCCGCAGTTCATCCGAGAAGCAGAACGGCTGCAAGGGCTTACGGAATCTGGGGCTCATGGGGTAGATCAGTGCCATGTCACCCGCACCGCCCATGTACTTGTGCCCATAGGCAAACAACTGATAAAGGTCAGGCTGAGACATCCCGTACTTGCCATCTCGGTCGCTTTCATCCAGCACCTTCCACTTGACATCAAGCACCCATTTACGCTGCTGGCCATGCTCTACCAAGATGTCTGGTTCCAGGCGAAACATTTGCTCGCTGCCTTGCCGGCACAGGTATTTGCTGGCTGCTGGGGTTCTGATGCGGCAGGTACCATCCAGCCGATTGCGCAACCAAGCAGCCACATACCGCTCAAACAGCTTGTCCATCGAGAACAGCAGGCTCATGCCTTGGGTTGACCCATGCACGGCCAGAGGCATCATCTGGCGCAAGATCAGTTGGCACCACGGCCGCGCGGCCTGGTAATGCGCCGCCAGTCGATCGTTGCGCCAGGCTTTGAAGTCGGCTTCGATCTGGGTACTGATAGGGATGTCCGCCAGCCTCAGACTGAGTGCGTGCGCCAAGAGCCAAGTATCGGGCTGCTGAGTCAGCTTGCAGACACGCTCCAACGCCGTCCTGAGCAAACGGTTCTCCGGGCGATCAGGCGTGAACACATCATGTCGGATCTGGAAGTGGTTAGCCCGACCGAGAGGCTGGCGTAGCTGAGCCACAACGTTCAGCTGCCCACGCAAGAATGACTGCTCTTCTTCCACGCGCTGGTAGCTGAAACGCACCCCACGCTGGACGATGCGGTCCAGCTCTTCCACAAAGCGCTGCATCAACCACTCATGCAGTGGCAGCTTGAAGGTTTCCAGGCTGGCAGCGCCCACCTCGCGGCTAGGCACATCGAAGAACGACTGAATCAGCTTGTGCAGAAGCCGACGGCATGCCGGCGCGGCTTCGGGGGCTTCCGCGTCCATGTGCTTGGGTAGCACCTCCACCGTGGTGCCGCATGGGGTCTGAATGACACCCACATAGCCATCCAGGCGCAAACGCTGCTGCCCCTCGATCTGCAACAAGCTTGCTCCACTGCGCTTGAAGCCTTCGCTGAGCTGGCAGAGGTAATCAAAAGCCGTGGGTGAGACCCCGGCCAAGCTCAGCGTGGGCACACACGCCTCGGTCGTCAACGAGGCATGCTCGCAGACGATGACGTGGCTCACGGCGCGTCCTCAGCCTGTGCACCAGCCTCTTCGGCTGACGACGTAGGGCTGTTGATCACGCCGGCATACGCCTCGATGTTGTCAAACGCGGCCTCGTTGATGTCCCACAAGGGGCGGGCAGACACCTGCACGTTGGCGCCGAACAGGTCCGCCACCTTCACCGGGCTTTGACGTACGAACTGCAAGGCCTTGGGCTTGCGGTGGTCGTTGAGCACCCACTGAATGCGCTGCCAGTCTTCGAAGAAGTACTCTTGCAGCAAGGGCAGCACCTGGCGTCTGAACACTTCGGCCAGCTTGGACAAGGTGGGCTCGGCGACCAGGGGCATGAAGCTGGCATGGCCGATCAGGTGGTCACGGTCCAGCAAGGCCTCGATGCGTTGGTTCATCACCGACAGCAGTGCATCGGCCGGCACGCGGCCCGCCACCTTCACGCCATTGAGCAAAGCTGGCTCAGGAGGCAGTTCTTCAAACACGAAGCGACGGCGCAAGGCCACATCCAGGCTGGCCAGCGAGCGGTCGGCCGTGTTCATGGTGCCGATCAGGTACACGTTGTCAGGCACGGTGAACGGTTCGCGCGAGTACGGCAAGGTGGTGGACAAGGCCTCAGCCTGACCGGCCCGCTTGGAGGGCTCGATGAGGGTGATCAGCTCACCGAAGATGCGAGACACGTTGCCCCGGTTGATTTCGTCGATGATGAGCACATGAGGTTGACGCACCTGCGCAGCCGCACCGCTGGCCGGTAGCTTGGGCTTGAGGTGGTTCGCGATACCCAGGACATAGCTTTCGCAGTAGATCTTCTGCGGAGGCTGCCCCCTGAGCACTTGCTTGACCGCGTCAATGTTGGCCGGTAACGCCTTGTTGGTGGTGGACGAGGCTGGCAAGCACGCCACCGTTTCATTGCCTTCCTGATACGTGACCGTGAAGGGCTTGCCTTTGGGCGTTGTCAAAGTCTGGGGCGTGTCGGCGGCATCGTCCAGAAACTGCTGGATGACCTTGTCCACATCGGGCATGTCTGCCGCGTCCTGGCACAGTTGCTTGAACACGCCGGGCTCGACGCTGTAGCGCAGCCCCTCCGGGCTGGACTGGGCTCGGATGCCTTCGACAAAGTCTTCGTAGCTGAAGCTTTGGTGGAAGGTGACGAACCGCACACGGCCAGCCGCCTTCAGCGCATCAAAACGCGCCTTCATGGCTGCGCGACGCTGATCAGGGTTGGTCTCGGCTTTGAGCGCAGCCAGCAGCGCGGGGTCCAGGATGCGCAGGGCGCGCTCAATGGTCGCGTAGGTTTTGCCGGTGCCGGGCGGGCCATAGAGGATCTGGTTCAAGGGTTCAGAGCTCATGGGGCTGGCCTGAGAGGATGTTGAGGTGGGCGGTGCGCTGGTGGATGAGGCGGGAGCGGCCGCAGCGTGCGGCACGGCGTTGATCAGCAGGCGGTAAAGGCCGTCGGCTTCTTTTTGAATCACCGCCCGGTCGCCTTCTTGCACGCCGAGCTGGTTGAACAGGCCATTGAAGCGCGCCTTGATCCGACCTCGATTGGCAAGCAAACAGGTTTCAATCTGCGTGCCGTTGGGCAAGATGAGCTGGAAGGTGCCAGAGGTCGCCTTCTCGTCAGCCGCGATGACGTGCTCAGGGAACAACGCCTGCAACTTGGGCACCTTGATGTAGCCATTGCGCACCGCACCACCGCTCAACAGCACCGTGAGTGTGGTGCTGGACTGGTTGTAGTCGTCAGGCCAGCAGGCCTCTCGGCTGATCAGGTCAGACACCCGGCTGTCTGCAGCGGCCTGTTCAGCCCAATGCTCGGCCAAGGTGCTGTCCAACATCTGCCAAGCCGGTGGCGGTGCGCCATCGGCCGGTGTGTTGAGCCGCCCCCTTAGGCCTTGCGCGGTGCATTCCAGCTCCAAGGCCACGGCGGTTTGCCACACCTTGGGGTCGTCGGTGCGGCCGGCATGCATGGCTTGTGTGCCGGTGATCCACCAGTCCAGACCGGCTTCGTTCAAGGCCAGGGCTAGGCGACAGAAGGCTTCGGCTTGCCCAGCGGCTTGCAGACGATTGGCCAGGTCGGGCACAGCGGCAAAGTGAGACAGGACTTCTGACGCCTGCGCGGTGGCTTGCTGAGCCTGCGCGGCCTTGATGTTTACGAGCAGGTCTTGATAGAACGCCATCAATCCCCGGTTGCCGCGCTGGGCCATGATGCCGCGGTACAGCGATGCGGCATCTTGAGGTGCATCGGTATCGCCCTGCCAGGCCAACTGCAGCATGGGTCGCAGGTAGATGGGCAGCAAGCAGGGGTTCTGACGGTCTTGGTACAGGAAGGCGATCTTGCGGCGGAAGATGGGCCACAGGTCGATGCTTTCCACCTCGTCCAGACGGCCCGCACGGGCGGCCTGCGCGGTTTGCACAATCAACTGACGGACCTTGGCAAAGGCTTCGTCAGGGGTGGCACCGTACTTGGCGTACCAGCCGTAGTGGGCGTCTTGCAGCACGCCTTTTTGGGCCGAGGGCTCTTTCGAGGTCGTGCCGCTGCGCGAGTAGATACCGAACTTCAGGGAAGAGCCGCCCCAGATGGAGCCCAAGGCTTCGGTGTGTTTTTCCAGCCAGCGGCAGAAGTGATCGTCATCGCCCGCCTGGTTGTACTGCTGCAGCGTCATCTCTGAGAGACGCTCCAGTGGCCAGCGAGCCAGGAAATGTGTCCACAAGGCCTCGCGTTCGTCTACCGTTGGCTCGTCTAGATGCGTGCTCATGCAGCAACCTCTTCAGCAATGTCGGTGATGCGGAGCTGGCCGGAGATGAGGCGGGGGAGAAGGGTGTCGCGCAGTTTAGCTAGTTCACCTATTTGTGCAGCTTGCACCCGATCAAAAATCGGCCTTACTAGCGATGCAAATAATTCGAGGACTCCCCCGCCAGGAACAGCAACCAACTCCTTTTCGAGAAAGTGTGTGGTCTGGAAGTTCGCAATTCCCGTGCTTTGGTTTTGATACTCCCATGTCTTGCCTGCCGCATATATGAACGTCAGGTGCTGACTCAACAAGATGCCAAGCCCCCTGTCTGTCGGCCGGAACAAGCGACAAAAACTGGCAGGTTCAACAGGGCACTCAAACTTCCGCAACAACATTTCCGTCATGTAGAGCGATCGACCTGTGGGTTGATCTTTACTGCCCCCAGAAACCTCCAAGACGATATCGCCGTCCTGTATCTCACGCGAAGCCAACTTCTTTGCACTGGTATATCGGATCGGAACACGGTTTTCCCCGCCTGATTGCAGATCAGGGATATCAGTCCCTCGAATGATCGCTACTCGCGTATCATTTTTCTCATCTGGGGCGTCGCTTCCCCAGTCCCCGCCGATCGTGTGCGAAAGCAAATTGCCAAAGGGAACAAGCTTCCACCCCTTCGGCACCAGCCCCTGCTCTGATTCTTCCAGCGAATCGGGGAACAGGGCGGCGGTGGCGGCGTCCATGCCTTCGGGGGGGTGGCCGGTCATTTTGGCGCGCACGGGGTCGAAATCGACGAACCACGACTTGAACAGCGCCTGGGCGATGGCTTCGAGGGTGGCGTTGGTTTCGCGCAGGAGGGTGATGCGGTCGTCGAGACAACCCAGCGTATCTGCGACGTTTTGCTGCACACACAACGGTGGGCAGGGAACTTGGAAATCCTCAATCATCCGCTTAGTCAGCGCATTTCTCGTAGCCCCTGCCGCGGCCAATCCCATCATCAGGTCTTGCTGCTGCGGAGATGCCAAAAAGTATCGAAGAAAACGAGCGTCGAAGTCTCGCTGTGTTGGTCGAATGATGGCTACATGTTGATTTACCCGCGCCGGAACGAATTGTTGTGGTGCTTGACATACACGAGCAACTGAGTCGCCAGTGATGTTCAACAAGACATCTCCAGCCTTGACCGAAACGCCTTCCAATTTTCTTGCCTGCTCTTCACTGATGTAAGCGAGCCCGGACGACGAGAAGCCATTGTTGTGGACATTCTGGCTGCGAATCAGCCTGACTGGCCCTTGATCGAGGTAAGCATCTTTGCCACCTTTTGGAGTGGCTCCACTACCAATTTTTTCGCAACAGTCCCCCAAGCGCTTGATTAGCCACTCAGAACTCATACCCCAGCCTCCCCAGTTTCTCCCGAATCAGCGCATCCAGCTCCGCGCCCTTGGTCATCTGCTCGCCCAGCCGGGTGGTGAGCTGCTGCAGCTTGTCGGCAAAGGCTTCGTCGTCGTCTTCCACCTCTTCAGCGCCCACATAGCGGCCGGGGGTGAGGACGTGGCCGTGCTGGGCGATTTCGGCCAGGGGGACGCTGCGGCAGAAGCCGGGTACGTCCGCATAGGCGGCCATTTCTGCGCCGGGGCGGGCTTCGCCGCGCCAGGCGGCAACGGTGTCGGCGATGCGGGCGATGGCGGCATCGTCGAGTTCGGCCTGCACGCGGGAGATCATCTTGCCCAGCTTGCGGGCGTCGATGAACAGCACTTCGCCGCTGCGCTGCTTCTGTTTGGCCAGAAACCACAGGCAGGCGGGGATCTGGGTGTTGAAGAAGAGCTGCCCCGGCAGAGCGACCATGACTTCGACGACGTCGGCGTCGACCATGGCGGCGCGGATGGCGCCCTCGCTGTTCTGGCTGCTGCTCATGCTGCCGTTGGCGAGCACGATGCCGGCACGGCCGGTGGGCTTGAGGTGGTGGAGCATGTGCTGCAGCCAGGCGTAGTTGGCGTTGCCCTGCGGCGGGGTGCCGTACTGCCAGCGGGGGTCGCCTTCGAGGCTGCCGTGCCACCAGTCGCTGATGTTGAAGGGCGGGTTGGCCAGGATGTAGTCGGCCCGCAGGTCGGGGTGCTGGTCGTGGGTGAAGGTGTCGGCGGGCTCTCGGCCCAGGTTGAAGTCGATGCCCCGGATGGCGAGGTTCATGGCGGCGAGGCGCCAGGTGGTGGGGTTGGCTTCCTGTCCGTAGATGGACACGTCGCCCATGCGGCCGCCGTGGGCTTCGATGAATTTCTCGCTCTGCACGAACATGCCGCCCGAGCCGCAGCAGGGGTCGTACACCTGGCCGCGATGCGGGGCGAGCACGGCCACAAGGGTCCGGACGATGCTGGCGGGGGTGTAGAACTGCCCGCCGCGCTTGCCTTCGGCACTGGCGAACATGCCGAGGAAGTATTCGTACACCTGCCCGAGCACGTCGCGGGCGGTGCCGGGGGTTTGGCCGAAGCCGATGGTGGAGACGAGGTCGACCAGCTCGCCGAGCTTGCCGTCGGGCAGCTGGGCGCGGGCGTAGCGCTTGTCGAGGATGCCCTTGAGCCGGGGGTTTTCGGTCTCGATCAGGTCCAGGGCCTCGTCGATGCGCAGGCCGATGGCGGGCTGCTTGGCGGCGGCGCGCAGGGTTTCCCAGCGGGCGGGCTCGGGCACCCAGAACACGTTGACTTCGCGGTAGTAGTCGCGGTCTTCGAGCTCGGCGTCGATGTCTTCGGGGGCAGCGTTGCCGTAGAAGTATTCGTCGTCGGGGTCGGTGAGGCGGGTGCGCAGCTCGGCCTGGCGGGCGGCAAAGGTGTCAGAGATGTATTTGACGAAGATGAGGCCAAGCACCAGATGCTTGTACTCTGCAGCGTCCATGTTGGCGCGCAGCTTGTCGGCGGTGGCCCAGAGGGTTTTCTTGATGTCGTCGAGCATGGGGCCCGTGAGCGGAATGGAAGGAAAAGGAAAAATGGCAAGGCGGCCACAGGGGTGTGGCCGGATGCATGCATCTTAATTTCCATTGCCGCACATGGCGGGGCCGGGGGAGCGTCTGCGTCGGAATTTGTGTCCCGCCCGGGCCTGCACCTCCCGTCCCCTCCCCGCCCCACCTGCGCCGATGCCGGGGTGCCCTGCGGGAGGGGCCGATCAGGCTGCGGCAGGTGCCTGCCGGGCGGGTGCTCCCAGCCGGAAGCTCGACGCCGTGACGCCGCCCATGAAGCGGTCTTCGTGATAGACCAGCTCGCCCACCTCGTCGGGGGCGGCTCCGGTCGCGACCATGAGCGGCAGCAGATGCTCCTCGCGCGGATGGGCCAGCCGGGCCGCCGGGGCCTGCTCCCAGTGGCGCAGGGCCGCTTCGCGCTCTGCGGCGGGCAGCGCCATGGTGGTGCGCAGCCACTGGTCGAACGCGCTCGACGCCCCCAGCGCCGCCGGCCCGAAGGCGCGCAGGTTGTGGTAGCTCAGCCCGCTGCCGATGATGAGGATGCCCTCGTCACGCAGCGGCGCCAGCGCCCGGCCCAGCGCCAGGTGCTCGGCGGGATCGAGCCCCGTGCGCAGAGAGAGCTGCACCACGGGCATGTCGGCGCGCGGATAGGCCACGGCCATGGGGGCGAACATGCCGTGGTCGAAGCCGCGCTCGGCATCGACCGCCACGGGCAGCCCGGCCGTCTGCAGCAGTTCCACCACGCGCCGCGTCAGGGCCGCATCGCCCGGCGCGGGGTACTCGATCGCATACGTATCCTGCGGAAAGCCGTAGTAGTCATAGACCATGGGCGGGTGCGGATGGGCCTGCACCGTGAAGGCAGGCTCCTCCCAGTGTGCCGACACCATCAGAATGGCACGCGGCGCCCCACCGGCATCGGCAGGCAGACGCGCCAGCGACTGGGCCAGCCGCGCGTAGGGCCCCTGGACCATGCCCGCCATCCACGGCCAGGGGCCGCCGCCATGGGAAATGTAGAACACCGGCAGGCGCGTGCCGGCAGCAGCCGGAGCCACGGGGGCAGAGACGGAAGAAGCAGACATGGCAATCACTCCAGAGATCAGAACGGATGCCCGTGGGACGCCCGCGCCTTGATGGGGGCATGGGCGCAGCGCACGGTGCGCGATGGCTTGAATGTATTGGCAGCAGCAGGAGAGATAAAGATGGAAATCTTCAACACATTGTTCCGATAATACGAACGATGAGCGACAGATTCCAACAGATGCGGGCCTTTGTGCAGGTGGTGGACAGCGGCAGCTTTGTCGCGGCCGCCGAGGCGCTGGACAGTTCCAAGGCCGCCGTGTCGCGGCAGGTGGCAGAGCTGGAGGCCCGGCTCGGCGTGCGCCTGCTGCACCGCACCACCCGCCGGCTCTCCCTCACGGCCGACGGCGAGCGCTTCCATGCCCGCTGCAGGACCCTGCTGGCCGAACTCGACGCCGCCGAGGCCGAGCTGAGCGCACACCACGGCAAGGCCATGGGCGTGCTGCGCGTGAGTGTGCCGGTGAGCTACGGCCTGTGCCGGCTGGCGCCGCTGTGGTCCCGCTTTGCCGCCCTGCATCCGCAGGTGCAGCTGGAAGTGACGCTCTCGGACCTGTTTGCCGACCTGGCCCACGAGGGGCTCGATCTGGCCATCCGCATCTCCCACCAGCCGGGCCCGCACCTGATCGCCCGCCGCCTCGGGCAGGCCCGCATGCGGCTGTGCGCCTCGCCGGCCTACCTGGCCCGCGCAGGCACCCCTGCATCGCCGGTAGAGCTGCCGCACCACCGCCTGCTGGGACACCTGGTGGGAACCGCACGGGACGAATGGGTGTTCCGCCGCCAGGAGGCACGCGCAGCCCCGCTGACGGTGCGCGTGGCTCCGGCTTTCCGGAGCAACAACGGGGACACCTGCGTGGCCATGGCCGTCGCTGGCGAAGGCATTCTCTACGAGCCGGACTTCATCGTGGAACGTGCGCTGCAGGCCGGCACCCTGGTGCCCCTCTGTGCCGACGACACCCACCACCTGCTGGGCATCGACGCCGTCTACGCCAGCCGCCGCCACCTCGCCCCCAAGGTGCGCCTGCTCATCGACTTTCTGGCCACGGAGCTGGGCGGCGAGGCCCTGCCCCCCATGGTATGAGAGGCACCTGCCTCATCCTCCGCAGGCTGACAGAATGACAAAAGGGCCCGCATGCGGGCCCCTTTGCGGGGTGGCCCTTCGGCTGGGCCTTGCCATGGGGGCGCTTCCGTCTCAGGCCTCGTCCTTCTTGTAGTGGGTGTAGGCCTTGTAGGTGTGGTAGGTCGCGGCAGTGCGCTGGATGCCGTTGAGGATCGTGCCCGTGAGCGCGATGTGGTTGTTGGAGAGACGGCTGAGCATCATCTCGACTTCCTTGAGGGTGGTCATCTCGAAGCGCGTGACGCCGATCACCGTTCCGGCATGCTGCCCCAGGATGTTGGCATCGGTGACGGCCAGGGCCGGCGGTGCGTCGAGGATCACGTAGTCGAACTCTGCGGCCAGCTGCTCCAGCAGGGTCTGCATGCGGGCATGGCCCAGCAGCTCGGCCGGATTGTTGCCGTCCTTGAGATGGCCCTGCGAAAGGAACGACAGGTTGGCCACCTCGGTGGCGCGCACATGGGGCTTGCCTTCCCCGCTCTGCGCCAGATAGTCCGCCAGCCCGTCCTCGACCTCCATGCGCAGGAGCTCGTGGAGGTAGCCCTTGCGCATGTCGGCATCGATCAGCACCACGCGCTTGCCGGACTGCGCCATCACCGTGGCCAGGTTGGCACTGATGAAGGTCTTGCCCACCTTGAGGGTGGCCCCGGTCACCATCAGGATGTTGTTGCGTGCCTCCATCATGGAGAAGTACAGGCTGGTGCGCAGCGCCCGCAGGGCTTCCACGGCAATGTCGTCGGGCTTGCTCGCAGCCAGCAGGAAGTCCGAGCGGACATTCTTGTTGCGCTTGCGCAGGTACTTGAGAATCTTGTCGCGCTTGCGCTGAATCTCGGAGAAGGGCACAGAAGCCAGCACCGGAATGCCGATGCTCTCCAGATCCTCGGCATCGTCGATGCCCTGGCGGAAGAGCGTGCGCATGATCACGACCAGCACGGCCAGAAAGCCAAGGCCAAGGGTCGCTGCCAGAATGACAAGAGCCTTCTGCGGCTTGACGGGCTTGTCCAGGGTCTGGGCACGGTCGATGACGCGGACGTTGCCGATCTTGCTGGCCTGGGAAATGCCCAGTTCCTGCTGCTTGTTGAGCAGCTGGAGATAGATGGCCTGCTGGATGTCGACATTGCGCTTGAGGCGGATGACGTCCTGCTGGGTGCCGGGCATGCCCTCGATCTTGGACAGGAGCTGCTTGCGGGCCTTCTCCAGGATCTGCTTCTTCTCGGCAATGGCCTGCGCCATGGGGTGGTCGGGCGTGTAGAGCCGGGTGACTTCGGTTTCCTTGACCTTCAGGTCCGTGAGCTGCATTTCGAGCTGGTTGAGCCCTTCGATGAGCCCCTTGGATTCCACGGTGACGTCCACGGTGGCGTTCTTGTGGCGGTAGGCGTTGTAGGCGTTTTCGGCACGGTCCAGGGCCTCGCGGGTCTTGGGCAGCTGCTGCTCCAGGAATCCGAGGCTGGCGCCGTCCACCTGGGCGGCATATTCCCTGTTCTGCTTGACGTAGAGGTCGACGATGGTGTCGAGCACGCGGCGGGCATTGTCGGGGCTGTAGTCGTTGAGCTGCAGGCCCAGGATGTTGGTGTTCTTGCCGTTTTCGCCCACCATCAGGTTCTTGGACAGGCGCTCCAGCGCTTCCTGTTCGCTCACGGGGCGCACCTCGAAGACATCGCCCGTCTGCACGGCCGAGGGCGCCAGCAGCACGACCACGCCTTCGGGGGTGGAGAGCACATTGCCGGTGCTGCCGGTGTATTCCTTGCCGGACGGCAAAGTCAGCTGATAGTGTCCTGCTGCATCCTTGAACACGATGCTGAACTTTTCATGATGCAGGGCCGCTGGCGCCACGAACTGCTCCAGCCCCAGCCGGGGTTGCCGGGGTGCGGAATCGGCAAACATGCGCGTGTAGAAGGGCGGCGGTACATACACCGGCTCCGTGGCCAGATGCAGCGCCGAGACCGTGTTGCCCAGCACGAGGCGGGAACGGATGATCTGGATTTCAGCATCGGCGTCGCCCTTGGTGTCGCCACCCAGAGGCAGATTCTTGAGATCGCCGAGCAGGGAGTTCTTGTTCTTGGGCTCGATCTGCAGCAACGCATTGGCCTGGTAGACCGGCGTGGTGGCAAAGGCGTAGATCACGCCCAGCACCAGCCCCACCAGAAGGCTCAGGACGATCCAGAACCGGTTGATCAGAATGGCGTGGAAGAGCTTGCGCAGATCGATTTCGTCATCGGTTTCCTGCGTGCGGGATGCGGTATGCGTCGTGGAGGACATAGGGAAGGAATCTTGGAGAAATCAGATCCACTGCATCTTCCGGGCCCATTGCTCGGAGGAAGCTGCAATCAGTTGGTAGGTATCGGCGAAGACTTCGGCACTCTTGCGGTAGGGATCGGGTATCTGCTTGCCGCTTTCCCAGCGGCCCAGCAGCATGACCTTGCCGCGCGCGCTGGGGCTGAGCCGACAGACCGCATCGACATGTTCGTCTTCCATGACCAGGATGAGGTCGCTCTCGGCGCAGAGGGCGGGCGTGAGCTGCCGGGCGACGTGCTGGCTCAGGTCCAGCCCATGGAGCTGCCCCTGGCGCAGCGACTCGGGATCGGCGGGTTGCCCCACCAGAGCCCCCAGCCCTGCCGACTGCACGCTGACCCCGACCGGCGCCAGCTGGCGCAGAGCCGCCTCGGCCAGGGGCGAGCGACAGATGTTGCCGATACAGACCACCAGAATCCTGTTGAACATGGGTAAGCGGAAGAAGCGAGGAAAGAAGGAAGGAAAGGCTCCCCTCGCCCCTGCGGGGCTCGGGGCACCCCGGGTTACTTGACGGAACTGTAGATGGTGGCCACCCAGCCCACGCTGGTCAGACTCGGCAGGATCTGGTTGATCACGCGGTTCCACTTGGCCATGGGCGCCACCGTGACGTACACGATGTCGCTGGGTTCGAGCTTGAACTGGTTGCCGAGCGCAAAGGCCGAGGCGTCGCGCAGATTGAGCTGGTAGATGTCAGCCACCTTCTGGCCCGCCTGCGCGTGGGCACGTGCCCGGATGACGAACACGCCGCTGGCATCGGCCATTTCCTGGTTCATGCCTTCGGCCTGGGCCAGGGCATCGGTCAGGCTCATGCCTCCTTCGCTCATGCGCAGGGCATTCTGCTTCTTGACCTCGCCCATGACGTAGACCTTCATCTGGTCGCCGTTCGGGACGAAGACCACGTCGTCGGGGCCCAGGACCGGATTCTTGCGGGCATCGCCACGGTTCATGTAGTCGTACACCGACACCACGTGGTCGACCCCGCGATGGGTCCAGCGCACGTGGGTGGTGTCGGCATTCTTGCTGAATCCGCCGGCCTGGCTGATGGCATCCATGAGCGTCAGGGGCACGGTGGTGAGAGCCAGCTGGGCGGGTTTTTCGACGGCGCCGCTCACGTTGACGCGCTGGGACCGGAAGGCCATGACGGTCACGTCCACCTGCGGATTGCGGATGTACTTGGCCAGCCGCCGCGCCAGTGCCGAGCGGATCTCGGGCAGGGTACGCCCCGCCACCTGCAGTCTGCCCGCGTAGGGGAAGAAGATGCTGCCCTGCGCGTCCACCCAGGTGCCGGTGCGGGCGGTTTCATTTCCGGTGGCCGTGCTCTGGCCATTCAGCACCTGCGAAGGCAGGGTGGGATTGGTGATCATGGGGCTGCCCAGCTCGGGGTGATCCCAGACCACGACATTGAGAATGTCGCCGGGGCCCACGCGATATTCGTAGCGTGCAGCGCCCCCTGCTCTGCCCGGTGCGTCGTCCCGCGCGGTGCGCTCTCCCTGCAGCTGCTCGATCACGCCGGGAGTGAGCAGGTGCACGTCGAAGAGGCGGTCGAGATCGAAGGGAGTGCCACCGGCCTGGGCTTCCGGCGGAGGCACCACATGCTTGTTGGCAAGGGAGAGGTGGGACCCCGGAATGGCACATCCCCCGAGGAGGAGCGCCACGGCTGCAAGGCAAAGGCTTTTCTTCTGCATGAGAAGTTTGAGGAGAAATGGCGACATCGTTCGATTGTCTCAGATCGCACAGAGGGGTTGATGCCTATTTCTCCATGGGCAGGGCATGGCCCCATGCGCCCATGGAGTATTGCAATGATTGTATAGGCCCAAACCCCCTCGACCCTGCAGGCGGTGCCCGGAGATGCCTGTCTGCATGGCCCTGCTGCCCCCCGAGACACGCGCGGAGCGATGCGGCGTCTTCCCTACAATGCCCGCATGGCCGCCCCCAAATCCCAATACACCTGCACCGCCTGTGGTGCCGTCAGTCCCCGCTGGCTGGGCAAGTGCCCGTCCTGCGGCACCTGGAACAGTCTGGAAGAAACCATCCTCAACCCCGCCCAGGGCGTGGTGGGCAAGAACCGGCTCAGCGGCGGGCACCAGTCGCTCGCAGGGGCCTCGGAAGTGGCCACGCTGGCCGACATCCGGGCCGAGGACGTGGCGCGCACTCCCACCACCCTGACCGAGCTGGACCGCGTGCTCGGGGGCGGCATGGTCGAAGGCGGCGTGGTGCTCATCGGCGGCGATCCCGGCATCGGCAAGTCGACCCTGCTGCTGCAGGCACTCGATGCCCTCCAGCTGCAGGGCCTGCACACGCTGTACGTGACCGGCGAGGAAAGTGCCTCCCAGGTGGCGCTGCGGTCGCGCCGGCTGGGGCTGGAGGGCTCTCAGGTGCGCGTGCTCGCCGAGATCCAGCTCGAAAAGATTCTGGCCACCCTGCAGGCCGAACGGCCCCAGGTGGCCGTGATCGACTCGATCCAGACGGTGTACAGCGACGCCCTCACGAGCGCGCCCGGCAGCGTGGCCCAGGTGCGCGAGTGCGCCGCACACCTCACCCGCTTTGCCAAGGCCCAGGGCACGTCGGTGGTGCTCGTGGGGCATGTGACCAAAGACGGGCAGCTGGCCGGCCCCCGGGTGCTGGAGCACATCGTGGACACGGTGCTGTATTTCGAGGGCGATACCCACAGCGCCTACCGGCTGGTGCGCGCGTTCAAGAACCGTTTCGGCGCCGTCAACGAGATGGGCGTGTTCGCCATGACGGACAAGGGGCTCAAGGGCGTGAGCAACCCGAGTGCCATCTTCCTGAGCACGCACGGCGACCCTGTGCCGGGCAGCTGCGTGCTGGTCACGCTCGAAGGCAGCCGCCCGCTGCTGGTGGAGATCCAGGCCCTGGTCGACGGCTCGGGAGCCAACCCCCGCCGCCTGAGCGTGGGGCTGGAGCGCGACCGGCTGGCCATGCTGCTGGCCGTGCTGCACCGCCACGGAGGCGTGGCCACGGGAGATCAGGACGTGTTCGTCAACGCGGTGGGGGGCGTGCGCATCAGCGAACCGGCGGCCGATCTGGCTGTGCTGCTTGCCATTGCCAGCAGCCTGCGCGGCAAGGCCCTGCCCAAGGGCTTCTTCGCGTTCGGCGAAGTGGGGCTCGCGGGCGAGGTGCGTCCAGCCACACGGGGACAGGAACGCCTCAGGGAAGCCGCCAAGCTGGGGTTCACCACGGCCATCGTGCCGCGCGCCAACGTGCCCCGCAAGCTGGGCAGGGAGGTCGAGGGGCTGACCATCCATGCCGTGGACCGCGTGGAGCAGGCCCTCGATCTGGTGCGCCAGCTGCAGGGGAGCTGACCCGGCTCCGTCCCCTGCAGGGACATGAGAGAAAGAAGGGCCAGGGCAAAACGGCGTCTGGCACGAACGGGGCGCAACTGTGCCCATCTGCCGCCAATCTCCCCCCGCCCCGGGGAAAACGGCGTAAACTTGACAGTTATCCGTCAGGCATGACGGGCACTTTCGTGCCGCCAGGTGCCGACGTCAACACCAAAGGAAGAAAAAATCATGAATGCCGCCAACGACCTTTCCGACCGCGACGGGAAAATCTGGATGGATGGCCAGCTCGTGGAATGGCGCGATGCCAAGGTCCACGTCCTGACCCATACCCTGCACTACGGCTGCGGGGTGTTCGAGGGCGTGCGCGCCTACCAGACCGAGAAGGGCACGGCCGTTTTCCGTCTCAAGGACCACACCGACCGTCTGTTCAACAGCGCCAAGATCCTGCGCATTCCCATGCCTTTCACCAAGGAAGAGGTCATGGAGGCCCAGAAGGAGGTCGTGCGCGCCAACGGTCTGGAAAGCTGCTACCTGCGCCCGCTGGTGTGGCTCGGCTCCGAAAAGCTCGGCGTCTCCCCCAAGGGCACCAAGACCCACGTGATGGTCGCCGCCTGGGGCTGGGGCGCCTACCTGGGCGAGGACGGCATGGCACGCGGCATCCGCGTGCGCACCAGCAGCTATGCGCGCCACCATGTGAACATCACCATGACGCAGGCCAAGGCGGTGAGCAACTACACCAACTCGATCCTTGCCAACATGGAAGCCACCGATGACGGCTACGACGAAGCCGTGCTGCTCGACAGCGCCGGATTCGTGAGCGAAGGCTCCGGCGAGAACGTCTTCATCGTCAAGGATGGCGTGGTCTACACCCCTGACCTGTCGGCAGGTGCGCTCAACGGCATCACCCGCAACACCATCCAGTACGTCTGCAAGGACCTGGGCATCGAGCTGGTGCAGAAGCGCATCACGCGCGACGAGTGCTACATCGCCGACGAAATGTTCTTTACCGGCACCGCTGCCGAAGTGACCCCCATCCGCGAATATGATCGGGTGCAGATCGGCGCAGGCCACCGTGGCCCGGTCACCGAACGCATCCAGAAGGCCTTCTTCGACATCGTGCAGGGCAAGAATCCCCGCTATGCCCACTGGCTGGATGCGGTCTGACCGGCACCGCCGCGTGCCTGCCCGCCCCCTCCCCTCTCTCCGGAGTTTCCAGACATGAGCACCTCCCATTCCTCCGCCCCCGTCGAGGTCAAGGCCAGCGACCTGACCGAACAGGGTGAAATCGCCTGCCCCAGCCCCCTGGCCCACATGGAGCTGTGGAACGGCCACCCGCGTGTCTTCCTGCAGGTGGCCGCCACTGGCGAGGCCCGCTGCCCCTACTGCGGCACCGTCTACCGCCTGGCGGCGGGTGAGGTCGTGGCGCACGGGCACTGAGCGGGTGCCGTCCGGTTCCCCCCGCGCCGCCGGCCCGATGCGCGTCCTGCATTTCGTCACCGGAGGGTTCTCCGGCGCCACGCAGGTGGCGGTGGATCTGTGCCTCGAAGCCCAGCGATCGGGCTCCATGGAGGTGCTGCTGGTGCTGCGCCGCAAGCGCCACACGGACATGCGGCGCGTCGAGGCGCTCCGTGCCCAAGGGCTGGATGTCCGTCTCGTGCCGGGATGGAACCATCTGGCCACCGTGCTGGCCGTCCGCCGCCTGGCCCTGGAGTGGAAACCGGACATTCTGGTGGCGCACGGCTTCAGCGAGCATCTGTGGGGACGCTATGCGGGATGGCTCGCAGGGGTGCCGCACATGGTGCACGTGGAGCACAATTCGCGCGAACGCTACACCCCCTGGCGGCTCAGACAGGCCCTGTGGCTCGAACGCCGGACGGCCGTGAGTGTCGGTGTGTCCGAAGGGGTGCGCGGCCATCTGGTCGACCTGGGATTCCCTGCCGCACAGTGCGTGGCCATTCCCAACGGCATCGACACCGGCCGCTTTCCGCAGGCGTCCCTCGTTCCCTGGGAAGACCGGGAGGTCTCCATCGTCATGGCGGCCCGCTTTGCGCGCCAGAAGGATCACGCCACACTGATCCGCGCCGTGGCCCTGCTGGGGGAGCGTGGGTGGCATCCTGCCCTGCAGCTGGCCGGCCTGGGCAAGTCCAGGCTGCTCGCGCGCAATCGCGCTCTGGCTGCCAGGCTGGGCATCGCCGGGCAGGTGCATTTTCTGGGGCAGGTGTCCGATGTGCCGAATCTGCTGATGCACAGCCGCATCTGTGTGCTGTCCACCCACTACGAGGGCATGCCGCTGTCGCTCGTCGAGGGCATGGCGGCCGGCTGCGCCTGCATCGGTACCAACGTGGTCGGCGTCCGCGAGGTGATCCGGCCAGACCAGACCGGTCTGCTGGTGCCCGAGAACGATGCCCAGGCCCTCGCCGATGCGCTGGAGCGCCTGCTCGCGCATCCTGACGAGGCCCGCCGCCTGGCACAGGCTGCGCGACAGGAAGCCCTGCGCGCCTTCGACATCGGGCTCATGCAGCGGCGGTATGCCCATCTGTTGATGCGGGTGCAGCACGACGAAATCCCCGACATCCTGCCCGAAGACTGACCCACGGCCCATGTCTTCTTCCTCCTCCTCCTCTCCTGCTCCCGCTTCCGCTCCGGCCCCCTGGCTGAGCGTGCTCATTCCGGTCTACAACGTCGAGGCGTATCTCGTCGAATGTGTGGAATCGGTCATGGCACAGGCCGACCCTGGCGTGGAAGTGCTCCTGCTCGACGACTGCTCCACCGATGCCTCTCCCGCACGCATGCATGCGCTGGCAGCCCGCTGGCCGGGACGCCTGCAGCTGCTGCAGCACACCCGCAACCGGGGACTGAGCGCCGCGCGCAATACCCTGATCGAGGCGGCACACGGCGACTATCTGTGGTTTCTCGACTCCGACGACAAACTGCTGCCCGGCGCCATTCCGGCACTGCAGCGCATCGTCGGGCAGCAGCATCCCGACATGGTGGTGTGTGACTTTGCGGTCTGGCGGGAGTCTCCGCGTCTCAAGCACCGGCTGCGAGGCGAACGGCACCGCCGCTCGTTTGCGGGACCGGCGCGCACGCTGCTTACCGGGCCTGCCCGCTTTCTGGCCGACCTGCTGCGGCCGGGCCAGCTGCACGCGTGGTCCAAGATTTCGCGCCGTGCGCTGTGGAGCGCAGACCTGCGGTTTCCCGAAGGCGCGTACTTCGAGGACATGGCCACCATGCCGCATCTGGCGCTGCGCGCACGCACCGTCTGGTACGAACCCCTGCCATGGGTCGCCTACCGGCAGCGGGGCAGCAGCATCCTGTCGCAGATGACGCCGGCCAAGGCCCGTGACCTGTCGGGCGCCCTGACGACTTTTCGCCATGCCCTGCAGGGCACAGAGTGGGACGCGGAGCCGGCAGTGCGGTTTGCGGTCGCACACGTGGCGGCCCGCAACTTCATCGGAGCTGCAGGCCATCTGGCGCGCTGCCGCACGCAGATGCCGCCTGCCGAATGGACCACTGCCATGGCCCGCTGCCGGGATGATTTTCTGCAGCAGTCGCCCCTGTCTCCCGCTCAGCTCGAACGGGCCTATGTGACGCGCGGCTGGTGGCTGCGGGGGCTCAAGTTTCACCGCCATTTCAGCCTGCGCTGAAGCGCACCGCCCCATGCAGCACTCCTCTCCCTGGCTGAGCATCCTCGTGCCGGTCTTCAATTCGGCCCCGCATCTGGAGGCCTGTCTCGACTCCGTGATCAGTCAGCAGACCGATGGCTGGGAACTGATCGCCATGGACGACTGTTCCACGGATGACTCTCTGGCACTGCTGCAGCGCTATGCCGACCGCCATCCGCAACGCATTCGCATCGGCACCCACTCCCGCAACAGGGGGCCCGGCGCCACCCGCAACACGCTCATAGACCAGGCCCAAGGCGACTATCTGTGGTTTCTGGATGCAGATGACTGCCTCATGCCCGGCGCCATGGCGGCCCTGCACCGCATCGTCACGCAGCAAGTGCCCGATCTGGTGCTGTGCGACTATCTCTCCTGGAAGGAAGGCCCCCTCCCGGTACCGCGCCGCATCGGGGGCAGAAGCCAGGTCCACACCTTCCGGGGAGGGCCCGTGCGCACCCTGTCCAGCGACAGGGCGCGGCTGCTGCAAGGCATGCTGCAGGCAGGCGAAACCCACGTCTGGTCCAAGATCGCACGCCGCAGCCTGTGGCAGACCCAGGGGCTGCAGTTTCCCGAAGGCTGCTACTTCGAGGACATGGCCACCAGCCCCCGACTGGCACTGATCGCCCGTTCCTTCTACTACGAGCCCTCGGCCTGGATTGCCTACCGCCAGCATCCCTCCAGCATTCTGGCCACCATGTCCACGCAGAAGGTGCAGGACTGGTCCCGGGCCCTGCGCACGTTCCGCACCGAGCTCGATGCCAGCCCCTGGGCACACACCCCTGCGGTCCGGCTGGCCCTGGCGCAGGCGGCAGCCCGCAATGTGCAGGGCATCCTGTCCTTCCTGCGCCAGCGCCGCACGGATGGCAGCCTTCCGGCCTCCGACATCCGGGCTCTGGCCCAGCGTGCAGAACAGGATTTCGAGGCCATTTCGCCCCTCGCCCCAGCCGCATGGCTCAAGGCCTGTCTGTGCAGGGGATGGTGGGGGCGCTACCGGCGCTTCCGCCGCTGGCTGGCCTTTCTGGCCCAAGGCTGAACGCCATCATGTCTTTGCTGTCCTCCTTTTCCCATCGCCTCCCCCATCTGCCGGCAGCACTGGGGCTCCCCCTGCCGTTTTCGCCGCGTCTTCCGGCTCCCCCCGAACCGGTCTTCACGCTCTACGACTACCCTGGCTCCCGGCCGCAGACCCAAGCCATCCCCGCCACGATCTGGTCCTACTGGACCGGCGGTACCCCGCCCCTGCTGGTACAGCGCTGCATCGCCGGATGGAAGCGGCTGCACCCGGAGCACGACATCCGTGTGCTCTCCGATGCGGAGCTCTCCCGCTACATTCCCCACCTGCCTGCCGCAGTCGAGCGGCTCATTCCCGCCAAGCGGGCCGACTGGATCCGACTGGAACTGCTGCGCCGCCATGGCGGCATCTGGCTGGATGCCTCCATCGTTCTGACCCGCCCGCTGGACTGGGTGCATGCGCTGCAGGAGGCACAGCAGAGCGACTTCGTGGGGTTCTACCTGGAGGGATTCACCTCCCTGCCCCGCTATCCGGTGGTGGAAAACTGGTTTCTGGCCGCACCGGCCCACAGCCCGCTCATCGAGGAATGGCAGGAGGAATTCACCCGCCATGCCATCGTGGACAGTGGCGCGGCCTATGTCCGGCACCTGGAGCAGCAGGGGCACTTCGACCGGATCCGGCAGAAGATCCTCTATCTCGACTACTTGAGCATGCACCTGGCCTTCCAGCAGATCCTGCAGACGCAGGGGCACTATCGCCTCACCCTGCAGCGTGTCGAGGATGGCCCCTACTTCTACCATGTGCTGGCCCACTGGAAACGCAGAAGGCTGCACCGGCTGCTGTTCCGGGGCAATTGTTCGGCAGGGGTTCCCTCCCTGGTCAAGCTGCGCGGCGCAGACCGGCGCCATTTCGACGAGGACCTGGAAGCACACCGCCATGCTCCCCACAGCTTCGTGGCCCGCTACCTGACCTGACCCACCAGCAGGCCCGACATGCGGCCTGCTGCCGCACTCTGGTGACAATTCGTGTCCCCGGCGATCCCCGGAACCGGGATGGGGGAGAATCTCCCGTCCGGTCGCACCCCTTGCCTGCGGCCACCGCCTCTCCCCTGCATCGCCCATGGATTCGTTCTATTCCCGCCACCTGGAAGCCTTCTACCTGGGTCTGTTCCTGCTGATCTTCAGCGCCGTGAGCATTCCCAACGGCTACCGCCTGCTGATGGACATCGGCCTGCTGGTGTCCATGCCCGCTCTGGCATGGGCTCCTGTCCGCGCCTCGCTCAGAGAACGTGCCCTCCTGGTGGGCCTGTGCCTGCTGGCCACTCTGTACTGGTGGTGGCAGCGGGAAGCCAGTGCGCCGGTGTACATCAATTCATTCCGCCTGTATCTGCCCCTGGCCGCCCTGCCCCTGCTGGTCTGGACGTGGCGCCACCCCCTTCCCTCCCTGCGGCCCATGGTCCTGGCCGCCTGCATCGCGGCCCCCGTTGCCCTGGGTGAGGCCGCCTACCAGTTCTTGCACCTGAACCGCCGGGCAGAGGGGGGAGATTTCTTCTATATCCACTTCGGTGATCTGTCGGCCCTGTTCGCCCTGCTGCTGTGGGTAGCCGGGCTGCGCATGCCCGCCTCGCGCCGCCTGCAGCTGCTTGCCTGGACCAGTGCGCTGGCCTTTGCGGGGGCCTCGGTGCTGTCGATGACGCGGGGAGCCTGGCTGCTTCTGCTGCTCGTGCCCGCCGTGATGCTGCGGGGGGGCTACCGCCCCTCGTTGAAAATGCTGGCCGGCATGGCCGCATTGATCGGGGCACTGACGGTGCTCAGCCCCTCCGGCATCACGCACAAGGTCTATGAGCGCATTGCCGCCGCGCAGCATGAAGTCACCCTCTACGAAACCAGAGAGGTGGCCTCCACCTCGGTAGGCGCACGGCTGCAGATGTGGCAGTTTGCCTGGGAGCTGTTCTGCGAGAAGCCCTGGCTGGGCTGGAACCAGCAGGGGTATGAGGCCCAGCGCGACATTGCCGTGCGGCAAAAGCGCGTCGATCCGATGATGGAACAGTTCCACCACCCGCACAACGAGTTCCTGAACGAAGCCGCCAAGAGCGGCGTGGTCGGCATCGTGTTTCTGCTGCTGGTCTATGGAATGCCGCTGGCCTACTTCGCACGCCAGTGGCGTCGGTCCGCACCCGATTCCCTGTCGCGCACCCTCGCGCTGCTGGGAATGCTGATCCCGCTGGCCTACGGCATCTTCGGCTTGACGGAGGCCATTCTGTTCTGGAACAACGGCCCCATTGCCCTGTACTTCTTCCTGATCGCCGTTCTCGCCACCCGCAGCACGGCGGCGGCTGGTCACGACGACGCAGCCGTTCAGGCCGGCCGGGGCGCCTGTCCCTGCACGCCCAGCACCCTGCCCGCCACCCACACCAGTGCCAGCACCGGCACCACGAGCAGCGAGGCACAGAGGAAGAACGTGGTGTAGCCGAAGTGGTCGACAAACGCGCCCCCGTACCCGGCCACATACTTGGGCAGGAGCAGCATCAGGGAGCTGAACAGGGCGTACTGCGTGGCCGAGTAGCTCACGCTGGTGAGCCCGGAGAGAAAGGCGATGAAGGCGGCCGAAGTGATGCCGCTGGCGAGGTTGTCGGCGATGATGACGAGCGTCAGCGCCACCATCTTGTGCAGCATGAAGGCATGGCCGGCCACGGTCACCGGCCACCAGTCACCCTGCACCTGGATGAAGGTGCTCAGCCAGGCAAACAGCAGATGCGTGCCGGCAGACAGGGTGGTGCCGAGCATCAGCACCCGCATCACACCCAGGCGCACCGCCAGCACGCCGCCGATGAAGGTCCCTGCCAGCGTGAAAATCACCCCCCACACCTTGGTCACGAGCGCCACCTGGGTCTTGGTG
Source organism: Brachymonas moutaii (nom. illeg.) (assembly GCF_049977365.1). Taxonomy (NCBI): domain Bacteria; kingdom Pseudomonadati; phylum Pseudomonadota; class Betaproteobacteria; order Burkholderiales; family Comamonadaceae; genus Allobrachymonas; species Brachymonas moutaii (nom. illeg.). The sequence continues at coordinate 70,990 of NZ_JBNGEN010000006.1, read as the reverse complement.
TAGTGCATGTCGACATAGAAGGGATTGGCCATGATGCCGAGCACGATGTCGCTGATGCGGTACAGGCCGATCAGGGCCAGAATGAGCAGGGCATGCCACTTGTAGCGCTCGAAAAAATCCATGAACGGGTCGATCAGTGCCCCCCGGAGCCATTCGCGTGCATTGCGTGCCGGTGGCAGGGGACGCGGATCGGGTTCGGGCGCCAGCAGCACCGTCACCATTCCCACCAGCATGGAGGCTGCCATGGTCAGATAGGCGAAACGCCAGGCTCCGTTCTGGTAGATGGCCGCCGCACCCTGGCTCTCGGCCCCGGCCGCCAGCCACAGCACCCCTGCTCCCGCCCAGAGCATGGCCAGCCGGTAACCGGTCTGGTAGGTGGCGGCAAGCGCAGCCTGCCGGTCGGATGACGCCGATTCGATGCGGTAGGCATCGAGTGCGATGTCCTGGGTGGCCGAACAGAAGGCCACCAGCAGCGCCGCCCAGGTCAGGGGCTCCAGCCCCTGGCGGGGATCGACGAGGGCCATGGCCACCAGCCCCGCCACCAGCCCGCACTGGGCCAGAAGCAGCCAGCTCCGGCGCCGGCCCAGCCAGCGGGTGAAAAGGGGTATGGGCATGCGATCCACCAGCGGCGACCACACCCACTTGAAGCCGTACATCAACCCCACCCAGGACATGTGCCCAATGGTGGTGCGGTCAATGCCCGCCTCGCGCAGCCGGAAGGCCAGCGTCCCCAGCACCAGCAGCAGGGGCAGCCCCGAGGAAAATCCCAGAAACAGCATGCGCACGCTCGCAGGTTCCAGATAGACGCGCATGGACTGCGCCCACGAGGGGGCAGCGGAAGAGGGGCGGGATTCGGTGGGGGTGTCGGTCACGGGTACATCCATCAGGGGCGATCGTCAGTCAGGATACCGATCCGCCCGAACAAGGCAGGGAAGGCGGACCTTTGCTGCAGCAAAGGCTCGCATCCCGGCACCCGGCTGCAGGAGCTCCGGGCATCGGTGCATTATCGACCCACCCCCGCCCATCGGCAGGGGGATTACCGCAGGATACAGCCGCGGCTGCGCCCTGCCGGCTGTCAGGTCCCGCGCACGTAGGGGTTGGTGCGGCGTTCGCGGCCAAAGGTGCTTTCCGGCCCGTGACCGGGAATGAACACCGTGTCGTCCCCCATGGGCCACAGGCGCTGGACGATGCTGTCGATGAGCTGGTCATGGTCGCCACCGGGAAAATCGGTACGGCCGATCGATCCCGCAAACAGCACATCACCCACGAACGCACGCTGCGCCTCGGCCGCATGGAACACGACATGCCCAGGGGTGTGTCCCGGGCAATGACGCACCTGCAGCACCACCTGTCCCACCTGCACGGTGTCCTGATCCTGCAGCCAGCGGTCCGGCACAAAACTCCGGGCCGGTGGAAAACCGTAGCGGGCCGCCGTGGCAGGCAGCGCCTCGATCCAGTACAGATCGGCCTCGTGCGGGCCCACGATGGGAATCTGTAGCGCCTCGGCCAGCGTGGCTGCCCCGGCACAGTGGTCCACATGGCCATGCGTGACCAGAATCTGCCGCAGGGTGATGCCGTGGGCATGCGCATACTCCTGCAGGCGCGTGGTCTCGCCCCCCGGATCGATCACCGCTCCCTCCATGGTGGCATCGCACCAGACGATGGAACAGTTCTGCTGGAACGGCGTGACGGGAATCGTGTGGTAGCGCAGCATGCGGGGCAGCCTTTCAGAGAGCAAAGTCGTAATCGACGGTCAGCGGGGCATGGTCGGAGAACTTCTCGCCCTTGTAGACGGATTCGGTTCGCGCATGCCGGGCCATGACCGGCGTGGCGAGATGGTAGTCGATGCGCCATCCCACGTTCTTGGCATAGGCCTGACCCCTGTTGCTCCACCAGGTATAGCAGGCATCGGTGGCATCGGGCTGCAGGAGGCGGTATACGTCGACCAGCCCTCCTGCGGTCAGCAGCTGCGTCATCCAGTCGCGCTCCTCGGGCAGAAAGCCACTGTTCTTGCGGTTGCCCTTCCAGTTGCGGAGATCGATCTCCTGATGGGCAATGTTCACGTCCCCGCACAGAATGTATTCGCGCTCCTGCCGCAGCTCCTGCAGCCACGGAGCCATCTCGCCGAGAAACCGGTACTTGGCCTGCTGGCGCTCCTCTCCGGAGGACCCGCTCGGAAAATAGCAGCTGATGACCGAGAACCTGCGCGCGGGCGTATCGAAGCGCAGCTCCAGATAACGCCCCTCGCGGTCGAACTCGGCCGATCCGAAGCCCACCCGCACATCGCTCGGGGCATGCCGCGTGTAGACACCCACGCCGGAATAGCCCTTCTTCTCGGCAAAGTGGAAATAGCCCCGCAGCCCTGCCAGCTCCTCGAAGCGGTTCACCACGTCGGCCTGCTGCGCCTTGATTTCCTGCACGCACATACAATCAGGGGCATGCGCGGCCAGCCATGGCTCCAGCCCCTTGGCCGTGGCCGAGCGGATGCCGTTGAGATTGAGGCTGGTCAACCGGAACACTGCTGTTTCTCCCTTACGTTTTCCATGAGCACCACCTCCCCCGACACCCTCGCCCAGGATTTTGTGGCTTTTGCCGTCGACTGCGGCGTGCTGCGCTTCGGCAGCTTCACCACCAAGGCTGGCCGCCAGTCGCCCTATTTCTTCAATGCCGGCCTGTTCCAGGACGGAGCCATGCTCGGCCGGCTCGCTCAATTCTATGCGCAGCGCATTCTGGCGAGCGGCACCTCCTTCGACATGCTCTTCGGCCCCGCCTACAAGGGCATTCCGCTGGTGGCTGCCGTGGCGATCGAACTCGCCCGCCTCGGCCACAACCTGCCCTTTGCCTACAACCGCAAGGAAGCCAAGGACCATGGCGAAGGCGGCAGCCTGGTCGGCGCGCCGCTGCAGGGACGCGTGCTGATCGTGGACGACGTGATGTCCGCCGGCACCGCCGTGCGCGAGTCCATTGCCCTCATCCGTGCGGCCGGTGCCACTCCGTCGGCCGTGGCCGTCGCACTCGACCGCCAGGAAATGGCCACAGAGGACGGCCATGACGTGCCCTACAGCGCCGTGCAGTACGTGCGGCAGCAGCTGGGCATGGACGTGTGTGCCATTGCCACCCTCGATGACCTGCTGGGCTACCTCTCCAGCCCGGCCGCTGCGCAGGACAACGCACTGGCCAGCCACAAGGCGCAGGTTCTCGCCTACCGCGAACGCTATGGCGTGTCCCAGACTGCCGGAGACACCACCGCCCGCTGACCCCCGCACGCGCCAGACTGCCAATTTTTGTCGACATGGTGACGATTTGTGGCATGCTCCCTCAACAGGGAGCGGGCCGAGCCTGCATTCTCCTGTCCTGGCCGCTCCCTGAGGCAGACCGGAAACGGCTGGACACGATGGCCCGGAACTTGCCTTTTCTCCCGCCATGTACATGAACCGCGAGGATCGATCCCCCCTTCAGAGAAGCTGCGCACAGCAGCTTCCAGCCCGAAGACTGCGCACCACCCTGCTGCTGGCGGGCCTGCTGGCTGTGGCAGGACAGGTCATGGCCGAAGGCAAGGGCGGCATCTACACCTGCACGGACCGCTACGGCAAGCGCATCACCTCGGATCGCCCCATCGCGGCCTGCATCGACCGCGAGCAGCGGCAGCTCGGCAGCAACGGGACCCTGCGCCGCATCATTCCCCCGAGCTATACCGGCGAGGAACGCGCCGCGCTGGCCCAGCGCCAGCGCGCGGAACAGGCGGCCCGCGAGCACGAGGCCCTGCAGACCCGCGAACGCACGGCGCTCCTGCAGCGCTACCCCACTCCGGCCAGCCACCTGGCCGCCCGCAAGCGGGCCGGAGACGAAATCGCCACGCTCATTGCCGATGCCCAGCGACGCCTCAACGGCATGCGGCAGGAACGGGTTCAGCTGGACCAGGAAATGGCGTTCTATCGCCGTCAGCCGGACCGGGCCCCCGCCTCGCTGCGGGCCCGCATCCAGGCCAACACCGACAGCCAGCAGATGGTCCTGCGCTACATGGCCCAGCAGCAGCAGGCCCTGGCAAACACCAACCGGCGGTTCGACGAGGAGCACGCCCGCCTCATCCCCTACTGGAAACTCGCCGGGCGGCTCTGACACCCGGGAGTGCCAGAGCGTGAGCGCATCCGCCCGATGCGCAGCACCTGCAGGAACCTTCTTCAGACGCGCAGGAAGGCGTCATAACCGGTCTTGGCAATCAGCGCCGCCACCACCAGAATGAACATCACCCGCACAAAGCCTGCCCCGTGCCGCAGGGCCATGCGGGCTCCCAGCACGCTGCCCATCACATTGGCCACGGCCATGGCCGCCCCCAGCTGCCACCACACATGGCCCTGGCTTGCGAACAGCACAATGGCAGCCAGATTGGTGGCGACGTTGATGAGCTTGGCTCCCAGCGAGGCATGCAGGAAGTCGTATCCCAGCACCCGCACGAGCAGAAACACCAGGAAACTGCCGGTGCCGGGCCCGAAGAAGCCGTCATAGGTGCCGATGACCACCCCGATCCCGGTCAGGATGGCGGTTTCCTGCCTCCCCTGCCATCGGGGTGCATGGTGCTGTCCCAGATCCTTGCGCAATACCGTGTAGATCAGAATGGCCGTGAGCACGAACGGCAGGGCCCGACGCAGATAGCCGGGATCGATCTGCGTCACCAGCCACGCCCCGACCAGCGATCCCAAAAATCCTCCCGCCACGGCCGGCAGCATGGCGGCACGGCGCATCTGCACCCGGCGGTGGAACTGCCAGGCCGCGAAACCCGTGCCCCACACCGAGGCCGACTTGTTGGTCCCGAGCAGGGTGGCCGGCGCCATCTGATGAAAGGTGGCAAACAGCGCCGGCACCAGAATCAGTCCCCCACCCCCCACAATCGCATCGACGAAGCCCGCAAACAGCGAAGCAGTCACGACCAGCAGCCAATCCATGATGATGCCTTCGGGGATGCAGGACAAAAAGACAGGAGCCCCTGCCGCCTCCCCGGGCGGCGGGACCCCTCAGGCAGAGACAGCGCCCGACAAGGCGCCGGGCAGCCCCTCTCTGCAGCAGGCTCCGTCAGACCACCGCGCCGGCGTTCGGGTCACTGGAGGCTCCGCCATCCTTGCGGGAATTGCCCTTGACCAGATCCTCGCGCCGGATGCCGAGCCACATGGCGATGGCCGCCGCCACGAACACCGACGAATAGATGCCGAACAGAATGCCGATGGTCAGGGCCATGGCAAAGTAGTGCAGCGTCTCGCCCCCGAACACCAGCATGGACAGCACCATGATCTGCGTGGACCCGTGGGTGATGATGGTCCGGCTGATCGTGCTGGTGATGGCATGGTTGATGACCTGCACCGTGTTCATCTTGCGATAGCGTCGGAAGGCCTCGCGGATCCGGTCGAAAATCACCACCGACTCGTTGACCGAATAGCCGAGCACGGCCAGCACCGCCGCCAGCACCGCCAGCGAGAACTCCCACTGGAAGAAGGCGAAGAAGCCCAGGATGATCACCACGTCGTGCAGGTTGGCGATGATGGCCGACACGGCGTACTTCCACTCGAATCGCACGGCCAGATAGATGATGATGCCGAGCACCACGAAGCCAAGCGCCTTGAGGCCATTGCCCATGAGCTCCTCGCCCACCTGCGGCCCCACGAACTCCACACGCCGCAGGGCCACGTCGGGCGACTGCGCCTTGAGGGCTGCCATGAGGTTGCCACTCTGCTGCGAGGAGCTCACGCCCTTCTGCAGCGGCAGGCGGATCATCACGTCACGCGACGAGCCGAAGTTCTGCACCAGCACGTCCTTGTAGCCGAGCTTTTCCACGGCTCCGCGCACCTTGTCGATCTGCGCGGGCTGGCTGTAGGCCACCTCGACCACCGTCCCGCCGGTGAATTCCACCGACAGGTGCAGTCCCTTGGTGACCAGGAAGAACACCGCCAGCGCGAAGGTGACCGCCGAGACGAGGTTGAACACCAGCGCATGGCGCATGAAGGGGATGTCTTTGTGAATGCGGAAGAATTCCATGGCGCTTACTCCTTGTCCACGCGCTTGTCGGCCAGGGCAGCCAGCGAATCGGTATGCGAGGCCGCAGGCTTCCACACCGTACCGATCGACAGGCTCTTGAGCTTGCGCTTGCGTCCATACCAGAGATTGACGAGACCGCGCGAGAAGAACACCGAGGAGAACATCGACGTCACGATGCCCAGGCAGTGCACCACGGCAAAGCCGCGCACCGGCCCCGTGCCCCAGGTCAGCAGGGCCAGACCCGCGATGAGCGAAGTGACGTTCGAGTCCAGAATCGTCGCCCAGGCATGCTGGTAGCCGGCCTGGATGGCCCCCTGCGGCGACACGCCGTTGCGCAGCTCCTCGCGGATGCGCTCATTGATGAGCACGTTCGAGTCGATGGCCATGCCCAGCGCCAGCGCCATGGCCGCCATGCCGGGCAGCGTGAGCGTGGCCTGCAGCATCGACAGAATGGCCACAAGCAGCAGCAGGTTCATGGCCAGCGACAGCGCCGAGAACAGCCCGAACAGGTGGTAGTACAGGATCATGAACACCACCACGGCCAGGAAGCCCCAGGCCACGCTATGGAAACCCTTGCTGATGTTGTCAGCCCCAAGGCTCGGGCCGATGGTCCGTTCCTCGACGATGTCCATGGGAGCGGCCAGCGAACCGGCGCGCAGCAGCAGCGAGGTATCGGCTGCTTCCTGCGTGCTCATGCGCCCGCTGATCTGCACGCGTCCGCCGCCGATCTCGGTACGGATCACGGGAGCAGTCACCACTTCGCCCTTGCCCTTTTCGAACAGCAGAATGGCCATGCGCTTGCCCACGTTGTCGCGCGTGACGTTGCGGAAGATGGTCGATCCCTTGCTGTCGAGCGTGAGATTGACGGTGGGTTCCTGCGTCTGGCTGTCGAAGCCGGGCTGCGCGTCGGTCAGGTTCTCACCCGTCAGCAGCACCTGGCTCTTGACGATCACCGGGTGGCCGCTGCGGTCATTGAACTTCTCGCTGCCGAAGGGCACCGGTCCGCTGCCGGCTTCTGCAGCATGGCCTTCGGTGCTTTCGTCGACCATGCGCACCTCAAGGGTCGCGGTGCGTCCGAGGATTTCCTTGGCCTTGGCCGTGTCCTGCACGCCCGGCAGCTGCACGACCACACGGTCGAGCCCCTGCTGCTGGATCACCGGCTCGGCCACGCCCAGCTCGTTGATCCGGTTGTGCAGGGTCATGATGTTCTGCTTGAGAGCCTGCTCCTCGAACTTGACGAGTGCCGGCGGCTTGTAGCCCACCACGAGCTGCACCTGTCCGGTCGGAGCCGTCCCCTGCGTCACCTGCATGTCGGGCATCGCGTCTTCGATGGCGTTCCTGGCACTTTCGGCCGCAGTGGCATCGGCGAAGTTCACCTGCACGGTGTCTCCCGCACGGGCCACGGCGTCATAGCGCAGGCTCTTGTCGCGCAGCAGCGCCTTCACGTCGCCGGCAATGGTGTCGAGCCGCTTGGACACTGCAGTCTTCATGTCCACCTGGAGCATGAAGTGCACGCCCCCCCGCAGGTCCAGCCCCAGATACATCGGCGCTGCATGCAGCGCCGTCAGCCAGGCAGGCGACCGGGACACCAGATTGAGTGCCACCACGTAGGAGGGATCGGTGGGATCGGTGTTGAGCGTCTTCTCGATCACGTCGCGCGCCTTGATCTGCGCATCGGTGGAGGTGAAGCGCACCCGCATCGAATCGGCCTCGACCGTGGTCATGTCCGGACTGAGCTGGGCAGCCGCCAGGGCCGCCTTCACCTTGTCCTGCACGGACGGATCCACCTTGACCACCGACTTGGCCGGCGACACCTGCACCGCCGGCGCCTCGCCGAAGAAGTTGGGCAGGGTGTAGATCAGCCCCACCAGCAGCGCCACCAGCATGATGGCGTATTTCCAGACCGGATAACGGTTCATGGCAAGCGTCTTTCCAACAACTGACGGTGGCCGACCCGGAGAGCGCTTCCGCAGAAGGCGCCTCCCCGTCGAGCCTGTCCGTCAAACACAAATGCCGCGCATGGGTTCTGCACCCGCTGCGCGGCCACCATACCGTGAAGATGGTCCCGCCCCCTGCAGTGCATCCACCTCCAGGCGAATGCACCTCCGGACACGGAGAACCAGGCCACGGGGCATCTCCATGTGACTGCCGCCCCGGAAACGGGGCGGCACCATTCACAGACTCAGCGTGCCCTTGGGCAGCAGCTGCACGACCGCATGCTTCTGCACATGCACCGTGACGTTCTGTGCCAGCAGCAGATCCACCTGGTCGTCGCGCACCTTGGTGACGCGACCCATCAGACCGCCCTGGGTAGCCACTTCATCGCCGGGCGCCAGGGCATCGATCATGGAGCGGCGTTCCTTGTTCTGCTTGATCTGCGGGCGCACCATGATGAAGTACAGCACCGCAAACATGGCAACGAGAGGAAGGAACGACATGATCGACCCCATCGGGCCAGCAGCGGCTCCGGCAGGCGCGGCTGCCTGCGCATACGCGTCGGAAATCAGAAACACGGACATACTCCTGTAGTGAACATCACGATGCGAAAGCCCGAGCCAGACACGTGCCGTGCCGCCGGTATCTCCCGCATGCAGAAAATCTATTGTAAGGGGTGGGAGCGAAGGCAAGGAAACAGGCGCGCGGAACGCCTGCGCACACTGGCACGGGCTCCCGCAGCCGGTGCCCGTCTTACTCCTGCGCTCCGGAAGCGCCACCAGACTCCTGTGTCGCTGCGCTGGCGTCATCGGTCAGGGCCTCTCCTTCGTCGCCCGATGCCTCTTCGGCTGCATCGCCCTCCATCTTCTTCTTCCAGTGGGCATATTCCTGCGGGTACACCTGTGCCAGATGGCGTTCGGCAGCATCGGCCTGCGCATCGCGGCCCAGCATGCGCAGGGACTCCACAATGCGCTCGGCCACCCGTGCCTCGGGACTGTAGTGCATCAGATCCTGGGCACGCGCGAGCTGCACGGCGGCATTCTCGGGCGTGAGCGGCTCGGTGGTGAGCTGGGCAAAATGCACGGCGTTCTGGTACAGCACGGTGCGACTGGCCTGGGCCAGAGTGTTCTGGCGGAAGGGCGGCATGCGTTCTTCCGCGTCGGTATAGAGCTGGGTGACGCGGACGAAATCAAAGCAGGCATAGATCAATGCCACCGTCATGGCGCATGCCACGAGCAGCTGGGCCATGAGCACAGGCCCCTGCGGCAGGACGCGCGTCCACAGCAAGGATGCTTCCCCGGCAGCTGCAGACGCCCGGGGCGATGCACTGCGCGTAGTCCACAGCACCCCCAGGGCCAGCCCGCAGGCCAGCTGGAAGGGCGCGTACCACAGGGGGTATTCGAGCAGGCTGTGGATGGCAATCGCTCCCAGCACCCCCCACATCAGCTGCCGCTCGGGCCGGGCCTCGCTCCATGGACGGTTGCGCACCACTCCCCAGACCACCAGCGCACAGAAAGCCAGGGCGGCCGGCACGCCCAGTTCAACGGCCAGATGCAAGGGCAGATCATGGGCGTTGTCGAGCATTTCGCAGAAGCGCATGCCGGGATAGTCGGCATAGTAATGGGCGTAATCGAGCTCGCCCCAGCCCCAGCCGGTCAGCGGCTTCTGCGCCACCAGCTGCAGCACGTTGCCCCACAGCACCGTGCGGCTGATGCAGGCGCGGCTGTCCTTGCCTTCGAGGCGCACCCAGATGTCCGTCATGCCCGCCAGCATCGGCATGACATATCCGGCCAGGGCGTAGACAGCCATCAGGCCAGCCAGCCACCACCCGACACGCGCCATGCGCGCGCGATCGAAACGCCACGTCCAGCCCGCAAGCAGCACCGCAAGGAACAGCAGCTGCATGAACCCGGTGCGCGACAGCGTGAGGGCCAGACAGATGCCCAGCGGCACCATGCACAGCCAGGCCAGCACCCCTGCGCCCAGAGCGGCAGTGCCTTGCTGCGCAGTGCGGGGCAGACACCGGGCTGCAAGGCGCTGCAGACTGCCTTCCCGCCACACGAACCAGAGCGCCCAGAGCGCGATGTTCATCAACGTGGCGTACTGGTTGCGCTGCCGGATGTTGCCGTACACCTGCCCGCGCGGCGCATGGTTCACCCAGTCGCCGAGCCAGGCCGTGTTCTGGAAATACTGCAGCAATCCGATGGCCGCATTGGCCAGGCCGGCAAGCAACCAGCTCCAGGCAATCAGGGTGATGCCGTGGCGCATGAACAGTTCCCCCGCCTCCGGCAGATCCAGGGCGCTGTCCGCATCCTGCGCCATGCGGGCCCCCACCACGGCGGAAGCGGCCATGGCCGTGCACCCGAAAGCCAGCAGCTGCCAGGGCTGATCCGCCGCAACACCGACTGCGCACAGCACCACCAGCACTGCCGCCAGCACCGCAGCGCCCGGCGTCCAGCGCCGGGCCGGAAACACGGTGAACAGCATCGCAATGCAGATCCAGCCCGTGAGCAGCGGAATGGCCGGCGTCATGGCCCCTCCCGCAAACGGATTGAGCCAGGGCACGCATGCGCAGATCAAGAAAAACGCCGCGAGAAAGGCGGCGTTGCGTGAGGAACCGGGCGGAGTGCTGACAGAACCCGCGGAAGAATCCGAAACGTGCATGGCGATACCACGGTGGGAAAGACAATGGTTCCAGATTATGCCGTAGCTCCCCCCGCGCAGGGTCGCCCTCCATGCAGCCTGCAGCCCTTGCCCCCGAAGGCACCGGCCAATGGGTTCACTCACCGTTAGATTACATTTTATTTCAAATAAATCAGTCGGCGGCATCCTGCGCCAGCAGGCGCAGCCGGTCGATCAGCCCGTTGAGCGAGTCGATGGAGCCGAACTGAATGGCCAGCTCTCCGGCCTGGTCGCTCTTTCCTCCGCGGCGCACCTGCTTCCTGATGCGTATCTCGACCTGCGCCGCCAGCAGGTCGGACAACTCCTCCTCGACCCTGCGCACATCACCGGATTTTTCGGGCGCAGTCCGGGCCGGAGCATCGCCCTGCATGCTGCCCATGCGGCGCACGAGGTTTTCCGCCTCTCGCACGGAAAGCTTCTTGCCTGCAATCTGGTGCGCAGCCGTGATCTGCTCGGCCTTGTCCAGGCTCAGAAGCGCCCGTGCATGCCCCATGTCCAGATCGCCAGCCATCAGCATGGTCTGCACCGGTTCGGCGAGCTGCAGAAGACGCAGCAGATTGCTGGCAGCGCTGCGGCTGCGGCCCACAGCCTGGGCTGCCTGCTCATGGGTCAGGCCGAATTCGCCCACCAGACGCTGCAGCCCCTGCGCCTCTTCCAGCGGATTCAGATCCTCACGCTGGATGTTCTCGATCAGTGCCATGGCGGCGGCAGCTTCGTCGGGCACATCGCGCACCAGCACCGGCACCTCGGCCAGCCCTGCCAGACGGGCAGCACGGAACCGGCGTTCCCCGGCAATGATCTCGTAGCGTCCTGCCATGTCGCCCTGAACCAGCTGCCGCACCAGAATGGGCTGCATGATGCCCTGGGCCTTGATGCTCTCGGCCAGCTCGTACAGAGCGCCTTCATCCATGCGCGTGCGCGGCTGATACTGCCCGGGCACCATCCGGTCGAGCGCAAGCACGGTCGGCGGCTGCACGGCATCCGCCGTTGCATGGGAATCTTCGCTCACCGGGGTGTCCATGACCTTGGGGCCCAGCAGGGCCTCCAGTCCACGCCCCAGCCCACTCTTGCGTTTGCTCGTTGCCATCGAGGGCTTACTCCTTGTTGATCGGGTGGGGCTCCTGCCCCTGCCCCATGAGCCACTGCAGCCAGGCATATCCTTCGGGCCAGTCGCCCAGGCCGCTCTCGGCGTTGATGTGTCCGCGCGCGCCCACATCCACCCATCGACTTCCCCAGCCCTGCGCCAGTTCCTGGGCACGGGCAGGACTGCAGTAGGGATCATCCTGGCTCGACACCAGCACACTGGCAAAAGGCAGCCGCTGCCGACTGATGGGACGCCAGCTTGGATGCAGGAAGCTGAGGGCTGGCTGCTCGACATCGCCCGGAGCCACCAGCAGAGCCGCCCGAACCCGCGCCACCTGCTGGCTGTGGGCGGCCCATGCCGCCACCAGAATGCAGCCCAGACTGTGGGCTGCCAGCACCACCGGAACAGGAGATGCCAGCACGGCCTCTTCCAGCTGGATCATCCAGTCACCCCGCAGGGGATGCTGCCAATCGTGCTGGGCCACGCGCACGCAGCCATGCAGCCGTTCCCACCGGCTCTGCCAGTGCTCCGGCCCACTGCCCTGCCACCCTGGCAGGGTCAGCACCCGGAAGGCCGGGGAGTCTGTATCGTGCATGTACGTCGCTCCCGCTTTCAGAGGGCGCGGACGCGCTCGACCATTTCGTCGGCAAAGGCGATGAAGGCCTTGCTGCCCTTGGCCGAGGGATCGAACACCACGCCCGGAACTCCATAGCTGGGCGCCTCGGCCAGCCGCACATTGCGCGGGATGACGGTATGAAAGACCTTGTCACCGAAGTGCTCGGAGAGCTGCTCGCTCACCTGCTGCTGCAGGGTGATGCGCGGATCGAACATGACCCGCAGCAGGCCAATGACCTTGAGCTTGGGATTGAGGTTGGCGTGGATCTGCTTGATGGTATTGACCAGATCGGTCAGCCCTTCCAGGGCAAAGTATTCGCACTGCATCGGCACGATGACCCCGTCGGCTGCACACAGGCCATTGAGGGTGAGCAGACTCAGCGCCGGAGGGCAGTCGACGATCACAAAGTCGTAATCGGCATCGACAGCCTCCAGGGCTGTCTTGAGACGACGATCGCGACGATCCTGATCGACCAGTTCCACTTCCGCTCCGGCCAGCTCCCGATTGGCTCCGAGCACGTCATAGCCGCAGCGCTCGGGATGCACACGGGCCTCGCTCACGCTGCACTCTTCCAGCAACACGTCGTACACGCTGGGCTGCAGGGTGCGCTTGTCGACACTCGACCCCATGGTGGCATTGCCCTGCGGATCCAGGTCCACCAACAGGACACGCTGACCGATCTTGGACAAGCCGGCGGCCAGATTGACCGCGGTGGTGGTCTTGCCCACTCCGCCCTTCTGATTCGCCACACAGAAAATTCTGGCCATATGCTTGCTCGCTCACAAAACAAATCGAAATTGTAGCCAGCACGTCTCCATGCCGGAACCGGCAGTCCGCCTGCCGACTGCCATCGGCTTCAGGATTTCTTGCGCATCCAGACGATGCAGCGTTCGGCATCGAGCTGTGGCACCTGCAATGGTTCCACGTGAAACACCTCGACCGTGGACGGCAATGCAGCCATTTCCTCGTCGGGTCGCCGCCCTTTCATGGCAAGCCAGACACCCTGAGGAGCCACGGTCTGCTGCGACCAGGCCGTGAAGTCCGCCAGCGATGCAAACGCCCTGCTGCTGACCACGTCATAGACCTCACGCACCTGCTCGACCCGTGCATGCAGACCGCGCAGATTGCGCAACTGCAGCGCAGACGCCACTTGCTGCACAAAGGCAGCCTTCTTGCCCACGGCGTCCACGCAGTCAACCCGCAGGTCGGGCTGACAGACAGCAAACACCACTCCTGGCAAGCCTCCGCCCGAACCGACATCCAGCAACTGGGGCTGACCTTGCGTCTGTCCCAGATGACGCCGAAGAGGCTGCACTGCGCTCAGGCTGTCGAGCACGTGGTGGGTGAGCATTTCCAGGGGATCCCGCACAGCCGTGAGGTTGTAGACCCGGTTCCACTTGCCCATCAGATCCAGATAAGCGAGCAGCCGTTCGACCCCCTCTTCTTCCAGCGAGAGGCCCATGGCATCCAGCCCCGCCCGCAGCCGGGCATCGAGCTGCGAAGCAGAGACGACTGCACCATTCCGCGAAACAGGAGATGTCATGCCTGGACTCCAAAATCCTTGCGCGACTTGCGCAGATGGATCAGCAGCAGCGAAATGGCTGCTGGCGTCACCCCGCTGATGCGGGATGCCTGCCCCAGAGTGGCAGGCTGGTGGCGATTGAGTTTCTGCCGCACTTCGATGCTCAGGGCTGGCACCTGCATGTAGTCGAAATCACGGGGCAGCTCCAGCGTTTCGTAGCTGACAGCCCGCTCGACCTCGGTCCGTTGCCGATCGATATAGCCGGCATACTTGATGCCGATTTCCACCTGTTCGATGAGCTGGGAAAGGGCTTCCCCCTCTTCTGTTTCACGTGAAACATTGACAGGAATCTCGGGATTCGCATGACGTCCGCCCTGCATGCGCATCAGGTCAGCGTAACCGACTTCAGGGCGACGAAGCAGATCGGCCAGGTTGTATTCGCGTTCGATGGCCTTGCCCAGCACCTCCTCAGCCTCATGCGCCGGCAGGGTCTGTGGATGCACCCAGGTCGACCGAAGCCGTTGTGTTTCACGTGAAACCGCATCGCGCTTGCGGTTGAAGGCATCCCAGCGCGCATCGTCCACCAGTCCAAGCCGGCGCCCGGTCTCGGTGAGACGCATGTCGGCATTGTCTTCACGAAGCTGCAGACGGAACTCCGCGCGGCTCGTGAACATGCGATAGGGTTCGGTCACTCCCTTGGTGATCAGGTCGTCGACCAGCACGCCCAGATAGGCTTCATCCCGACGCGGCAGCCAGGCCGGCTCCCCCTTGCACTGCAGGGCGGCATTCAGTCCGGCAAACAATCCCTGGGCTGCGGCCTCTTCATAGCCTGTGGTCCCGTTGATCTGCCCGGCAAAGAACAGGCCCTTGATCTGGCGCGTTTCGAAGCTGTCGGTCAGACTGCGCGGATCGAAATAGTCGTACTCGATGGCATAGCCCGGACGCAGAATATGGGCCTGTTCCAGACCCGGCAGGCTGCGCACCAGCGCCAGCTGAATGTCGAATGGCAGGCTGGTGCTGATGCCGTTGGGATAGAACTCATGGGTGGTCAGCCCCTCGGGCTCCAGAAAGATCTGGTGACTGTCCTTGTCCGCAAAGCGGTTGATCTTGTCCTCGATGCTCGGGCAGTACCGGGGGCCCACCCCTTCGATGCGTCCTGTGAACATCGGGCTGCGGTCGAACCCGCTGCGGATGATTTCGTGGGTGCGCGCGTCGGTGTGGGTGATCCAGCATGGCAGCTGCCGAGGATGCATGCGCGCCTGGCCCATGAAGCTGAAGACAGGCATATGGGGATTGGGGCTGCCGGGCATGCCGTCACCGGGCTGTTCTTCACAGCGGCTGAAGTCGATGGTCCGGCCATCGATGCGCGGAGGCGTGCCGGTCTTGAGCCGCCCCTGTGGCAACTGAAGTTCCTTGAGCCTGGCCGACAGTGCCACGGCCGGCGGGTCCCCTGCCCGTCCAGCCTGGTAGTTGTCGAGCCCCACATGAATGCGCCCATCCAGAAAGGTGCCGGCAGTCAGCACCACCGCCCGGGCGCGAAAGGTAATGCCCACCTGAGTGACGGCGCCTGTCACCCGGTCGCCTTCGACCACCAGATCAGTGACTGCCTGCTGAAAGAGCTGCAGATGGGGCTGGTTTTCCAGCATGCGGCGAATGGCGGCCTTGTACAGCAGGCGGTCTGCCTGCGCACGGGTCGCACGCACGGCGGGCCCCTTGCTGCTGTTGAGAATGCGGAACTGGATGCCGGCTTCGTCCGTGGCCAGAGCCATGGCCCCACCCAGTGCATCCACCTCCTTGACCAGATGCCCCTTGCCGATGCCACCGATGCTGGGATTGCAGCTCATCTGCCCCAGCGTCTCGATGTTGTGGGTCAGCAGCAGGGTGCGGCACCCCATGCGCGCCGAGGCCAGGGCCGCTTCGGTCCCAGCATGGCCTCCACCGACCACGATGACGTCAAATTGCTCCGGATAGATCACGGATGACTCCCCTTCACGCCGTGCGATGCATCCCTGACAGACAGGGCATCGGGAACGGCATCGGGAACCTGGCTCCGGAAGCCACGGGTTCCACAGATTCAAAGAAATGGCGTGGTGCACGCGCTTGAGCGCCCAGCGCGCAATCGGACGCCATGGACACCATGGCAATCCAGAAAAGACGTGGAAAAATCACATTCATATTTCACAATACGAAATATGAAGGTAATGGGCCCGTTCACAGCCTGGCCTGGCGTTCCGCCGGCCGAATGCGCGCATGACGGCACGGGAAAGCTGCAGTGCCCTTTCCTGACCAGAGCTCACAGAGTTCCCAGAACAGCCTGCCATGCAGGACCGGTTTTTTCGCTCACTTCAGGGATCAGACAGCCCCTGCCCACTGGATCACAGACAACAGCAGAACCCAGGCTGTTCCACGTCCTGCCCAAGGCTTCCGATTCTATCGGCCCCCTCTGCTCCTGTCGCGCCCTCCTGCTGCTGCCCGCATGGGCGATCGGGGAACCTTTTGTGAAGCACCGGCCCCTTCGCTGTGGCATTTCGATGCCGGCACGCCACAGGAACAACAGAACATCCAAAAAAAATGTGCAGGCACAACCTTGTGGGCAATTTGCGGGCAAATGAGGAGTTGTGCACCGAAAGCGGGGACGTGCTCAGGTTGTGGTCTGTTCGTGCACAGGGCGCGACGGCGGAGCTGCACAGGGATTTTTTTTCTCCAACTGCGCGCGGAAATTGAGAAAAATGCAGTTATCCACAGAAACGGTCGGGCTTCTATTTACTACCACTACTGATATATCAAAATACAGAAAAAGACCTTGGACAACTTTCCCGGCTGCCTGCAGGACGAGGGGGCTGACCGCAAGGAACGGACTGCCTACAATGGGCTCAGGGCAAAAAACGGCGTTTGAGCAGGCAGAACGCTCGCTGCAGTCGGTCAGGAGCAGAGAGCAAAAAAAAACCGGACCTCGCGGTCCGGTTCGGGAAGAAGTCAGAAAGAAAACGGGCTGTCAGAACGGCTTCCATCGACGAAGCAGGAGCGCATTGCTGACAACGGAAACGGAACTGAGTGCCATGGCGGCACCGGCGAGCATGGGGTTGAGGTAGCCAAAAGCCGCGAGTGGAATGCCGACCACGTTGTAGGCAAAGGCCCAGAACAGGTTCTGGCGGATCTTGCGGACGGTGACTCTGGAAACATCGAGTGCTGCGGCCACGAGCCGTACATCTCCACGCATCAGGGTGACATCGGCCGCATGGAGGGCAACGTCGGTACCTCCCTGTGGATTGGCCATGGCCATTCCGACATCTGCCTGTGCAAGGGCAGGAGCGTCGTTGATGCCATCGCCCACCATGGCGACGACCTGCGGTGCATCGCCTGCCCGTGCAGGGTGCTGCAGGTGCGCAATGGTGAGGGCCTTGTCGCCGGGAAGGACGTCGGCATGGACCGCGTCGGATGGAATGCCGACCTGCTGTGCCAGGGCCAGGGCAGCGGCCCGGTTGTCGCCGCTGATGAGCACCGTGCGGATGCCGCGGGACTGCAGAGTGTGCACGGCGCTGGCAGCTTCGGGTTTCGGGTGATCTGCAAAGGCCCAGAGTGCCGCCAGCTGCACGGGAGCATCGGGATGGGAGCGCAGCGCCAGGGCGGACAGTGTGGCGCCCTGGCTCTGCCAGTGCGCAATGAAGTCCCTGCAGGCAGGAGCATCGAGCGCTGCACCGAGTTCCTGCATCCAGCGCAGGCTGCCGAGTAGCCAGAGGGTGTCGCCGATGCGGCCTTCGATGCCGCGACCCGGTGTGGTCTGGAGCGCATGCGCTCCTTCTGCCGCCGTCACCGCCTGTTTCTGGGCTTCGAGCAGGATGGCATGTGCCAGAGGATGGGTGCTGCCAGCCTGCAGTGCCGCAGCGATGGCAAGGACGGAAGGTGCGGACGAGGACGCAGTGGCGTGCAGATCCAGCGTGGCGGCGAGCCGGGGCTCGCCGACTGTGAGGGTGCCGGTCTTGTCGAAGGCGACGATACGGACCTGGTGGGCGCGTTCGAGTGCAATGCTGTCCTTGATGAGAATGCCGGCGCGTGCGGCGACTCCGGTGCCGGCCATGATGGCGACGGGCGTGGCCAGGCCGAGTGCGCAGGGGCAGGCGATGACCAGCACGGCGACGGCACGCAGCAGAGCCGGTTCCATGGGCAACCCTGCCAGCAGCCAGCCCACGAAGGTGATGGTGGCCACTGCAAGCACGGTGGGCACGAACACGGCCGCCACCCTGTCGACGAGTTTCTGAATCGGAGGCTTGGCGGCCTGGGCGTCCTCGACGAGCCGGATGATGTGGGCGAGCACGCTTTCGGAGGCGGTGGCTCGGACATCCACCTGCAGCACGCCATCGCCGTTGAGGGTGCCTCCGGTCACGCGGTCTCCGGCAGACACCTCGACGGGGAGTGGTTCTCCCGTGAGCATGCTGGCATCGACCTGGCTTGCGCCGTTTCGGACGAGGCCGTCTGCCGGGATGCGTTCACCGGGCTTGACGACGATGGTGTCGCCCAGCATGAGCTCGGCGACGGGAACGTCCTGTTCGCCGTCGAGCGGCGAGAGCCAGTGGGCGACATCCGGGCGCAGCGACTGCAGCGCTGCAATGGCCTGCGTGGTCTGGCGCTTGGCGCGGCCTTCCATCCACTTGCCGAGCTGTACCAGCGTGATGACCACGGCGGAGCTCTCGAAGTACACATGGGGAGCCGTCTCCGTGGCAGGGCCGCCGGATGCCATGGGCATGTCGCCGTGCACAGGCATCGTGATGCCGTGGCGCATCCACAGCCAGACGGACAGGAGCCAGGCTGCGGAAGTGCCCAGGGCAACCAGGAGTTCCATGTTGCCGGTGCGCTGCTGGAGGGCATGCCATGCGGCGCGGTAGAAGCGCAGGCCCAGAGTGAACTGCACCAGGGTGGCGAGGAGGAACTGCAGCCACACGGGGACCAGCATGTGGGCGCGCTCGCTGCCCAGCCAGGGAATGGCCAGCATGGGGGCCACCAGCGGGATGCACAGGATCAGGCCTGCGAGCACAGGCAGAAAATCGCGTGGAATGCCGAATACCCGCTCCTGCGACAGCGGCTGGAGCCCGGCGTGGGCGCGGGGCACATAGCCGGCGTTGCGGATGGCTCGCAGCAGCGCGGCCGGGGCCTGCGTGGGCGAGGAGGCCGTATGCGCGAGGGCGGGCGTGAGCGTGACCCGGGCCGTTTCGGTGGCGAGATTGACATTGGCATCCGCCACGCCGTCGACCTTCTTGAGGGCCCGTTCGACGCGGGCCACGCAGGAGGCACAGGTCATGCCGTCGATGCCGATGTCCAGGGTGCACTGCGCCGCGCCGTCGGGGGAGTGGGTTGGAAAGGTCGGTGCAGGGACGGGAGCGGGGGTGGGAGGACGAGAGGAACTGTTCATGGCGATGCAGGGGGAAAAAGAGGAAGCGGGAGGGGGTCCGGCCGGAAAGGGGAGAATGGAAGCCCGGTTCCTGGCGTGGGAGGAGCCCCGACAGCGCAGAGGCTAGACCTTGCCATGAGGGAAAGGTCAACCCGATGGCATCTCCCCTGCCCGGAGGCGGGCTGTGTCTTGACCTTGACCTTGCCATGGTGGCAAGGTGGAGACTGATGCGTGGTTTTCATTTTTCGTCGTTTTCTGTTGAGGAGATATCCATGAGCGAAGCCCTTCGTCTGACGGTCACCGGCATGACCTGTGGCCACTGCGAGAAAGCCGTGACCCGTGCCATTCACCAGCTCGATGCCCAGGCCGAAGTCCATATCGACCGAGCCGCCAATCTGGTCGAGGTCAAGACCTCGGCCGATCCGCAGGCCCTGTGTGCCGCCATCACCGAAGAGGGCTACCAGGCTGCGCCCCAGGCCTGATTCGGCAAGGGGATGCGCCCTTCTCCTATAGAGCAGTTTGGCTTGTCCCCGTATGGCAGGCGGTTATCCCGTCCTGATGCACACTTTATACACAGCCTTGTCCACATCATGGGGATGCAGACAGGGCTGCCCCCTATGCAAGGAGCAATGACATGCAGACAGTTCGTCTTTCCCTGATGGCCGTGGCGGCCACCCTGGCCCTGGGCGCCACAGCGGCGCAGGCCGCCAGCTATGAAATCGATCCCGCCCATACGCACACCACGTTCGAGATCGGCCACTTCGGGACTTCCACCAACCGTGCGCGCTTCGACAAGACCACGGGCTCCATCGAGCTCGACCGTGCCCACCATCGCGGCCGTGTCGATGTCTCCATCCACACCGACACCATCAGCTCCGGCACCGAGCATTTCGATGCCCATCTCAAGAGCGCCGACCTGTTCGACAGCGCACGCTATCCGACCGTCCGCTTCGTGTCGGACCGCTTCGTGTTCCAGGGCGACAAGCTCGTGTCGGTTCCGGGCCAGCTCACCCTGCTGGGCAAGACCCATCCGGTCACGCTCAAGGCTGTGCACTTCAACTGCTACAAGAGCCCGATGTTCAATGGCCGTGAAGTCTGCGGCGGCGACTTCGAGACCACCATCGACCGTACCCAGTGGGGCATGGATTACCTCGTGAAGATGGGCATGCCCACTTCCGTGCACCTCATCACGCAGATCGAGGCCGTGCAGAAGTGAGCCACCCGGTAGCCCCCCTCCCCTCCCTGGCTTCGGTGAGCTGGCCGGTGAATGTCGGCCAGGCTGCGCGTCTCGCGGGCCTCAGCCCGAAGATGGTGCGGTACTACGAGAGTCTGGGGCTGCTGGGCGACATTGCCCGCAGCGAGGGGGGATACCGGCTCTATGGCCAGTCGGAGGTGCAGGCCCTGTGCTTCATCCGGCGCAGCCGTGCCGTGGGATTCGACATGGAGCAGACGGCCAGCCTGCTCGATCTGTGGCACAACCCCACGCGCAGCAGTGCGCAGGTCAAGGCGCTTGCGCAGGCGCAGGTCGAACGCCTGGAGCGCCGCATCGCCGACCTGCAGGCCATGCAGGTCACACTCGAGACGCTGGTGCATGCCTGCCATGGCGACCAGCGTCCCGAGTGTGCGATTCTCGATTCGCTGGGCAGCGCGCAGGAGCCTGCCTGCTGCGAGGGCGGCAGAATGTAACGGATCCGCAGCCAGAGGCGCCGAATCCGCGATTCTGTTACAAACGTACCGCCCCGGGTAGTCGGGAGGCAAACTTTCAGGGCATACTGTGCGCGAGGCGGCCCAGGCCACAAAGGCACCGCCGCATTGCTAGACAACCCGAGGATTACCATGTCTGTTCAAAAACTGTTCACGCGGTCCCTGATCGCTGCTTCCATGTTCGGCCTGCTCGGCGGTGCCGCATTTGCCGCAGAAAAGGCTGCTCCGGCTGCCCAGAAGCAGGCCAATCCCATGATGCAGCTCAAGTCCGCACTGAAGATCTCCTCCGCGCAGGAAGGAGCCTGGAACAACTTCGTGGCGGCCTATTCCAACCGCTTCGTGCCGAGCCGCAACCCCTCTCCCCAGGAATTCAACAGCTGGAAGACTCCCCAGCGCGTCGATTTCCTCAAGAGCCTGCGCGGCGAGGAAACCGCCTTCATCAACAAGCGCTATGACGCTTCCGTGGCGCTCTATGGCCAGCTCAACGACGAACAGAAGAAGCAGTTCGACATGATGACTGCCACCCCCGTGGCCAGCAACCAGCCGGCTGCGCCTGCCAAGGGCAAGAAGCACAAGTAAGCATCTGCCTCCCGCCCGGTGGTGTCACCGGGTGGTGTGCATGGCATGCCTGCACCCGATCCGCCCACGAGGCGGATTTTTCATGCCTGCGGCAGCCGACTGTGCCGCAGTGCGCACTCGGAGGCGCCGTGATTTCCCGTGTCGGGGCAAGGACTTGGCGCAACCGCGGATATGGGGTGCCGGGATTGCGGCTATGCTGTCGACCGCCCCTGATCCGCTCCCTGACCTGCTGGATGACCCTGACCCATGTTCGGACTGACTGAAGCCCAGATTTCCCAATTCGGCCTGACCTTCGGGGTCGGTGCCTTCATGCTCTACATGATCTTCATCATTGCCAATCTGGCCTGGAAGTCCAAGGCCGGCAAGGCGGGGACGTTCTGGCTCTTTCTGGCTCTGGGCCTTGGCTTTACCGGTTTTGTGGCCAAGCTGCTGATCGAATATGTGATTGAATCCCGCCACCTGCTCTGAGGCCGAGGAGAGGCCTCCGTGCCCCGGATTCAGACCTCGGATGCCACGCGCCCAGGGCATGCACCGGGCAGCCGCGCGAGCTGCCGGTCATGCAGCCGGCGCAGAAACAGCATGGCGCACAGGCCCCCGATGAGTGCGAAGGCCATGTCCGACTGGGTGTCCCACGGATCGCCCTGGGTGCCGAGAAAGGCATCGGCCGCCTGGCCCGAGGCTTCGGCTACGCCCCATTCGACGAGTTCATAGCAGGCGCTCACGGCCATCACGATGCACACGCACAGAAAGGCCAGCATGCGCGGCCCCAGGCCATAGCGCGCCCGCACCAGAATCTCGCGTGCCGCCAGGGCCGGCACCAGTCCCTGGAAAAAGTGCCCGACCTTGTCGTAGGGGTTGCGCGAGGTGCCCAGCCAGTGTTCCATGAAGAAGCCCAGGGGAGCCTTGGCGTAGGTGTAGAGCCCACCGTGGATCAGCACCAGCGCATGCACGAAGATCAGGGCGTAGAGCATCGTGGTGAGGGGATAGCGCCTGTGGGTGGCCACCAGCAGCGGCACCACCACCATCACCGGAAAGGTTTCGAGGAACCAGGTGAGCCGGTCGGCGGTCTGCCAGCAGGTGGCGATCATGATGCACAGCAGGAGGAGTCCCCCCGCCACCAGCCAGGGGGTGCGGGGATCGGTGCGGGAGGCTGCCGAGGCGTCCCGGGAGAGAGAAGAAAGGTCCATGGCAGGTCTGTTCCGGAGGATGCGGAGGTGCAGGAAAGGGAGGATGTCCCGAGTATGCCCTGGGCTCTGTGTGTGGGAACAGGCTGGGAGCGGGGCTGGTTGCTGCCATGGCCTATGCTTCGGGGCTGGATAGTCGAGTTTCCCGATCACCCGGGCGGGCCATGGTGGCCCTGCCTGCAGGAGGACGTTTCCCATGTCGCAACTTCTCTTTTTCTGTGGCCATGCCGGTACGGGCAAGACCACGCTGGCCAGACGTCTGGTGCGCCACTGGCATGCGCAGCCGGCGGCGGGAGCGTGGTGCCTGCTCGACAAGGACACGCTCTATGGCGCCTACAGCGCCGAGGTGATGGGCCTGCTCACGGGCGACCCGAACGACCGGGACAGCCCTGTGTATCTCCAGCATCTGCGCGATCCCGAGTACCGGGGGCTGCTGGACACGGCACGTGACAACCTGGCCACAGGAGGGAATGTGGTGGTGGTCGGGCCGCTGTCGCGCGAGGTGCGGGCGCACCGGCTCATCGACCGGGCATGGCTGGGGGTGGGGCCCGAGGTGCAGATCAGCATTGTGTGGGTGCAGCTTGCGGAAGCGGAGGCCCGGCGTCGCATCGAGCGGCGTGCCCATCCCAGCGATGCCTGGAAGCTGGCCCACTGGGACCAGTACCATCCGCGCCTCTTTCGGCCGGAGCCGGCCGAGTATCCCGAGCTGCTGGTGTTCGACAACACGGAGCCGGGAGAGGCCGGATGGGAGCGGCTGTGCACGGCGCTCGACGCCCGCATGGGGAGAGGCCCGGCCTTCCGGTAGGCGTGGACAGGAGTCAGATGGCAGAGCCGCCCGCGTCCGGTGTGGCCGGAAAGTGCCCCTGCAGAATGGCCCGCAGCGCCCGGGTGATGGCAGGACGGTCGATCTCCTGGCCAGCCAGGTGGGTGATGGTGGGGCTGGAATCGAGCGTGATGCAGATGGCCCCCAGCACCAGCGTATGGAAGACGGCCGGGTGCTGGCTCTGCACGATGCCGGCGTCGATGGCCTCCTGCCACAGGGGTTCACAGATGCGGTAGAAAGGTTCTGCCAGGCTGGTGTTGAGCGCATCGAGCCGCCAGCCCGGGGAGTGCAGCTCGCGGCTGAAGAAGAGAAAGACCTCGCGCCGCTGCGCGGCCAGGCCGATGAAGAAATCGATGGCGGCATGCATGCGGGCCACGAGCGGTTCTGCCCCGCCGATGATGGCGCGCAGGGTGGGGGCATGCTCCTCCTGCCGTTCGACAATGGCGCCGAGGGCCGCCTGCCAGAGTCGCGCCTTGGAGCCGAAGTGGTGACTCACCATGGCCGGGTCGAGTCCGGCACCTTCGGCAATGGTGCGCAGGCTGGCGCCATCGAATCCGTGCTGGCCGAAGATGGTGACAGCCACTTCCAGCAGCCGGGATCGGCCGTCCGCACAGGGGGTCTGCGAAGCAGCCGGTCGACCCGGGCGCCGGGTGGTGCGGGGGGGCGAGGAAGCAAGGACGTCGGTCATGGCGAAACGGCTCGGAAGGATGTCGGACTCATTTATTCAACATGTGTTGAATTACAATGCGGATCATCGGAGGTCCGGGGCTGCGGTGCAAGATGCTGTGGCGCGCTGGTGCATGTGGAAAGAGGTGTGGATCTGTGGTCTGCCGCCTGACAGACGGGTCCCCGGTTTCCTCCCATAATGATTCCATGACCTGCCTCTGCCGTGGTGCCTCGCGCCGGAGCGGGGCTGTGTCCTGCAGGCTGCCCGGGATCTTTGCGGGTATTGTGGCCTGAGATGATGAGGTGTCATGAACTTGCCCGAGCATTCTTTCTGTCCGTTGCGCACGATCATGGCGGGGACCATGGTGGCCCTGGGGCTTCTGGGGTGTGCATCCGCTCCCCGGCCCGAGCCGCCGGTGGCGGCCCTGCCCTCTTCCTATCCGGTGGCCGTGCGAGCCCAGGAGCAGCAGGAAGCGGCTGCGCCGGTGCTGCGCTGGGACGATCTTTTTCCCGATCCGGACCTGCACCGGCTGTTGCAGGCGGCGCTCGATTACAACAGCGACCTGCGGGCTTCCGTCGCCCGTGTGGAGGAGGCGCGCGCCTCGGCCGGGCTGCAGCGGGCCAATTCGCTGCCCGCCATCGGGATGGGAGCGCAGGGCATCCGCAGCCGGGTCGATCTGCCCATCGATCAGGTGCCCTCGGGGGCGCTGCCGCAGCCATGGGCCTCGATGCTGCAATCGGTCGATCGCACACAGATTCTTTCCACCTACCAGGCCGGGGTGGTGCTCACGCCCTATGAAATCGACTTCTGGGGCAAGATCCGCCAGCTCAATCAGGCCGCGCGCGATACCTATCTGGCCAGCGCCGAGGCGCAGCAGGCATTCCGCACCAGCCTGATGGCGCTGGTCACCGACACCTGGCTGCAGGGGCTGGAGCTGCAGGAGCGGCTGGCGCTGGCGCACCGCACGCTGGCGGCCAACGAGGAAAGCCACCGCATCATGCGGCGCCGGGCAGCGGTGGGACTGATTTCGGACATGGAGGTGCGCCAGACCGAGAGTCTGGTGGCGAGCACCCGCGCCGATGTGGCGGCACTCGAACGCAGTCTGGCACAGAACCGCGCCCTGCTCACCCAGCTCACGCACCTGCCCGATCCCCCCAAGGCACAGGGCGAGCATCCGCTCACCCGGCTGGCAGACCGCCCGCTGCCAGCGGGGCTGCCTTCCACGCTGCTGACGCGGCGACCGGACATCCGTGCGGCCGAATGGCAGCTGCGCGCCGCGCGGGCCAATGTCGCGGCAGCCCGGGCTGCATTTCTGCCCAGCGTCACGCTCACGGGGGCGGGGGGCGCCATCAGCGATTCCTTCTCCAATCTGTTCGACCATGCCTACGGGGCGTGGCTGTTTGTGCCGAGCATTCACATGCCGCTGTTCGACGGCGGACGCACCCAGGCGCATCTCGATCTGGCCGAAGCCCGGCGCAACGAGCTGGTGGCGCAGTACGAGAGCAGCATCCGTGGGGCGTTTCGAGAAGTGTCCGAACTGATGGCGGCCCGGCACTGGCTGGCCGAGCAGGAAAGGGACGTCCGGGAGCTGGTGGCGGCGCAGGGCGATCGCGAGCGCATTGCCCTGAAGCGCTATGACCGTGGCTACAACAGCTATTTCGAGGTGCTCGATGCCGAGCGTTCCCGCTTTGCGGCCGAACAGGGGCTGGTGCAGCTGCACCGCGCCCGCCTGAGCAGTCTGGTGGGACTGTACAAGGCGCTCGGCGGCGATGCGGCCATTGCGTTCGTGCCCACGGCGCCCGCAGGGGCTGCATCGGCATCCATGCGTGCCGCCGCACCGGCGGCCACCGTTCAGGAAGGAATTCAACCGTGACATTCACTCGCAAGCAACAATGGCTGGCAGCTGCAGCGGCGACAGTCGCCGTGGTTGCCGGGGGCTGGTGGTACTGGCAGCACCAGCAGGCTGGCCGCGATCCGGAGGGCTTTGCGTCGGGCAACGGCCGCATCGAGGCCACCGAGGTGGACATTGCCGCCAAGGGCGCCGGACGGGTGCAGGACATTCTGGTCAATGAGGGCGATCCGGTGAAGGTGGGGCAGGTGGTGGCCCACATGGACAACGCCTCCATGCAGGCGGTGCTGCACCAGGCCGAGGCCCAGCTGCTCGATGCGCAGAGCAAGAAGGTGTCGGCCCTGGCGCTGGTGTCCAAGACCCGTGCCGACCTTGTCACCGCCGAGGCCGTGCTGCGCCAGCGCGAGGGAGAGCGCGGCATGGCGCGCACCACGCTCGGGCGCACCCAGTCGCTGCTGGCCGATCGGGCCATTTCGCAGCAGCAGGTCGACGAGGACCGCACGCGCGTGAACAGCACCGAATCGGCCGTGTCGGTGGCACGTGCCCAGATTCAGGCCGTCAAGGAAGGGCTGCAGGTGGCACAGGCCCAGGTGCGGCAGGCGCAGGCCGGCATTGATGCGGCCCAGGCAGGGGTGGCCCGCATCCGCAGCGAGCTCGACGACACCGATCTCAAGGCGCCCCGCAGCGGCCGCATCCAGTACCGTGTGGTGCAGCCCGGCGAGGTGGTGGGTGCAGGGGGGCGTGTGCTCAGCATGCTCGATCTGCACGATGTCTACATGACCTTCTTCCTGCCCGACGAGGTGGCAGGGCAGGTCGGACTCGGCAACGAGGTGCGCATCGTGCTCGATGCCGCGCCCGGGTTCGTGATTCCGGCCACGGTGAGCTATGTGGCGGGTGTGGCGCAGTTCACGCCCAAGGCGGTGGAGACCCGGAACGAGCGCCAGAAGCTCATGTTCCGTGTCAAGGCGCGGGTGGACCCGGCACTGCTCCAGAAGTACCAGAACCAGGTCAAGTCCGGCATGACCGGCGTGGCCCACGTGCGGCTCGATGCGCGCCATGACTGGCCGCAGAACCTGCAAGTCCATCTGCCATGACCGCTGCCTCCGACGCCCCTCTTGCCGTGGGGAGCGCTCCTTCTGCTCCCGCGACTCCGGCCGGGGCGCCTGCGGTTCCGTCCGTGGCCAGCCTGCGCGGAGTGACCCACCGCTACGGCGCCACGCGGGCCAACGACCACATCGACCTCGACCTGCCGGCCGGATGCATGGTGGGCCTGATCGGGCCGGACGGGGTGGGCAAGTCCACTCTGCTGGGGCTCATTGCGGGCGCCCGCCGGATCCAGGAAGGACAGGTGCGCGTGCTCGATGGCGACATGGCCGATGCCGAGCACCGCCGTGTGAGCTGCGGACGCATTGCCTACATGCCGCAGGGACTCGGCAAGAATCTCTACCCCACCCTGTCGGTGTTCGAGAACATCGACTTCTTCGGGCGCCTGTTCGGGCAGACACGGGCCGAGCGCCGGCGCCGCATCGCCGAGCTGCTGGCGGCCACCGGCATGTCGCCCTTTGCCGATCGCCCTGCCCAGAAGCTCTCGGGGGGCATGAAGCAGAAGCTCGGGCTGTGCTGTGCGCTCATCCACGATCCCGATCTGCTCATCCTCGACGAGCCCACCACGGGGGTCGACCCGCTCTCGCGGCGCCAGTTCTGGGAACTCATCGACCGCATCCGCCGGGGACGGCCGCAGATGAGCGTGCTCGTTGCCACCGCCTACATGGAAGAAGCCGAGCAGTACGACTGGCTCGTGGCCATGGATGCAGGGCGGGTGCTGGCCACCGGCACGCCCGGGGAGCTCAGGGCACGCACCGGCACGGCCACCCTGGAGGAGGCCTTTCTGCACCTGCTCCCCCCCGAGCGCCTGCAGGGTCACGAGGCCCTGGTCATTCCACCGCTCGACGTGGCACAGGCTCCGGTGGTGATCGACGCCAAGGGGCTGCGCAAAGCCTTCGGCGACTTCGTGGCTGTGGATGACGTGACGCTGCAGGTGCGCCGGGGCGAGATCTTCGGCTTTCTCGGCTCCAACGGCTGCGGCAAGTCCACCACCATGAAGATGCTCACCGGCCTGTTGCCGCCGACCCGGGGAGAAGCCCTGCTGTTCGGCGAGCGCATGGACGCCGACAACATGGCCACCCGCAGCCGGGTGGGCTATATGTCGCAGGGGTTCTCGCTGTATTCGGAGCTGTCGGTGCGGCAGAACCTGCTGCTGCACGCCCGGCTGTTCCACCTGCCGGCCGAGCGGATCGCGCCGCGCATGCGCGAGCTCACCGAGCGATTTGGCCTCGACGACGTGCTCGACCAGCAGCCCGATGCCCTGCCGCTCGGCATGCGGCAGCGGCTGCAGCTCGCCGTGGCCGTCCTGCACCATCCGGATGTGCTGATCCTCGACGAGCCGACCTCGGGGGTCGATCCGATCGCCCGCGACGAATTCTGGTCCCTCATGATCGACCTGTCCCGCCGGGACGGGGTCACCATCTTCATCTCCACCCACTTCATGAACGAGGCGGCGCGCTGCGACCGCATCTCGCTCATGCATGCCGGCCATGTGCTGGCCTGCGACACCCCCGCCGCGCTGGTGGCCGCGCGCGGAGCGCCCACGCTGGAGGCGGCCTTCATCGACTACCTGGAAGACGCCATGGGCCGCAGCGGCGAGGCCGCCCTGCCGGAAGAAGCGGCCCAGGCAGCTGTGCCAGCCCCGTCTTCCCCAGCCTCGTCCCCGGTGCCCGCAGCACGGCCTGCTGTGGTGGCGGCCCCGCCGCGCTGGAGCCTGGCGCGGCTGCTGAGCTACAGCGCCCGCGAAACGCTCGAACTGCGCCGCGATCCCATCCGCCTCGCCATGGCGCTGCTCGGCAGCGTGCTGCTGATGATGGTGCTCGGCTACGGCATCCGGCTCGATGTGGAAAACCTCAATTACGCCGTCCTCGACCAGGACCAGAGCCGTCTGAGCCAGGACTACACCTTGCAAATCGCGGGCTCGCGCTACTTTCGGCAGCGCCCTGCCCTGCACAGCCTGCAGGAGCTGGATGCACGCATGAAGACCGGCGAGCTGGCGCTGGCGCTGCAGATCCCGCCGGGATTCGGGCGCGATCTGGAACGCGGTGCCCGTCCGCAGATCGGGGCCTGGGTGGACGGCTCCATGCCGCTGCGTGGCGAGACCGTGTCCGGTTACCTGCAGGCCATGCATCTGCAGACGCTGCAGACCTGGGCCCGGGAGTTCACCGGGCAGTCGATGCAGGTGCCGCTGTCGGTCGATACCCGCTACCGCTACAACCCGGACATGAAGAGCCTTGTGGCCATGGTGCCCGCCATGATCCCCATCCTGCTCGTCTTCATCCCCTCGATGCTCATGGCGCTCGGAGTGGTGCGCGAGAAGGAGCTGGGCTCCATCATGAACATGTACACCACCCCGGTCACGCGGGTGGAGTTCCTGCTCGGCAAGCAGCTGCCCTACATCGCCCTTGCCATGATGAGCTTCCTGCTCGTGTTCCTGCAGGCCCTGCTGCAGTTCGGGGTGGCCTTCACCGGCAGCCTGCCGGCCTATGTGCTGAGCACGCTGGTGTATGTCACGGCCACCACGGGGCTGGGGCTGCTGGCCTCCTCGCTCACCCGCAGCCAGGTGGCTGCCATTGCCGGCACGGCCATTGCCTCGATGATCCCGGCCATCCAGTACTCAGGGCTGATCGACCCGGTCAGCTCGCTGCAGGGGCTGGGACGCTTCATCGGCATGATCTATCCCACCTCCTACTACCTCACCATCAGCCGGGGGGCCTTTTCCAAGGCGCTGGGCTTTGGCGAACTCGCCAGCGCCCTGTGGCCCCTGCTGCTCATGGTGCCCGTGCTGACCCTGCTGTCTGTGCGCTTTCTCAAGAAACAGGCCGACTGACATGTCCGACGACGACCGCACCGCCATCCGCCTGCAGGCCGCGCGCGCCAGCGTGCGGCGCAGCCTGCAGAACATCTACTTCCTGGGGATCAAGGAATTCTTCAGCCTGCTGCGCGACTGGGCCATGATGGGCGTGATCGTCTTCATGTTCACCGGGGCCGTGCTCGCCGATGCACGCGCCAAGCCCGACACCCTGAGCAACGCGGCCATCGCCGTCGTCGACGAGGACCAGTCAGCCCTCTCGCAGCGGCTCATCGACGCGCTGCGTCCCCCCTACTTCATGCCCCCGCGTCTCATAGGCCGGGAGCAGATGGACCGCGTCATGGACATGGGCGAGGACACCTTCGTGCTCGACATCCCGCCCAACTTCCAGCGCGATCTGGTGGCAGGCCGGCATCCGGCCCTGCAGCTCAACGTCGATGCCACCCGGCAGAGCCAGGCCCTCTCCGGCCCCGGCTACGTCGAGACCATCCTGGTCGAGGAAGTGCTCGCCTGGGCCCAGAACCACCGCAGTGCCGATCTGCCCCTGCCCACCGATCTGGTGGTGCGCGTCAAGTACAACCCCAACCTCTACGGCTCGTGGTTCGGGGGGCTGACCAGCATCATCAACAACCTCACCCTGCTGTCGATCGTGCTCGCAGGGGCGGCGCTCATCCGCGAGCGCGAGCACGGCACCATCGAGCACCTGCTGGTCATGCCCGTCACCTCGCTGGAGATCATGCTCTCCAAGGTCTGGAGCATGAGCGTGGTGGTGCTCGGGGGAGCGCTGCTGGCGCTCACCGTCATCGTGCGGGGGGTGCTCGGCGTGCAGGTCAACGGCTCGGTGGCGCTGTTCGCCCTCGGCACGCTCATCTACCTGTTCTCCACCACCTCGCTCGGCATCTTTCTCGGCACGCTCGCGCGCAGCATGCCCCAGTTCGGCCTGCTGGCCATCCTGGTGCTGCTGCCGCTCATCGTGCTCTCGGGGTCCATCACGCCGCTCGAAAGCATGCCCGAGGCCGTGCGCCTGCTCATGTCGGCGACGCCCACCATCCACTTCGTGAGCTTCGCACAGGGCGTGCTGTTCCGGGGCGCCGGGATCGAGACCATCTGGCCCTCGCTCCTGGCCATCTGCGTGACGGGATCGGTCTTCTTCTGGATCGCCAACGTCCGGCTGCGCAAGACCATCGGCGAAATGGAATAGGCACAGGCGCCACCCGCAGGAGAGCGCTGCCCCGTGTGACGGCGGCGGGATACGAAGGCGGCTGGTGCCGCGCCCTCAGGTGCCGGAAAGGGCGTCGTCGGCGTCGTTGGCTGCGTCGAGCGAGGCAGAGACAGGTACCCGCCGACAGGCCATGAGGGGGTCCTCGGCATCCACGGGCTTGCGCAGGCCCGTGCCCATCGAGGGCATGAACAGAATGCGTTGTTCGTGCTCGGACATGATGCTTTCCAGCGTGACCTGGTCAAGCACGACCAGAAAGGCATGCAGGGCCTTGCCCAGCACCCCGCGCAGGTGACAGCTGCCGGTGAGCAGGCACTGGCTGCCGTCCGCAAAGCATTCGACCAGATGGAAGTCCCGCTCCATGTGGCGCACCACATCGCCGATGACGATCTTGCTGGCCTCCCGTGCCAGCCGCAGGCCCCCTCCCTTGCCCCGCAGGCCATCCACGTAGCCGGCGCGGATGAGCTGGTTGACGACTTTCATGAGATGGCTGCGGGAAATGCCGAAGCGATCGGAGATTTCCTGGATGGTCACCAGCCGGTGGCCATTGGCCTGCAGATAGATCAGGACACGCAACGCGTAATCCGTATGCTGGGTAATGTGCACGGTGAGGGAAAGAGAACTGCAAATGAATGCAAGGCAGTATACGTGGGGGAATTTTTGCTGTCACGTTGCCTTACCTTGCTTTCGGGGCGCCTTTTCCCCCTGTCTGGGGTGTTCTGCAACAGCTTCTGCTCTGTTGCGTGACCTATGTCATGAAACCTGCAGATCGTGATGCAGCCCTCTGTCCTTGTCCATCGGCCTCCCCTGCCGGGTCGGTCCTCCGCTTGCCGAACAGGCGTTTCTCAGTCCACCGGCAGCGAGGTGCGCATGAACACCGGACGCAGCACGAAGCTGGTGTGCACCCCCGTCACCCCCTCGATGCGGGTGAGTTTGCCGAGCAGCAGCTGCTGGAAGTCCTTCATGTCGCGCACCACCACCTTGATCTGGTAGTCGGACTGCTGTCCGGTGATGAGCAGGCACTCCAGCACTTCCGGGATGTCCTGCACCAGCGTCTCGAAGTGGGCAAACCGCTCGGGCGTGTGCTTGTCCATGGAAATGCCGATCAGGGCCATGAGCGTGAATCCCATCTTGTGGGCATCGAGCATGGCCCGGTAGCCTGCGATCAGGCCGCTTTCCTCCAGCGCCCGCACACGCCGCAGACAGGGCGAAGGAGACAGTCCCACCTGCTCGGCGAGCTCCTGGTTGCTCAGGCGTCCATGCTCCTGCAGCACGGCGAGAATCTTGCGGTCGTAACGGTCCATTTCCATGAAATTGCTCACTTTCGATGAAAAGAGAAATTATCTGCTTCATTTTGGCGAATCTGCCTGCACAACGCCAGCATATTGCGCAGCGTGCGGCCTACCATACACACATTGGATATCGCATCGGCAACCGCTCCGGCTTCTGCCGCACGATGCCAAAGGGATCGCCCACCGGCCACTCCGTGTGACACACGACACGGCAGCTTCCACCCTGTACCCCCTTCACGAGAGGGAGCCCACAGGCGGCCAGCTCCTCACGAGGGACTCGGGCGCATACCCGTCTGCACCGGGCGCCCTGCAGGGCTGCCCCGGCTGCTTCTTCTCCTCTTTCCCCTTCCTGCTTTTTTTCCTCCCCCATCCTGGACGATGCCCCTTGCAGGGGACTTTCGGGGCCTGTGTGGCGTGGCCTGTGTCCGGGGATTGCTGGCTCAGCCTTCTCTGCCGCTGCCGGCACAGCGGCAGGATTGTCATTTTGTAAGAGACGCCAGCAACTGCAGCAATCCGTTCTCCACTGAGTGCCTTGGCGCTATATTTTCAGGGCAGTTGGATCTTTTCATTTTCAATTCTTGTAAAGGAATCTGTCATGACGAGTCATTCTTCCCTCAAGCTGGATCAGTCGGCTATCGAGAAGTCCAAGAAAAGTCTGGATGACGGTGCCGTCACCCCCAGCATTGCGCCGTGGGCCGCAGACATCTGTGCGCTGCTCAATGCTTCGCTCGCGACCGAGTGGGTCTGCGTGCTGCGCTATCGCCGCCATGCCTGCACCGCCAAGGGGCTGGCCTCCCCCAAGATCGCCGAGGAGTTTCTGGTGCATGCCAACGAGGAGCTGGCCCATGCCGACCTTCTGGCCGAGCGCATCGTGCAGCTGGGCGGTTCGCCCGATCTCAACCCCGATACCCTGTCCAAGCGCAGCCATGCCGACTACGACGACAGCACCGACCTCAAGGCCATGATCCGGGCCAACCTGGTGGCCGAGCGCGTCGCGGTGGAAACCTACCGCCAGATCATCCAACTCGTGGCCGACAAGGACCCCACCACCAAGCGCATGCTCGAAGGCATCCTCGAACAGGAAGAGGAACACGCCGAGGAGCTTTCTGACTGGCTGGAGGACTGACATGCGTGCCCGCCGTCTGGCCTGGGGAGCCCTGGGCGTGGCTGGTGCAGTGGCGGGGGCCGTGGCTCTGCAGGGCTGCGCCACCCGCCTGCCTGCGGGCATCGAGCCCGTGCGCCACTTTGCCCTCGACCGCTATCTGGGCACCTGGTACGAGATTGCCCGGCTCGACCACTCGTTCGAGCGCGGGCTTGAGCAGACCACTGCCACCTACAGCCTCCAGTCTGATGGCAGCGTGCAGGTGGTCAACCGGGGCTTCGATCCCCGCGCCGGGCGCTGGAAGCAGGCCACCGGCAAGGCCCGGTTCGTGCAGGGGCCGGATGTGGCCCATCTCAAGGTCTCGTTCTTTGGTCCGTTCTATGGGGCCTACGGCGTGTTCGTGCTCGATCCGCAGTACCGCTATGCCCTGGTGAGCGGGGCAGACCGGTCGTATCTGTGGGTGCTGTCGCGCACGCCCACGCTGCCCGCAGGAGAGCTCGATCTTCTGCTGCTGCAGGCACGGGCAGCGGGCTTCGACACCGACCGCCTCGTCTACCCACGCCAGCAGGCGGCCCAGCCCTGAACTCTACCGTACCGGCTCCTGGCTGCAGGAGCGGGCCCTGGCCTGCGGGGGAGCGGGGATGCATCACTCCGCTGCGCGTCGCAGGCGCAGCATCTGGTGCAGCAGGATGGCGCCGAACGTGGCAGTGCCAATGCCGCCGAGCCGGAAGTTGCCGAACGCCAGTGTGAAGTCCCCGGTGCCCAGCACCAGCGTGATGGCTGCCACCATGAGGTTTCCGGTATCGCCAAAATCCACGTGGTTGCGCACCCAGATGTTGGCCCCCGACACGGCGATCAGGCCGAACACCACGATGCTCACACCCCCCATCACCGGCAGCGGAATGGCCTGGATCACCGCCCCGAACTTGGGGCTGAACCCGAGCACGATGGCAATGCAGGCTGCGGCCACGAACACGGCGGTGGAATAGATGCGGGTGGCAGCCATCACGCCGATGTTTTCGGCATAGGTGGTCACCCCGGGCCCGCCGGCGGCTCCGCTCACCATGGTGGCCAGACCATCGCCGATGAAGGCGCGCCCCATGTAGGCATCGAGCTTGCGGCCCGTCATGGCCGTGACGGCCTTGATGTGGCCCAGATTCTCGGCCACCAGAATGAACACCACCGGCACGATGAGCAGCATGGCGTCGCTGTGGAACACAGGGTGGGCAAAGGTCGGCGTGCCCAGCCAGGCGGCCCGCGCGATGCCGGAGAAATCCATCGGGGTGCCGAGGCCGAACCCGTTGGTGAGCAGCACATACACGGCCGTCGCCACCAGCAGCCCCAGCAGGATCAGCAGGCGCTGCAGCATGCCGCGCGTCATCACGGCCACCAGTGCCACACACAGGAAGGTGACGGCCTGCATCCAGCTGTCGAAGTTACCGTGGGCCATGTTCTTGACGGGAATGGAGGCGAGGTTGAGCCCGATCACGGCCACGACCGCGCCGGTGACCACCGGCGGCATCAGGGTCTCGATCCAGCGTGTGCCGATGGCCTGCACCACCGCCCCGATGAGGGCATACGCAAGTCCGCACGCGATGATGCCCCCGAGCGCTACCGCGATGCCCATGTTGGGGCCCTTGCCGGAATAGCCGGTGGCGGCGATCACCACGCCGATGAAGGCAAAGCTGCTGCCCAGATAGCTCGGCACGCGGCCGGCCGTGAGCACAAAGAAGATCAGCGTGCCGATTCCGCTCATCAGAATGGCGAGGTTGGGATCGAAGCCCATCAGGATGGGGGCCAGCACCGTGGAGCCGAACATGGCCACCACGTGCTGCATGCCCATCAGCCCGGTCTGGGGCCACGAGAGCCGT
Source organism: Brachymonas moutaii (nom. illeg.) (assembly GCF_049977365.1). Lineage (NCBI taxonomy): Bacteria > Pseudomonadati > Pseudomonadota > Betaproteobacteria > Burkholderiales > Comamonadaceae > Allobrachymonas > Brachymonas moutaii (nom. illeg.). The sequence goes on along the minus strand of NZ_JBNGEN010000006.1, from coordinate 35,532 downwards.
TCCTCCGGCCCGATCACGCCACCGTTGCGCAGCACCGCCGTGGTCTTTTCCGTCCATTGCACAAAGGACATCCGAATACTCCTGAACAAGCAAGCGAGCCCCTCTGCGTCCCTGCCCCACCCCGCTTGGCAGGGGGCTGGCGCAGGGCACGGAGGAGCTGCAGAACGAGGAAGAGGCGCCGCAGAAAGACTCAGCGCACCAGCAGCACGGGCACCGTGCACTCCGCCAGTACCTTGGTGGCGACCGAGCCCATGACCAGGCTGCCGAGCGCCCCGTAGCCGTGCGAGCCCATCACCACGAGGTGGAAGTCGCCTTCCTGGGCGACCTGCGCGATGATCGATCCGGGGGTGCCGACCTTGCCCACGACGCGTGGGTGGATGTCATGCATGGCCAGGAACTTGACCACCGGGTCCGTCACCTTGGCGGATTCCTCGGCGTAGTACTGCAGCAGGACTTCCTTGCTGATGGCGCTGGTGGCCCGGTTGGGCAGCTGGGGCACGACGGTCAGCAGAACATAGTCGTTGCGGTCGGACATGAACATCTCGCGGTTTTCCACGAGATAGGCCAGCATTTTCTTGGTGTAGGGGCTGCCGTCGACGGCGAGCAGGACTTTCATGGCAATCTCCTGTGAGACAACAGTCCCCGGACACGGGGCTGCCGGTGGAGGAGACAGGCGCACCATGCACCGCCCGGGCAAGCCAGACCATCGGCACCTCTGTCTCCGTCAGGAAGAATTGGACCACATTGCTCCTGCCGTGGCACAGGGCTCCCAGCGGGGAGAGGTCAGTGATTGCAGTCCCTGCACAGTCCGTGCACGGTGAGGGCGAGATCGTTGCCGGCCAGCCCCTCCTGCCGCAGCACGTTCTGGATGCGGGACAGAAGCGCGGGCAGCTCGGGCGTGTCGGGCAGGGCCGAAATCTGGTGGCACTTGTCACACTCGAACAGCCCAGCGCCCGCGAGCTCGGCCATGGCAAAACGCCACGTGCGGTCGCTGCCCTGGAGTTTGCGCAGCAGCCCTGCGTGCACGAAGCGGTCGAGCAGGCGGTAGAGCGTCACCTTGTTGGGAACGGTGACCGAATCATGTCCGCCACTGGCCTGCAGGGCCTGCATGAGATCGTCGTGGCTCAGCGGGACGCGTGCCTCGTGCACGATCTCTAGCACCCGCACGCCTGCCCGCGTGGCGCGCAGTCCGCGTTCGCGCAGTACGTGGGCCCACCCATGGTCATGCCCTGCATCCGGCACGGGCGCCAGGACGGGAGCGGAAGAACGGGAAGGAACGGAGGAAATCGCAGACATCACCCCCACTCTACACCAAGGCCCCGGGCGTCGCCACTGGCAGCGCGCTTGTGTGCAGGTCGGGGCCGTATCCGTTCCCGTGCGCTGCTTACCAGCGCATGGTCACGCCGGCGCCGAGGGTGCGCTCGATGGGGCCGCTCTGCAGACTCTGGCGGTAGCCCACATCGAGGTCCACGTTCTTGCCCCAGTGGTAGATGGCGCCGGCAAGGGCATAGGACAGCGTGGAGGGGCCGGTCGCATCCGGGTTGCGGCTCGCGCCGACGTCGGCAGCAAGGCTCCAGCGCTCGCTGGGGGCATAGAGCACGGCGGTAGAGGCGCTCCACAGGCCGGTGCGCAGGCCCTGATTGTTGTCGTAGTGGGTGGCGCCGGCATTGGTGAGCCAGGTCCAGGGGCCGTTCTGGTACTGGCCGATGAGGCTGAGCGCCTGGGTGCTGCGGCCGGTGCCGAGCCCCTTCGAGGCATTGCCGCTGGGCAGGGTGACGGCCGGCTTGAGGGCGAATGACCAGTTGCCGGCCTCGTGGAAGCGCCACTTGGCCTGGGCCGTGATGTCTCCCACGCCGCTGACCGCGTCGTCCCCATCCGTGCGGAGGTGCTGGTAGGGCAGGTTCATGGCCAGATCCAGGGTGTCGGTGATGCCGCGCGTCAGGGTGGCATTGACGGCCTGGGTGTGGGTGGAAGTTCCGTCCTCGTCGCGCACACGGGTCTGGTCGGTGTTGAGCTCGAACTGCCAGTGGCCGGTGCCCTGGGTGCCGGTGTCATCGGTGATGAGCGGATGGGCGGCCTGTGCGGGCAGCGAAGCGGCCAGCCCCGCCCCGCCAAGGGCGAGCGGAACCAGGAGTGCACGGGACAGCGAGCGGAGGGATGTCAGGGACATGGGGAGCCTTGCAGAGTCGGAAATGAAAAGACAAACGGTGCTATTATCGCAACTGTGTTGCAATTATAGACAGATCGGAAGGTGCTGCAGATGATAATGCAAACGATAACCGTTTTCATCTATTGCGCGATGAAACGCATCGGATGCAGGTCTGCGCGATTCCGGTCTTCGCTGTCACCGAGGAGAATGGACATGAAGAAAACGAGTTGGTTCAAGGGGCTGCTGGCAGCCTGTGGTCTGTGGGCGGCCGCCGCCTGGGCGGCGCCGATGCCGGTGGTGGCGAGCTTCAGCATTCTCGGCGATGTGGCGCGCGAGGTGGGGGGCAGCCGGGTGAGCGTGCAGACGCTCGTGGGTCCCGATCAGGACGGGCACGTCTACCAGATGAGCCCGGCCGACATCCGCAAGCTGCGCGCTGCCCGTCTCGGGCTCCTGAGCGGCCTGGGTTTCGAGGGCGCGGGGATGCAGCGGGCTTTTGCCTCCAGCCACATTCCGGTGGCCGTGGCCTCGCAGGGCATCACCCCGACGCGCATGACCGACGAGCACGGACATGCGGTGTTCGATCCGCACGTGTGGAACGATCCGGTGCTCATGCAGACCTATGCACGCAATGTGGCGGCTGCGCTCATGCGCACCGATCCGGCGGGCCGTGCCTACTATGCCCAGCGCCTCACGGCCTACGAGGGGCAGCTCAGGGCGCTCGACCAGTGGGTGCGCCAGCAGTTCGCGCCGATTCCGGTGGCCCAGCGCAAAGTGCTCACGGGGCATGATGCGTTCGGGTATTTCGCGCGCCGCTACCAGCTGCGCTTCATCGCGCCGCAGGGGGTGAGCACCGAGAGCGAGGCCTCCGCCCGCACGGTGGCGATGATCGTGCAGCAGGTGCGGCGCGAGCACATCAAGGCCGTGTTCGTCGAAAACATCAAGGACCCGCGTCTCGTGCAGCAGCTCGGCCGCGAGGCAGGTGTGCAGGTGCAGGGCGAGCTGTATTCCGACGCCCTGAGCCGCGCAGGCGGACCCGCCCCGACCTACCTGCAGCTGGTGCGCCACAACGTGCAGCTGCTGGCCCGCGCCATGCGGTAAGGGGTGTTCCCGGGGCAGCACTGTGCTGCCCGGGGTGTCCGGGCGGTGTGCCCATGCACAAAGCCGGCAGCTCCCGATGGGAACTGCCGGCTTTGTGCATGGGCCAGGGCCGCGGGGCCGGCCGGAAGGCACGGCCCTGCGGGACCGGTCAGGGAGATCAGTGGCGGAAGTGGCGCACGCCGCTGAACACCATGGCCACGCCGCGCTCGTTGGCGGCGTCGATCACTTCCTGGTCGCGCATGGAGCCGCCCGGCTGGATCACACAGGTGGCGCCGTGGTCGATCACCACGTCGAGCCCGTCGCGGAACGGGAAGAAGGCATCGCTCGCCACGGCCGTGCCGGCCAGGCTCAGGCCCGCAGCCTGGGCCTTGATGCTGGCGATGCGGGCCGAGTCGAGGCGGCTCATCTGGCCGGCGCCCACGCCCATGGTCATGCCGTCCTTGCAGAAGACGATGGCGTTGCTCTTGACGAACTTGGCCACCTTCCAGGCAAACAGCAGATCCTGGAGCTGCTGCTCGGTGGGCTGGAGCTGGGTGACGACCTTGAGGTCGGAGAGGTGGAGCTCGTGGCTGTCGGAGGTCTGTACCAGCAGGCCGCCGCCCACGCGCTTGTAGTCGTGGGCGTTGGCCGTGGCGGAGGTGCCGGCGGGCAGCGCAATGCGCAGCAGGCGCACATTGGTCTTGGGCTTGAAGACTTCCAGGGCTTCGGGCGTGAAGTCCGGAGCCATCAGCACTTCGACGAACTGCTTGACGATGTGCTCGGCTGCCGCGCGGTCGAGCGGGCGGTTGAGGGCGATGATGCCCCCGAAGGCGCTCGTGGGATCGGTCTGGAAGGCCTTGGCATAGGCGTCGGCGGCATCCTTGCCCATGGCCACGCCGCAGGGGTTGGCGTGCTTGACGATCACGCAGGCGGGCACGTCGAACTGCTTGACGCATTCCCAGGCGGCATCGGCATCGGCAATGTTGTTGTAGCTCAGCTCCTTGCCCTGCAGCTGCTCGGCCGTGACGATGGAGCCCACCGGCGGCTGCGGTTCGCGGTACAGCGCGGCATGCTGGTGGCTGTTTTCGCCGTAGCGCAGGTCCTGCACCTTGGCGAATTCGAGGTTGACCTGGCCGGGGAACTCGCCACGCACGGGCGTGCCCTCGATGCCGGCAGCGTCGAACGCAACCGAGGAGAGGTAGTTGCTGATTGCGCCGTCGTACTGGGCAATGCGGTTGAACGCAGCCACCGACAGTGCAAAGCGCGTGGCCAGGCTCACCTGGCCGGCGTCGCGCAGCTCGGCGATCACGCCTGCGTACTGGTTGGCGTCGGTCAGCACGGCCACGTCCTTCCAGTTCTTGGCGGCACTGCGCACCATGGCCGGGCCGCCGATGTCGATGTTCTCGATGGCGTCGGCCAGCGTGCAGCCCGTCTTGGCCACGGTGGCCTCGAACGGGTAGAGGTTCACCACCAGCAGGTCGATGGTGGGGATGTCGTGTGCGGCCAGCGCAGCCATGTGCTCGGGCAGGTCACGGCGGGCCAGCAGGCCGCCGTGGATCTTGGGATGCAGGGTCTTGACGCGGCCGTCGAGCATCTCGGGGAAGCCGGTGTGATCGGCCACCTCGGTCACGGGCAGGCCGCTGTCAGCGAGCAGACGGGCGGTGCCGCCGGTGGACAGCAGCTTGATGCCCAGAGCATGCAGCTCACGGGCGAGGTCGACGATGCCGGTCTTGTCGGACACGGACAGCAGGGCAGTCAGTTGGGTCATGTTTCAGGTTCCAGAAACGAATCAACGAAAAAAAATCAGACGGACAGAAAAAGGTGCCAGGAAAAAAAGGCCAGGGCGGAACGGATTCCCGCCCCCTCAGGCCGGCGGGGCCGCAGGATCGGGCACGTCCGGTGCGGGAGTGGGCTCCGGGGCCGGATCGGGGGCGGGGCCCGGCACGGGCAGCGGATGCGGGCGAACGGGAACTTGCGGCTCCATGGCGTCAATCCTTGTCGGTGGTAGGCAGGAGGCCGTGCTCGACGAGCTTCTTGCGCAGGGTGTTGCGGTTGAGGCCGAGCCATTGCGCGGCCCGGCTCTGGTTGTTGCGTGCCTGTTCCATCACCAGCTCCAGGAGCGGCTTCTCGACCACGCGCAGCAGCATGTCGTACATGTTGCTCGGTTCCTGCCCCTGCAGGTCATCCAGGTACGTCAGCAGGTTGCTGCGCACGCATTCTTCAAGACGTTCATGTCCCATGGGATTGCGGTTTCCTTTGTCGTATTTCTTGAATCGGGGCCGGCGGCAGCACGCGGCGTGGCGGGACGCCAGTTCTCCACGGTGCGTGCGGCATCGGCGGCTGGCGAGGGCCAGTGCAGGTGGTGTTCTCCCAGGGCATCGAGCCAGTCGTGCACGGCCTGCCACTGCGCCTCGGCGTCTTCCAGGGCATTCACCGTCTGCCGCAGGGCATCGCCTCCGGGCAGGCCAGCCACGTACCAGCCGATGTGCTTGCGGGCACTGCGCACGCCGGCCCAGTCGCCATGCAGCGCATAGTGATCGCGCAGGTGGTCGAGCAGTGCGGAGCCCACCTCGCGCACCGTGGGCGGCTCCCGCAGGGTGCCCGTGGCAAGGTAATGGTCGATGTCGCGGAAGATCCAGGGCTGGCCCATGGCCGCACGGCCGATCATCAGTGCATCGGCACCTGTGGCGCGCAGCACCGCAGCGGCCTTGCGGGGCGAGTCGATGTCGCCATTGGCCACCACCGGAATGCGCAGCGCCGACTTGATCGCGGCGATGGTGGCGTATTCGGCTTCGCCACCGTAGCCCTGCTCGCGGGTGCGGCCATGCACCGTCACGAGCGCCACCCCTGCCTCCTGCGCCAGTCGTGCGAGGCGGGGCGCATTGCGCTGGTCATGGCGCCAGCCCGTGCGCATCTTGAGCGTCACGGGCACGTCGTGCGGCGCGCAGGCTGCCACCACCGCCTCGATGAGGGAGAGCGCAAGCGCCTCATTCTGCATCAGGGCCGAGCCGGCCCACTTGTTGCACACCTTCTTGGCCGGGCAACCCATGTTGATGTCGATGATCTGGGCGCCCCGGTCGATGTTGTAGCGTGCGGCCTCGGCCATCTCTGCCGCATCCACGCCGGCGATCTGCACAGCCACCGGGCCTGGCTCGCCGTCATGGTCCGCACGGCGCGAAGTCTTGAGGCTGTGCCACAGCTCCTTGCGCGAGGTCACCATTTCGCTCACGGCATGCCCGGCGCCGAAGCGCCGGCACAGCTGGCGGAACGGTCGGTCCGTCACGCCCGCCATGGGGGCGACAAACAGCCGATTCGGCAGGGTGAACTGGGCGAGTTGCATGAACAGGAAAAGGCGGGGGAGAGCGACGCGCGCGAACGGCGCGAGCGGGGGAGAAAGGGGATCGATTGTACTGCTTGTTTTTTACGCAATCAAGCTGCGGCATACACCCGACTGACCGGCGCGGCACTCCGCTGCCGAGTCTGTCGGGACTGCCGTGCCCCGTATACTCCGGCGGCATGGACGCCTTCTTCACGTCGCTGCTGCACGCGCTCGCCATGCCCCAGTACGGTCTCAGCACCGTGTTTGTGGTGGCATTCGTTTCCGCCACCCTGCTGCCCATGGGATCGGAGCCTGCGGTCTATGGGCTGGTGGCACTCAATCCGCACCTGTTCTGGCCCGCCATCGGCGTCGCAACCCTGGGCAACACCCTGGGCGGCATGCTCACCTGGTGGATGGGCCTGGGTGCCAACGAGCTCGCCGAAAAAGCCCGGCATGGCCGGGTGCACCTGCGGGCACTCGCATGGATGCATCGACTGGGCCCCAAGGCCTGCTTTCTGGCCTGGCTCCCGGTCATCGGCGACCCCCTGTGCGCCGTGGCCGGCTGGCTGCGCATGCCGGGCTGGCCCTGCATGGGCTGGATGGCCCTCGGCAAGTTCGTGCGCTACGTGCTCATGACCAGCCTGCTCCTCTGGGGCCTCCCCCCCGAATGGGCTGCCCGCCTGCTTGCGGGCTGAGGAGATGAGGGAGGCCTGTTGACCTGTGGGTTGGGCACTGCCCCCGCCGACGGTGGATACCGATACGGATCCCTCTGCGGAGCCCAGTAGGGAAGCCACCACCAGCGACTGGGCGCATGAAAAAAGGCGAACCCGTGTGGATTCGCCTTGTGCGGTGCATCTGGGCACCGGCTGTGTGTGCGCAGCTGCTGTCGGCTTACTTGGCCACTTCGTGACCGATCAGGCCACCGACTGCGGCACCGCCGACGGTGTTGAGCAGGCTGCCGTCACCCAGGTTGGAACCCACCACGGCGCCAGCACCGGCACCGATCACGGCACCCTTGTCGGAGCGGCTCATGCCGTTCCACGTGGAACAACCGGTGGCCAGGGTAGACAGGCTGGCCACGGCCAGCAGGGCGATCCATTTTTTCATCATCGTTCTCCTTGGAAAAGGGATATAGACCTAGCAGGAACCTGCGACGCAGGCTCCTGACAGTCCTCCCGTATCGCAGACGCCTCCATGGTAAAAGTTCCGCGCCGGGGGCGCCGGCAGGATTGCTACAAATTGTGGGGTGGAGTGGCCTGTGCTGTCTGTCGTCAAGCCCCGGGGACGATCTTTCTGTGACATGCGTCGCACTCGTTCACAAATTCTGTGGGGGCATGGGCGGCCGATGGGGCCGCGACTGCGGCGGGCGCGCCACGGCCGCCTGCAGATTGCTGGCCGCCGCAGGGGCGCCTCCTCCTATAATCGGGCCCTGTCAGGAGAGCGTCCGGGAGCGTACATCGATCAGCCGGACCGCCGAAGGCGCACAGCAACGCTCAGGCACCAGGACTGGCAGCCATTCCCAGGCGGGAATGTTCTTCGCTGGAGAGCGCGCGTGGGGAGCGACACCCCACCGCCACCGAAGGAGCAAGCCGACCATCGTGCCGGCGAATCTCTCAGGTAAAGTGGACAGCGGGGTGAGCGGCTTGCCGCACGCCGTTGCATGGCGCAACGGATCGGCCGCCCCCTTCAACGACGGATTCCGCAGTCCCCACCGGAGATCTCCCATGTCTGCTCCCTCGACCGACCTGCTCCTCACCCCTCTCCATGCACTGCACCTCGAACTCGGTGCCCGCATGGTGCCCTTTGCCGGCTACTCCATGCCGGTGCAGTATCCCGCCGGCCTGCTGGCCGAGCACCAGCACACCCGCCAGGCGGCCAGTCTCTTCGATGTGTCTCACATGGGACAGCTGCGCCTTGTGGGGTCGGATGCAGCTGCCGCGTTCGAAACCCTCATGCCCGTCGATGTGGTCGGTCTGGCTCCGGGGCGCCAGCGCTATGGCCTTCTGCTCAACGATGCAGGCGGCATCATCGACGACCTGATGTTCGTCAACACGGGCGAGGATCTGTTCGTCATCGTCAACGGCGCCTGCAAGGCCGGTGACATCGCCCATATCCAGGACCGCATCGGCGCGCGCTGCACAGTGGTGCCCCTGCCCACCCAGGCCCTGCTTGCGCTGCAGGGGCCGCAGGCCGTCGCGGCCCTGTCGCGCCTGGTGCCCGGGGTTGAATCGCTGGTGTTCATGACGGGCGGTCGCTTCCGCTGGGGCGTGGTCGATCTGTTCGTCACCCGCAGCGGGTATACCGGCGAGGACGGATTCGAGATTTCCGTGCCCGGCGAACAGGCCGAGGCCTTTGCCCGTGCGCTGCTGGCCGAGCCCGAAGTGCGCCCCGCCGGTCTGGGCGCACGCAACAGCCTGCGCCTCGAAGCGGGCCTGTGCCTGTACGGCAACGATATCGACACCACCACCACGCCGGTGGAAGCTGCCCTGACCTGGGCCATCCAGAAGGTGCGTCGCACCGGTGGCGCGCGTGCAGGCGGGTTCCCCGGTGCCGGCATCGTGCTCGACCAGCTCGATGGCCGCATTCCGCCCGAGCGCGTGCGCGTGGGGCTGGTGGCGCGTGAGCGCGTGCCGGTGCGCGAGCCCGCCCCGCTGCAGGCGGCAGACGGCACCCCCATCGGCCATGTCACGAGCGGGCTGCTGAGCCCCAGCCTCAACCAGCCCGTTGCCATGGGATATGTACAGGCTGGCTCTGCCGCCATTGGCACCGAGGTGCTGGCCATCGTGCGTGGCAAGCCGGTGCCCATGGTGGTGGCTTCCATGCCCTTCGTGCCCACCCGGTACTACCGCGGCTGATGGCCGCAGGGGCGCCGGCTGGGCCAGCGCTCCGACTCTCCTGCCTCGTGTCCGCCCGGCGCATGGCGCGGCCGGCACAGGCAGGGAGGGGCTGCGAGCCCCGCTGCGGCTGCGGCCCCCTTGGAATCTTTTCTTTCCTTTCTTCTCTTCCTTTCTTCCTGTCCTCGTCTTGCGGAGACTACACATGACCATCAAATACACCCCCGACCACGAATGGATCAAGGTCGACGGCGATATCGCCACCGTCGGCATTACCCACCACGCGCAGGATGCGCTTGGCGACGTGGTGTTCGTCGAGCTGCCTGAAGTCGGCACGTCCTACGACCAGAAGGCCGTGGCTGGCGTGGTCGAGTCCGTCAAGGCTGCCGCCGATGTCTACATACCGGTGTCCGGCGAGATCACCGAGGTCAACGAGGCCCTGCGTGACGACCCCTCCCTGGCCAACAGCGACCCCATGGAAGCCGGCTGGTTCTTCAAGGTGCGCCTTGCCGATCCGTCCCAGCTCGACGCCCTGCTCGACGCCACCGCCTACACCCGCCTCGCAGACGCTGCCTGAGGCAGCTCCCGGGCCCTTCGCCGGCATCCTGCGCGGGTGCCGGCTGGCTGTGCCCTGCCGTGAGGTGCCGCTCCTTCCGCCGCTGCGGGAGGGCCTGCGGCTGCACGGCCGTTTCTTCCTGACGTCCCCGCCTGGTGCCGGGGCGCTCTCTGCCCCTTCCCTTTCTCCGGTGCGCACATGACCTCCCCCACGCTTGCCGCTCTTGAAAATCCCTCCGAATTCGTCGCCCGCCACATCGGCCTGAGCGCCACCGACGAGTCCCACATGCTCTCCGCCGTGGGTGTGGCCAGCCGTGCCGCGCTGATGGACGCCATCGTGCCGGCGACCATCCGCCGTGCCGCCCCCATGGATCTGCCGCCTGCCACGACCGAGGCCGCCGCCCTGGCCGAGCTCAAGACCATCGCAGCCCGCAACCAGGTTCTCCGCAGCTTCATCGGACAGGGCTACTACGGCACCTTCCTGCCTGGCGTGATCCTGCGCAACATTCTGGAAAATCCCGCCTGGTACACCGCCTACACGCCCTATCAGGCCGAAATCAGCCAGGGCCGCATGGAAGCGCTGGTCAACTTCCAGACCATGATCAGCGATCTCACCGCCATGCCGATCGCCAACGCCTCCATGCTCGACGAGGCCACCGCCGCCGCCGAGGCCATGACCCTGGCGCGCCGCTCCGTCAAGGCCAAGGGGCAGGTGCTGCTGGTGTCGGCCGACTGCCATCCCCAGACCATCGAGGTGCTGCAGACCCGCGCTGCGCCGCTGGGCCTCACCCTGCGCCTTCTGCGCAGCCAGGAGGAATGGTGGCAGGCCCTGGCCGGGGACGATTATTTCGCAGCCCTGCAGCAGTACCCCTCCAGCACCGGCTGGCTGGCCGACTGGAGCGCCTCGGCCGAGGCTATCCATGCCAAGGGCGCAGCGTTCATCCTCGCGGCCGACCTGCTGGCCCTTGCCGTGCTCAAGGCGCCGGGCGAGATGGGAGCCGACATCGTCGTGGGCACCACCCAGCGCTTCGGCATGCCCATGGGTGCCGGTGGCCCCCACGCAGGCTATCTGGCCTGCCGGGATGCCTACAAGCGCTCCATGCCGGGCCGTCTGGTCGGCGTGAGCAAGGACGTGCACGGCAATCCCGCCTACCGGCTGGCCCTGCAGACCCGCGAGCAGCACATCCGCCGCGAAAAGGCCACCAGCAACATCTGCACGGCGCAGGTGCTGCCTGCCGTCATTGCCAGCATGTACGCGGTCTACCACGGCCCCGACGGCCTGCGCCGCATCGCCAGCCGCGTGGCTCGCTACACCGCCATCCTCAAGGCCGGCCTGGTGAGCCTGGGCTGGACCGCTTACCACCACGACAGCGCCTTCGACACCCTCTGCCTGCGCGTGGGCGCTGCCGAGGCCGACCGCCTGCAGGCGCGTGCCGTGACCCTGGGCGCCAACCTGCGCCGCGTGGCCGCCGATCTGGTCGCCGTGTCGCTCGACGAAACCACCACCCGTGACGACCTCGCCCTGCTGTGGCGCATCTTCGGGCAGGACGGTGCCGCCCTGCCGGACATCGACGCCCTCGACGCCAGCGCCCCGGCCCTCGTGCCCGAAGACCTCCTGCGCACCAGCGGCTACCTGGCGCATCCGGTATTCCACCGCTACCACTCCGAGACCGGCATGCTGCGCTACCTGCGCATGCTCTCCGACAAGGACCTGGCGCTCGACCGCAGCATGATCCCGCTCGGCTCCTGCACCATGAAGCTCAACGCCACCAGCGAGATGATTCCCATCACCTGGCCCGAGTTCGCCAACCTTCACCCCTACGCCCCGGCCGACCAGCTGGCAGGCTATGCCGAGCTCAATGACCAGCTCTGCACCTGGCTGGCCCAGACCACCGGCTATGCCGCCGTGAGCCTGCAGCCCAACGCCGGTTCGCAGGGCGAGTACGCCGGACTGCTGGCCATCCGTGGCTACCACGCCGCGCGTGGCGATGCACACCGCACCATCTGCCTCATTCCCAGCAGTGCCCACGGCACCAACCCCGCCAGCGCACACATGGCCGGGCTCGACGTGGTGGTGGTCGCGTGCGACGCCCAGGGCAACGTGGACATGGCCGACCTGGCCGCCAAGTGCGCCGAGTACGCCGACCGCCTTGCGTGCGTCATGATCACCTACCCCAGCACCCACGGCGTGTTCGAGACCCAGGTCAAGGAGCTGTGCGAGCTGGTGCACCGCCACGGTGGCCGCGTCTATGTCGACGGCGCCAACATGAACGCACTCGTCGGCGTGGCCGCTCCCGGCGAATTCGGCGGCGATGTGAGCCATCTCAACCTGCACAAGACCTTCTGCATCCCCCACGGCGGTGGCGGTCCCGGCGTGGGTCCCGTGTGCTGCGTGGCCGATCTGGCTCCCTACCTGCCCGGCCATCGCACCGGCGGCGTACCCAGCCAGGGCGGTGCCGTGAGTGCCGCTCCCTACGGCAACGCCTCCGTGTTGCCCATCTCCTGGATGTACATCCGCATGATGGGCGCCGACGGCCTGCGCCATGCCACCGAGGCCGCCATCCTGAGTGCCAACTACATCAGCACCCGCCTGGCCGACGCCTACCCCACGCTGTACGCCAGCGCCAGCGGCCATGTGGCACACGAGTGCATCCTGGACCTGCGCGCGCTCAAGGACACCAGCGGCGTCATGGCCGAAGACGTGGCCAAGCGGCTCATGGACTACGGTTTCCATGCCCCCACACTGTCCTTCCCGGTGCCCAACACCCTCATGGTCGAGCCCACCGAGAGCGAAACCCGCGAGGAGCTGGACCGCTTCATCGACGCCATGCTCGCCATCCGTGACGAAATCCGCCGCGTCGAACAGGGCGAATGGCCGCAGGACGACAACCCGCTCAAGCACTCCCCGCACACCGCCGACAGCCTCCTGGCCGGAGACTGGCCCCATGCCTACCCGCGCGACATCGCGGCGGCACGCCACACCGGCAGCGTCGGCGCCCAGGCCAAGTACTGGCCGCCCGTGGGACGCATCGACAACGTCTACGGCGACCGCCACCTGTTCTGCAGCTGCGTGCCCGTGAGTGCCTACGCCGACGGCCTTTGAGCCGCTACAGTCCCTCCGGCAGCGTGATCGCTGGCCGGCGTCCATCGTGGGCGTCGGGCAGTCACCGGCTGCTGGATCTGCAGGGCCCCTGCCCTTCCGGAACCTTCCGGGAGTCAGGGGCCCTGTCTCGTCTGGTGTTGATCCGTCTCGGGTCGTCCCGGGACAGGGGCTGTCCTTGGTCCTGCTCACACCCCCGCTTCTTATTTCAGGGACGGTGCATCCGGCTCCTTCACCGTCTCCAGCGTGTGCAGGTTCAGCAGCGTGAAATGCCCCTGCCCCGGCATCCAGCCCCCCGTGTCCAGATAGTGGCGGTTGCCCAGCCGGCGGGCCTCGGCAATGGTGGTGTGGCCGTGCGCCACGGCCCGCACATGGGCAATCACGGCCGGGTCCTGCGCCCGGTAGCGCGTGCGCGCCCACAGACAGGTGTGCCACTGCTCGGGCGAGAGGCGGCCCTCGCGCACATCGTCCCAGTCATCCGTCGGGCACTGGGCATGCAGCAGCCCCACCGGCCCGTCGGGCGTTTCCACCTCGGCTGCCAGCGGCAGCGCGCGCAGCCGCTGGCCAATGAGCCGGCGCTCGCCCGCCGGCAGCCGCGCGAACCAGCCTCCGCCATGCTCGCGGTGATCCACATAGGGGTAGGGATCACCCGCCGCATCGCGCCAGACCATGAAATCGTGGTTGCCGCTCACCGCATGGAACCACGGCTTGTCCAGCCACTCCAGCACCCGTGCCGAATCCGGCCCGCGGTTGACCAGATCGCCGAGCGAAAACAGCCGGTCGCGTGCCGGATCGAATCCCACCCGCTCCAGCATCGCGGCCAGCGCCGTGAAGGAGCCGTGAATATCCCCCACCGCGTAATCCGTGCCCCGGAGATTGCGGCCATGCCGCACGAAAAAGGAAGCCATGTGCATAGTATGTGCCCACCCTCCGCCTTCCATCCACCCCCGGCCCTTGCCGGACACCCAGCAGACCGGCCGCCGGCCCTGTCTCCCGTCGTTCCATGCTGCAGATCGGGTCGCCATGATGCGGCGCAATAGCACATCCCCCTGCCCCCTGCAAGCTTTTGCCGTAACCCATGCACAGGCCCCCACAATGCAGCGAAAGTATTGATCTTTCGAGACGTTTGGGGCAAACTTGCGCCCCGAAACACCTGCCCCGCCCCGCCTTTTCACGGGCCGGATGCGGGCCTTCCAAAAGAACAATCCGCAGATGCCGCCATGGTCATCTGCACAGGTTTTGCGTTACTCCCTGCCCATGGCTCCCACCGCCCCGAAGACTGCCGAACTGCCCACAGGCTGCCGCGCGCCGCGCCAGGCTCCGGGCAGCAGCAGAACGCAGCAGGGACGCTTCCGGGCCTCCCTTGCCCTCGTGCTCCCGTTCCTCGCGGCCCTGTCCGTGCTGTGGGCGGGCTGCTCTCCACGCGAGCAGCAGGCGCCCTCCTCTCCCGTTCCCTCTTCTGTGGCGCACGCCACCGCGCCTGCCGCTGCTGCATCGCGCGGCCGCTGGGCTGCACCCGCAGCGCGTGCGCTGCTGCCCTCCGGTGGCTCCACCATCGCCCTGGCCCAGCTGCCGCCGCGCGGCCAGCAGGTCTATGCCGCCATCCTTGGCGGAGGCCCCTACGCCTTCGACAAGGACGGCGTCATCTTTGCCAACCGCGAACGCATTCTGCCCGCCCACCCGCGTGGCTATTACCGCGAATACACCGTGGCCGAACCCGATGCCCGCAACCGGGGCCCGCGCCGCATCGTGTGCGGTGGCCCCAGACAGCAGCCGGACGCGTGCTACTACAGCGCCGACCACTACGCGAGTTTCCAGAAGATAGAGCCATAACGTAACCAAGGGGGCGGCCTCTTACCCGGTCGCCCGAAATCACCGTGAATCCAGAAGCAACCATGCACGACAACCTCCTGGGCAATGTGCGCAGCAACATCGTCCAGTCCATCCGGGCATTCCGGGTGCCCGACCTGCAGGCCACCGCAGCCCGCCTGGGTCAGCACTTCCTGTACGCCAACCTCGGAGAGGCCCACACCAAGCAGGACGTGCTCGACCTGCTCGGCGAACAGTTCAACCTGCCTGCCCACTACGGCAAGAACTTCGACGCCCTCTACGATTGCATCACCGACCCCCTGCACAAGTCTGGCCCCCAGCCCGGCTTCATCGTGGTGCTCGAACAGATCCCCACCAACGCCAAGTTCGACAAGGAAAGCCGCGAGCAGCTGCTCGACATCTTCCGTGATGCCGCCGACTACTGGTCGGACCGCAAGGTCCCCTTCAGGTGCTTCTATTCTTTTCAGTAGCCCGTTCTGCACACGCTGGCCAAGCAGAACGGGCGCACCTGGCCCACGCCGAACATGAAGAAGCTGCCGAAGTCGAGGCAGCAGAATCCGAGGAAAAGATGCCCACCGACAAGATCGTGGACGTCACCCCCATGGCGCTGCGCATGAGCAGCCCCTTCAACGCGCAGTACTGGCTCTCCGCCGTCGATGGCGACACGGTGGCCGCTGCCTGAGCAAGCCCTGCGCTTCTCCCGGGGCGGCCCGGTTCACCTCCTCCGCCCCACCCCTCTCAACCGCCGCTTGCCGGCGGTTTTTTCTTGCGTGCTGCAGTGCAAGATAAGCGCAGATGCTGCATTGCAGCATAAAAATGCCGCCAGATGAGGGGTAATTCCGCATGGAATTTGCGTCCAGTTGCGTTCAATCTGTAAGCAGAGGGTAGGATTGCCTGCCTAGAATTTTCTGGCTTTGAGGGTTTCCACGAAGAGGGAAACCCCTAGGAGATTCAAGCACCGCACCGGCTGGCCAGCCTTGCAATCCTTCCTGATTTTGGTCGCCGGCTCTCTCTCGCAACCGAGTTCCATGCCATGACAGCTTCCTCGCGCGTCCTGCACCCTGCGTTCCGTCAAAAAATCATGTCCGCCGAAGCGGCAGCCGCCCACATCATGCCCGGAGACAACGTCGGCATGAGCGGCTTCACCGGCTCCGGTGCGCCCAAGCTTGTTCCGCTGGAACTCGCCCGCCGCATCGAAGGCGCCCACGCACGCGGCGAACCCTTCCGCATCAGCGTCTGGACCGGGGCCTCCACTGCCCCCGAACTCGACGGCGCCCTCGCCAAGGTCAACGGCATCGAGATGCGGCTGCCCTACCAGTCCGACCCCATCTGCCGCCACAAGATCAACGAAGGCACCATGCAGTACGCCGACATCCACCTGTCGCACGTTGCGCAGTATGTGTGGTTCGGCTTCTACGGCAAGCTCAACGTCGCCGTGGTCGAAGTGGCCGCCGTGCTGGAAGACGGCTCCCTCGTGCCCTCCACCTCCATCGGCAACAACAAAACCTGGCTCGACCAGGCCGACAAGGTCATCCTCGAAGTCAACAGCCACCAGAGCCTCGCGCTCCAGGGCATGCACGACATCTACTACGGCACGCAGGTTCCGCCCAACCGCCAGCCCATCATGATGACGCGCGCCAGCGACCGCATCGGCGATGCCTATCTGCGCGTCGATCCTGCCAAGGTCGTGGCCGTGGTCGAAACCGATGCCAGCGACCGCAACACCGCCTTCTCCGAGCCCGATGCCGACTCCGAGCGCATCGCCGAGCACCTGCTCGACTTCTTCCAGCACGAAGTCAAGGTCGGCCGCCTGCCCCCCAGCCTGCTGCCGCTGCAGTCCGGCGTGGGCAACATCGCCAACGCCGTGCTCGCCGGGCTCAACAAGGGCCCCTTCAACAACATGACCTCCTACACCGAGGTGCTGCAGGACGGCATGCTCGACATGATCGTCAGCGGCAAGCTCGCCTTTGCCTCGGCCACCGCCGTGAGCCTGAGCGGGCCCAAGTTCCAGTACTTCAAGGAACACCTCGAAGAACTGCGCAGCAAGATCATGCTGCGCCCGCAGGAAATCAGCAACCACCCCGAAATCATCCGTCGCCTCGGCGTGCTCGCCATGAACGGCATGATCGAGGCCGACATCTACGGCAACGTCAACTCCACCCACGTCATGGGCACCCGCATCATGAACGGCATCGGCGGCTCCGGCGACTTTGCCCGCAACGCCTACATCTCCGCGTTCATGACTCCCTCCACCGCCAAGGGTGGCACCATCTCCTGCATCGTCCCCATGGTCAGCCACGTGGACCACACCGAGCACGACGTGCAGGTGCTCGTCACCGAACAGGGCCTTGCCGACCTGCGCGGCCTCGCCCCCAAGGCGCGCGCCCGCCTCATCATCGACAAGTGCGCCCACCCCAGCTACCGCGACCAGATCAGCGACTACTACGAACGTGCGCTCCGTGATTCCCACGGCAAGCACACCCCCCACCTCCTGCCCGAGGCCCTCTCGTGGCACCAGCGTTTCGAGGAGACAGGCACCATGCATGCCTAACTACACCACAAGGGGCACAGCCCCCATTGCATGATTCACACCCGCATGGCGACCTGGTTGCTGTGCGGGTTTTTTGTGGCTCATCATGGGGCACACCTGTGGAAGCGGTCCCGCTGTGAGCCTGTCACAGTGAGCAAAGTCAAACGCAACTGCGAGAGGGTGACCGAACGTGCAAGGATGCATGGAACGTAAATGGCGATTCCTGGACCTGGAAAGTAGCCATGCAGTAGCAAGCACCGTCGCATGGACGGAAGTTTTCATGGCATTTCTTGAAGAGTTCAGGAAATAACGGGGCCGCCGGCTGCGCGGGTTTGGGCTTGTTCCTGGGCCTGGACTTGTGCGATGTGCACGCTTTGCATCTGGTTCAGACTGTCCTGTACCGGAGTATCTACAGCCTTGGCTACATCTACCGCTGCGCTGCTGATGTAGGGGTTGTGGGCGGCCTTCACCGGATCGTCCGCAAGGAATATGGCCTTGCCCTTGTATTCGTAGCACTCCACTTCGGTCATGCTTGCGATGTTCTTGCCGGTCTTCTGGCATTCCAGGCAAGCGGCTGCGGCTATGCGGGAACGGTCCGTTTCGGAATAGCTGGCTAGCGTGGATTCGTTCTGCACCCGGTCGTGGAAAGTGACTATCGCAGAATTGCTGTGTCTCGCTAGAAGTTCGGTTTCATGAACAGCAGTTGTTTTCGGTGTATTTTTTTCTTCTTCGCTTAATAACCAGCGCAGGGGATCTTCATAGATTTCAATCTTTGGTTCTTTGTTGAAATGCTCGGCATTGAGTGGGCTGCTTTTTAGAGGAGAATCGATGCTGCGAATGGCATGGATGTTGTAGTTTGGACGTAATGCCCCTGAACCATCAATGTATTTTCCATGAGTTGGTGTGCCTACGTGTGCATGCATTCCAGATAAATTAAGTCCTTTCCATACATAGTCTACGCAATTATTTGCAGGACCGTAGGTTGTATCAAATCCATATTTTTCTGGATTTTTCCCGAAGTCATTTAATTTTTCGTATTGATTTTTTGTGATTTCGATGGTGCGGGAGTAATGTGGATTGCGATAATTTTCCAAGTCATTGTCATACCTCTTTCCAGAGCCATGAACAGAACCATGATGGATGGGGGCAAACCCATAGGACTCTTTTTTCTCTCCGTTGCTCGTCACGTAATACATATGCCCAGGCATAGAAGTGCCACCTTCTTTCAGAGGAGTGCCGGGCGCCGCCACGTAAATTGTTACCGTATATGCCATCGCATTTTATTTTAGTGAATATTTGATGAAATCATGAATAAATGATTTTCAGGTGACATTATTTCCATCGGCATTGCTTTTTTCTTCTCTTGAGAAAAATAGCCAAATGAACATGAATATTGATGAAATAAATATGGAGGCCATGGGGTAAATGAGTCCCATGGCCAGGGCATCATCATCGGATGGATGTGAATTAAAAAATGCAATGACGCTTATTTGAAGTAAGTTGTTTAAAAAAAGAATTCCAATAAGAGCATGTGTGCGGAATTTTTTCCATATTGCCAGGAATTCAAGCAGTAATATTGGAGCTGCCCAAAAAAAATAATCTGCCACAATGTATTTGTTCCAAAATTCTCCATCCCTGTTTTTGTACTGAATCATTAATGTGAAAAAAGGCATGATCAACATCAGGAGAAGAAAAAACAAAAAAGCAAATTTCTTTGCTATTGATCTGTTTTTTTTGTGGTCAGTGGTGTTCATGAGAATATCTGCCAGATATTTTATTCATGGTTGTATGAAAGAAATGTATGTGGGAGTTTGTCACGATTTTTATTGCATGATCTGCATTCATGTCGAAACGTAGACGTCGAAGATGTCCATGCATGGAACATGCTACCAACAAAAGGTAAATTCATGCAAATTATTTGACTACTAAGGTTGTATTTTTGGGTATGGTCCCTCTGCTTTCCTGTAGTTCTGCTTGGCCGCTGGTAGTAGGCCTACACTCCCGCTCGGTCAAGTGGTGGGCTGGGCCGTAGTGGGTGTGTCTCCATGTTGCGAGTGATGCCCAAACGCTTGCGCTGGAACGCGGCCAGCATCCCTATGGGTTCCTGAGGCTTGTGGTCATAAAACGCCTGCTTTTGCAGCTGTGCCGATGTGCTCCATATTTGGGCATCAGCCCCCGATCTTTGTGGGCGCAGGGATGAGGCGCAGGCGTGACCTTCCCGCCCTCAGAAGGGTGTTTGCGACCCACTTGCCCGTGCGAGGTGAACACGGGTGCCTGTGGGCTGACAATGGGCAATCACAGCGCAAAAACTGAATCAACCTCTGTATTTTTTGATGAGGCAGAGGAACCTTTTGCCTCCTGCGGGATCGGTCACAATGTTCCTGTGCAGCCTGGCGGCTGGCTGGTGGGCTTCTGGGGGTGACTCTGGGGCCTGCGTGGTGGCTGGGGCGCGGGATGAAGGGGGGTTCTTCTTCTCCTTCCTCTTTTTCTTCTTCTTTCATCTCTTTCTGTCTCCCGATCATGTGGAAAAAAATCAAGACGCATCCCTGGTGGACGGTCATTGCCGTGGTGCTGATCGCGGCCGTGGTCTGGCTGGTCTATCGGCAGTGGTTCGCACCCAAGCCGGGGCCGAATCTCATTACGGCCACGGTGACGCGGGGGGACATCGAGGATTCGGTGCTGGCCACGGGGGCGATTCAGGCAGCGCAGCTCACGGATGTCGGCTCGCAGGTGTCGGGGCAGCTCAAGAAGCTCTACGTCAAGGTGGGCGACAACGTGAAGCAGGGGCAGCTGATTGCGCAGATCGACTCGACCACGCAGCACAACAGCCTGATTGCGGCACAGGAGGCAGTGGCGAACTACAAGGCACAGAAGGCGTCCAAGCAGAGCACGCTGGTGCTGGCGCAGCAGACCTACACGCGGCAGAAGTATCTGTACGAACATGACGCGGGCAGTCAGGCCGACATGCAAAGCGCCAGGCAGGCGCTGGATGCGGCGGTGGCCGATGTGAAGGCGACGGATGCGCTGATCAAGCAGTACAGCGTGCAGGTGGAGACGGCGCAGGCCAACGTGGGCTATACGCGCATCACGGCGCCGTCGGACGGGACGGTGGTGGCGATTGTGACCAAGGAAGGGCAGACGGTGAGTGCGAGCCAGTCTGCGCCGACGATCATCAAGCTGGCCAATCTGGACACGATGCGCATCGAGGCGCAGATTTCGGAAGCGGATGTGCCGCGCATCAAGACGGGCATGCCGGCGTACTTCACGATTCTGGGGGATCCGGACCGCAAGTACGACACGTCGCTCGCGAGCATCGAGCCGGGCCCGATCAACATGAGTTCCTACGAGGGTACGAACACCGACAGTTCGAGCAGCACGGCGGTGTATTACAACGGGATTTTCAAGGTGCCGAATGCGGATCACCGGCTGCGCATCAACATGACGGCGCAGGTGACGGTGGTGCTGCAGCAGGCGAAGAACGTGCTCACGGTTCCTTCCGGGGCGCTGAGCCGCAAGCGCAACAAGGACGGCAGCTACACGGTGCGTGTGGTGACGGGCAAGAAGGGCGAGCAGAAGGTGACGCCGCGTGCGGTGCAGATCGGGCTCAACAACCGCGTGCAGGCGGAGGTGAAGTCCGGCCTGTCCGAGGGCGAGCAGGTGGTGGTGGGCGATGCCAGCGCCAACACCGGCACGAGTTCCACGCGTGGCCCGAGGATGTTCTGACGATGAGCCGCTGTCCGCACATTTTGCTGGCCGGGGGCGTGGCATGGGCTGCGCTGCCGGGCGACTCCCTGACGGGGAGGATCGCATGAAGAACCACGACGATCTGTCTCCTGAGACGGTGGCAGGGGCGGCGACCGGAGCTGGCGCGGTGCCGGTGACGCCCACTGCACCAGCCTCTGCGCTGGTCTCGGAGCCCGCATCTCCCTCTGTGCCTGCCTTGCCGTCGGCTGAGGCCGCCGGGGCGGTGCAAGGCGCAGCCGTTGCCGCTCCTGTTTCCGTTTCCGCGTCCTCCACCACTGCAGAAGCGGCGGGGCAGTCGGCTCCCGCAGCGGCTTCTGCGTCTGTATCTTCCGGGCCGGTGGGGGTCGATGCCGATTTCAGCCAGGACGACAGCCGTCATCCGCTGCTGGAGGTGCACAACCTGGTGCGCGAGTTTCCGGCGGGCGACGAGATGGTGGCCGTGCTCAAGGACATCAACCTGACCATCCGGGCCGGGGAGATGGTGGCGATCATCGGGCCGTCGGGCTCGGGCAAGTCGACGCTGATGAACATTCTCGGCTGTCTGGACCGGCCCTCGCGCGGCAGCTATCGCGTGGCGGGCAAGGAGACGCGCGAGATGCAGCCCGACGAGCTGGCGCGGCTGCGGCGGGAGCATTTCGGGTTCATCTTCCAGCGCTATCACCTCATGGGCGACCTGACGGCGGTGGGCAATGTGGAGATTCCGTCCATCTATGCCGGGGTCGATGCCGGCACGCGGGCACGGCGTGCCGAGGAGCTGTTGACGCGGCTGGGGCTGGGGCAGCGCTTCGACCACAAGCCGGGGCAGCTTTCGGGCGGGCAGCAGCAGCGGGTGTCGATTGCCCGGGCGCTGATGAACGGGGGCGACGTGATCCTGGCCGACGAGCCGACCGGGGCGCTCGACCAGGCCAGCGGGCATGAGGTGATGCAGATTCTCAAGGAGCTGCATGCCGATGGCCACACCATCATTCTCGTGACGCACGATGCCAAGGTGGCGGCCGAGGCCGAGCGCGTGCTGGAGATCACCGATGGCCGGATCGTGCGCGACTACCTCAACAAGGACCAGCCCGGCATCGTGCAGAAGCCGCACGAGCCGGTGCCGCCGCCCAAGCCGGGCTGGCACGCGAGCCTGGCGCAGTTCGGCGAGGCACTGCACATGGCCGTGCGCTCCATGGTGGGCCACAAGCTGCGCACGCTGCTGACGATGCTGGGCATCATCATCGGCATTGCCTCGGTGGTGTCGGTGGTGGCGCTGGGCAACGGCTCGCAGCAGAAGATTCTGGCCGACATTGCCAGCATGGGCACCAACACCATCGACATCATGCCGGGCACCGGCTTTGGCGACCGCACGGCCGGGCGCATCCGCACGCTCAAGCCGGGCGATGCGACCGCGCTCTCCAAGCTGGGGTATGTGGACAGCGTTTCGCCCAACGTGAGCACGAGCAAGACGGTGCTGCGGGGCAACGTGAGCAAGACGGCCACCATCAATGGCGTGGGCGAGAGCTACTTCCGCGTGCGCGGCTACGAGATTGCCGATGGCGCTTCGTTCACCGACGAGAGCGTGCGGCGCGAGCTGCAGGATGCGGTGATCGACCCCAACACGCGCAATGCCTTCTTTGGCGATGACGAGAATCCCCTCGGCAAGGTGCTGCTCATCGGCAGCATGCCCGCGCGGGTGGTGGGGGTGACGGCGCCCAAGGACAGCCCCTTCGGCAACTCCGATGCGCTCAACATCTGGCTGCCGTATTCGACCGTGATGAACCGCCTCATGGGCACGGACTATCTGCGCTCGGTCACCGTGCGCGTGGCCGACGGCTCCGACAGCAGCGCGGCCGAGGAGGGCATCATCAGCCTGCTGACCCAGCGTCACGGCTCCAAGGACTTCTTCACCCAGAACTCCGACAGCATCCGCCAGACGGTCGAGAAGACCACCCAGACCATGAAGCTGCTGATCTCGGCCATTGCCGTGATCTCGCTGGTGGTGGGGGGCATCGGCGTGATGAACATCATGCTGGTGTCGGTGATCGAGCGCACGCAGGAAATCGGCGTGCGCATGGCAGTGGGAGCGCGGCAGAGCGACATTCTGCGGCAGTTCCTGATCGAGGCCGTGCTGGTGTGTCTGGTGGGCGGGCTCGGCGGCATTGCGCTGGCACTGATGATCGGCTGGGCGTTCGATACGCTCGGCGGAGGCAGCTTCAGCATGGTGTTCTCGGTGTCGTCCATCGTGGCCGCGTTCAGCTGCTCCACGCTCATCGGGGTGCTGTTCGGCTTTCTGCCGGCGCGCCGTGCTGCCCAACTCGATCCTGTGGAGGCGCTTTCGCGCCAATGATGCCTGTGTCTGCCACCATGAAAAATTCTGCATTTCGTTCCGTTCGCGCCGTGCCATCTGTCCGCCTGGTGGCGGCACTGGTGGCGGGCGCCGTGCTTGCCGGCTGTGCCGGCACGCCCTATCACACCCCTGCAGTGCAGCTCCCCGACCAGTGGAAGCAGGCGGCCGGCCATACCCGCGAGGGCGTGTACGGCAGCCGCTGGTGGACCAGCCTGGGCGACAGCCAGCTCACGGCGCTCATCGACGATGCGCTCGCCCGCAATCCCGACCTGGCCGTGGCGGCCTGGAAGGTGCGCAGCGCGCGCCTGGCCGTGGGCAATGCCGTGGGCAACATGCTGCCCACGCCGTCGGCCAACGTGTCGGTGTCCAGCAGCCGTGCCCTCGACAGCGATACAGCCAACAGCAGCCGCAGCTCATCGGCCAGCTTGGGCGTGAGCTGGGAGGTGGATCTGTGGGGTCGGCTGGCCGCCAGCAAGCGCATGGCCGACTGGGAAGCCGCTGCCACCGAGCAGGACCGCGAGGCCGCCGCGCAGGCGCTGGTGGCTACCGTGGCCAAGACCTACTGGCAGATCGCCACCCTGGACCAGAAGATCGAGCGCCAGCGCGCCAGCATCGACACCGCCCGCAAGACCCTGCAGATTGCCGAGGTGCAGTACAGGGCCGGATCCATCTCGGGGCTCGATCTGGCCCAGAGCCGCCAGACCCTGGCGAGTCAGGAAGCGGCGCTCACCACCTATGTGCAGCAGCGCGTGGAGCAGCGTCATGCGCTGTCGATTCTGTTCGACGCACCGCCCGAATCGCTGCCCGAGGCGGCGCAGCATCCACGTCTGCCCGCACTGGCAGCGCTGCCGGCCATACCGGCCGGAGTGCCGGCAGACGTGCTGGGGCGGCGCCCCGACCTGCAGGCCGCCGAGATGCGCCTGCGCGAATCGCTCGCCAATGTGGACGCCACCCGCACGAGCTACTACCCCACGCTCACGCTCACCGGCACGCTCGGCAGCGGCAGTGCCAGCTTGGCCAACGTGCTCGGCAATCCGGTGGCCACGCTGGGGGCAGGGCTGGTGCTGCCCTTCCTGAAGTTCGGCGAGATGCAGCGCAACACCGCCATTGCGCAGAGCAGCTACGAGCAGGCCATCATCTCCTTCCGCAAGACGCTCTACAGCGCGCTGGCGGACGTGGAGAACGCGCTCTCCAACCGCACCCAGCTCCAGACGCAGGAGGCGCGGCTGACCGAATCGCTGGCGCAGGCCCGTCGCGCCGAGGAGCTCACCCGCATCCGCTACCGCGCAGGGGCCGTGGCCATGAAGACCTGGCTCGACGCGCAGGAAACCCGCCGCACTGCCGAAATGGCCCTCCTCGACGTGCAGCTCAACCGCGCCGACAACCTGGTCACCACCTACCAGGCACTGGGTGGCGCACCCGTGTTGCAGGCGGTGCCTGTCGGCGGACCTGCACGGTAACGGGGCGATTCCTTCCCGCATGCCGGAACCACTGCCGCTGGCAGGGGGATGGGCTGCCGAGTACACTGGTCTGCGTCGGGGATCGGCCGGGTGGCCGGTTGCCGGCACGTCTTCAGGGCAGGGTGCAATTCCCTACCGGCGGTAGGCGCAGGGTGGGTGTCACCCGGCGCGAGCCCGCGAGCGCTCCGGTGTGCCGCGCATGGAAACATGTGGTGGCCCGGAGGTCAGCAGACGGGGTGCAAAGCCCCGGCCGACGGTGACAGTCCGGATGAAAGAAGACCAGCTCCACCCCTGGACCGCGGTCGCCAGTTGTCTGGCTGGCGCACCGTGTCCGCCGTGTCTGTGCGGCCCCTGCATCTGCCCCGGTTCGGGTTGTCCGGCCAGGGCGGCAGGGCTGCGCATGGTGGGCGTGCATCGTCTGCATGTCTGCGCTGCCCGGGCACGGGTGGAGGCTTCACGCCTTGAAAGCGTTTTTCCTGGATTTCCCATGAAGGAGCTTTCACATGTCCACTTCCCTTGATTCTTCCCTTTCCTCCCTGTCTGCACTCGGTGCTGGTGCTGCTGTGGCGGCCCTGCCGGCGCGGGTGCGCGAGCGCGTGCAGGCCGGGCTGCAGGCCCTGCGGCAGCAGGCGATGGTGCTGGTGCACGACGATCCCGAGCGCGAGGACGAAGTCGATCTCATCGCCGTGGCTGAGCACATGACCGTGCCGCAGATGGCGCAGATGATCCGCGACGGCAGCGGCATTGTCTGTGTGTGCATGCCCCAGGCCGATGCCGATGTGCTGGGGCTGGCGCCCATGGTGGCGCGCAACCGCAGCCGCCAGGGCACGGCGTTCACGGTGTCGGTGGAGGCGACCACGGGCGTGACGACCGGCGTGAGCGCCACGGACCGTCTCACGACCATCCGGGCCGCGCTGGCCGGGGTGCAGACGCGCGATGCCGGACGGCTGGTGAGCCCGGGGCATGTGTTTCCGCTCGTGGCGCGTCCGGGCGGGGTGCTGGAACGCCGGGGGCATACCGAGGCGTCCGTCGATCTGGCCCGGCTGTCGGGCTGTGCGCCCATGGCGGTGCTGTGCGAGCTCATGAATCCGGACGGCACCATGATGCGCGGCGCCCAGGTGCGGGACTATGCCGCGCAGCATGGGCTGTGCCAGCTGTCGGTGGCGGAACTGGCCCAGTACCGTGCCGCTCTGGAAGCGGATGCACGCGGCGCGCGGCAGGGCCGCAGCACGCCGGTGCCGGCAGACGAGGCCTGCACGGCCTGCTGAGGCGGGCAGGGAGACGAGCCTGACCGAACCGAACGCCGAACGCCGAACGCTGGACAGGTTGGCAGGCCGCATGGCCGGTTTCTTCCCGGCCATGCATTCCGCATTCCATTTGCTGCTGGCCGCACCTGTGCGGCCGATGGAGCGGTGTGTGGGAAAAGCCCCTTGGGGTTGCATTACAAATGAGAATCGTTATCATGCGCATCTTTGACCAAGGAGAGACGCATGACACGCCTGTTCATTTCGCTGGGGCTGTGCCTCGTTGCCACCGGTGCGCTCGCGGCCGACCCGGAGGTGGCGCTGACCATTCGCAACCATCGCTTCATGCCCGTCGAGGTGAAGGTGCCGGCGGGGCAGAAGGTGCGGCTGATGGTGCACAACCAGGACCCCACGCCCGAGGAGTTCGAGAGCTACACGCTGCACCGCGAGAAGATCGTGGCGCCTGGGGCCACGGTGCAGATTCCGATCGGTCCGCTCAAGCCGGGACGCTACCCGTTCTTTGGCGAGTTTCATGAAAAGACCGCGCGCGGCGTGGTCATTGCGGAGTGAATGCCATGATCGGAGCTGCCATCATCGTGTTTCGTGAAACGCTGGAAGCTGCCCTGATTCTGGGCATTGTGGCTGCAGCCACCCGTGCGCTGCCGGGCCGGGGACGCTGGCTTGCGGGCGGGGTGGGCGCGGGGGTGCTGGGCGCGGTGCTCGTGGCCTCGCTGATGCGCACCATTGCCGATCTGGCCGACGGCGTGGGGCAGGAGCTGCTCAATGCGGGTGTGCTGCTGCTGGCGGCGGCCATGCTGGCCTGGCATGTCATCTGGATGGCGCGCCACGGCCGCCGCATGGCGCAGGAGGTGCATGCGCTGGGGGCCGAGGTGCAGGCCGGTGCACGCGAGATGTCGGCCGTGGCGGTGGTGGTGGCGCTGGCCGTGCTGCGCGAAGGGGCCGAGACGGTGCTGTTCCTCTACGGCCTGCTGGCAGGCGGGGGCGAGACTCCCATGCAGGTGGCAGGCGGTGGGGCGCTGGGCCTGCTGGCCGGGGCGCTGGCCGGAGTGGGGCTGTATGCGGGATTCGTGCGGATTCCGACGCGGGTTTTCTTTGCGGCGACAGGCGGTTTCATCGTGCTGCTGGCAGCGGCCATGGCCGGGCAGGCGGCGCGCTTTCTGGTGCAGGCGGACTGGCTGCCGAGTCTGGCCACACCGCTGTGGGACAGTTCCTGGCTGCTCGGGGATGACGCGCTGGCTGGCCGGGTGCTGCACACGCTCGTGGGCTACGAGGCCATGCCCTCTGGCATGCAGGTGCTGGTGCAGGTGGGCACGGTGGTGGCGATTCTGGTTGGCATGCGGCTCACGCGTGTGCCTGCCGGGGCGCCGCGTGCCCCGAGTGCTGTGCCGGCCACGCACTGACACCGGGCGGGCGGGGCTGGCCTCCCGTCTCTGTGCCGGTCCGGTCGCCTCGGGCGGCCAGATTCTGTGCGCTCGCGTCAACTCCCCGCGCGGTGCAGGAACAGTCCCATGAGGCCGTAGGCGCCGGCCGTGGCTGCGCAGCTCAGCAGCAGGCTGGGCCAGAAGGCCGCCCCTGCGCGCAGGAGCGCGGGCAGCAGCAAAAAGAAGACCAGCGAAGGCAGCACGAGCCAGAAGATGTCGAGCGTGGTGGTGGCGATGCGCTCGCTGCCGGCGCCGTCCAGGTGCATCCAGACCAGCGCCAGCAGCGAGGTGAGGGGGAGCGAGGCGAGCAGCGCACCCCAGAAGCTGCTGCGGCGCGACAGCTCCGAGATGGCCACGATGAGCACGGCAGACAGCAGGGTCTTGAGGAGCAGGGCAGTCATGTCAGACGGCTTCCTCGGGGGCTGGATCAGGGGATGAGGAGGCCGGTGGCGTGCGGGTGGGCGGCGGTGTGTGCCGCATGCGCCGCATCAGCGCGAGCTTGAGGTCATCGACGTAGGTGAAGAGGGCAGGCACCACCAGCAGGCTCAGCAGGGTGCTGGTGAGCAGGCCGCCGATGACGGTGATGGCCATGGGCGAGTTGAAGCTCGGGTCGCCCTTGCTCAGGCCGAGCGCGAGCGGCAGCATGCCGGCGCCCATGGCGATGGTGGTCATGAGAATGGGGCGGCTGCGCTTGTGGCAGGCATCGACGAGGGCGGCGCGGCGGTCCATGCCTGCGCGTCGCGCCATGATGGCGTAGTCCACGAGCAGGATGGAGTTCTTGGTGACGATGCCCATGAGCATGATGAGCCCGATCATCGAGGGCATGGACAGCGCGCGGTGTGTGAGCAGCAGGGCCACGAAGGCGCCCCCGATGGCCATGGGCAGCGCGCCGAGGATGGTCACCGGCTGCATGAAGTCGCGGAACAGCAGCACCAGCACGCCGTAGATGCACAGCACCCCGATGGCCATGGCGGTGCCGAAGCTGGCGAACAGGGTCTGCATTTCCTCGGCATCGCCCAGCTCGGCGATGCGGATGCCGGGCGGCAGGTGCTGCATGGCGGGCAGCGCACGGGCGGCGGCATTGGCCTGGCCCAGGGTGCGCGAGCCCAGCTCGATCTGAAAGCGCACGCTGCGGCTGCGGTTGATGCGGTTGATGACCGAGGGGCCGCTCTCGAGCCGGATGCTCGCCACATCGGCGAGCGGGACCAGCCCGGTGCGACCCGGCACCAGCAGGCGTTCGAGGTCGCCCACGTGGGCGCGGAAGCTGTCGGGCAGCTTGACGCGGATGGGCACCTGCCGGTCGGGCAGGTTCATCTTGGGGAGCTGCTGTTCGTAGTCGCCTGCCGTGGCCACGCGCACGGTCTGGGCAATGGCGGCGGTGGTCACGCCCAGTTCGGCCGCGCGGGCACTGTCCGGGCGGACGATGAGTTCGGGCTGCACCAGGGCCGCGTCGCTTGTCACGCCGCCGATGCCGGGCAGGGTGCGCAGCTGGCGTTCGACCTCGCGGGCCGTCGCGGTGAGGGTGGCCGGCTCGTCGCCGAGCAGCGTGAGCTCCATCTTGCTGCCCATGTCGCCGCTGCCGATCTGGAAGCGGGCACCGGGCAGGGTCTGCACGAGGGTGCGCATGCGCGCGTCGATGTCGGCAATGGTGTCGGCCCGGTCGCGCCGGTGCAGCAGCACCAGCGTGAGCACGGCACGCCGCACTTCGGCGGCGGCCCCGGGGTGGAAGCCGTCGCCGCTCGATCCCCCGCCCACCGAGGCGTACACGCTCACCACGTCCGGGTCCTGCGCGATGCGCTGGCGGGCGGTTTCGGCCAGGGCCCGGGTCTGCGCGAGGGTGGCGCCAGGGGGCAGCTCGATGGTGACCTGCGTCTGGCCCCGGTCGGCCTGGGGCACGAAGCCCGTGGGCAGCAGCGGCACCAGGGTCAGCGAGGCGGCGAAGAAGCCCACCGCTGCCAGCACCGTGAAGCGCCGGTGATCCAGACACCAGCGCATGGTGGCCATGTAGCGGCGCATGAGGGGGCCGTCGTCCGCTGGTGCGTTGCCGGAAGGGGAAAGGGCGTTGGTGTGCGTGGCATGGCCCCCGGCGCCGGCCTGGGGGCGGAGCAGGTAGGCGGCCATCATGGGGGTGAGCAGCCGGGCCACCACCAGCGACGCCAGAATGGCGAGCACGGCCGTCCACCCGAACTGCTTGAAGAACAGACCCGAGATGCCGCTCATGAAGGCCGTGGGCAGGAACACGGCCACCAGGGCGAAGGTGGTGGCGATCACGGCCATACCGATCTCGTCGGCGGCCTCCATCGCGGCCTGATAGGGCGTCTTGCCCATGGCGAGGTGGCGCGAGATGTTCTCGATCTCGACGATGGCATCGTCCACCAGAATGCCGACCACCAGCGCCAGGGCGAGCAGCGTGACGCCGTTGAGGCTGTAGCCGAAGTGGTAGAGCCCGAGGTAGGTCGGAATGATCGACAGCGGCAGCGCGGTGGCGGCCACCAGCGTGGCCCGCCAGTCGCGCAGGAATAGGAACACCACCAGCACCGCCAGCAGCGCGCCCTCGTAGAGCAGGTGCATGCTGCCGTCGAAGTTCTCCTGCACCGGGGCTGCGTTGTCCACGATGCGGGCAATGACCGCCTGCGGATGGCCGGCCTGCAGCTCGTCCATGGCACGCGCCACGGCCTGGGCCACCTCCAGCTCGCTCGCTCCCTTGGCCCGGAAGATCTCGACCGCCACCACGGGCTGGCCGTTGACCAGCGCCACGGCGCGCGGCTCGGCCACGGTGTCGCGCACATCGGCCACGTCGCCGAGCCGGGCCGTGGCGCCGCTGGCGAGCGGAATGGCCATGCCGGCGAGCTGGTCGGCCGTCTGGGCCGAGGCCACGGTGCGCACGGTCTGCTCGGCGCCGCCCACATCGCCACGGCCGCCGGGAGCGTCCTGCTGCACCAGCGCGAGCTGGCGCGAGACTTCGGCCGCCGTCACGCCCAGGGCCTGCATGCGGTCGGGATCGAGCACCACCTGCACCTCGCGTGTCACGCCCCCCACGCGCTTAACCGCGCCCACGCCGGCAATGCTCAGCAGGCGCTTGGCGACGGTATGGTCCACGTACCACGAGAGCTGCTGCGCGTCCCAGCCGGAGCCGGGTTCGAGCCGCAGCGCGTACACCTCCACCACGCGGCCGGAGGTGGGCAGCTTGCTGATGATGGGCTCGCGGATGTCGGCGGGCAGGTCGGAGCGCACCTGCGAGACGGCGTCGCGCACCTCGGTGACGGCATCGGTGATGTTCTTTTCGAGCTGGAATTCGACGGTGATCGTCGTCACCCCGTCGAGCACCGTGGTGTACATGTTCTTGATGCCGGTGACGGTGGCGACCGAGTCCTCGATCTTGCGCGCGACCTCGGTTTCGAGCTGGGCGGGTGCGGCGCCCGGCTGGGTGACGGTCACGGTGACGATCGGGAGCTGGATGTCCGGGAAGTCCTGCACCAGCGTCATGCGGAAGGCCAGCAGCCCGGCGAGCGTGAGCAGTGCGAACAGCAGAATCGCCGGCACCGGGTTACGGATGGAGAAGGCTGAAAAGTTCACGCCGGCCCTCCGGCACTGGCCCGGGCCATGGCGCGCTGCCGCAGGGCCTCGTCCATGGCGACGAACCCCTGGCGGGTGGCCCCCAGCAGACTGCGCCGCAGCGGCGCAACCAGCAGGCCCGTGAAGCGTTCGTGCTGGGTGAAGCGCGTGTGGCCGTGAGTCGCGTCGGTCAGCAGGAGCGCATGTTCGCCATCGAACAGGCCGGGTATGCCGAGGCGCCCCAGCCAGCGCAGTTCATGCCCCTCGCGGCACGCGAGCACCCGGGGCCGAAAGCGCATGCTCCGGCCGCCCGGAGGCTGCAGATCCACCTGCAGACGTGCGCCAGGCTGCAGGGGGCCCTGAATAGCGCGCATGAAGGGATTCCACTCCGGATAGGCCGCAAGGTCGGTCAGGATGGCCCACACCTGGGCGCGGGGGACTGGAATATCGATCGAGGTTTCAAGCACCAGCATGGCGTGCGCCTTTCGGAAACGGGAGGGCGGAAGGAGGCGGGAGCAGCATCGTCATCGGGCCGACTGGATGCTCACCGTGTCCCCGTCGTTGAGGAATCCGCCGCCGGTGCGCACCAGCGGCGCGGAGCCGTCCACACCCTGCAGAATCTGGACCTGTTCGCCCATGCGGGCACCCGTTTCGACCCGGCGCTGCTGCACCCGGCCGTTGGGGCCGACGGCAAAGACGTAGCTGAGCCCGTCGCGCGACACCACTGCGCTCTGCGGCACCAGCCAGCCGGCTGCCTCGCCGAGCACAAAGGTGCCGCTGGCATACATGCCCGCGCGCGTGCCGTGCGCCATGGCATCGGGCAGATCCACATACACCAGTGCGACCCGGCGCTGCGCATCGAGCGTGGGGGCGATCTGGCGCACGGTGCCGTCGAGCATGGTGCCAGCGGGCGTGCGCACGCGGGCCTTCTGCCCGGGCTGCAGAAGCGGCAGATCCCGGGCCACCACCTCGGCCCGCCATTCGAGGCGGCCCTGTCGCACCATGCGGAACAGCTCGGTGCCTGCCGGCACCACGGCGCCGACTGTGGCACTGCGGGCGGCAATCACCCCCGCATCCGGAGCCAGCACGCGCGTGTAGCCCAGCCGGAGCTGCTGGGCATCGAGCGCGGCCCGGGCAGCCTCCACACGGGCCGAGGTGGCCTTGGCCGCCGTGTCGAACTGGTGGATCTGCTGCGTGCTCAGGGCTCCCGTGTCGGCAATGCTGCGTGCGCGGTCGGCGTTGGAGCGCGCGTCGGCCGCCTGGGCCTGCGCTTCGAGCAGTGCCGCGCGGGCCTGCAGCAGGTCGGCATGCACCGTATCGGCGGCAAACTCGGCGAGCAGCTGGCCCTTGCGCACCCAGTCGCCCACCTGGGCGTGCAGCCGGGTGAGC
This sequence comes from Brachymonas moutaii (nom. illeg.), assembly GCF_049977365.1. Lineage (NCBI taxonomy): Bacteria > Pseudomonadati > Pseudomonadota > Betaproteobacteria > Burkholderiales > Comamonadaceae > Allobrachymonas > Brachymonas moutaii (nom. illeg.). The sequence goes on along the minus strand of NZ_JBNGEN010000006.1, from coordinate 2,978 downwards.
CGCAGTCCGTTGCTCTGGGCGCCGACGATGGCCTCCTGCCAGGCCGCAATGCCGCCCTGTGCCGTGAGCGTCAGCGGCACCTGCCCGCGCACGGGCGTGACGGTCTGCACCGTGAGGGCGGGTCGGGCCGGGCCGGCCGCCGTGCCCGGCGGAGGGGCAGGCACCGAGCTGCGCTGCGTGATCCAGTAGCCGCCCACCAGGGCCGCTACCACGGACGCGGCGATGATCGAAAAGGCTTTGAGATTCATGGGACAGAAGGTGTAAGAGAGGCAGAGGAAGACCCCGTGGCGCTGGCCGCCAGCCTGGGTGCGGCAGCCGTGGAGCCAGGCAGAGCCGCCGTGCGTGCCGGAGCAGAAACGGTGGCCGCGCGGCGCTGGGCAGCCAGCAGGCGGCGTGCCTCTCCCTCGGCCACCAGCGTGCGGTCCGGCTGGGTGTCGGGCAGCATGCGGGCATCCCAGCCTCCCCCCAGTGCCCGGTACAGCGCCACCGCATCGTCACGGGTCTCCTGCCGCAGGCGGGTCTGGGCGGTCTGCGCGGCGAGCAGGTCGTGGCGGGCCTGTTCCAGATCGAGCAGGCTGCCCATGCCGGCGCGGTAGCGGGCCTGCGCAGCCTCGAACTGGCGCCGGAAGCCTGCCACGGCCTGGTCCATGTGCTGGCTGCGTGCGCGGGCACCCGCCAGGGCATCGAGCGCCGTTTCCACCTCGCGCACGGCATCGCGCACCGTGGCGCGGTACTGGCTCACGGCGGCTTCATACTGGGTGCGGGCTGCAGCGGCCTGGGCGCGGCGTCTTCCCCCATCGAACAGGGGCAGATCAAGCGCCAGGGGGCCGAAGCTCCAGGTCGAGCCCGAGGCCTGGCCGTAGCCACCCAGGCCCACCTGCATGCGGGCAATGCTGCCACTGAGCCCCAGCGAAGGGTAGCGGGCCGCCTCGGCCGCCCCCACATCGCCGCTGGCGGCCGCCACCGCCTGCGCGGCGGCGTACACATCCGGCCGGTGGGCCAGCACATCGGCCGGCACCCGGTCGACCGCCACGAGCGTGAGATTCGGCACCGGCGCCGTGCCCAGGCGGGCGCTGCCCAGCCGCTCCTGCAGGCGGGAGGCATCGAGCGCCGTGAGGGCCGACAGGCTCTTGAGTGCCGCTGCGCACTGGGTCGCCACCTCCTGCCGCTGGGCCTCGGCCTGGGCAGTGCCTGCCTCGGCCAGCGCCAGATTGGCCGCAGCGGTGAATCCCGCGCCCGCCAGATGCCGGGTGAGGCGTTCGGTGTCGGTGCGCGAGCGTGCATCGGCCAGTGCAATGTCGCGCTGGTCCTGGCAGGCCAGCAGGGCGAAATACTGCCGTGCCGTGTCGGCCGCCAGCGTGAGCCGTGCATCGTGCCACTGGGCCTGCGCGCCCTGCAGCCGCGCATCGGCGGCCGAGCGGGCCTGGCGGAGACGGCCGAACAGATCCAGCTCCCACTGCAGCTGGCCTCCCAGCTGCTTCGTGGTCATCAGCAGCGAGGGATCGGGCAGCTGGTTGTAGGTGCCGCGCGATACGCTGGCCTGCGCATCTACCGAAGGGGCGAGCGCTGCCTGTGCCCCAACGACTGCCGCACGGGCCTGGGCAATGCGGGCCGCCGCCGTCGCCAGCGTGGGGCTGGCCTCCTCGGCAGCACCGATGAGCGTCAGCAGGGCGGGATCGTTCCAGCGTCCCCACCAGTCGTAGAGGGCATCGAGACCCGGAGCCTGTGCGCCCGTGGCAGGCGTGGATGCAGCCGAAGCGGCCTCTTTGGGCACCGCCACAGAGGCTGCAGGCTCGACGGTCAGCGGCGCATGCCACCGCTCTGGCACCTGCGCCTCATCGGCGTCCACCGTGCGGGGCGGCACATGCATGCATCCCGCAAGCAGGGCCAGGGCCATGCCCACTGCGATGCCTGCTGGCCATTTCCCCGCAGGCCTGCGCCATGGCACAGGCGTGTCTCCAGAGCGAAGGCACACAAAAGAAAAAAACGGCATGAAAGAAAGCGGGGCGATGCCCATGAAAGGAGAGGGTATCGGCATGGAGGCGTCCCCTGGGCACGGCCGCCTCGAGCGGCACCACCACACGGCAGAAATCATACAGATCCCTCTGACCGCCTCCCACCGTGTCGGGACGGCATGCTTCAGGCGCATGCGGCAGCACGCCACCCGCGCATTCTGGCACCGTCAGGAATATTTGCCTCCTGGCTGTGCATGCGCGTTGCAATTTTTCGATTTCCGCACCAGACACAGCCATGCCCACCCCGCACGGGGCAGCCCTGCCACGGAGCGGCAGAACGCTGTGATGCATTTTGAATGCCCGGCATCCCCTGCACTGTGCCAGGAAGCGGCCTGGCGGCGCAGCACACCGGCAGCATCCGGCACCACCCGGAGACACATCCCCGCTGGGGGCATCAATCCACTGGGAGCTGCGGGCATCATCCCCCATGGGGCACGGTCTGTATTAAATTCAAAGTTGTAGTTAGTGAGAATTCATTGCTACGATAGATCGTGCCATGCCTGCGCCAGTGCATCCAGAAAGCGCCGTGCGCTTCGTACGGGAACTGTGCCTGTCAGGCGTTCCTCCTGCCACGTCTTCCCGGAGGGCACGGAACAGGGCATCCCGAACCGCCCCCTCCCGATCGCAGCCCTCCCAGACCCGAGCACCCTTTGTCGGCAGAAAACACCCCGCCAGCCTTACCCAGATGCACATCTCCCCACCGGACAGGAGCCCCCATTGAGACCACCCTCTCCCCCTCTGACGCGCCTGCACCGCCATCCGCTCTTTCGGCACCTGGTCCGCGGAAGTGCAGCCCTTCTTTCCATCTTCTCTCTTTCTGCGTGCCATATGCAAAACTCCATCACCCCCAATGGGGGCACACCATCGGATATTCTGCTCAATGTCTTTTCAGGTGACGGCCCTGTGTACGGGCACCGCAAAAAGCATCCACAGCATGTCTATGAGATAACCATCAGGATTGAT
>NZ_JBNGEN010000005.1:0-189001 GCF_049977365.1 Brachymonas moutaii (nom. illeg.) | reverse complement strand
CTTTGGAGACCGCCCTTGGATATATGGCCTCACCCTGAGAGAGAACTGGCTGGAAGGTAAGGTATTACGTTTTCCCCGCCAACTTTATAAAGCGGTCCGAACATTCTTGTATCATTTGTGAGAACATCAAATTTCTCCGAAAGCTGGATGATTGAGCTATCAGTCAGGCCAAACGAAATGTAGAAATCGGTCTCGCAGTCCCTAGCGATCAACGACTCAACTTGCTTAAGTCTAGAAAAAACCTCCTTGGCAATAACATATGCCTTAACACCGGCCTCTCCATCCAAGTCAATTAGATTTGAAACTTCGGCAGCAATGTAGGAGGTAATCCAAACTTCCTTATATGAGCCAAATATTTCCCATAATTTGTCGGAGTCCTCGCGAGAATACGATCTCAAGCGTTTCGATTTTGCAATGTACCTGCCCTCATCAACGGCACCGATTATCATGACAAGCCAAAGATTGGTATCAATCAATAATCGCTGACGCGCCCGACGTTTGGCCTTCATAATTCTTTGCAGGCTCTGAAGCCGCGGAAAGCGAAGGTGTTTTCATCAATCAAGAACACTTTGTATTCTCTTCGTGCAGTCATCATTGCAGCAATCAAACTTAGGCCTTCCTTCTTGTTGCGCCGGGAAATCTCAAGCGGATTTTTCCCTGAAAAATAATAACTAAGGGTTACCTCATAGTATTTGCCAGAAACGACTACGCCTTCCAACTTCAAATCGGATAGCCCGGGCAACAGTTCCCTGGCACTTTGCTCAGCGACTTGAATTGCTTTTTCGAAATTTGCTGCTGCAATGCTCATATGTCGACTCCATTCGGGGACGCGGCTTTTAGATAAGATCGATTTTAGATCAGATTTTTGGTATGGCGAAGTTGCTGGCGAGAGTTCAAGACTTCGACTGCCGGAGACGAGTCTATTTGTCAACCGAATCTCGCTGATGGGCTAGGAGTTGAGCTCGCGTGCTGACTGCGGTCGTCCCGGCGACGGGCGTCACACGCTGGTTGACACTGAGCGTTCGGGCTTCCCCATGTGCCAGGAGCGACAACAGCCGCCCACAAGGCGGTCGACTCCCAGAGACCGCTCTTGGCCGACTGACGACGGCCCGCACCCATTGACGGCCCGTACTAAACCGCACGCTCAGGGTGCAGCCCCGTAGGCTGTTTGAACCACCCCGGATTTTGAGGAGGCACTAACACTTGAGAAGATGGAGCCATGAAAGCCCCCCTTCACCACCGCATAGGCAACAAAAAAGCACCTACCGCGCGATCGCTGTAGGTGCTTTTTGATTGGAATGGGTGGTGGGTCGTGCAGGATTCGAACCTGCGACCAACGGATTAAAAGTCCGCTGCTCTACCAACTGAGCTAACGACCCACTCGCTCGCTCAGGCAACTCAGCATTGCCTGAATCGAAACGAGCATTCTAGCAGCGTTGACCCAGAATTCAGCAGCTGGAGGCAATTTTTTTAAGGACCCAGCCGGCTGCGCTCATGCCGAAGGTGGCGGTGACGGCTACGGCGGAGCCATAGCCGTGGCAGTTGAGGGTGCCGTCGCTGGCGGGAGAGGCGTCGCAGCTGGTCTCGGGGGCGGCAGGCATGCGCACAGCTTCGCGGCTGAAGACGCAGGTCACGCCGATGGCCTTGCCCTCGCGGGGGGCACCGTGGTGGCGGCGCAGCCGGTAGCGAAGCTGGGCGAGCAGGGGGTCGTGGGTGACGCGGGCCAGATCGTCCACATCCACGAGGTGCGCGAGTTCCTTGCCGCCGGCGGCCCCGACGGTGACAAGGGGGGTACGGCTTCGGCGGGCCCAGACGGCCATGGCGGTTTTGGCGGCGACCTGGTCGCAGGCGTCGATGACGGCGGTGGCATCGGCGGGCACGAGGGCTTCCCAGTTGTCGGGGGTGACGAAGTCGTCAATGCCCTGCACATGCGCCTCCGGGTGGTAGCTGGCGATGCGTTCGCGCATGGCGTCGATCTTGGCCTGCCCGAGGGTGGCATCGGTGGCATGGATCTGGCGGTTGATGTTGGATTCGGCCACGTGATCCATGTCGATGAGGGTGAGTCGCCCTACCCCGGTACGTGCCAGGGCTTCAGCTGCCCAGGAGCCCACCCCCCCGATGCCGACCACCACCACATGGGAGTCGGCAATGCGGCGCGCACCTTCTGCGCCATAGAGCCGGGACGCCCCGCCAAAGCGGCGCGCGTGATCGGGCGGGAACAGGGGAGAAGCGGGGACAGCGGCAGAAGAAGCAGTCATGTCATGATGCAGGGAAAGTGCCCGCGCCCTTTCCTTTGTGGAGGCGAAGCGAGGGCAGTACAGAAGCAGATGCAGGGCCAGCAGGGGGCGCGACGCAGGCAGGGTGCGGGATGCCTGCTGCCCGATGCGAGTGCCCCTTTTTGGCAGGACATGGCAACCTGAGCTCGGGCGAAAAGAGGGAAAGACACACACGCCGCCAGGCGGCGGCCCCGACTGTACACGATGGGAACCATCGTCGCCCTGCCTTGTTTTGCCCAGCCATGCTCTGCCCTGCGGCAAGGCTTACTTGAGGCGGGCGAGCCGGTCCTTGCCGGCCTGGGCGGCCTCGGAGCGCGGGTAGCGGGCAATGAGCTGTTCGAGCGCGGCGCGGGCTGCGGCGGTGTTGTGCAGCTCGACCTCGCAGTTGGCGATGGAGAGCAGCGCCTCGGGGGCTCGTTCGTGGTTGGGAGCCTGGCTCACGACAGCCCGGAAATTGGCGATGGCACCCTTGTAGTCGCGCAGGGCGTAGTCGGAATTGCCGAGCCAGAACTGCGCCAGCACCCGGTGGCTGCTGCGCGGATGGGCACGCAGGAACGCACGGAAGCCGGTCTGGGCCTTGGCATAGGCTCCGCTGCGGAACTGGTTGATGGCGGCTTCGAATTCGGCTTTTTCGCGGGCGGAATCAGCGGCATGGGCCGGCGCTGCGGAGCGGGCATCGGGGTCACCGTCTCCATCGTCCTGGGGAGCGGAGGCGGCCTGCTTGCGTGTCGGGGCGGCTGCGGGGGGGGCGGGGCGTGCGTCTTCGAGGGCGCGGGAGAGGTCCTTCTGGCGGCGCTGCAGGTCGGCGATGTCGCGGCTGTATTCCTCGTCATGGCCGCGCATGCGGGCCGTGTCGGCCTTGAGCGCGTCGATCTGGTTCTGCAGCTCCAGCAGGCTGTTGCGCATGCGGGCGTTGTCCTCGTTCATGGCCTGAAAACGCTGGCGCAGGTCCAGGATGGCGCGGCGCGCCTCGTTGTCGCCGAACAGGTCGGCGTGAGCCAGCGGCTGCATGCCGAGGCAGGCCAGGGTCACGGCAGCCTGCAGCACAAGGCGCGGCTGCAGAGCCCCGCGCCGGGCAGAAAAGACGGAATGCGAATGCGGCAAAAGAACGTTCATGCAAACCTCAGGGCATGGTGTGCAGATTCCCGTGGTCTCTGTGCTCTATGCGCTGTGTGCAAGGGGACACTTCAGACGGGCCGCAGAGGCACGGAAACTGCAGCGAGGGAAGACGGCCGGAGGCCGACAGCTCACTTACTTGGTGTAGTTGTAATCGAATTCGACGCGGCGGTTGCGTTCGTCGGCACCGACGTTGGGCACCACCGGGCGTTCCTTGCCGAAGCTCACGGCCTCGATCTGGGTGTCGGGCACGCCGAGCAGGTTGAGCGCACGGCGTGCTGCCTCGGCGCGTTTCTGCCCCAGTGCCAGGTTGTATTCGCGGCCGCCCACGGCGTCGGTATGCCCTTCGAGGCGCACGCGCGAAGCGGCATGGCTCTTGAGGAAGGCGGCATGGCCTTCGACCACGGGGCGCGCGTCGGGGCGCACCACATAGCTGTTGAAGTCGAAGTGGATGACGGAGGCCACGTTCTGCGGCCCGCCACGGCTGGCACTGCCGTCGTCGGTGCTCACGGAGGCGACGGAGCTGTCACCTCCCGCGCCATTGGCACCGGCGGCTCCGTTGGCGCCTTCGGTGAGCTTGGTGGTGGAACAGGCCGCCAGCGACAGGGTGGCAGCAAGAATCAGCAGGGTACGTTGCATGGTTTTTCCTCTTGGGAGAGTCAACGACAGGGCCTGCGCCGGGAGATGCGGTCCGGGGCACAGGCTGAACATCGGGGTCAGGGGGTGAGCGGCGCCCAGGCCGGCTCGCGGATGTCGCCCGGATGGCCGGACAGGCGCGTCTTGACGCTGCCGTCGGCCGTCGTGGTCATGAGGGCCTCGCCGCCGCCCGTGTGGGTGGCGTAGATGATGAGCTGGCTGTTGGGGGCAAAGCTCGGTTTTTCGTCGTTGCTGGTGCTGGAGACCACGTCCATGGTGCCGCTGCCCAGATCGAGCACGGCCACGCGGTAGCCGCCGCGCGCGTTGGTGATGAAGGCCAGGGTCTTGCCGTCGGCACTGACGGTGGGCGAGATGTTGTAGCTGCCCTGGAAGGTCAGGCGCTGAACCTGCTCGCCGTCGAGCGAGGAGCGGTAGATCTGCGGCGAGCCGCCGCGATCGCTCACGAAGTAGATCGACTTGCCGTCCGGGCTGAACACGGGCTCGGTGTCGATGGCGCTGCTGTGCGTGATCCGGCGTGGCGTGCCGCCGGTGGCGGGCACCAGATAGATCTGCGAGGTGCCGTCGCGGGTGAGCGTGACGGCCAGATGGGAGCTGTCAGGCGACCAGGCAGGCGCGCTGTTGGACCCCTTGAAGTTGGCCACCACGTGCCGGCTGCCGTTGCGCACGTCCTGCACGTACACCACGGGCTTGCCCAGCTCGAAGGAGACGTAGGCGATCTTGCTGCCGTCGGGCGACCAGCTCGGGGAGATGATGGAGGCCCGGCTGCTCAGGGCCGGCTGGGCATTCTGCCCATCGGCGTCGGACACCCACAGGGTATAGCGCCCCCTGGAGCGGGTGACATACGAGATGCGGCTCGCAGCCACGCCCTTGCGCCCGGTGATGCGGCCATAGATCCAGTCGGCGGCCCGGTGCGAGGCGAGCCGCAGGTCGGCCTGCGGCACCTGGTAGTTCTGGCCGCCCATGTCCTGGTTGCGGACCATGTCCCACAGGTGAAAGCGCATGGCGTAGCGCCCAACTCCTTCGGCCTGCACGCTGCCCACCACGGCGTAATCGGACCCGGCTGCCCGGAACACTGCCTGGGGCGGATGGCTGCGTTCGTCGAGCGCACCCGCCTCCACCGCTACGGTGCGAAAGAGCCCCGTGCGCACCAGATCGGCGCCGATGATGGCCGAGGGGCGCTGGGGCACGGCGGCTTCACCCCGGAAGGGCACCGGAGAAATGGGGTACTGGGTGCTGCTGCCGGGGCCGACGATGGTCACGTTGAATTCGGCCGCCAGAGCCGGGCCGGATGCCACCCACAGCCCCCCCAGCAGCAGCGCGGCGGCAGTCCACCGCCCCGGCCAGAAAGGGTAGGACGTGCGCACACCGCCTGCCAGCGAGGGCGAACCCTGGCAGCGTGCCATCGAGAGGGAAGACTTCATCTTCATCGTATGCGGATACGTAGGTGGATGCCTGTCGGAACAGAACCGAAGGCATCTCGAAAATCAGGGAAGTATGCGGGCCGGGGACGGAGAGGAAAGAAACCGAAGAGGACAGAACGAAGCAGCACAAAAAAACCGACACCCTGCGAGTCGAACCGATCCCCAGGGCTCCGCCCCACCGAAAAGCTGCATCACATGCTACACACTTGCCATGACGGCTTTCCGACCGATCGGTTACAAAGGGTAAGCCCCCTGATGCCTGGGGCCGCAGGTCCGTGATGCCGCCCCGCCGCAGGCAGGCTCCATGCTCCGGGCTGCGGCACGGAAGGGGGCAACGCGCTGCAGGCCACCGACCTACAATGCGGGATGCTTTTCACTCCTCTTTCTCACCGGGCCCGATGACGACCGACGCCTCCCCCCCCCCTTCTGCCGCGCTCGCCTCACAGAGCCTGCCGGCCCGTCTGCGCCGCATCTCGCGCTATTTTGGTGTCGACCGCCAGTGGTGGGTGTACGCCTTTGTGGCCACGGTGGTGGCATCGCTCACCGAAGCCGGGGTGCCGGCCCTGATCAAGCCCCTGCTCGACCGCGGCTTCACCAGTGGCACGCTGCAGCTCTGGGCCGTGCCTGCGGCCGTGCTGCTGCTGTTCTTCCTGCGCGGGGTGGCCGGTTTTGCGGCCCAGTATTCGCTGGCACGCATTGCCAACGACGGCATGGTGCGGCTGCGCGAGGACATGTTCGCCCGCCTGCTCAATGCCGACCTCAGCCTGTTCTCGCGACAATCGGCCAGCACGCTGTCCAACACCGTGGTGTTCGAGGTGCAGAACGGCGCCAACATGCTCGTGCAGGCGCTCATGGGGCTCACGCGCGACGGCAGCACCCTGGTGGCGCTGGTGGGCTACCTGCTGTATCTGAACTGGAAGCTCACCATGGTCGTGGTGGTGCTTGCGCCCGGCATGTCGTGGGTGATGCGCAAGCTCTCGCGCCGCCTCTACGGCCTCACCAAGCAGGGCCAGCGCGCCACCGACGAGCTGGCCTACGTGGTCGAGGAAAACGTGCTGGCCCACCGCATGGTGCGCCTGCATGGCGCCCAGCAGCAGCAGAGCAGCCGCTTCGAGGTTCTGAGCCGCCGTCTGCGCCAGCTCTCGCTCAAATCGGTGATCGCCTCCTCGGCCATGACCCCGCTGACGCAGTCGGTGGCCGCGGTGGCGCTGTCGGCGGTGCTCACCATTGCCCTGTGGCAGGCCCAGGTCAGCCAGGGCCATGAGCGTGCCGTCACGGTGGGTGGCTTTGTCGCCTTCGTGGCCGCCATGATGATGCTGGTGTCGCCCATCCGGCGTCTGGCGGACGTGGCCAACCCCATCACGCGCGGCGTGGCCGCCCTGGAGCGCGGCCTCGCCATGGTCGAGACCGTCCCGCCCGAACCGGAGGCAGCCCCCGCCGCACAGGCCAGCCAGCTGCCCGCGCGTGCGCGCGGCGACATCCGGTTCGAGCGCATCCATGTGGACTATGCCGCGCAGGCGGCGGACCGCGAGGCCCGCATGCCGACTTCGCCCCTGTTCACCACCATGCCCACGGGCGCGAGCGTAGCCCATGCCGAGGGCCTCACCGAAACAGCGGCCGCCGCACTCGAACTCATCGACCTGCACATCGCCCCGGGCGAGGTCGTGGCCTTTGTGGGGCCATCGGGATCGGGCAAGACCACGCTGGTCAACCTGCTGCCGCGCTTTGTGCTGCCGTCGAGCGGGCGCGTGCTGCTCGACGGCGTGGCTCTGGACGACTGGCCCCTCGACCGCCTGCGCGCCCAGATCGCCATGGTGAGCCAGGACGTGGTGATGCTCAACGACACCATTGCTGCCAACGTGGCCCTGGGCAGCGAACTGGATCGTGCCCGCGTGCAGGCGGCGCTGGAGGCCGCCAATCTCGGCACCTTCATCGAACGCCTGCCCATGGGCATGGACAGCATGGTGGGTCACAACGCGGCCCAGCTCTCCGGCGGCCAGCGCCAGCGGCTGGCCATTGCACGCGCCGTGTACAAGAATGCCCCCATCCTGATCCTCGACGAAGCCACCTCCGCGCTCGACAACGAATCGGAACGCCTCGTGCAGGAAGCCCTGCAGCGCCTCATGCAGGGCCGCACCACCCTGGTGGTGGCGCACCGCCTGACCACCATCGAACATGCCGACCGGGTGGTGGTGATGGAATCGGGCCGCATCGTGGAACAGGGCACCCACACCGAGCTGATCCAGCGCGGCGGCGTATATGCCCGCCTGCAGCACCACGCCACGGCCTTTGTGTCCAGCATGGCAGGCAGCGCCCCCACGCCCTCCGAAGGGAACACCCCGGATAGCGACCACGCCGCCTGAGCCGGCACGGCACGGCACGGCACGGCACAGGCCACAGGTTCTTGTGCACATCGCCGGACTGTGCCCTGTCGCGGGGCACATCCAGGCGCTGTCCTGTGCCCCCGCTGCACACTGCTGGGCGCACCCTCAAGGCGAAGCGAACTTCATCAGCACCAGCCCCGCCACGATGAGCGCCACGGCCAGCATGCGCAGAGGGCTGGCTGCCTCGTGCAGCACACAGAGACCGACGGCAAAGGAGCCCAGGGTGCCGATGCCCGTCCAGATCGCGTAGGCCGTACCGAGCGGCAGGGATTTCATGGCCATCGACAGCAGCCCGAAACTGGCCGCCATGACCACAAGGGTCAGCAGGGTGTACCCGCCGCGGGTGAATCCATCCGAGAGCTTCATCGTGTACGCCCAGACGATTTCAAGCAGCCCGGCCATCACCAGCCATATCCAGTCCATATCCACCACCTCCGGCACCCATCAGATACAAATACCGGGTCGTCCCGGATGATCGAAAGGCCCGCAGGCTGGGGGCGTCCCCACTCCCATGATACGCAACCGTGTCGGCCCATGCCGCCCAAGCTCCCCCTGTGCGCAGCGGCTTGGGAATCACCCTTTCTGGCTGCGCCGCATGGCTGCGGCCAGCTGCACGCTGCCACGCTCGTCCAGCGCCTGCAGGGTGCTGGCAAAATCCCGGGGTTCCCTGTTCTGGCTGAGCTTGCGCTTGCCCTCGATGCGAGTGATGTCCACCTCGATGCCCACGATCTGCCCCAGCATGTCGCGCAGGTAGTCGGCGGGCGCATCGCCCATGCGCCAGGGAACGGGCTGATCCGCCTCGTGCACGCGCGTCAGACGCGCCAGCACTCCGCGCAGGAACTTCTCGTCCTCGCGGATGTGGAGCCGCCCATGCACATGCACGGCCTCGTAGTTCCAGGTGGGCACATGCCGGTGCGTTTCCGGCTTGCTCGCATACCAGTTGGGCGAAATGTAGCCCTCCGTCCCCCGAAAGACCACCAGCACCGCATCGCCCTCCCGCACCTCCTGCCACACCGGATTGGCGCGCGCGACATGGGCCTGCAGCGTGCCCAGGGGATGGGCCTCGGTGCCTTCCGGATTCAACAGAAACGGAAGGTGATCGACCTCCAGCCCCGCAGCCCTCTGCGTGACCAGCATCCCCAGGGGATGCGCGCGCACGAGGGAATGCAGCACGTCAGGACGGGATTCGGCAAACAGCGCAGGGGCGTACATCACGACATCGGCTCCGGGCAAAGTGGAGAGCGTACCTCACCCCAGAGTCCCTCGCGCCTGCAAGGGGGCTGCGGGGCCGGCCCGCCCTGCCCCCTCCTCCTCACATGAGCACGATGTCGTACTGTTCCTGCGTGAAGCCGGTTTCGGCCTGCAGGGAGATGGGCTTGCCGATGAAGGCGCTGAGGCCGGCGAGGTGCTGGCTTTCCTCTTCGAGAAAGAGGTCGATGACCTGCGGGGCGGCGATCACGCGGAATTCGCGCGGGCTGAACTGCCGCGCCTCGCGCAGGACCTCGCGCAGGATGTCATAGACCACGCTGCGGGTGGTCTTGACGGAGCCGCGCCCCTGGCAGGCGGGGCAGGGTTCGCAGAGCATGCGCTCCAGCGATTCGCGGGTGCGCTTGCGCGTCATCTCGACCAGTCCGAGGGGCGAAAAATCCCCGACCATGGTCTTGATGCGGTCGCGCTGCAGCTGCTTGCGCAGTTCGCCCAGCACCTCGGCCTGGTGATCTGGACGGGTCATGTCGATGAAGTCGACGATGACGATGCCGCCCAGATTGCGCAGCCGCAGCTGGCGTGCAATGGCGTGGGCCGCCTCCAGATTGGTCTTGAAGATGGTTTCGTCGAAATTGCGCGTGCCCACGTAGCCGCCGGTGTTGACGTCGATGGTGGTGAGCGCCTCGGTCTGGTCGATGACCAGGTAGCCGCCGGACTTGAGGTCGACACGGCGCCCCAGGGCTCGCGCCACTTCCTCGTCGATGGCATAGAGGTCGAAGATGGGGCGCTCGCCACGGTAGTGTTCGAGCTTCTGCACCGCATCGGGCATGAAGGTGAGGCCGAACTCGCGCAGGGCGTCGAACTGCTCGCGCGAATCGATGCGGATGCGGTGGGTGTGCTCGTCGACCATGTCGCGCAGCACGCGCTGCATGAGGCTCAGGTCCTGGTGCAGCAGCGAGGGCGCCGGCTGCCGCTGCGCGGCCTGGCGGATGCGCGCGCAGGCCTTGCGCAGGTAGCGCATGTCCTGTTCGAGCTCGGCATCGGTGGCGTCCTCGGCATTGGTGCGCACGATGTAGCCGCCGGGCTGGTTCAGTCCTTCTTCGGCCGGCATGCCGGCCATGAGCCGCTGCACGCGTTCGCGCAGCTCCTCGCGCTGCGGGCTGGGGATTTTCTGCGACACGCCCACGGCGTCGTCCTGCGGCAGGTAGACCATGAGCCGGCCTGCGATGCTGATTTGCGTGGACAGGCGCGCACCCTTGGTGCCGAGCGGGTCCTTGATGACCTGCACCATGAGGGTCTGGCCCTCGAAGATCTGCTTCTCGATGGGGCGCTGGGGCGCGGCCGGCTCGCGCCCGCCCGGTCCGGCGGCGGGCGCTGCCGCCTGCCGCTCGCGGGGGCTGCTGCGCTGCCACACGTCGGCCACGTGCAGGAAAGCGGCGCGTTCGAGCCCGATGTCGATGAAGGCGGACTGCATGCCGGGCAGCACGCGCACGACCTTGCCCAGATAGATGTTGCCCACCCGCCCGCGCTGGAGCTCGCGCTCGATGTGCATTTCCTGCACCACGCCGTTTTCGACCACGGCAGCACGGGTTTCCTGGGGGGACCAGTTGATCAGTATGTCTTGTTGCATGAGAAGGGGGACCAGGCAAAGGCCGGGGCTGATGGCTCCGGCACCGCACGCCCCGGAGCTGCCGTGTAGGAAGCCGGGAGCCAGGAAAGGGAATCAGGCCGCCTGCCGCACCGGGTGGCTGCGGACAGGCAGACGCAGGTTCATATTGTCCACCCCATTGCACGCAGGATCTGTGCCGTCTCGAACAGGGGCAGCCCCATGATGCCCGAGAAACTGCCCTCGATGCGGGCAATCAGCGTCGCAGCCCGGCCCTGCACCCCATAGGCCCCTGCCTTGCCCATGGGCTCGCCGCTGGCCACATAGGCCGCGATGCGCGCTTCGTCGAGCACATCGAACTCCACCCAGGAGGTGCACAGCCGTGCGGCACGCCGAGAGGGGCTGCCCGCTGTGCCGGAGCCTGCCACGGCCACGGCGGTCAGTACCTGATGGCGCTGCCCCGACAGGCTGCGCAGCATGGCCGCGGCGTCGGCAGCATCGGCCGGCTTGCCCAGAATGCGTGCCCCCAGGGCGACGGTGGTATCGGCACAGAGCACGGGAGCAGCGGGCCAGCCCCGACGCTCCAGCCGCGCCAGGGCGGCGTCGAGCTTGAGCGCAGTGACGCGCTGCACGTAGTCGGCTGCTGCCTCTCCCGGCAGCACGGCTTCGAGCCCCTCCGCGTCCTCTCCGGCATCGGGCAGGAGCAGCGTGTGGCGAACGCCGATCTGGTCGAGCAGCTGGGCCCGACGGGGACTCTGGGACGCGAGGTAGAGAAAAGAATCGGTCGACATGGGGCAAGACAATGGGGAAAAGAGGCGGTCAGCCAGAAAAGAGCGACCCGCGCAACCCTGAGCGGCAGACCCGGCACGCGCACGCAGGCACCCACGCCCTTGCTGCAGCAGGGAGCCACTCCACGCCGCAGGGCGCGAAGCCTTACTCGCGGTGGTACGGATGGCCGGCATTGACCGACCAGGCACGATAGAGGCTTTCGACAAGCAGGACGCGCGCCATGGCGTGCGGCAGGGTCAGGTCGCTGAGGCGAATGCGCTCGTGTGCGGCCGTGCGCAGCTCGGGAGACAGGCCATCCGGCCCACCGATGAGGAGGGCCACGTCGTCGCCGTCCTGCTGCCAGTGGCGCAGGCGCTCGGCCAGGGCCTTGGTGGTGAGCGAGGTGCCGCGCTCGTCGAGCGCCACGATGCGCCGGCCCTTGTGGCAGCCGGCGTCGATGGCGGACTCGATGCGCTGGGCCTCGGCCTGCATCATCTGGGCCGTGGTTTTGCCTCCGCTGCGGGGCTCGGTCTTGACGGTGCGGCATTCGAGCCGCAGGTCGGGCGGGAACCGCTTGGCGTAGTCATCGAAGGCAGTCTGCGCCCAGTCGGGCATCTTCTGCCCGACGGCAACGATCACGAGTTTCACCCGGCCACTCCGTGCGCAGGCGATCAGGCGGCGGACTTGCGCGAACGCCGGGGCGCAGCCTTGGGCGCCGGTGCGGCAGCAGCCGAATCGGTGCCGGCGGCCTGCTTGCGGCTGCGAGGCTTGCGGGCAGGCTGTCCGTCGGTGGCAGCAGATGCTGGGGCAGCGCCCTGCTCTGCCTTGGCTGCCGCAGGGGCACGACGGGTGGAGGGCTTGCGGGTACGGGCTGGCTTGTCCCCCTCGGCAGCGGCTGCCCTGGCAGGACGGGCAGGCTTGCCCAGGCGCATGCGCACCGGCTTGTCGCCCCAGATTTCCTCAAGCGCGTAGTACTGGCGGATGGCGGGCTGCATGATGTGCGCCACGGCACTGCCGCAGTCCACGATGATCCACTCGCCGTTTTCCTCGCCCTCCATGCGGGGCTTGGGGAAGCCTGCGTCGCGCACGGCATCGCGCACGCTGCCGGCCAGGGCCTTGGTCTGGCGGTTGGAGGTGCCGCTCGCGATGATCACGCGCTCGAACAGCGGCGACAGGTGTGCCGTGTTGAACACCTGGATGTGCTGGGCCTTGACATCCTCCAGACCATCGACGATGGCGCGCTGGAGCTTCTGGATGTCGCGGTTCGATTCCTCGATCTCGACAGGCTCTGCCTGCTCGGGAGTGGATGAGGCCACGGCCTGCAGCTCCCTGTCCTCGGCGGGAGGAACGGTGTTCTTGGATGCGGCAGTGCGGGGAGATGCCTTGGCGGTTTTTTTCTCAGTGGCCATCAGGGTGTCGATAGAGTTGGTGGAGTGCAATATACCGCGCGACCTCGGGCGGCACAAGGGAAGACAGCCAGGCCAGCGAAGAGGCCTGGAAAGCGGTCGCGCCGGCCTGTGCCAGCCGCTCCCGGATGGCGGTCGAACTGATCGCGCTGGGGGGCAAGTGTACCTGCACGCAGCGCAGTTGGGGCAGCGAAGCGCGTACCCGATCCAGATCGGCCTGCAGGTCGGCCGCTGCACTGCCGGGGCGTCCCAGCACGGCCACGGTGACCTCCTGCAGCAGCTCCTGCGCCCGCTGCCAGCGCGGCAGCGTGGCCACCAGATCCTGCCCCATGACAAGGAACCACTCTGTGCCACACGGCCCTTGCCGGCGCGCCTCGCGCTGCTGGAGCTCGCGCAGGGTATCGATCGTGTAGGTGGTGCCCTGCCGGCGCAGCTCGCAGTCATCCACCACCACCTCGGGCAGGCCGGCAAAGGCCAGCCGCGCCATGGCAAGACGGTGGGCCGGATCGGTGAGTCGGCGCTCCTTCATCCACGGCTGGCCGGTGGGCACGATGTAGAGGCGATCGAGCCCGAGCTGCCGCACGGCCTCGCGTGCCAGCGCCACATGGGCGAGATGGGGCGGATCGAAGGCGCCGCCGTACAGCCCCACGCGGACCGTGGCCTGTCCTGCACAGGGCGTGGGGCCAGGTGGCGGTGAAGGTGCATCGGTGCGGATCATGCGCCAGCGCGGGAAGGAGCCTCGCCGGCCAGCCAGTCTCGGCAGGGAAGGAAGTCGGTGTAGAGGCGTGCCTCGGGCGAACCGGCAGGCTCTGTGCGGCGGTAGCTCCAGCTGGCCTGCGGCGGCATGGACAGCAGAATGGATTCGCTGCGCCCCCCGCTCTGCAGGCCAAAGTGGGTGCCCCGGTCCCACACGAGGTTGAACTCGACATAGCGCCCCCTGCGGTAGAGATGGAACGCGCGCTCGCGCTCGCCCCATTCCCGCTTGCTGCGGCGCTCGACGATGGGCAGATAGGCCGGCAGAAAGGCCTCTCCCACGGCCTGCAGCATGGCCAGATCACGCTCGGGGCCCAGCTCGGCGAAATCGTCGAAGAAGATGCCCCCGATGCCGCGCTGCTCGCTGCGGTGGGGCAGCTGGAAGTAGCGGTCGCACCAGTCCTTGAAGCGGGGATACTTGTCGGCTCCGAAGGGAGCCAGGGCATCGCGGCAGGTGCGGTGAAAATGGACACAGTCCTCCACCTCGCCATAGTAGGGAGTGAGGTCCATGCCGCCACCGAACCAGCGCACGGGCTTTTGCCCGGCAGGGTGGGCGGCGATCATGCGCACGTTCATGTGCACCGTGGGCACATAGGGATTGCGCGGATGGAACACGAGCGACACGCCCATGGCCTCAAACGGGGCCCCGGCCAGCTCCGGGCGGTGCTGGGTGGCGGAAGGCGGCAGTTGCGGCCCCTGCACGCGCGAGAACCCGACGCCCGCGCGCTCGAAGACCTCCCCCCCTTCCAGAATCATGGTGCGCCCATGTCCCTGCAGCCGCTCACCCTCCGGCTTGCGCCAGTCGTCGACGATGAAATGGGCTTCGGGCTCCAGCGCCTGGACGGCTGCCGTGATGCAGGTCTGCAGGCCGCGCAGCCAGGCAGCCACAGGATCGGCATGGGCCTGTGCGGAAGCCGCACCGGACAGAGAGGGGGAAGAAAGACTCATGGCGATTTGGTGAGAAGCCCCGGCGGCAAGGCACTGCACACGGGGCAAAGAACTGGACGACGATGGGCATCGGACACCTGCACCACTCACTCCTGCGGCTGCGATGGGTGCTCATGCCCGTGCCGATGACCATGTCGGTGCCGTTCGAGCGGCACGATGGGAGACTGCTGGTCGGGATGGCATCCCTGCCGGCCGGCATAGTAGCGGGCAATGGCCGCGAAGTCGGCCTCCATGTCCCCGCTGCACCGCACGTAATCGGTCACGCCCAGCTGCCTGGCCCCGTAGTCGATGTAGGCGAGCCCGAGCGGACAGTCCAGCGTCCGCCACAGGTGATAGAAGCCAGTGCGCCAGCCGGGGGTGTAGCTGCGCGTGCCTTCGGGGGCCACCACGAGCCAGAAGAAGGCCGATGCATGCATCTGGTGCTGGGTCTGCTCGACCACGCCGTAGGCGGCCCTGCGGTTGATGGGCACCCCGCCGACCCAGCGGATCCAGGGCCCGATCAGGGGCAGGCGGGTGGCGCTGTCCTTGATCCAGAACTTGAAGGGCATGCCATGGCTCCACTTGTACAGGAGCCCCAGGATGAAATCCCAGTTCGAGGTGTGCGGGTAGACGATGTAGAGGCCATGGGCCTCGGGCAGCGGGGCAAACTCGTTGCGCCAGCCGAACCAGGACAGCACCCGGGTGGCCATCCGGCTTCCGCGGGGCAGGCGCACGGGGCCAGAGGCCGGGCTGGTGGCGCGGCGCAGCCCACAGACGGTGTCCGACGCCGTCTCCGGCACCGGACGCACCGGCCCCTGCCCGCAGGAGCCGGGCTCGTCCGCGCAAGGCTGATCGCCGGCCATGTCGGGGCTCCTCAGGGCTGCACGCCTGTCTGTGCAGCCGGATGATTGATGGCGCGGTAGCCGATGTCATTGCGGAACTGCATGCCCGGCAGCTGCACCTGCTGGATGGCCGCATAGGCCCTGGCCTGCGCCCCGCGCACGTTGTCGGCCAGAGCAGTCACGCACAGCACCCGCCCGCCACTCGTCACCAGCCGGCCATCGGCCTGCAGTGCCGTGCCGGCATGGAAGACCTTGACGTCTTCCGCATCGATCGGAAGCTGGGTAATGGCCTCGCCGGTCTGCGGATGCAGGGGGTAGCCCGGAGCGGCCACCACCACTCCCAGCGCCACGCGCCGGTCCCATTGCGGGGTCACGTCGGCCAGGTGCCGGCCCGTGCTGCCCGCAGGTTCGGTAGCGGCCCACAGCAGGTCGAACAGATCGCTCTTGAGCCGCATCATGATGGGCTGGGTTTCGGGGTCTCCCATGCGGCAGTTGAATTCCAGCGTCTTGACCTTGCCTTCGCGATCGATCATGAGACCGGCATACAGAAAGCCGGTATAGGTGATGCCGTCGCGGGCCATGCCACGGATGGTGGGCAGAATGACCTCGCGCATGGCGCGTGCGTGCACATCGGCCGTCACCACCGGTGCTGGCGAGTAAGCACCCATGCCGCCAGTGTTGGGGCCTTCGTCATGGTCCTTGAGGCGCTTGTGGTCCTGGCTCGTGGCCAGGGCCATCACGTCGCTGCCGTCGCACACGACCATGAAGCTCGCTTCCTCACCCTGAAGGAACTCCTCGATGACGACGCGCGCCTCGCCGTTGTGCTTGACGCCGAAGGTATTGGCTTCGAGCATGTCGTTGACGGCTGCATGGGCTTCTTCCAGGGTCATGGCCACCACCACGCCCTTGCCGGCAGCGAGGCCGTCGGCCTTGACCACGATGGGTGCGCCCAGCCGGTCGATGAACGCATGGGCAGCCACCGGATCGGTGAAGGTGTCGAAGGCTGCGGTGGGAATGCCGTGCCGCTGCATGAAGGCCTTGCTGAAGGCCTTGGAGCTTTCGAGCTGCGCCGCCGCCTGCGTGGGGCCGAAGATGCGCAGCCCGGCCGCACGGAACCGGTCCACCACGCCGGCGGCCAGGGGCGCCTCGGGGCCGACCACGGTGAGGTCGATCTTCTGCTCGCCGGCCCACTGGCACAGTGCTTCCAGATCCTGGATGGGCAGGTTTTCCAGATGGGAGTCCCGGGCAGTGCCGCCATTGCCGGGCGCCACGTACACCTTGCTCACGCGCTCGGACTGCGCCAGCTTCCAGGCCAGTGCATGTTCGCGGCCACCAGAGCCAATCACGAGTACCTTCATGCTCACTCCTCCAGGTCCAGTTCGGCGTTGGAATACACGTTCTGCACGTCATCCTGATCTTCGAGCATGTCGAGGAGCTTCTGCATGCGCAGGGCGTCCTCGCCCGCCAGCTCGATGGGGTTTTCGGCACGCATGGTGACCTCGGCCACCTCGGGCTGCAGACCGGCGGCTTCCAGTGCCTTCTGCACGGCCTCGAAGTCTCCGGGAGCCGTCAGCACCTCGATGGCGCCTTCTTCGTCCGTGATGACGTCCTCGGCACCGGCCTCCAGAGCGGTCTCCATGACCTTGTCCTCGTCGGTGCCGGGCGCGAAGATGAACTGCCCGCAGTTCTTGAACTGAAAGGCCACGGAGCCCTCGGTGCCCAGATTGCCGCCGTTCTTGCTCAGAATGTGGCGGATCTCGGCCACCGTGCGCACGCGGTTGTCGGTCATGGTGTCGACGATGATCGCCGCGCCCCCCACGCCATAGCCCTCGTAGCGGATTTCCTCGTAGTTCACGCCGTCGAGGTTGCCCGTGGCCTTGTCGACGTTGCGCTTGATGGTATCGGCGGGCATGTTGGCCGCCTTGGCCTTGTCGATGGCCAGGCGCAGGCGCGGGTTGGCGTTGGCATCTCCCCCACCGTGACGTGCCGCCACAATGATTTCACGGATGAGGCGCGTCCAGACACGGCCCCGCTTTTCGTCCTGCCGGCCCTTGCGATGCTGGATGTTGGCCCATTTGCTGTGACCTGCCATGTGATCTGTTCCTTCGGTGATTATTTGATCTAATAACATCCATTTTACTGACTCGCTGTCGCACCGTTGAACGCCCCTGCCCGCAGACCTGCATCGCGCCTGCGGAAGCGCCGCAACGCACGGCTTCGCACAAGGATTTCTCCCACCATGGCCCACCCCCTGCCCATCGCCCAGAACGACCACACCACCTGCTCCCTGCTGCCGGCGCTGGCCAACCGCCACGGACTCGTCACCGGAGCCACCGGGACGGGCAAGACCGTGACGCTGCAGAAGATGGCCGAGAGCTTCAGCGCCATCGGCGTGCCGGTGTTCATGGCCGACATCAAGGGCGACCTCACCGGCATCAGCCAGACCGGCCAGATCGGCGACAGGCTGGCTGCCGTGCTGGCCGAGCGCCACCTGCCCACGCCCGAGTCCGTGGCCTGCCCGGTCACACTGTGGGACGTGTTCGGCGAACAGGGGCATCCCGTGCGCGCCACCGTGAGCGACATGGGCCCCCTGCTGCTGGCCCGCATGCTCGACCTCAACGAGACCCAGGCCGGGGTGCTGCACATCGTCTTCAAGATCGCGGACGACAGCGGGCTGCTCCTGCTCGACCTGAAGGACCTGCGCGCCATGCTGCAGTACGTGGCCGACAACGCAAGCCAGTTCACCACCCAGTACGGCAACGTCAGTGCCGCCAGCGTCGGAGCGATCCAGCGGGGGCTGCTCACCATCGAGACCCAGGGCGGTGACCGGTTTTTCGGCGAGCCCATGCTCAACATCCAGGACCTCATGCAGACCGTCGGGGGCAAGGGCGTGGTCAACATCCTTGCCGCAGACAGGCTGCTGCAGTCGCCCCGCCTCTATGCCACCTTTCTGCTGTGGCTGCTCTCCGAGCTGTTCGAGCAGCTGCCGGAAATCGGGGACCCTGACCAGCCCCGGCTCGTGTTCTTCTTCGACGAGGCCCACCTGCTGTTCGACGAGGCGCCCAAGGTGCTGCTCGACCGCATCGAGCTCGTGGTGCGTCTGGTCCGCTCCAAGGGCGTGGGGGTCTACTTCGTCACGCAGAACCCCATGGACATCCCCGACAGCGTGCTCGCCCAGCTCGGCAACCGGGTGCAGCACGCGCTGCGCGCCTACACCCCGCGCGACCAGAAGGCCGTCAGGGCCACGGCCGAAACCATGCGCCCCAACCCTGACCTCGACATCGCCGCCACCATCACCGAACTGGCCACGGGCGAGGCACTCATCAGCTTCCTCGACGACAAGGGTCGCCCCGGCCAGACCGAACGCGCCTACGTGATTCCCCCTGGCAGCCAGATCGGCCCCATCACCGCCGAACAGCGCCAGGCCCTCCTGAGCCAGTCTCTGGTGGCCGGCGTCTACGAGCAGGCGGTGGATCGCACCTCCGCCTACGAAATCCTGCAGCAGCGCGCCGCACAGACCACTCCCGCGGCGGGCATCGGCTCGGCCACCCCTGCGGCACAGGACGCCACGGCAACTGCTCCCCTGCCCTCCACAGGCACTGCGGCCGGCACCCCGGCTGCACCTGCCGCATCGGGCGGGCTGCTCGACAGCGTCGGCGGACTGGTCAAGGATGCCCTGTTCGGCCGCACCGGCCCCCGGGGTGGCCACTACGACGGACTGGTGCAGTCCATGGCCAAGTCGGCCATCCGCACCGCAGGCCGCGAGCTCGTGCGCGGCGTGCTGGGCAGCCTGATGGGCAACCGGCGCTGACCGGCGCGGGCTCTCTGTCCTGGCCCCGGTTGCAACTGACGCGGGTCAAAGATGCGCCCGCCGCAGGGGTACCCACGATCCCTACAATGAAGCCACCTGCGCGGCACGCCATGCAGCCCTGCCCCGCCATGCGGGCAAAGCTGCCAGATCCGGCCGCGCGCTGCCATGGCCCCTGCGGGCAATGGCACCTTCGTCCTGCCTCCAGCGATCGGTTCTCATGTCCCACGTTCACCACATCACCCACCCCCTCGTGCAGCACAAGCTCACCCTCATGCGCAACAAGGAAGCCAGCACCAACAGCTTCCGGCGCCTGCTCGGCGAGCTCAGCACGCTCATGGCCTATGAAATCACCCGGCACATGCCCCTGCAGGAGGTTCCCGTCGAAACCCCGCTGGAGCGCACCACCGGACACGTCATCGACGGCAAGAAACTCGTGCTCGTCAGCATCCTGCGAGCCGGCAACGGCCTGCTCGACGGCATGCTGAGCGTCGTTCCAGGCGCCCGTGTCGGCCATATCGGGCTCTACCGCGATCCCGACACCCTGCACCCGGTCGAGTACTACTTCAAGATGCCCTCACAGATGGAGGAACGCGACGTCATCGTGGTCGACCCGATGCTCGCCACAGGCAACTCGGCCGTGGCAGCCATTGACCGAATCAAGAAGCTGCGCCCCCGCTCCATCCGATTCATGTGTCTGCTCACCTGCCCGGAAGGCCTGGCCACCCTGCAGCAGGCCCATCCCGATGTGGACATCTATACGGCAGCCATCGACCGCGGCCTCAATGCCCACGGCTACATCGTGCCCGGCCTCGGCGATGCCGGCGACCGCATCTTCGGCACGACCTGAGCCGTCATTTTCTCTGCCCCCTTCCGCTTCGCGCCATGTGCCCATGGATGCGGGGGGCACCAAGGCTCCAGAAACAGAAACGCCCGCTGCATGCGGGCGTTTCTGTTTCTGCTGATTCTGGGGCGGCTGCCGTCTCAGCGACGGGAACCGCCTGCAGCGTCAGCTCACTTGGAGCAGGACTTGCCGTGGTTGGCGTGAGCACCGGCAGCCTGGGCAGCGGCCTCGGTCATGTACTGACCCTTCTTGGTCTTGCCGAAATACTTGGTGCCCGGGCAGTGATAGACCTTGCCGTTCACCCACACCTGACCCGGTGCCGCTGCGGCAGCCGGCGTCACGGGTGCCGGCTTGACTGCCGGAGCAGGCTTGGCAGCAGGTGCCATCTTGACGGCAGCAGGCGCTGCAGCCGGCACGCCAGAAGCGGACACAGCCGCAGGAGCCTTGGCAAAGGCACTGCCAGCCAGCAGACCAGCCACCAGAAGCACACTCAGGGATTTCTTCATGATCGATATCCTTTCAGCATAAAAACCGGAGACCGCACCCGCAGCCCCCTTCTGAAAACCAGATTGGTTAACCAATCTTGACGGAACACTGACTAGTGTAGCCACGCGGCTCTGTCTGCGCACACCAACTTGTATCCGTGTGTACAAACAACTCTCCGCTCCGCCACTTCCGCGGGGGGCCACACCACGTCTTCAGGCCGCATCGTCCTGTGCCGGACTTTCGAGCCGATCCAGCCGCAGCCGGTCCCGCTCGTCACTGACACGCTGCGCCATCCACCCGCTCACCGCGATGGCTCCGAGCGCGGCACCGCCCCCGATCAGGAACAGCACCAGAATCTGGTACTTGGCAGCTTCGAAGGGCGACATGCCCGCCAGAATCTGGCCCGTCATCATCCCCGGCAGCGTGATGATGCCCGCCGCACTCATCTGGTTGAGGGCCGGGATCACGCCCGCATGCACCGCCCGGCGCTGCAGGCTGCCCAGCGCCTGCTGACGGGTAGCCCCGAGCGCCAGCCGCGCCTCGATCGCGGAACGCTCGCGCACCAGCCCGGAAGAAAACGCATTGAGCGTCAGACTCACGCCGTTCATGATGTTGCCCAGAACCAGCCCCACCAGAGGAATCAGCACCTCCGCGCTCCACCACGGGTGCGGCCGCAGCACCAGCAACCCCAGAAAGGTGGCCAGCACCATGGCCACCATGGTGGTCCCCGCTCCGATGCCGAAGCCCCACAGCCCCTTGAGCTTGCGCTGCTGGCGCGCATACACCTCGCGGCTCGCCGATGCGAACATGAACAGCGCCACCAGCCCGATGAGCCAGGGCGACTGCAGGGCAAACACCGTGCGCAGCACCATGCCCACCAGCAGAAGCTGCACCAGCGCCCGGACAGCGGCCACGAGCAGCGATCGCGCCACCCCCAGACGCAGCGCCAGCGAAATGCCGGCATTGGCGAGCAGCAGCGCCGAGCTGATGGCCAGGTCCGTTGTGGAAATCAGCGCTTCGCCCGTCATGCCCGCACCTCCGTGATCTGTCCGTTCTCAATCCGAAACTGCCGCTGCGCCATGCGGTCGGCCTGCCGCTGGTCATGGGTCACCATGACAATGGCACCCCCCTGCGCCAGATGGCTGCGCAACAGCCCCTCCACCCGTTCGATCGAATCCGGGTCCAGTCCCGAAGTCGGTTCATCGAGCAGCAGCACCCGAACTCCCGGCCGCAGCGCCCGCAGCAGGGCCATGCGCTGGCGCTCGCCAGTGGACAGCCGCGCCACAGGCCAGGCACTCGCCTCTGCGCTGATGCCCACTGCAGGCAGCATGGCCGCAAAGTCATAATCCGCTGCAAAATGGGGCGCCACCGTCTCCTCCCACCAGCCCGAATCGGCCGCCACATAGGTCACCTGTCGGCGCCAATGTGGCGCCGGCATGGCCGAACAGGCCTCTCCGGCCAGTGCCGCATCCCCGCCATGGGGATCCAGATCGGCCACCATGCGCAGAAACACACTCTTGCCCGCCCCGGAATGCCCCATGAGCGACACGCACTCCCCGCCCTGCACCTGCAGGTGCACCGGGCCCACCTGCATGCGCTGCAGACCGCGCACATCAAGCAGGGGCATGGAGGAAGAAGGGGATGAGTCCCTGTCGGAGTGAGGCACCGGAACGTGCGCTGCCTGCGTCGCCTGCACGGATTCCGTGTGCACCGGCGCAGCAGAAGGGGATGAAATCTCGGCTTGCATCTGCGCAGTATGCCTGAATGAAACATGAAAAAAGGCCAGCCGCACAAAGCGGCTGGCCTGGGCAGGAGACCCGAAGCGGCGCGCGTCAGTCTGCCGGCACCTGCTCCTCGGGCTCGGCCTTGCCTGGACGGGTGCTTTCCTTGCGCGGCAGGGGCTGGATATCGAGCATGATGCCGTTGTTGTCGGCCTGCTTCTCGTCGTAGTCCACGGTGACACGCCCCCCGTCGGTGAGCCGGCCAAAGAGCAACTCGTCGGCCAGTGCCTTGCGGATGGTGTCCTGGATCAGCCGCTGCATGGGACGTGCCCCCATGAGGGGATCGAATCCCTTCTTGGCCAGATGCTTGCGCAACGCATCGGTGAAGGTGGCTTCCACCTTCTTTTCCATGAGCTGGTGCTCGAGCTGGAGCAGGAACTTGTCCACCACCCGCAGGATGACCTGCTCATCAAGCGGCTTGAAGCTCACGATGGCATCGAGCCGGTTGCGGAACTCGGGCGTGAACAGCCGCTTGATGTCGGCCATCTCGTCTCCGCTCTCGCGCTTGGTGGTGAAGCCTATCGTCGACTTGTTCATGGTCTCGGCTCCCGCATTGGTCGTCATGATGATGACCACGTTGCGGAAGTCGGCCTTGCGCCCGTTGTTGTCCGTGAGCGTGCCGTGGTCCATGACCTGCAGCAGCACATTGAAGATGTCGGGATGCGCCTTCTCGATCTCGTCGAGCAGCAGCACGCAGTGCGGCTTCTTGCTGATCTGTTCGGTCAGCAGCCCCCCCTGGTCAAATCCCACATATCCGGGAGGTGCACCGATCAGGCGGCTCACCGCATGGCGCTCCATGTACTCCGACATGTCGAAGCGCACGAGATCCACGCCCAGAATGTAGGCCAGCTGGCGTGCTGCCTCGGTCTTTCCGACCCCGGTGGGACCGCTGAACAGGAAGGCCCCGATGGGCTTGTCGCGGCGTCCCAGCCCGGAGCGCGCCATCTTGACGGCTCCCGCCAGCACTTCCAGCGCCTTGTCCTGCCCGAACACCACGCTCTTGAGGTCGCGTTCGAGCGTCTGGAGCTTGCCCCGGTCGTCGCTGCTCACGCTGGCCGGCGGAATGCGCGCGATCTTGGCCACGATGTCCTCGATCTCGCCCTTGCCGATGGTCTTCTTGCGCTTGCTCGGCGCCAGAATGCGCTGCGCAGCACCCGCTTCGTCGATCACATCGATGGCTTTGTCGGGCAGCTGGCGATCATTGATGTAGCGCGCACTCAGCTCGGCAGCTGCCTGCAGCGCAGCATTGGCGTACCTGACGTTGTGGTGCTCCTCGAACCGGGACTTGAGCCCCTTGAGAATGTCCACGGTCTGCTCGACGCTGGGCTCGGCCACATCGACCTTCTGGAACCGACGAGAAAGCGCAGCGTCCTTCTCGAAGATGCCACGGTATTCGTTGAACGTGGTGGCGCCGATGCACTTGAGCTGTCCGCTCGACAGGGCGGGCTTGAGCAGGTTGCTCGCATCCATGGTCCCACCCGATGCAGCACCTGCGCCGATGAGGGTATGAATCTCGTCGATGAACAGCACGGCCTCGGGTTTTTCCTTGAGTGCCTTGAGCACGGCCTTGAGCCGCTGCTCGAAGTCGCCCCGGTACTTGGTGCCGGCCAGGAGTGCCCCCATGTCGAGCGCATAGACCTCGGCCTGTGCCAGGACTTCCGGCACACTTCCCTGAGTGATGCGCCACGCCAGCCCCTCGGCAATGGCCGTCTTGCCCACGCCTGCCTCGCCGACCAAGAGCGGGTTGTTCTTGCGCCGGCGGCAGAGAATCTGGATCACGCGCTCCACCTCGGCATCGCGACCGATGAGCGGATCGACCTTGCCCTCCCGCGCAGCCTGGTTCAGGTTGTGGGTGAACTGTTCGAGCACCGAGCCCTTCTCGGCACGCTCGCCCGGCCCTTCCTCGCCGCTGTCTGCGGCAGCGCCTTCCTCGGGCTTGGCAGGCTCCTCGCCTTCGCCGGATTTGCGAATGCCGTGCGCGATGTAGTTGACCACATCGAGACGGGTCACGCCCTGCTGGTGCAGGTAGTACACGGCATGGGAATCCTTTTCGCCGAAGATCGCCACGAGCACGTTGGCGCCGGTGACTTCCTTCTTGCCATTGCCGGTGCTCTGCACGTGCATGATGGCGCGCTGGATCACGCGCTGAAAGCCCAGCGTCGGCTGGGTATCCACCTCTTCGGTGCCAGGCAGCTGAGGACTGTGGTCCTTGATGAAATTGGTGAGGGACGTGCGCAGATCATCCACGTTGGCCGCGCAGGCATGCAGAACCTCACTGGCCGTGGGGTTGTCCAGCAAGGCGAGCAGCAGATGCTCCACGGTCAGGAACTCATGGCGCTGCTGACGAGCCTCGACAAACGCCATGTGCAGGGTAACTTCAAGCTCTTGTGCAATCATTTCTTTCCTTTCGCCCAAGGGGACATGGCTGACCGGCACCCCCATATTACAGGGATTGCAGCCGGGGGTTGGAAACCCTCGCGCCCTGGTAGAGATATGGGTGTCCGCAATCCTTATTCAACGGGCTCGCACACACACTGCAACGGATGTCCGGCCGCCCGGGCCGCCTCCATGACCTGCCCCGTTTTGGTTTCCGCGATGTCGCGCGTGAACACGCCACAGATTCCCCGCCCCTCGGTATGGACCTTGAGCATGATGCTCGTGGCCGCCTGGCGATCCTTGCCGAAGAAGTCCTGCAGAATCAGCACGACAAACTCCATGGGCGTGAAGTCGTCGTTGAGCAGCACCACCTGGAACATCGACGGAGGCTGCACCTCCAGCCGGCGTGGACGCACGGCAACTGCATCCCCATCCTCGACCAGCGGGGTGGTCTTGGCCGGAGATGCGGGACGAAAGGGAGCTTGGGCAAGAACGATGTCAGACATGGAAAAGGCGGCAACACACGTCCAGGGCAGCAGAAAATTTCCGAAGACCCCCATGGCCTTCGGATGCACTTCCACCACTCGACGTGGATGCATGAAACAGAGATGGCGCCATTGTCCCGTGATTCAATCCCGCGTGCCCGCCTGACACCGGCGCCCCCTTCGCCCAGCGCCCCCCTCTGCCCATTCGTCCCTGTTTGTTGCGATAAAGAGACGTCCTTCTCCTCTTCTCCCCCCCTTGTCTGGAAACCCTCAGCATGCCCGTCTTTACGGGCCTCGCCCCTCAAAATTTCGCATCATGACAAACAGGCACCCCAAATGCATGTAACGCCTCCCTGTTTGTCATGGATATGACAAATTTCTCTCTGGCGAACACAGGCAGCGCCTGACGCGGAAGGACGGAGCATTCCATGACCTCGCGCAAGCTTTCCGCGATGGTCATTTGCCGCCACTGCTTTCATTCTTTTTACTGATAGCATCTCGCATGTAACAAGGTTCTTCCCAAATGCCATACGTGACAGGAGAAAATCGTGAGCATTGGCACGGTCAAATGGTTCAGTGATGCAAAAGGATATGGATTCATCCAGGCGGATGACGGAGGCGATGATATCTTTGCGCATTTCACCGCCATCCTGATGGATGGATACAAAAGTCTCAAGCCGGGCATGCGTGTCCAATATGAATTGCACGAAGGCCCCAAAGGAGTGCATGCTCGGGATATTCAACCCGTGGAAGAAAAAACGCACCAGCACGATGCTTTTTCGAGCACTTCTGGTGAATCTGCGCCCCATTCCGATGCTTCGGTAAATACCGATACGTATTTTCCCCCTGCTTTCCCCGCTCCGGCATATTGATGCCAAAGCCGATGATGATAGGCTGACCGGGAAACAGAAAATTTCTCCACGCAGTTTCACGTGAACATTCAGAAAAGAGCGCCAGAGAACACGGAATTCTCTGACCCGACTTTCTCTGCCCCAACTGCATGACAAGGGCTGTTTGCCCATCGGTTCCTGGTCCGCCCTCGCGGCGCTCCTCCACCCCCTCCTCTCTACGCGCCACGATAGACAAAGAGGCACCTCCTTCGCCGGGAGCAGTGCCTCTTGTGCTGCGCGCTGCCTGCGAACTGCAGATGTCGGAGGCAAGTGTCCTGACCATGGTCCCGCGTTCGACCGGTCACGCCCCACAGGCCCCTCTGGCGCTGCACGACTGGCGGCAAGCACACAGGCATAAAAAAACCCGGACAGGCTGCTGCCTCTCCGGGTACAGGGAAGACACGCAGAATGCCATGCCTTCCCGGGGAAATGCCCCACGCCGCCACAGAGCAGGCGCGGAGAAGGTCCGTCTTACATGTGGTCGATCATGACCTGACCGAACCCAGAGCAGCTGACCTGGGTAGCGCCTTCCATCAGGCGTGCAAAGTCATAGGTGACCTTCTTGCTCTTGATGGACTTGCCCATGCTGCTGATGATGAGGTCGGCTGCTTCGGTCCAGCCCATGTGGCGGAGCATCATTTCTGCGGAGAGGATTTCGGAACCGGGGTTCACGTAATCCTTGCCGGCGTACTTGGGAGCCGTGCCATGGGTGGCCTCGAACATGGCCACGTTGTCGCTCAGGTTGGCGCCCGGGGCAATGCCGATGCCGCCCACCTGGGCTGCCAGTGCGTCAGACACATAGTCGCCATTGAGGTTGAGCGTGGCAATGACGCTGTACTCGGCCGGGCGCAGCAGTATCTGCTGCAGGAAGGCGTCGGCGATGCTGTCCTTGACGACGATATCCTTGCCCGTCTTGGGGTTCTTGATCTTCATCCAGGGGCCGCCGTCGATGAGCTCGCCGCCGAATTCGTTCTGGGCCAGGGCATAACCCCAGTCACGGAAGCCACCTTCGGTGAACTTCATGATGTTGCCCTTGTGCACCAGGGTCACGCTGGGCTTGTCGTTGTCGATTGCGTACTGGATGGCCTTGCGCACCAAGCGCTCGGTGCCTTCGCGGGACACGGGCTTAATGCCGATGCCGGAGGTTTCCGGGAAGCGGATCTTGGTGACGCCGAAATCCTCGCGCAGGATGCTGATGAGCTTGCGGGCCTTTTCGGAGCCGGCTTCGAATTCGATGCCGGCGTAGATGTCTTCGCTGTTTTCACGGAAGATGACCATGTTGGTCTTCTGCGGTTCCTTGACGGGAGAGGGCACGCCGTCGAAATACTGGATCGGGCGCAGGCACACATACAGGTCGAGTTCCTGACGCAGAGCCACGTTCAGCGAACGGATGCCACCGCCCACGGGCGTGGTCAGCGGGCCCTTGATGGACACGACATAATCGCGCACGGCGTCCAGGGTTTCCTGGGGCAGCCACACGTCGGGGCCGTACACCTTGGTGGACTTTTCCCCTGCATACACTTCCATCCAGTGGATCTTGCGCTCGCCGCCGTAGGCCTTGGCGACGGCAGCGTCCACCACCTTGAGCATCACCGGAGTAATGTCGAAGCCCGTTCCGTCTCCCTCGATGTAGGGAATGATCGGATTGTTGGGGACATTCAGCGTCATATCGGTGTTGACGGTGATTTTCTGGCCCTCTGCGGGCACTTTGATATGCTGATACATGGTTGCTCCGGTGTGGTTATTAGCAGACTTGTGTGCAAACGGCATGCTGCAGCCCCGGTCAGGCCGCGCATCCAACCGGGAATTCTATCGACAAAAGCCTTGCTCACCCTTACAGAGCCGGGTAATCCCGCCCCTGGCAGTCGGATGCCCCTCGCACGGATTGCACCCCGGGGTTTCTCGCGTTTGCGATCGAGACACACAGCCCCTGATTCGCATGGACTGGAACGGCTGCGGGTGTGGCTACAAAACACCGCCCCGGCGTTTTTTCGCAAAAAAAAAGGGGGGGCCTGTCAATTTCCTGACTGTAGGCGTACACTCCGATCTGCCCTGTAACAAGGGCACCGTTTACAACCCCACTCAAGGATGAATGAAATGAAAAAGATCGTTGCTGCTCTGATCGCTGCTGGTTTCACCGCTGGTGCCTTTGCTGCTGCTTCCGCTCCGGTTGCTGCTGCTTCCAAGGCTGCTCCCGCCAAGGCTGCCAAGAAGGCTCCTGCTAAGAAGGTTGCCAAGAAGGCTGTGGCCAAGAAGGCTCCTGCTGCCAAGGCTGCTGCTTCCAAGTAAGCACACCGGCTTCTTCATGAAAAGACCCGTCTGCGCTCGCGCGCAGGCGGGTTTTTTCATGTCTGACGGCTGGGAGAGGCACGCCTACAATGCAGGCACCCTGACTGATGCAGCCCTGCTGCAGCAGTCCGTCCCCATTTTCCTGTCTGCCATGAAAACCATCCGCTCTTTCGTCTCCTCGGTGCTGCTGACGCTTGCCACGGCCGCATGCGCCCAGATTCCCGTCTCTCCGGTGGGCACGCCCCAGATGCACCTGCCCCGGGCCACCATGCAGGTAGGCCGGCAGTCTTTCAGTGTGCAGCTCGCGCGCACCGAGCCCGAGAAAGAAACCGGTCTCATGTACCGCACCCGCATGCCGGCCAACGAAGGCATGCTGTTTCTGTTTGACCGCCCCGGCATTCAGTGCTTCTGGATGCGCAACACGCGTCTGCCGCTGACGGCCGCGTTCGTGGCCGATGACGGCACCATCGTGAACCTGGAAGACATGCAGCCCATGACCGAGACCAACCATTGTTCGGCCCGCCCGGTGCGCTATGTGCTGGAGATGAACCAGGGCTGGTTCGCCCACCACCATGTGCGTGCCGGCATGCGGATCCGCCATGCGCTGTTCCGCCCGGCTGCGGCAGCTCGCACTCCCGCTCGCACAGCGCACGGCGCCTAAGCCCAGGTCGCTCGTCCCCATGCGCATCGCCCTGGGAATCAGCTATCTCGGCACCGCCTATGCCGGCTGGCAGAGTCAGCCGGATGGCCGTACCGTGCAGGACCGGCTGCAGCAGGCGCTGCAGCGCTTCACGGATGGCCCCCCTGTCCATACGCTGTGCGCCGGCCGCACCGATGCAGGGGTACACGGACTGATGCAGGTCGTGCATTTCGACACCCTCCTGCAGCGCCCGGCAATGTCGTGGGTGCGCGGCACCAACACCTTTCTGCCGCCCGACATCGCAGTGCAGTGGGCCGCCGAGGTCCCAGTGGATTTCCATGCGCGGGCCTGTGCCACGGGGCGGCGGTACATCTACATTCTCATGGAAGCTGCCGTGCGTCCGAGCCTGGAGGCCGGCCGAGTGGGCTGGGTGTTCCGGCCGCTGGATGCCGCAGCCATGCGCGCCGCAGCGGACAAGCTGCTCGGCGAACACGATTTTTCGTCTTTCCGCGCAGCGGCCTGCCAGGCCCTGAGCCCGATCAAGACGCTGCGCCGCATCGGCATCAGCCGCCATGGCGCCTACTGGCGCTTCGAGTTCGAGGGCAACGCCTTTCTGCATCACATGATCCGCAACATCATGGGGTGCCTGATCGCGGTGGGACAGGGCAACCGCCCGCCCGAATGGATCGAGGACGTTCTGGCCGCACGCAGCCGCGATGCCGCCGCCCCCACCTTCGCCCCCGATGGCCTGTACTTTGCGGGCCCCCTCTATGATGCACACTGGCAGCTGCCCGCGCGCACGGCGGCCTTCGACTGGCTGCCAGGCGGACAGGAACAGGAAGCACCGCCTACCGGTGGTGCAGCGCATTCCGCCGCCTGATCCCTGCCTGGCTTCGTGCCCCTCTTCTTTTCTTCAGGAGCCTCCATGCGTACCCGCGTCAAGATCTGTGGACTCACCCGCGAAGCGGACGTGGATGCCGTGGTGCAGGCCGGTGCGGATGCCGTGGGCTTTGTGCTGTATGCACCCAGCCCCCGAGCCGTCACGGTGAATCGTGCGGCCGAACTGGCCCGAAGACTCCCGGCTTTCGTGACACCGGTGCTGCTGTTCGTGAATGCCGACGATGCTCTGCTGGAGGCCGCTGCACAGGCGATTCCGCACGCCACCTGGCAGTTTCACGGCGACGAAACCCCGGAGCGGTGCGATGCCGTGACGCACCATGGGCGGCGCGCCTATCTGCGCGCTGCGCGTATTCCGCTCGTGCCGGCCGATGGCGCGCCGCCATTCGACTTGCTAGAATTTCGACAGCGCTATTCTCATGCCCAGGCCATCCTGCTCGACGCACAGGTCGAGGGGTATGGCGGTGGCGGCAAGGCATTCAATTGGTCACAGCTTCCAACAAACGTCAACGCTCCCCTCGTCTTGAGTGGTGGACTGACGCCTGCAAACGTGGGCGATGGCATCCGTTTGCTGCGTGAGCGCTGTCAGGCTCCCGCGGTGGATGTGAGCTCCGGCGTGGAAAAGGCCAAGGGCATCAAGGATGCCGACAGGATCCGCGCCTTCATGGCTGCTGTCCGCGCAGCCGATCACGCTCACACTCCTTCTGCGTGAATGTGGCGGCCTTGGCCGCTGTGCATGCATCGCCCATGGAGGCCTGCGTGCGACTGCGATCTGGCACTCCCCCCACCTTTTCGATGCACCGGCCGCTGGCCCGGAGCCTGTTGCCTTCGGTCATCGCATCGCCCCGTATTTTTTTTCGAGCATCTTTTCATGTCCAGCTATTCCCAACCCGACGCCCACGGCCACTTTGGCCCTTACGGTGGCGCCTTCATCTCCGAAACCCTGACCCATGCCATCGAGGAGCTGCGCGCGGCCTATGCGCACTACCGCGAGGACCCCGAGTTCATCGCCGAGTTCCAGCGCGAGCTCAAGTACTTCGTGGGGCGCCCCTCGCCCATTTACCATGCTGCACGCATGAGCCGCGAAATGGGGGGGGCACGCATCTATCTGAAGCGCGAAGACCTCAACCACACGGGCGCGCACAAGATCAACAACACCATCGGGCAGGCCCTGCTGGCTCGCCGCATGGGCAAGCCCCGGATCATTGCCGAGACGGGGGCCGGCCAGCACGGGGTGGCAACCGCCACGATCTGTGCCCGCTATGGCCTGGAATGCGTGGTGTACATGGGCGCCGAGGACGTGAAGCGCCAGTCCCCCAACGTGTACCGCATGAACCTGCTGGGCGCCACCGTGGTGCCGGTCGAATCCGGCAGTCGCACGCTCAAGGATGCCCTTAACGAAGCCATGCGCGACTGGGTGACCAACGTGGACAACACCTTCTACATCATCGGCACGGTCGCAGGGCCGCATCCGTATCCGGCCATGGTGCGGGACTTCCAAAGCGTGATCGGGCAGGAGTGCCTGGAGCAGATGCCCGAGCAGAACGAGGGCCGCCAGCCCGATGCGGTGGTGGCTTGCGTGGGCGGCGGCAGCAATGCCATGGGCATCTTCTACCCCTACATAGACCATGCGCAGACCCGTCTCATCGGGGTGGAGGCGGCTGGTCAGGGACTCGACAGCGGCAAGCATGCCGCCTCGCTGCAGAAGGGCGAGCCGGGTGTGCTGCACGGCAACCGCACCTATGTGCTGCAGGATGCCAATGGTCAGATCACCGAAACGCACAGCATCAGTGCCGGCCTCGACTATCCCGGCGTGGGTCCCGAGCATGCCTGGCTGCGGGATACCGGCCGTGCCGAATACGTGGGCATCACGGACCGCGAGGCCCTCGACGCCTTCCACTATCTCTGCCGCACCGAGGGCATCATCCCGGCCCTCGAATCCAGCCACGCCATTGCCTACGCCATGAAGCTTGCGCCGACCATGCGCCCCGACCAGAGCATTCTGGTGAACCTGTCGGGCCGCGGCGACAAGGACATCGGCACCGTCGCCGACCTGTCCGGCGTCGACTTCTACGACCGCCCCTCGATGCGCGGTCTCACCGTCAAGGGAGCCTGATCATGAGTCGCATCCAGACCACTTTTGCCCACCTGCAGGCCCAGGGCCGCAAGGCCCTCATTCCCTATGTGATGTCCGGCTTTCCCGAAGCGGGCTGCACGCCCGACCTCATGCACGCACTGGTGCGAGGCGGGGCAGACATCATCGAGCTGGGGATTCCCTTCTCCGACCCCATGGCCGATGGCCCCGTGATCCAGGCTGCCGGCGAGAAGGCCATTGCCAACGACACAGGCCTCGCGCAGGTGCTCGACGCCGTGCGCATCTTCCGCGAGGGAAATGGGCACACGCCCGTCGTGCTCATGGGCTATGCCAATTCAATCGAGGCCTACAACCTCCATCACGGTGCCCGTGAGGGGGAGCCGGCACACGGCCCGTTCGTGCGCGCAGCCTCCGCTGCGGGAGTCGATGGGGTGCTGGTGGTGGACTACCCGCCCGAAGAGTGCGCCACCTTTGCCCAGGACCTGCGGGAGCACGGCATGGACCTCATCTTCCTGCTGGCCCCCACGTCCACCGATGCCCGCATGGAGCAGATTGCCCGGCTGGCGACCGGCTATGTGTACTACGTCTCGCTCAAGGGCGTGACGGGCTCGGGCGCGCTCGACACCTCGGCAGTGGCCCGCGCCATCCCGCATATCCGCCAGCATGTGTCCATTCCCGTGGGAGTGGGCTTCGGCATCCGGGATGCGGCCACGGCCCGCGCCATTGCCGAACACGCCGATGCCGTGGTGATCGGCAGCCGCATCCTGCAGCTCATCGGCGACCAGAGCGGAGCTGCCATTGCCGAGAAGGCCGCCAGTTTTCTGCAAGGCATCCGCGAAGCGGTCGATGCATAATGCGCCATCCTTTCGAGAAAGTACGTCATCCATGAGTTGGCTGGAAAAACTGTTGCCTCCCAAGGCCACCAAGACCCCCACGTCCGGCGAGCGTCGCACCACGATGCCCGAAGGGCTGTGGATCAAGTGCCCGAGCTGCGAGTCCGTGCTCTACCGCAGCGATCTGGAAAAGAACCAGAACGTCTGCCCCCACTGCGGCCACCATCACCGCATCGGCTCCCGGGCCCGCCTCGATGCCTTCCTGGACCCCGAAGGTCGCTACGAGCTTGGCCAGGAAGTGGTGCCGGTCGATGCGCTCAAGTTCAAGGACAGCCGCAAGTACCCCGACCGCCTCAAGGAAGCGCAGAAATCCACCCATGAGACCGATGCCCTCATCGTCATGGGAGGCAGCATCTGCGGCGTGAATGCCGTGGTGGCCTGCTTCTCCTTCGACTTCATGGGCGGCAGCATGGGCAGCGTGGTGGGCGAGCGCTTCGTGCGGGGCGTGGAACACGCCATCGCCCAGAAGGTTCCCTTCATCTGCTTCACCGCCACGGGCGGCGCACGCATGCAGGAGGGCCTGCTGTCGCTCATGCAGATGGCCAAGACCAATGCCGCGCTCACGCGGCTGGCCAAGCAGCGTCTGCCCTATATCAGCGTGCTGACCGATCCAACCATGGGCGGCGTGAGTGCGGGCTTTGCCTTTGTGAGCGATGTCGTGATCGCCGAGCCCAAGGCGCTGATCGGCTTTGCGGGGCCGCGCGTGATCGAGAATACCGTGCGCGTCAAGCTCCCCGAAGGCTTCCAGCGCGCAGAGTTCCTGCTCCAGAAGGGCGCGATCGACATGATCTGCGACCGGCGCGAGCTGCGCCCCACCATTGCCCGCACGCTGGCCATGCTGCAGCGCATGCCGGCCGATGCCGTGGTGACGGACAGCGTCGAAACCGCAGCCTGATTCTGCCTTCTGCCCTGCAGGCCCGCCCCGAGACCTCCTGGCGGGCTTTTTCATGCCCTGGCGCGACAGGTGGCTGCCCCTGGCGATGCAACATGCCCGCGCCCGAGCGGTTGCAGCGGGCTCACAGGCTCTAAAATAGCTCTTTTGCCCCATTTTCAGGCGGCCCTGATCTTCTTGCATGGCCGCCTGTCGTCTTTTCCATGACCCAGAACAGCCTCCCCCCCTCCACTCCTGCCGTCGACGAAAACCAACTGATTGCCGAACGCCGCGAAAAACTCAAGGCTTTGCGTGCAGCACAGGCAGAAGGCAAGGGAGTGGCCTTCCCGAACGACTTCAAGCCCAGCGACCGTGCCGCTGACCTGATCGTGGCACTCGACGGCAAGAGCAAGGAAGAGTTCGAGGCCGAGATCGAGGCAGGCAAGAAGATCCCTGCCAGCATTGCAGGCCGCATGATGCTCAAGCGCGTCATGGGCAAGGCCAGCTTCGCCACCCTGCAGGACGCCACGGGCCGCTTCCAGATCTACGTCACCCGCGACGCAGTGGGCGAAGGCGTGTACGCCGAATTCAAGCGCTGGGATCTGGGCGACATCCTGGCCGCAGAGGGCTATCTGTTCAAGACGCGCACCGGCGAGCTGTCGCTGCATGCCACCTCGATCCGCCTGCTCACCAAGAGCCTGCGCCCGCTGCCGGACAAGTTCCACGGCGTGGCCGATCAGGAAGTCAAGTACCGCCAGCGCTATGTCGACCTGATCATGGACGAGGCGGCGCGCCAGCGCTTCACTGCCCGCAGCAAGGCCATTTCGGGGCTGCGCGAATTCATGACGCGCCACGGCTTTCTGGAAGTCGAGACCCCCATGCTCCACCCCATTCCGGGGGGGGCCAATGCCAAGCCCTTTGTCACGCACCACAATGCGCTCGACCAGGACATGTTCCTGCGCATCGCGCCCGAGCTGTACCTCAAGCGTCTGATCGTCGGCGGCTTCGAGCGCGTGTTCGAGATCAACCGCAGCTTCCGCAACGAAGGCATCAGTGTCCGGCACAACCCGGAATTCACCATGATGGAGTTCTACTCGGCCTTCTGGAACTACCGCGACCTCATGGACTACACCGAGGAGCTGATCCGCGACACGGCACGCCATGCCTGCGGCACGCTGGCCCTTACCTACCAGGGACGCGAGGTCGATCTCGCCAAGCCCTTTGCCCGCATGACCATCCGCGAGGCGATCCATGCCTACACCGAGGCCGGTGCGCACGTGGACGATCCGGCATGGCTCATCAGCGCCCTCAAGCGCCTGGGCATGAGCGAGGAGAAGGATCGCCTGAGCCAGCGCAGCCTGCCGTCCCTGCAGGTCATGTACTTCGAGGAAGCCGTGGAAGAGCAGCTCTGGGAACCCACTTTCATCATGGAGCATCCCACCGAGATCAGTCCGCTCGCCCGTGCCAACGACGCCAACCCCGACGTGACCGAACGCTTCGAGCTCTACATCACCGGCCGTGAAATGGCCAACGGCTTCTCCGAGCTCAACGACGCAGAGGACCAGGCTGCCCGCTTCCAGGCCCAGGTGGCCGCCAAGGAAAGCGGCGACGACGAGGCCATGTACTACGACGCCGACTTCGTGCGCGCGCTCGAATACGGCATGCCCCCCACGGGCGGCTGCGGGGTGGGCATCGACCGGCTCATGATGCTGCTCACCGACAGCCCCAGCATCCGGGACGTGATCCTGTTCCCCGCACTGCGCCGCGAAGCCAACGCCTGACGCCCACGCCGCGCACCACACACGGCAAGCGGTCCTTCCAGCAGGCCGGTCCCGACGGGGCCGGCCTGTTTTGCATGCGCCTCTCCCCATGCGCTCCGCATGGGTCGATCCGCCAGAAGGCATGCGCCCGCTCCTCTGCATGCTTCTACAATCAGGCCAGCATCCATTCCTTCTGTCTGACCTTTCAGAGACTGCCCCCATGAGTACCGAACCCACCCTCGTCGTCCGCGAACAACCGCCCCATGCCCGCCTGTCGGACTACCGTCTGATTGCCTTTGACATGGACTCCACCCTCATCAACATCGAGTGCGTGGACGAGATTGCCGCGGCCGTGGGCAAGAAGGAGGAAGTGGCTGCCATCACCGAGGCCGCCATGCAGGGCATCATCAGCGACTACAAGGAAAGCCTGCGCCAGCGCGTGGCCCTGCTCGCAGGCGTGCCCGAGGCAGCCCTGCAGAAAATCTACGACGAGCGTCTGCGCCTCAATCCCGGCGCCGAGGCGCTGGTGCGTGCCTGCCAGCAGGCGGGGCTCAAGACCCTGCTGGTGTCGGGTGGCTTCACCTTCTTCACCGAGCGCATTCGCCAGCGGCTGGGACTGGATTTCACCCGCTCGAACCTGCTCGAAGTGGTCGACGGCCACCTTACCGGCCGGATGATCGACCAGCCCTGGGGGGACATCTGTGACGGGAACGAGAAGGCCCGTACGCTGCTGGAAGTCGCCACCCTGATGGGACTGCCTGCCGACCGCACCATCGCCATCGGCGACGGTGCCAACGACCTGCGCATGATGGGCGAGGCCGGGCTCTCGGTGGCCTTCCACGCCAAGCCCGCCGTGCGCCGGCAGGCCATGGTGGCCATCAACGAAGGCGGACTCGATCGCCTGCTCGAAGTGGTTCACTGACGCAGCAAGGCCCATGCCCCTCCTCCGCACGCAACAGCCTGCGTGGTGGGGGATACCGGTTGCTGCTGCATGCCCATGCCGCCTCCTTCCCCACAGACTCCCGAGTCCGCTCCCGCTGCGGTGCGTGTCGAGCCGCCTGCCGGCTTCTGGCGCCGCCGTGGCAGGCGCTGGCTGGTGGAGCTGCTGCTGATTGTCGCGGTCCTGGGTGCCATGCAGGTCTGGCAGACGCGGCACATGCGCACCGGGCAGGCGCCGGATGCGGTCCTGGTCCGCGCGGGAATGGCGTCCTCCCCGAGCACGCTGGGTGCCTGGCGTGCCAGCCACCGGGGGGAGGCCGTGGTGCTGTATTTCTGGGCCACCTGGTGCCCGGTGTGCAAGGCCGAAGAACCCCTCATGGACGGGCTGATCCAGCGCTTCCCTGTACTGCCCATTGCCCTGCAGTCGGGCAGCGCAGCCGATGTGGCCCGCTTCGAGTCCCGGCAGGGGCTGCGCTGGCAGAGCGTGGCGGATGCCGATGGCGGTCTGGCCCGGCTCTACGGGGTGCAGGCCACGCCCAGCTTCGTCATCATCGGGCCGGATGGACGGATCGTCTCCCGGACCGTCGGACTCACCTCCCCCTGGGGGCTGCGCCTGCGGCTGTGGTGGGCCAGGCTCGCCAGCCTCTGAGCCACCACCACCCGCCCCCCCTCTGCGCCCTGCGTGCAGCAGGCTGCTTCAGGCCGATTGCAGCGCCTGGGCCATGCGGTGAATACCCTCCTCGATGCGCGCCTCGTCACAGGTGGCAAAACTCATGCGCAGGCAGGAGGGATCGGGGTGTTCGGCAAAGAACGGAGCCCCGGGCACAAAGGCCACCAGCCGCTCAATGGCGCGCTGGGCCAGCACACCCGCATCGCGCTCCCGGCCCTGGGCGCCGGTGAGCCGCACCCAGAAGAACATGCCGCCTCCGGGCGCCGTGAAGCTCACCGCATCGCCCAGCTCGCGCTGCAGGGCCTCGGCCATGCAGCGTGCCCGTGCGGCATAGGTCTGGCGCACTCGGGTGACGGCCTGCGGCAGGCGGTTGCTCTGCAGGTAGGCGGCTGCCGTGGCCTGGGCGTAGGTGCTGGTGTTGGCGTCGCTGAACTGCTTGCACATGACTGCGCGGGCCAGCAGCTCGGGCGGCGCCACCAGCCAGCCGAGCCGCAGGCCCGGCGACATGATCTTGCTCAGGCTGCCGCAGTGGGCCAGCCAGTCCCGGCTGCCCGGCACCCGGTCGCTGAGCGCGAGCAGGCTGGGCGGCGGCGGAGCATCGAAGTACAGGTCGCCATAGGGATCGTCCTCGACCACCAGGGTCTCGTACTGGGCTGCGAGCTCCAGCACGCGCAGCCGGCGCTCCAGCGTGAGGGTGGCTCCGCTGGGGTTGCCGAAGGTCGGAATCAGGTAGACCAGCCGGGGACGATGCTCGGCAATGAGGGCTTCGAGCCGGTCGGTGCAGACGCCGTCGGCATCGATGGGGGCGCTGATGACCTCCGCACCATACAGGCGGAACGCCTGGATGACGGCCAGAAAGGTCGGCCCCTCGACGATGACCTTGTCACCGGGATTGATCATGCACTTGCCGATGAGGTCAATGGCCTGCTGGCTGCCGGTGGTGATGATGAAGTCGTCGGGCTGGAGGGGGGCACTCTTGCGGTCGGAGTAGTCGGCGATCTGCTCCTTGAGCGGGGCGAACCCCTCGGTGGCACCATACTGCAGCGCAGCTCCGGGCCACTGGGCCAGCGCGTCCGTGGCAGCTGCCCGGAACCCGTCGACATCGAACAGGGCGGGGTCGGGAAATCCGCCGGCAAAGCTGATCACCCCGGGCTTGCCGAGCAGCTTGAACAGTTCACGGATGGCAGAGGTCTCGCAGTGGAGCAGACGGTTGGCAAATTGCATGGAAACTCCTGTGGGCATGGCGAACAGGCGCACCCGCAGCAGCCATGCCACAATCGTCTGTCCGGCAAAGGAGCACTATAGCGCCAACCGCCCTCTCCCGCGACCTCCGCGCCCCTCACCCACCATGACCAAAGACCAGATCGTCCGCTTCTTCTCCACCCTCCAGGCCGCCAACCCGGAGCCCCGCACCGAGCTCGAATACCATTCGGCCTTCGAGCTGCTGATGGCCGTGCTGCTCTCTGCCCAGGCGACCGACGTGGGGGTGAACAAGGCCACGCGCGGGCTGTTTGCCGTGGCACGCACGCCGCAGGAGATGCTCGATCTGGGTCTGGAGGGGCTGGAGGCACACATCTGCACGATTGGCCTCTACCACAGCAAGGCGCGGCACATGCTGGCCACCTGCCGCATTCTGGTGGAACAGTATGGAGGACAGGTCCCCGAAGACCGCGAGGCGCTGGAATCCCTGCCCGGCGTGGGCCGCAAGACCGCCAACGTGGTGCTGAACGTGGCGTTTGGGGAGCCCACCATCGCGGTGGATACCCACATTTTCCGCGTGAGCAACCGCACCGGACTGGCCCCGGGCAAGACACCACTCGCGGTGGAGCAGAAGCTGCTCAAGCGGGTGCCCGATGCCTACCGCCAGCATGCCCACCACTGGCTGATCCTGCTGGGGCGCTACGTCTGCAAGGCCCGCACGCCCGAATGCTGGCGCTGCGCAGTGGCCGATTGCTGCGACTACCGGCCCAAGACGCCAGCCCCCACCCGCCGCTCCTGAGGCGGCATCTGCCCCGGTTCCGTGGGCAGCCGCTCTGTGCGCGAAGGCTGTGTGGAACCTCCACGCGTCGGCCTGCACAAAGGCAGCCCGGCGTGCGGCTGCGTCAGCTGCGGGGAGCCGTCGGGCCTGCCGCAGCCGTGGCGGCAGGATCGACCAGGGGATTGAGGCCAGGCTCGCCCACCTTGTGGAGCAGATTGCGGTCGGTGTGGTGAAAGAGCTCGTCCTGCCCCGCGATCTGCATGAGGGTGTCCTCGTCGTAGCCCCAGGTGCCGTCGGAGTTGAAGGTCACCCGCACCTTGAACTCCAGCGTGCGAAAGGCGCTGTCGAGGAAGGGATTGGAGCAGATGCCCCAGACCGGATCGCCCAGCCGTGCCCGCAGCTCGAAGGTGTCGGCATCAGGATCGACCGTGCCACCGGCCATGACCACCTGCCCGCGCGGAATGGTGAGCGTGTGCATCACGGTGCTGGTGGCAGGCTCCCAGAGCCAGTAGCCGACCTGGTCGTGATAGGTCTTGACCTGGTTGGGCTTGGTGATGAAGACGTGGTAGCGCAGCCCGAAGAGCAGCTGAGGGCCGTTGGTCTGCGGATCGATCGGCTGCAGCTCCATGTGCTCGGTGAATACCTGCTTGCGCGGCCCGTCGGCCTTGGGCTTCACGTCCAGCCCGCGGGTGCCCTCCCACACCCCGGCCATGCGGCGCAGCGGCCCGAGCTGCGCGAGCGTGGCGGGATCGCAGGCCGGCTCGGTATAGAGGTCACGGGAAGGGGAACGCAGGGCGATGGGATCGGAGGAATCGGTCATGGTGCAGGGGGATTCGGTAGTCGAGAAAAAGAAACACGTGTCTGTCTGCATTATGGACTACAGGGGCATACCCGTTTCTTTCCACCTCCGCGCAGGAAGCCCCCAGAGTCCGGCACGATAATGCCGCCATGTCCGACTTCCACGCTGATTCCCTGACGTCCGCTCCGTCCGCCGATGCCTCTCCGCCGGACGACGCACCGGCACGTCCGGCCACTCCCCGGGCCCTGTTCATGGCCTGCACGGCGCTGTCGCTGCAGGGATTCGGCGGGGTGATGGCGATCGTGCAGCGCGAGCTGGTGGAACGGCACCGCTGGTACACGCCGGCACAGTTCGTAGAGGAATGGGCCGTAGCACAGATTCTGCCCGGGCCGAATTCGCTCAATCTGACGATGGCGCTGGGAGAGCGCTACTTCGGCTGGCGGGGCGCACTGGCGGCGGTGGCTGGCATGCTGCTGGCGCCCATGCTGGCGCTGCTGGCCATGGCGGTGCTGTATGCGCGTCTGGCGGATCTGCCGGCGGTGCAGGGTGCCCTGCGCGGCATGGGGGCCGTGGCGGCCGGGCTCATCACGGCCACGGGGCTCAAGCTCGTGCCGGCGCTGCGCACCAATGCCATGGGACAGATGGCCTGTGCGGTGGTGGGAGCGGCGACGTTCGTGGCAGTGGTAGTGCTGCACCTGCCGCTGCTGGGCATTCTGCTCACGGTGGGGTGCAGTGCGTGGGGCTGGGCATGGTGGCGTCTGTGGCGCACGGCGCAGGCACGGCGCAGCGCATCATCGGGAGCGCAGCCATGATCCTGCACCTCACACTGGCGGACTGGCTCGCCTTTGCCTGGCATCTGCTGTCGATTTCGCTGCTGGCCGTGGGCGGCCCCATGACACTCGCCCCGGACATGCACCGCTTCTTCGTCATGCAGCACCACTGGCTCACGGATGCCCAGTTCAGCAGCTCGATCGCGATTGCGCAGGCTGCCCCCGGACCCAACCTGCTGTTCGTCGGCATGCTGGGCTGGAATGTGGGGCTCAATGCCGCCGGAGGCCTGGCAGCCGGCGGGCTCACCGCCTTTGCGCTGGGGGTGGGCGGCATGGTGCTGGCGCTGGCGAGCCTGCTGCTGCCGAGTGGGGTGCTGGTGTACTTTGCCTCGCGCTGGGCCCAGCGCAACCGCCACCTCACCGGGGTGCGGGCCTTCAAGACCGGTCTGGCCCCCATGGTGGTGGCGCTGCTGCTGTCGACGGGCTGGCTGCTCGCGTCGGTGTATGACCAGCCGACCCGCGACTGGCGGCTGTGGCTCCTGATTGCGGCCTCCACCCTGCTGGTGCTGCGCACGCGCGTGCACCTGCTGTGGCTGATTGCGGCCGGAGCGGTGCTGGGGGCGGCAGGGCTGGTCTGAAGGGGGTTGTCAGGCGCTCT
The DNA here is from genome assembly GCF_049977365.1 of Brachymonas moutaii (nom. illeg.). NCBI lineage: Bacteria > Pseudomonadati > Pseudomonadota > Betaproteobacteria > Burkholderiales > Comamonadaceae > Allobrachymonas > Brachymonas moutaii (nom. illeg.). Next base: position 147,710 of record NZ_JBNGEN010000005.1, on the reverse strand, counting down.
TGTCCGATACGCCGGCGCTGTCGAAGCTGGCCATGTCGCGCAGCACGGTGCAGGCCGACTGCAGCAGGGGCCAGGCCACGGCGGCGCCGGAGCCTTCGCCGAGCCGCATGCCCCAGTCGAGGAGCGGCTTGGCTCCCAGGGCATCGAGCATGAACTGGTGGCCCGGCTCTCCGGAGCGGTGGGCAAAGATGCAGCGCTGCAGCACCCGGGGCTCGACACGGGCCGCCACCATCAGGGCGGCGGTGACGATGAAGCCATCGACCAGGATCACGCGGTTTTCGGCCGCTGCCTGCAGCATGGCGCCGACCATGGTGGCCATTTCGAATCCCCCGAACGCGGCCAGCACGTCGAGCGGCGCAGTGGCCTCGGGGTGGGCGGCCAGGGCCTGCCGCAGGATATTGGTCTTGCGCAGCACGCCTGCGTTGTTGAGCCCGGTGCCTGCGCCGGTGCAGGCGGCGATGTCGATCTGGCACAGGCGCGCCAGAATGAGCGAGGCGGCCGAGGTGTTGCCGATGCCCATTTCGCCCAGCATGAGGGCATTGCCCGGCAGCGCCTGCACGAGGGTCTGCCCGTTGCGGATGGCCAGTGCGCACTGGTCGTCGGTCATGGCGGGGCCCTGGGTGCAGTCGGCCGTGCCGTAGCCGACTTTGCGCACGAGCAGCTGGTCGCGCGGCGCAAAGTCGTGCGCGACGCCGCAGTCCGCCACCGACAGGGCAATGCCGTTCTGACGGGCGATCACCGAGACGGCTGCCCCGCCGGCGAGATAGTTCTCCACCATCTGCCAGGTCACGTCCTGCGGGTAGGCAGAGACGCCACGCTTGACGAGGCCATGGTCGCCGGCGCACACGAGCATCTGGGGAGATTCCAGCACAGGCGCTGCGGTGCGCAGGATCAGCCCGATGCGCAGTGCGATGCCTTCGAGCCGTCCGAGCGAGCCGACGGGCTTGGTCTTGCGGTCCAGGGTGGTCTGGAGCGTGTCGCGCAGCGCGGGATCGTCCAGATCGGAAACGGGAGCAAATTCGATGTCTTGCATGATGCGGATATCCATCCTCGAAAAAAAGAAGGGGGAGCAGCAGCGTCAGGGCTGCACGAGGGCGTGCAGGGTCTCGGCGCCGAAATGGGTTTCGACGAAGGCGGCCATGCGCTCGAAAGTCTCTTCCAGCGGCGGCGGGGCAGCGCCCCACAGCGCCTGCAGGATGTGCGGATGCTCCAGCATGCCGTGCAGGTACAGGCCGAGCACGTTGCCGACATGCGGATTGGCGGCGGTGGCCGCGCCGTTGATCCACCCCAGGGGAGCGGCGCCGTCGGCAGCCGAGGCCAGCACCGGCAGTGCCCGATGCCCTGCGCGCAGCATGGCCGGATGCGGCGCGGTCTGCCCCATGTGAATCTCGTACCCCGACAGCGGCTGGCCCGCGAGAGCGGACCAGGCCCCAGGCCAGGCCGGAGCCTCGCTGCTTGCGCCTTCGGTCGGCCGGGTGCCAAAGGCACCGGACCAGTGGCGTACCGTCTTGCGTGCCGTGAACAGGGTGACCAGCGGCAGCAGCCCGAGTCCCGGCGCATTGGCATGGCGGGCTCCGGGGCCCCCTTCGAGCCCGTCGGTATCGATCACTGCCTCGCCCAGCATCTGCAGACCGCCACAGATGCCGAGCACCCGCCCGCCGCGCGCAGCATGGGCACAGATGGCCGCATCGAGCCGGCGTTCACGCAGCCACTGGAGATCGGCCGCGGTGTGCTTGCTGCCCGGCAGGATGAGCGTGTCATGGGGCTGCAGGTCACCCAGGGCGGCCGGATCACGCACCCAGCGCAGGCGCACGCCGCTGCCCGGCAGGGCGGCCAGCTGGCGCAGCGGCTCGAATTCGTCGAGGTTGCTCAGGTGCGGATAGGCCACGATGGCGATGATCCGGGTGGCCTCGCCCTGGGCCTGTCCCACACCGGCATCGTCGAAGACTCCATCCTCCTCCGGCAGGCCATGTCCGCGCCACAGGGGCAGCGTGGCGAGCGTCGGCACGCCAGTGCGCTCGCGCAGCATCTCAGGGGCGGGTGCGAGCAGCCGGGCATCGCCCCGGAACTTGTTGAGCACGAAGCCCCGAATCAGGGCGCGGTCCGACTCGGGCAGCAGGGCCCAGGTTCCGTAGAGGTGCGCAAAGGCACCTCCGCGGTCGATGTCGGCCACCAGCAGGCAGCGGGCCTGCGCATGACGCGCCACGCGCATGTTGACCACGTCGCTGGCGTAGAGATTGATTTCGGCGGGCGATCCCGCGCCCTCGATGAGCACCAGGTCGTGGCTCGCCTGCAGCGCGTCGAGTGCTTCGGCCACGGCAGGCCAGGTGTGGCGGGGACGTTCACGCCAGGCCATGGCGGTGAGCCCGGGATGCACCTGCCCGAGCAGCACGACCTGGCTGCGCGTGTCTGCCTCGGGCTTGAGCAGCAGCGGGTTCATGCGCACGTCAGGTTGCGTGCGCGCAGCAAGCGCCTGGAAATACTGGGCGCTGCCGATCTCGCCCCCATCGGGATGCTGCGCGGTTCCGCCCACTACCCGGGCGTTGTTGCTCATGTTCTGCGCCTTGAAGGGGGCCACACGCAGGCCCTGGTTGGCATACCAGCGACACAGGGCCGTGGTGAGCCAGCTCTTGCCGGCGTTGCTGGTGCAGCCCAGCACCATCAGGCAGCGTGCCGGACGGTGTCCGGTGGAAGTGCTCATGGATTTCCATCCTCCAGAATGTTCTGCCAGGCCTGTGCGAGTGCCTCCCGGGCCTCCGGGGTGTGCACACACAGCCGCACTTCGCCGGGCAGACCAAAGCTCGTGCAGTCCCGCAGCTTGATGCCACATCGACGCAGCGCCCCCAGCACCGCCTGCGGAGAGTGCCCTGCCGGCCAGGGGGGCCGCGCCACCAGAAAGGAGGCGATGCTGGGCCGCACCTGCCAGCCGGCCTGTTCGAGCTGAGCCACCTGGGCCTCTTTCCATGTGCGCAGCATGGTGCGGGCCTGCTGCAGCCAGCGCTGGGTGTCGTCCCGCGTCCAGGCATCGAGCAGGGCCACCCCATGCGCTCCCAGCGGCCACGAGGGCGCCAGATCCACCAGCTCTGCCAGTGCCGACGCTTGCAGCCCGCGAGGTGCCACGGCATAGGCTGCACGCAGTCCGCACAGCCCCAGGGCCTTGTTGGGCGTCCAGAGCTGCCAGACGGCGTCGCGGTCGAGTCCCGGCGCTGCCTCCTCGTCAGTGAGGGTCAGCGGGGCATAGGCCCCGTCGAGCACGACCACAGCGTTCGGGTCGCGGGCCTCCCAGTGCGCGGGCAGCACGAGCGCCTGCCCCAGCGGGCTGGAAGGCGCACACAGCCACACCAGGGCGGCGGCACGCACATCGTCCACAGGCAATGCCCCCTGCAGGGCCGCCTGCCGGGCGTAATCGACATAGTGATGCGGCGGCAGCCACACAGTGGGCATGCCCTGCGGAGCCCGGAGCCGCGCCTGTCGACAGGCCCACTGCGTGAGCCGGGCGATGAGCTCGCTGCCGCTCGCCCCGATGACGATGCGCGACTCATCCACCGCGTGAAACCGCGCCATCCGGGCACGCAGGGCCGCATAGGCCGGATCGGGATAGCGGGTCGGATCCACGGCCGCCAGTCGCTCCCGCACGCCGGGGCAGGGACCTGCGGCATTGCTGTTGGTCGAGAAGTCCCACGGGGCCGCCCCCTGGGCATCCGTGCCGCCATGGCAGCGCACGTCCATCGGCAGGGATGCCGTCATGCGCGAGCTCCCCACTGGCAGGCCAGCGCCGTCAGGAGTGCCATCACGCTGAGCACCGCAGTGCCGCCATACACCACATGCCGTGCCAGCCGCACGGCCACGGCAATGTCGCCCGGCAAAGGTGCCCTGCCCTGCGGATGCAGGATGTAGACCCCCGGCTTGCGCAGATGCACATCGAGCACCAGGGCCGCAGCCGCCATGGGCCAGCCACTGTTGGGCGAGGGCGTGCGTCCTGCCTCCCGCACCAGCGCTCCCAGCGCGCGGTGCCAGCAGGCCGGCACCGACAGCACCCAGACCAGGGCCGTCAGCCGCGCAGGCACCCAGGCCAGCACATCGTCGATGCGTGCCGCCCACTTGCCTGCCCATTCCCAGACCTGACCTCGGTGCACCCCGCGATAGCCCCACATGGAATCGGCCGTGTCCGCATAGCGCCACAGCGCCGCACCGGGCAAACCCGCCACCAGAAACCAGAACAGAGGAGCCACCACCGAGTCATTGAGATTCTCGGACAGGCTCTCGATCGCGCTTTCGCGCACCGCTGCGGCATCGAGCTCCTGCACGTCGCGGCTCACGATGCGTGCCAGCTGGGCCCGCCCCTCGGGCAGCGACCGCGCCAGCGCCGCATCGACCGCTCCGACTTCGTCCGTCAGCATGCGACAGGCCAGCAGCGGCTTGAGCAGCACACCAGCCAGCACGGCGCCCCATGCCCAGGGCAGCTGCGCCAGTCCCCACTGCAGCAGGCCGGCACAGGCCAGCACGAGCAGCGCTCCGGCCCACCAGGCCAGGCTGCCGCGCCACAGCGACGGCCCATCGCGCGGGACGGCCTCCGCTCCCCCTCCTGCGCCGAGGACAGGCCGGCGCACCTGCGCCTGCAGCCAGGCACCTGCGCGCGTGAGGTAGCGCCCCATCCACACCACCGGATGCCAGCGGGGTGGCGGCTCGCCGATCCAGGCATCGATGACCAGTGCCAGCCACACAGCCGCCACCAGGGCCACCAGTCCCTGAGCCAGGACGCCCGGAGCCGGGGCGTTCCAGAACCATCCGATCAGGCCCATCATGCCCGTCTCCGTGCAGCAAGCCGCCCGAGGCCAGCTCCGCGCCTGCAGTCACCCCATGTGGTGCGGCTGATCCTGTTCACGGCGCGCGTCCACGCCTCAGGCGTGCTCGGTCTGTCGACGGGGCTGCATGCCCAGCCGCTCGATGAGCTGCAGGTCGGCCTCGACGTCGGGGTTGCCGGTGGTGAGCAGCTTGTCGCCATAGAAAATCGAATTGGCCCCGGCCATGAAGCACAGTGCCTGCGTGGTGTCATGCATCTGGCGGCGACCGGCCGACAGGCGCACCCGTGCCTCGGGCATGGTGATGCGCGCCACGGCGATCATGCGCACGAATTCGAGCGGGTCGATGTCCTCGGCATCGGCCAGCGGCGTGCCCTCGACCTTGACCAGATTGTTGATCGGCACGCTCTCGGGATAGCGCGGATGCAGGTTGGCCAGCTGACCGATCAGCTCGGCCCGCTGGCGACGGTTCTCGCCCATGCCGATGATGCCGCCGCTGCACACGCTCACGCCCACGTTGCGCACGTTCTCCAGCGTGTCGAGCCGGTCCTGGTAGTCGCGCGTGCTGATGATGTTGCCGTAGTTCTCGGGGGCGGTGTCGAGGTTGTGGTTGTAGTAGTCCAGACCTGCCTCACGCAGGCGCTCGGCGTGATCCTGCGTCAGCATGCCCAGAGTGCAGCAGGCTTCCAGCCCCACATCCTTGACGGTCCTGATGAGCGTGACCACCTGCTCGATGTCGCGATCCTTGGGCGAGCGCCAGGCCGCTCCCATGCAGAAGCGGGTGGCCCCTGCGGCCTTGGCCGCCTCGGCCGCCTCGCGCACCACATCCGCGCCCATGAGCTTGCTGGCATCCACGCCGGTGTCATAGTGCGACGACTGGGGGCAGTAGCCACAGTCCTCGGGGCAGCCGCCGGTCTTGATCGACAGCAGCGTGGCCAGCTCCACCTCGGTGGGATCGAAATGTTCGCGGTGCACCTGCTGGGCACGGAACATCAGCTCGGGGAAAGGCAGCTCGAACAGCTCCTCGATGTCCTCCACGCGCCAGCGCCGCGTGCTCTGGGGCTGGGCCGCGCCCTTCTTGGGAACGCAGAAATGGATGGACTGCTCTGCGTCGCCATGGCATGCAGAGGGGTTGAAGGTCGTGGATTCGGACATGGATCACTCTCTCTCAATGCGGCTCCCTCCGGGGAGCCCGTAAACAAATCAAATCATCGCAGCGGCTGCAAAGGGACGCCGCACCACGGCGGCGCCCATTCTCTGCGGCTCCGGCTGCAGCAGGTGGCGCGCCGGGCAAGGGCCGGATTGTGCCCCAGTTGGCCGGGCCAGACCTGACATCTGGCTTGCGGCGCATCCCTGATGCGAACTGCTGCCGGCTCAGTCTGCCTCTGGTCCTCCGCGGGTATCGTGCCCTTCCAGGAAGGGCGCAGACTCGCCCCAGCGATTCTCGTACACCACGTCGGACAGCGGCATGCGCCGCGCCCAGCGCTCACGCTGCAGCATGGGCTCCTCGTAGAACGCGGGCACCGGGCCGATGCACAGCAGCGCCAGGGGCGTGGCGCCTTCGGGCAAGCCCAGGAGCTCCGACATGTCGACCGGATCGAAGATCGACACCCAGCCCACGCCCAGCCCCTCGGCCCGCGCGGCCAGCCACAGATTCTCCAGCGCACAGCCCACCGAGGCAATGTCCATGTAGGGCATGGTCCGGCGTCCAAACACGTGCCGCTCGCGCCCGTCCATGAGACACACCGCCAGCAGCTCGGCTGCCTCCCGCAGCCCCTCGACCTTCAGCCGCATGAAATCCGCCTGCCGTTCACCGAGCGCTGCCGCCGTGGCCAGCCGCTCGCGCTCCACACAGGCATGGAGCCGCTCGCGCAGGGCCGCATCGGTGATGCGCATGAAGCGCCACGGCTGCATGAACCCCACGCTCGGCCCCCAGTGCGCCGCCTTGAGCAGACGCTCCAGCACCTCGGGCTCCACCTGGGCGCCTGAGACAAAGTGCCGCATGTCGCGCCGCTCGACGATCGCCCGGTACAGCCCCGCCCGCTCGGCCCGGCTGTAGCGCACCTCGTCGCCAGACTGGTCTGGCGCTTCCCCTTGCCGGAATTGGCTCTGTTCCACGACTCAGTCCTCGATGCCGCGCTGAGCGGGAATGCCTGCCTCGAAGGCATGCTTGATCTGGCGCATTTCCGTGACCGTGTCGGCCAGCGCCACGATCTCGTCCGGGCAGCGACGCCCGGTCAGGCACACATGCACATGGCGCGGACGGGTCCGCAGCGTCTCCAGCACATCCTGCAGATCGAGCCAGCCGTACACCAGCGGATAGGTGATCTCGTCGCATACCACCAGGAAATGCTCCCCTCCCAGAATCGCCGCCTTGGCCCGCTGCCAGCCGTCGCGCGCGAGCTGTGCCGACTTCTCCAGATCCTGGCTCTTCCAGCTGAAGCCATCCCCCAGCCCCTCGACCGGCACGCCGAGCTGCTCGAACATGCGGTGCTCCCCGAAGCGGGCACTCGGCACCTTCATGAACTGGTAGATGATGACTTTCTTGCCGCGTCCCGTGGCCCGCAGCGCCAGCCCGAAGGCGGCCGTGCTCTTGCCCTTGCCGTCGCCGGTATGGACGATCACGATGCCGCGCCGTTCACCCTCGGGCTTGTCATAGGGCTTCTCGGTGGGGGGTTGCTCGATCTGCATGTGCTGCACTCCTCAAAAAACATCCAAAAAATGTCGCGGGCTCTGTCTGCCTGTGCCGACACGCGCCCGCAGTCTCTGCATGGGTCCCGTGGCGCTCAGGGCCCTGTGGGCGCCTTGAGCACCAGCGGCAATCCTGCCGCCATCAGGGTCACATGGCTGCACGCAACGGCCATGCGCTGGTTGAGCCGCCCCAGTGCGTCCACGAAGGCACGCACCTCCGCGCCCAGCGGAATCACTCCGAGACCGATCTCGTTGCTCACCACATAGACCGGCCCCGGGCAGGCGGCCACCGCACGCACCAGATCGTCTTCTGCCGCGCGCATGTCCTGCGCTGTCTCCTCACCCCCTTCGCCGCCACGCAGGCGTGCGGCATCCGGCGCCTCGCTGAGCTGCTGGGTGAGCCACAGGGTCAGGCAATCCAGCACGATCGCCGTATCGGCCGCACCATGCGCCCGCAGCAGGGCCGGGACATCCAGCGGCCGCCCGTCCTCGCCTGCCTGCAGCGTCGCCATGCCCGGCACCCGCCGGGCCCGATCCTGCTGATGCCGCGCAATGCGCCGGCGCATTTCCTCGTCCCAGGGCATCGCGGTGGCCAGATACAGAGCGCGATGGCCCGGACCACGCGCCAGCCAGGCAGCCGCAAGGGTTTCTGCCCGGGCCGTCTTGCCGGACTTCTGCCCTCCCAGAATCAGCTCGTGGTGCACCGGATTCATGCCCCAGTCTCCACATGGTCAGGCAAAAACAGCGCTGCTGCCGCCTGCGGACTGCTGGCAAACCAGGGGTGGAAATAACTCGCCCGCACATTGCCCTGCGGCCCTGTCCGGTAGAACGCCTCGCCAGCCTTGCTGCGACTCGTCACGCGCGGACTGACCGTGCGGGCCGCTTCGGCCTCCGGCGTGTCCAGGGTCGAATAGTGAAAGGTATGCCCCCGCAGCGGCGGCGCATCGCATCCGGGCACCGCCAGCGCCTGCGGCCCCAGCCCCTGAAGCCGTCCATGCATGCGCACCGTCCCGGGCAGCACACCCCACAGTGGCACGGCAGCTTCCGGTTCCGCGCCCGCTGGAACCAGACCCTCGGCAAGCGCCATCATGCCGCCGCATTCGGCCCACACCGGCCGCCCCGACTGCACATGGCGTCGAATGCTCTCGCGCATGCCGGTCTGGGCCTGCAGCGCCTCCAGATGCAGCTCCGGATAACCGCCCGGCAGCCACAGCGCATCGCACGCCGGCAGCGCCGCATCCTCCAGGGGAGAAAAAAACACCAGCTCGGCACCCAGCGCCTGCAGGGTACGCACATTGGCCTCGTACAGAAAGCAGAACGCCGCATCCCGGGCCACTGCGATGCGCACGCCCTCCAGGCTGCGCGGCTCCGCGTGCAGCCAGGCGTCCAGAGGCGATGCGCCCTCCTCTGTGCAGCGCAAGCCCACGGGGCTCTCCAAGGCCTCTGGCTCCGAAGGCTCCAGCGCCGACGGGAACTCCGTCATCCAGCGACTCGGCACAGACTGCCCCTCATCGGCCACCAGCGGCATGTCCGCGAGTGCATCGGCGGCCAGATCGAGCCGTGCCAGGGCATCGGCCATCTCGGGAGCCAGCATCAGCCCCAGATGCCGCTCGGGCAGAGAAAAATCGGCGTTGCGCATGATCGCGCCCATCCAGTCGTGTGGCTCCCGGAGCCCTCGGCGCAGCATGTCGGCATGGCCACTGCTTGCCACCCGGTTCGCCACCACGCCCGCCCAGCGCACCCCTTCGCGGTAATGCGCCAGTCCATGTGCCAGGGCCCCGAACGTGCCCGCCATGGCATGGGCATCGATCACCGCCAGCACCGGCAGGCCCAGCCGCACCGCCAGATCCGCACTGCTCGGCTCGCCATCGTAGAGACCCATGACGCCCTCGATGAGAATCAGGTCATTGCAGGCAGCCGCCTCGCGGAGCATGCTTCGGCACGCCGCCTCGCCCACCATCCACAGATCGAGCTGATACACCGGCTGGCCGCTTGCGAGCGCATGCCAGCCCGGATCAATGAAATCAGGTCCACACTTGAACACCTGTACCCGCAGGCCACGCCGCGTCCACCAGCGTGCCAGCGCCGCGACGAGCGTGGTCTTGCCCTGCCCCGAGGCCGCAGCACCTACCAGCAGGGCCGGACACGCCACCGTGCCCGCCTGCGCAGAGGATTTCGCCATGATTCGCACATATCCATCCTGCAGCCACACCCATCGCACATGGGCATGCCGCCTCCCACGCCACCAGCCACCCCGCCGGCGCGTGCGCACGAACACCCTCCCTGCCGGGGCTTGGGTGTCCTCCCATGCTGGCCGGTCTCCGGGCTGACGGCGAACCGACGGCACCTTCCCGGGCGAGTGGGCGCTCTCCCAGTGGCATGTGGCCGTGGCTGCAGATCGCGCTCCCCAAGGCATGCGATCCGCACCGTTTTACCGTTGCGGGGGCAGCGCAGGCCGGGACAACGCGCACACCCGCTCTTCGGTGGCGTTCTCCTCCTGCTTCCCGTTTCACCCACGAACCCGTCTGCATGACCGATTCTCGGAATGCCTGCCGACATCGTCTGCTGCGACAGACACCACGCGCGCGATGCGCATGCTTCTACAGGCAGAGCGCCGGCCCGGGGAGATGCATTTCTCTCCAGATTCCTGTGGGCACCAGCAAATCGGCATTCTAGCCTGCCCATCACGGCCCCTGCTCCCTCCCCTGCGGATCAGGGCGCATGGACTACAATGACAGGCATTCAGAGGCCCTCTCCTTCAGCCTGCGGCGGCATGCGCAGGCTGCCTCTTCGCCGCCATGACATCTCCGCACACATCCCCTCTTCTCGATCAGGTTGCCGACCGTGTCGAGCAGCTGCTCACGCGCCATCATGCGCTGCAGCAGGCGCACGACCTCCTGCAGCAACAGGTCATCGAACTTGGACAGGAACGCGATTCGCTCAAGTCCCGGCTGGCAGCTGCACGCGCGCGCATCGACTCCCTCCTCGACCGCATCCCGGTGGATGCCTCCCCCATGCATGCGCCCGTCCTCCCGCCGACGGCCTGGGGAACCCCCGACTCGGTGGATGCGCCGCTCCCCTCCCCCACCGACTCGGCAGCCCCATCCGAGTCCGCCAAGGAACGCCCCGATGAAACAGCTTGAAGTGCACATCATGGGACTGGCCTACATGCTGGGCTGCCCCGATGGCTCCGAGAGCCTGATGCTCGAAGCCGTCCAGAAGGTCGATACCGCCATGTGCCGCATCCGCGATGCCGGCAAGATTCGGGCCCGTGACCGCATTGCCGTGCTGGCCGCGCTCAACGTCGCCTATGACCTCCTCGAACGCGAACAGCTCGCCGCCCGGGAAGCCGCACAGGCCGCAGCAGCCAGTGCCGAAGAAACAGAGTCCACACTCTCTGATGACGCCCCCACCAGCGAGGCCCCAGCCACGCATCCACGCCTGCAGCACCTGCTCGGCGAAATGGAGACCGTGCTCGGCGCCCCTCCCACAGAGCCCGCCGCCGAGGCACTGCCTTCTTCCTCCGGCACCGACTGACCCCTGCATGCCCCCAGCGATGGCTGGCACACAAATTACATGTTCCGCCTGTCTCCAAGGCCGCAACCTTGCCCTACAATGGGGGCGTCTGCACCGGTTCCGGCTTTATAGTTCCTTGAACCAATGCTCTTTGAGCTCGGGCTTGGTATATTGCCCGGCCAGCGTGACCATCTCGCGTAGATGGACCCACGGCCAGTGCTGCCCTCGCCCCCCTGAACCCTCGGTTCAGGATGCGGTCGGTTCCCGTGCAGACACCTCATTCCTCACACCGCTCGCGGTGTTTTTTTACGCCCATCGTTCTGCGGCGCCATGGCGGTGTGCCGCCTCTTGCCATGATTCTCGAACCCCTCACCATCGTTGAACTGGCCGGTCTCGGCCTCATGGGAGGCTTCATGGCAGGGCTCCTGGGCATCGGCGGCGGCATGGTGCTCGTGCCCTTCATCAGCTGGATCATCGTCGCCCACGGTGTGGAGCAGGGTCTGGCCGTCAAGATGGCCATCGCCACGTCCATGGCCACCATCTTCTTCACCTCGATGTCGAGCGTGCGCGCCCATCACCGCCGCGGCATGGTGCGCTGGGATCTGGTCAAGGGCATCGCGCCCGGCATCATGATCGGCGCACTCATCGTCAGCATCGGCATCTTCTCGCTGCTCAAGGGCGCCTGGCTCTCCCTCATGTTCGGCGTGCTGGTCACCGTCGCTGCCCTGCAGATGCTGCTCGACCGCAAGCCCAAGCCCACCCGCCAGATGCCTGGCCCCGGAGGCCAGGCTGCTGCGGGCGGCATGATCGGTTTTCTCTCCGGCCTGCTCGGGGCTGGTGGCGGCTTCATCAGCGTGCCCTTCATGACCTGGTGCAACGTGCCCATCCACAACGCAGTAGCCACCAGCGCTGCACTCGGCTTTCCCATTGCAGTCTTCAACGTGGTGGGATACATCGTCAGTGGCTGGCAGGTGGCCGGGCGCCCCCCCTACTCGCTGGGCTATGTCTGGATTCCGGCCGTGCTGGCCGTCGCCAGCTGCAGCGTGCTCATGGCTCCGGTGGGGGCACGCACGGCCCATGCGCTGCCCGTCAAGGCCCTCAAGCGCATCTTTGCCTGCCTGCTCATCGTGCTCGCGGCCAGCATGACCCGCGAAGGGCTGCGCACGCTCGGGATACAGATCTGACGTCCGAACCGCACGTGGCGCTCTACACCGAGAGCGCTCCATGCCATCGCGCCCGCAGCCTCGGACTGGCGCGATGCAGAAGATCCGGTTTGCGCCACTAGAGTGCCGGAGTGGCACACCACGGGGCCTGCTGATGCATGAGCCCCATCCACAGCGCCACCCCCGCAGTGACAGCCAGCGCCAGACCCGCCAGCCGGATGCCCCACTGACCCTGCGTGCCACCAAGGTGAGGCACCCGCAGCAGCAGCCAGGGCCCTGCCATCAGCGACACGCTGGTTCCCAGCACAAACAGCACCATCACGGCAGCCCCCTGCCAGACCTCGCCGGTCAGGGCTGCCACCATGAGCGCCGAATACAGCAGGCCACAGGGCAGCAGGGCCCACATCATGCCGATCAGCACGGGCCCTGCCAGTCCACGACGCTGCTGAAGCCGCTTGAGACGCTCCCACACCCTGCGTGCGGAGCGATCCAGCCACAGCGGTTGCCTCCCCTGCACCAGCAGCACCAGCCCCAGCAGCAGGGCTGCCACGTGCAGCATGCTCCAGAACGGACGCAGGGCTGCACTGTGCACGGTCATCCATCCCAGCCCCTGCATCGAGGCGGCCGCGACTGCGCCCAGCGCGCCGTAGCCGATCACCCTTCCTACCTGGAACAGGCCCATGGCCAGCGTCTGGCGTCCGCGAACCGGCCCAGCCGCATGACCGATCCCGGCGCAGGCCGCACCGCACATGGCAATGCAGTGTGGCCCTCCGGCCAGCCCCATCAGAAATGCCGTGGCGGCAAGCGAGAGCTGCATCGACACGCCGTCAGATGATCTTGGAAAACCGCGTGCGCGACAGATTGGCCTGCAGGTACTTGTCGAACACCATGGCCACGCCGCGAACGAAATACCAGCCCTGATCCGTCACCTGCAGACGCTGTGCATCCACCTCGACCATCCCTTCTCCCTGCAGCCGTTTCAGATCTTCCAGCTCGCGGGCGAAATACTGACGGAAATCGATCATGTATGCGAGATTGATGGTTTCGTACTCCACCTCTCCCTGACACATGATGGCCATGATCACCGTGCGGCGGATCAGGTCGTCGCGCGTCAGCGCCAGCCCGCGCACCACGGGGAAATGCCCACGATCCAGACAGTCGTAGTACTCCTCTAGTGTCTTGGCATTCTGGCTGTAGGTCGAACCGATGCGCCCGATGGCCGACACCCCCAGCCCGATGAGGTCGCAGTCAGGCTGCGTGCTGTAGCCCTGGAAATTGCGATGCAGGCTGCCCTGACGCTTGGACACTGCAAGCGCGTCATCCGGCAGGGCAAAGTGATCCATGCCCACATACACATAGCCCGCCTGGCTGAAGGCCTGCAGCGACTGCGACAGCATCTGGATCTTCTCGCCGCCACTGGGCAGCGTATAGGCGTCGATGCGCCGCTGGGGCTTGAAGCGCTCCGGCAGATGCGCGTAGGCATAGAGTGCGATGCGGTCGGGCCGCAGCGTGCACACCTGCTCCAGCGTGCGCGCAAAGGATGCAGCCGTCTGCTGCGGCAGGCCATAGATCAGATCCACATTCACCGATTCAAACCCGATCTTGCGGGCAGCCTCGACGAGCGCGAACACCTGCGATGCCGGCTGAATGCGGTGCACCGCCTTCTGCACCTCGGGGTCGAAGTCCTGTACCCCGAAGCTCAGTCGGTTGAAACCGAGCCGAGCCAGCGTGCGCAGTCGCGTTTCGTCGACCGTGCGGGGATCCACCTCGATCGAATACTCACCGCCCGGCACCAGCGTGAATGCGCCCCGGATCATGCCCATGAGCTCCGTGAGCTCGGCGTCGTTCAGGAAAGTGGGCGTGCCGCCTCCAAAGTGCAGCTGCGACACCGTCTGTCCGCGTCCCAGCCGTCCCACATGCAGATCGATCTCGCGCTGCAGATAGCGCAGATACTCGGCACCCCGCTCATGGTGCTTGGTGATGATCTTGTTGCAGGCGCAGTAGTAACACAGCGACTCACAGAACGGCACATGCACGTACAGCGACAGCGGGAGCACCTGCCCCGCGCGGCCATTGCTGCGCTGCTCGAGCGCTGCCACATAGTCGTTCTCGCCAAAGGCTTCGACAAAACGGTCGGCCGTGGGGTAAGAGGTGTAGCGTGGACCGGCAATGTCATACCGTGCCAGCAATTCGGGGGTGATGTGGGAAAGTGCCTGACTGCTCATGTTCCGTGCATTGTAAGATCGTCGACCCGGCTCCCGGCAGTTCTCTCCCATGCGACCATGACGGCGCATGGCCATGCCCTGCGGATTCCGGCCTCTGCTGCGTGCATGCCCCTTGCTCCTGCCGCTCCAGGCCGCAGAAATGGACATGGCCTCGGGGACATACATCCCCTTTCGGCTGCAGGACTTTTCATCTCTCTAATGTGCCCATCCTCCCGCAGGACCACATTGACTTGCATCAACGGCAAGTTGCCCCATGCGATAATGGTTCTCACCTGTGTGCAACCCAATCCCCATCGGGGCAGCGTTCTTTCTTCTGTCCCTCGCTTTTCCACCATGCCCACCCATTCGCTGGCCCAAGGCTACAAGGTAGCCTGCTCGAACTGCAATCTGCGTGAACTGTGCATGCCCATGGGACTGACGCCCTCCGAGCTGGAGTACATCGACGACGTGGTAGCCACACGGCGCAAGATCAAGCGGGGGCAGGCACTCTTCAATGCCGGAGAAACCTTTGCCGCCCTCTTTGCCGTGCGCACGGGGGTGTTCAAGACGACCATCACCACCCAGGATGGACGCGACCAGGTCACTGGCTTCCAGATGGCCGGCGAGATCATCGGCCTTGATGGCATCGTGCAGGATGCCCATACCTGCAATGCCATAGCCCTCGAAGACGCCGAAGTGTGTGTCATGCCATTCGAGCGGTTTGAAGCCCTGGCCCGCCAGGTCCCGGCCCTGCAGAGCCATCTCCACAAGATCATGAGCCGCGAAATCGTGCGCGACCATGGCGTGATGCTGCTGCTCGGCAGCATGCGGGCCGAGGAACGTCTGGCAGCCTTCCTGCTCAACCTGGTGCAGCGCATGCATGCACGGGGGTTCTCCCAGTCCGAGATCATCCTGCGCATGACGCGCGAGGAGATCGGGAGCTACCTGGGACTCAAGCTCGAAACCGTGAGCCGCATGTTCTCCCGCTTTGCAGAGGAAGGCATCGTCGAGGTCAGGCAGCGCCACGTCCGCATTCTCGACATCGAGGCCCTGCAGCGTCTGGTCAACCAGCACACGCACACGGAAGACTGAGCGCAACGTCCCTGCACCAGACGGCGCCTGCACACTCTCGCCACTCCGATCCCCTGGCAGATCCCTGCTCCAGAAACAGGACAGCCGGCTTAAGGCCGGCTGCTGTCATGGAGCAGACAGGGCAACCTCTGCCCCGTCAGTGGTCATCCACCGGAACCCCAGTGGCTGCATGGTTGCGCGCCTTTTCGGCAGGAGCATAGTTCACCCCCTTTGCACGTACCATCTGATCGGTGTTGGGCTCATCTTCCGATCGCGTCAGAACCTGCTCGGGGGCCTGCATGATGAAATACCAGGTCACGAGACAGGCCAGTACCACCGACAGAGGCCCCCCCACGACCATCCAGACCACGGGGTATTTCCACCAGGGACGCCCGTCCTCGGGATGGGCCTTGGACAGGCCCGGCAGTGTGGTATTTGCTTCCATGCGTACAACTCCTTTGCGAAGGCGAGAGCCCTCGAACCGCAGGGCTCTCACTATATCGCACGAACTTACTTGGGTACAGAGAAAGCGCCCTTTTCGGTCACCGAGACATCGGTGCCAGCCTGCTCGATCTGGAAGTTGATCGCATGCGATCCTGGTTCCAGCGTGCCGTAGGGCACCCGCACGCTCACGGCCTTCTGCTCCACCTGAGCGGGACCGATGGTCACGGTCGAGCCCTCGACCACTTCCGCCCCCGTCACTCCCTCGACAGAAATGTTGTAGGTCTGCGCATTCTCGGTCGTGTTCATGATGCGCACCAGATAGGTGTTCTCGATCTTGTTGCCAGCCACGATACGGGACATGACTCCCCGGTCGCGAATGATGTCGACCTTCATGGGAGAACGCATCGAGAGGCTCACGACGAGCGCCGTGGCGATCAGCATCAGAATGCCGGTGTACACCAGAATCCGGGGCCGCATGACGCGGTGGATGATGTCGCTCTTGGTCCAGCCATTCTTCATGGCATTTTCTGTGGAGTACTTGATGAGCCCGTGCGGGTAGTTCATCTTGTCCATGACCTCATCGCAGGCATCCACGCAGGCACCACAGCCGATGCATTCGTACTGCAGCCCATTGCGAATGTCGATGCCAGTCGGGCAGACCTGCACACACATGGTGCAGTCGATGCAGTCGCCCAGCGCCACTTCGGAACGATCCACCTTCTTGGAGCGCGGACCGCGCGGCTCGCCCCGCTTGTCGTCGTAGGTCACGATCAGCGTGTCGGCATCGAACATCGCGCTCTGGAAGCGGGCATACGGGCACATGTACTTGCACACCTGCTCGCGCATGTAGCCAGCGTTGCCGTAGGTGGCAAAGCCATAGAAGAAGATCCAGAAGGTCTCCCAGTTGCCCAGATGCCACTGTGCAAAGTTGCTCACCAGATCACGGATGGGCGAAAAATACCCCACGAGCGTCAACCCCGTCCACAGGGCGATGAGCAGCCAGATCACATGCTTGCCGCCGCGCCGCCAGATTTTTTCGAGATTCCAGGGGCTCTTGTCGAGGCGAATGCGCGCGCTGCGATCCCCTTCCATCTTGGCTTCCACCCAGAGGAAGATCTCGGTGTAGACGGTCTGCGGGCAGGAATACCCGCACCACAGCCGCCCCGCCACGGCGGTGAAGAGGAACAGCGACAGGGCCGAAATCACCAGAATGCCGGTGAGGTAGATGAAATCCTGCGGATACAGAACCAATCCGAAGATATAGAACTTGCGTGCCTCCAGATCGAAGAGTATCGCCTGTCGGCCACTCCATTCCAGCCAGGGCAGTCCGTAGAACACCAGCTGCGTCAATCCGACGAAGATCCAGCGCCAGGTCTGGAAGATGCCGGAAACCGTGCGGGGATGGATGGTCTTGGCCGCAGCAAACAGCGACGTCGTCGCGGGCGCTGCATCGATCGGAATGACCTTCTTGGGAGTCGCTTTGGGCTCGGAATGCGAGCCCGAGTCGTGTTCGGGCGTTTCTTGAGACATACGCGTGACCTTTTATTACAAATCAGACTTTCACTTGCATGAATATGATAGCGTCTATTGTTTCACAAAAGAAAAACCGCCATGACTTGCATCAAGTTCATGGCGGTAAGAAGATCAGCTTGGAGCGCCACGAGGGCGCAGAAGATCACTTGTTGTTGGAAAGGCTCCAGACATACGATGCCAGCAAGCGGATCTGCTCGGGCGAGAAGCGCTTGCCCCAGGCCGGCATGATGTTGACCTTGCCGTTGGTGATCTGCTTGACGATGCCTTCCTCGCTCGGCACGCCCATCAGCCACACGTTGTCCGTGAGGTTGGGTGCGCCCAGGGCCTGGTTGCCCTTGCCATCTGCACCGTGGCAGGCTGCGCAGGCCGCGAACTTGGGCTTGCCCACCGCAGCCAGAGCTGCATCGTGCGGCTGACCGGACAGGCTCAGCACGTAGTTGGCCACTGCCTTGGCATCATCCGGCTTGCCACCGATGGCTCCGATCATGGGAGGCATCTGGCCATGACGTCCGTTGGTGATCGTCTGGATGATGGTGTCGGGCTTGCCGCCCCACAGCCAGTCATTGTCGGACAGATCCGGGAAGCCGTTGCCGCCCTTGGCATTGGAACCATGGCACTGCGCACAGTTGTTCAGGAACAGACGCTGTCCCATGCCCACGGCCTTGGGATCCTTGGCAATCTCCTCGACGGGCATGTTGGCGTACTTGGCGAACAGAGGTGCCACCTGCGCATCGCCCTTGGCCATTTCGGTGTTGTACTGCCCATGGGAAGTCCAGCCCAGAATGCCCTTGAACGTGCCGAAGCCCGGATAGAGCACCAGATAGGTGATGGCAAAGAAGATGGTGATCCAGAACAGACCCACCCACCACTTGGGCAGCGGGTTGTTGATTTCGCGCAGATCGCCATCCCATACATGGCCGGTGGTGTTGTCGGCGGCCGTGTGCGCGCGCGCCGTGGCACCGATCAGCAGAATGGCCACGCAGAACAGGATGCCGAACGCCACGATCGCCATCACGTACACGGACCAGAAAGAGTTGATGAAGTCACTCATTTTGTTTCCTCGGATTTTTGCGCCACAGGAGGATGGTCTTCGTGCATGAACGGGAGCTGTGCCGCTTCATCGAAGTGATGCCGGTTGCGATGGGAATAGGCCCAGCGCATGATCACGATGAACATGACAAAACTCGCCACCGTGGCCAAACTGCGCCAATCGTTGATATCCATGAGAAGGTTCCTCCTGGGAATGCGGTTTTATTGCGGAGCGGAGGCGCCGGCAGCCGGAGCGGCTGTCTTGCCCTCGCTGGCAGCAGCGAAGGCGGTGCCCAGAGACTGCAGGTAGGCAATCACGGCCTGCTGCTCGGTCTTGCCCTTCACAGCGGCAGCTGCTCCGGCAATATCGGCATCGGTATAGGGAACCCCTACCCGACGCAGTGCACGCATGTGGTCAGCAATGGTGGTGTCGTCGACCGTGTTCTTTTCCAGCCAGGGATAGGCCGGCATGTTGGACTCGGGCACCACATCGCGAGGATTGTGCAGATGCTGGGAGTGCCAGTCATCGCTGTAGCGTCCACCCACACGGGCCAGATCGGGACCGGTCCGCTTGGAACCCCACTGGAAGGGGTGATCGTAGACAGACTCGCCAGCCACGGAATAGTGACCATAGCGCAGCGTCTCGGCACGGAACGGACGGATCATCTGCGAGTGGCAGTTGTAGCAGCCTTCGCGCTGATAGATGTCACGGCCAGCAAGCTGGAGCGCCGTGTAGGGCTTGAGCCCCTCGATCGGCTGGGTGGTCGACTTCTGGAAGAACAGGGGAACGATTTCCACCAGTCCACCGATTGCCACCACCAGCAGGGTCAGCACGATCATGAGGAAGTTGCTGGTCTCGACTTTCTCGTGGGTGATACCACCCGCAGCAGGTTGATTTGCCATGTTGTTCAACTCCTTAGGCGTGTGCAGGGGCAACGGCGGGAATCTGGATGGTCACGGAACGGCCCTTGGAGGCAGTCATCAGCGTGTTCCAGAGCATGACGATCATGCCGCCCAGGTACAGGACACCACCGGTCAGACGGATCACGTAGAAGGGGAAGGTGGCCTTGACGCTTTCCACGAAGGTGTAGGTCAGGGTACCGTCGGGGTTGATGGCACGCCACATCAGGCCCTGCATCACACCGGCAATCCACATGGCAGCGATGTACAGCACGATGCCGATGGTGGCGACCCAGAAGTGCACTTCGATGGCCTTGACGCTGTACATTTCCTTCTTGCCGAAGAGCTTGGGAATCAGGTGGTACATGGAGCCCATGGTCACCAGACCCACCCAGCCCAGGGCGCCGGAGTGCACGTGGCCCACGGTCCAGTCGGTGTAGTGGGAGAGCGCGTTGACGGTCTTGATGGACATCATCGGGCCTTCGAAGGTGGACATGCCGTAGAAGGACAGGGACACGATCAGGAAGCGCAGGATGGGGTCGTCACGCAGCTTGTGCCATGCGCCGGACAGGGTCATGATGCCGTTGATCATGCCGCCCCAGCTCGGAGCCAGCAGGATGAGGGAGAAGATCATGCCGACGGATTGCGTCCAGTCCGGCAGGGCCGTGTAGTGCAGGTGGTGAGGACCGGCCCACATGTAGGTGAAGATCAGGGCCCAGAAGTGGACGATCGACAGGCGATAGGAATACACCGGACGGCCAGCCTGCTTCGGCACGAAGTAGTACATCATGCCCAGGAAGCCTGCGGTCAGGAAGAAGCCCACGGCATTGTGCCCGTACCACCACTGCACCATGGCATCCTGCACGCCTGCATAGGCGGAATAGGACTTGAGGAAGCCGGCGGGAATGAAG
This sequence comes from Brachymonas moutaii (nom. illeg.), assembly GCF_049977365.1. Lineage (NCBI taxonomy): Bacteria > Pseudomonadati > Pseudomonadota > Betaproteobacteria > Burkholderiales > Comamonadaceae > Allobrachymonas > Brachymonas moutaii (nom. illeg.). The sequence continues at coordinate 127,446 of NZ_JBNGEN010000005.1, read as the reverse complement.
GCGCTGTTGACGATGTGCAGCAGGGCAATGGTGATGATGAAGGCACCATAGAACCAGTTGGCCACATAGATGTGACGCACCTTGCGGGTTCCGACGGTACCGAAGAACACGATGGCATAGACCACCCACACCACGGCAATGGCCAGCTTGATCGGCCATTCCATTTCGGCATATTCCTTGGAGAAGGTGTAGCCCAGGGGATACGTGATGGCAACGGCCAGGATGATGGCCTGCCAGCCCCAGAAGGTGAAGGCAGCCAGCTTGTCGCTGAACAGGCGCACCTGGCAGGTCCGCTGAACGACGTAGTAGGACGTCCCGATCAGGCCGCATCCGCCAAAGGCGAAGATCACGGCATTGGTGTGCAGGGGACGCAGACGGCCGTAGGACAGCCACGGAATACCGAAGTTGAGCTCAGGCCAGGTGAGCTCGGCGGCGATGAACACGCCGACCAGCATCCCGACCACACCCCAGACGACGGTCATGATGGCAAACTGACGTACAACCCTATCGTTGTACGTGGTTGCCTGAGCGTTTGGAAAACTCATTTTCACCTCTTTTTCAAAAAAACCCCGATCAGCGTAATGTTAAACGCAAATCACAACTTGATACACATCAATCCTGTTTGAAGATTCGCTGCCCTTCGGCCTCGATATCCTCGAACTGCCCGGTGTGGATGGCCCACCACAGCCCGGCAAGCACGGCGAGGACCAACACCACCGACAGGGGAATCAACAGATAGAGAATTTCCATGCATGCTCCTTTCCATTAAGGGCAGCCCTTGCCGGAGGCCGCTGGCCGTTCACTCGGTTCTGCGCACGAGGCGCAGGGCATTGAGCACCACCAGCAGCGAACTGCTGGCCATGCCCAGTCCGGCCAGCCAGGCGGGCACCATGCCCATGGCGGCCAGGGGAATGCAGATCAGGTTGTACCCTGCTGCCCAGACCAGGTTCTCGCGCACGACACGCATGGTGGCGCGCGCGAGCCGGATGGAGCCGAACACGGCCATGAGGCTGTTGCCCAGCACCACGAAGTCAGACTGTGCCTGGGCCAGCGGAACTGCCTTGCCCAGTGCAAAGGACACGTGGGCTCCGGCAAGCACCGGCCCATCGTTGATGCCGTCTCCCACCATGGCCACATGATGCCCCTGCACCTGTTCTGCGCGCAGGCAGGCGAGTTTATCCGATGCGGAGCAGCCTCCCTGCGCATGCTCGATGCCAAGCAGATCGGCCACACGCCGCACCGCCTGGGGTCGATCGCCCGAAAGCACCTGCACACGCACCCCGAGTGCCTGCAGCCGACGGACGGTTTCCTCCGCATCGGCGCGCAATTCTTCCTTGAGTACAAAGGTGGCCAGCCAGCCGTTCTCGTCGCTGAGGTTGGCGTGCAGGCTTTCCGGCGGCAGCTCCTCGATGGTCTGCGGGGCCACCTGACAGAAACGGTCCGACCCCAGCCGCATGACCTGGGCCGATGTGCCGTGCTCGTCAACGACCTGTCCTTCCACCCCTCCTCCGGGCTGTTCGCGCACGTCCCGCGCAAGCCAGGGCTGGTGCAACAGGGCCATGCCCTCAAGCCCCGCCGCTTCGACGAGTGCCCGGGAAACGGGGTGCAGTGAATGGCGTGCCAGTGCCGCGGCCTGTTCCAGGACCTGCCGGCGGTCCGCTCCGGGCCGCAGCAGAATGCGTTCGAGGGAGATGGCATCGGAAGTCAGCGTACCGGTCTTGTCGAAGACGACGGTATCGACCTCGGAAAGGGTCTGAAGGGCCTGCAGGTGGCGCACGAGTACCCCGCGACGTGCCAGTCCACCAGCGGCTGCCAGCATGGCGGCGGGGGTCGCCAGCGACAGGGCACACGGGCAGGTGACGATGAGCACCGACACGGCCACCATGACGGCACGTTCGGGGCTCAGGCGCCACCAGTACAGGCACGCCGCAGCCGCAGCCAGCAGCACGACGAGCAGGAAGGGCTTGGCAAATCGGTCGGCCAGTGCGGCGAGCCGGGGTTTTTCGACGGACGCCTGTTCCATCATGGACACGATGGCGGCGTAGCGCGTGGCCCCCCCCAGCTTGTCGATGCGCACCTGGACCGGGGACTGGATGTTGTGGCTGCCCGCAATGACTGCGGCACCCACGTCCCGTGACAGGGGGCGCGATTCCCCCGTGAGCAGGGCTTCATCGACCATGGTGCGCCCCTCCAGCACCACTCCGTCGCCCGGGAACGATTCGCCGGGCAGAACGCGCACGGTGTCCCCCGGCTTGAGCTTGCGCAGGGTGACCCGTTCGAAGACATGGGTCTTGCGGTTGAGCCGCTCTACACTGTCGGGCAGGCGATTCATCAGGGCTTCGAGGGCGCCTGCCGTGCGATCGCGCAGGCGCACCTCCAGCCACCGGCCGGTGAGGAGGAAGAAGACGAACATGGTCAGGGAGTCGAAATAGACTTCCCTGCCGAACAGGCCCTGGGGCTGAAAGGTCCCCAGCGTGCTCACGACGAAGGTGACCACCATGCCGATGGCCACCGGAAGGTCCATGCTGACGCGACGATGCCGCACGTCCTGCCAGGCACGCTGCAGGAAAGGCCGGCACGAGAACAGCATGACGGGCACCGCGATGAGCCATGAGCCCCAGCGCAGCAGATGCTGCAGGTCGGGCCGGATGTGGTGCGAAACGTATTCGGGCAACGCATACATCATGACCTGCATCATGGCGATGCCGGCTACGGTCAGCTGCCAGATGATCTCGCGTCCTTCCTTCTTGCGGCGCTCGATGGCCGATGCATTGCTTGCAGGCACGGCGCGGTAGCCGGCCACCTCGACCGCATGCATCCACTGGGACGGCCGCACCATGTCGGGCTGCCACACCACGCGGGCCCGGTGGCTGCCGGGGCTCACCTGGGCATCGCGCACGCCGGGAACGCCCTTGAGGGCGTCCTCGATGGTGAGGGCACAGGCAGCGCAGTACATGCCCTCGATGGCGACGTTCGACTCCCAGACGCCGTCCTGCAGGGCATGGCGGTGGCTGAACCCCTCCCATTCATCGGGGTCATCCAGCAACTCGATGGCGCCGGAGGCAGGAAACGTGGCGGCTGTGGACATGGAAAAGGAACCTGGAACTGCGATGCCCCCTGCAACCGGCAAGCGGGAAGGGACTCCTGTATGTGTGCCGGATTGTAAGGAAGCCGTCGGGGCAAGGGCATTTTTTTACACATTGCCTCCTCTGCATGCACCCTGCACACCCCCCTGTCGCCTGTGCGGTCAGGGGCAGGGAGCAGCCCTTGCGCCGCAGGGAGCGTCAGAATCGTGCCGGTCGCTTGTCGAGAAAGGCCTGAATGCCCTCGCGGTGTTCGGGGTGATCCGCGTAGTCGAAGGCTGTGGCGCTCTGCCGCTCCAGCACAGGCTGATGCACGGCCGACCACTCCCGCATCATCTGCTTGTGCAGGCGTGCGGCGGAGGGGGACAGACGCAGGATGCGTTCCACGGTGCGGGACACTTCGCTTTCCAATGCTGCGGCATCGGGCACGGTACGGGTAAGAAATCCGCGCTGGAGCAGGACATCGGCCGGATAGATGCCGGCTTCGAGCAGCATGGAGCGCGCCAGGGTGGCTCCCAGCGTGCCAGCCACCAGCACCGCCTCCTGGGGTGCCATGGGGAAGCCGAGCTTGGCAATGGGCGCTCCGTAGCGACTGGAGACCGTGGCGATGCGGATATCGCAGCAGCTCGATATCTCGACCCCAGCGCCCATGCAGTTGCCGTCGATGGCAGCGATCAGCGGGGCATCGCAGGCCAGCATGGCCGAAAGCCCGCCCCAGACCTCCTCTTCGTGGAACAGACGCAGGCTGTCGGGGTCGAACCGGAAGGACTGGTATTCGGAAATGTCACCGCCCGCACAGAAATGCCCGTCGACGCCCTGCACCATCACGCAGCGCAGCGGATCCGGCACAGTGGTTTCCTGCTGCAGCTGCAGGAAGACGGTGCGCAGTTCGCGCCACATGGCGCGCGACATGGCATTGAGCTTGCCGTCATGGCGAATCTGGACGATGGCATGGCGGGCGCCGGACGTGCCGGCATAGTGACAGGAAATGGATGCAGTCATGAGATGGTTCCGGAATTCGGAGGCGTGGCGGCAGGGGCAGCCGAGGCGAAGTGCCGGTCCGACCAGACCCACAGGGCAATGCCCCCCAGGATCATCGGAATGCACAGCCATTGCCCCATGCTCAGACCGAAGTCGAGCAGGCCGAGAAAATCGTCCGGTTCCCGGAAGTACTCGGCGATGAAGCGGAACGCGCCATATCCCAGCAGGAACATGGCAGCGACCTGCCCGGGCTTGTGCTGTCTGCGCGCATACACCCAGAGAAGGATGAAGAGCAGGACGCCCTCCATGAGGAACTGGTAGATCTGGGAGGGATGGCGCGGCATGAGACTGCCGCTTTGCGGAAAGACCATGGCCCACGGCAGGGAGGGATCGGCGAAGCGTCCCCAGAGCTCTCCGTTGATGAAGTTGCCGATGCGGCCGGCGGCCAGTCCCGGCGGCACGCAGGGGGCCACGAAGTCAGCCACCTGAAGCCAGGGTTTGTGGCGCGACCATGCGAACCAGCTGAAGGCCAGGATGACGCCCAACAGCCCTCCGTGGAAACTCATGCCGCCCTGCCATACCTTGAAGATGTCAAGTGGATGGCTGACATAGAAGCCGGGCTTGTAGAACAGGCAGTACCCGATCCGCCCCCCGAGAATCACGCCCATGACCCCGAGAAAGAGAATGTCTTCCACATCCCGGCGGGTCCAGGCCCCGGCTCCCCGGATTCCGGCAAACGGCGGCTGCCGCAGCCGCAGGGTGCCGAGCAGCAGAAACATGGCAAAGGCGGCCAGATAGGTCAGGCCATACCAGTGCACGGCCAGGGGACCGAGGTGCACGGCCACGGGATCGATATGGGGATACATCAGCATGGCGCATATGGTACCAGCGGCACCAGCAGTGCCAGCGCCCTTCGCTGAACGACAAGCCCCCCTTGCACAGGGAGCCGGATGGAATGCTTCTGCTGCGTGGCAGGCAGACCGGGCGATGGCGGACAGCCCGGCCGCTCATCGCCACGCCCGAGCGTCAGCGACGGCGCTCGTTGCCGGGCTGGCGCTTGAGGGCATCGCGCTGCGCCAGGAGGCGCTTGCGCTTGATGTCGTCCATTTTTTCCATTTCCTTGCGCTTGGTGTAGCCGCTCCAGTCTGCCCACTGCCACCATGCGGCAGCCAGGGCGAAGGGCGTCAGCACGATCCACCAGCTCCATTCGGCCACTGCGCCGAACTCCAGCAGCTTGAGCACCACCAGCAACAGACCGAGTCCGAGAAAATACATGTTGCGTATCCTTGGGAAAAATACTCGCGATGGCAGATCCTGCTGTGCGCTCAGCGCAGCATCATGGATTCCTGCATGGCATGCATGGCGCCGGCGCCCACTGCGGCTCCGAATTTCTTGGCCAGTTTTTCGGCCACGTTGTCGCGCCGGGTGTAGTCGACGATGCGTTCCTGCTTGACGACGTCACGGGCCACGGAGTCGGCATTGCCGAACTTGTCGGCCAGCCCCATGCTGACAGCCTGCTCGCCCGTCCAGACGAGCCCGCTGAAGATGCCGGGAGTTTCCTTGAGGCGCGCACCACGCCCCTTGCGCACGACGCCGATGAACTGCTGATGGATCTGTCCGAGCATGGCCTGCGCATGAGCCTTCTGCCCCGGATTGAGCGGACTGAAGGGATCAAGGAAGCCCTTGTTCTCGCCCGCCGTGATGAGCCGGCGCTCCACCCCCAGCTTCTGCATGGTGCCCGTGAAGCCGAACCCGTCCATGAGCACCCCCACGCTGCCGATGAGGCTGGCCTTGTCCACGTAGATCTGATCGGCAGCCACGGCGATGTAATAGGCGCCGGAAGCGCAGGTGTCGGTGACCACGGCATACAGGGGCTTCTTGTAGCGGGTCTTCATGCGGACGAGCTCGTCGTTGATGATGCCGGCCTGCACAGGGCTGCCTCCGCCCGAGTTGATGAGCAGGATGACGGCCGTGGAGCCCCCATCCTCGAAGGCTGCCTTGGCTGCAGCCAGGATGTTGCTGGCGCTGGCATCGGTGCCATCGGCGATTTCGCCCCGGATTTCGACCAGTGCCGTATGGGGAGCCGTGAGGGTACGCGCATCCGTGGTAGAGCGCTGGAGCAGCACCCAGGCCAGCACGGCAAAAAAGGCGAGCCAGGCCATGCGCACGAAGGTCTTCCACTGCCGCGCCGCGCGCTGCTCCCGAATGGAGGCCAGCGCCACCTTTTCGAGCATGAGACGCTCCCATTCGGCGGGGGTACTGGAGGACGACAGAGGGTCGTCGGAAGGACTCGGCATGGTGTCAGGACCAGGAGGAAGGAAAGAGGACGGGAGCCGTCATTGTAGAGAAGTGCGATGGCGAAGGGATCAGTCGGCAGACGGCTGGGTGTGGGCGTCGGGAATCCAGTACACCTGGCCGTCCTCCTCTTCCACCTGCAGCCGGACCAGTCCTCCGTGGCAGGGGCCTCCCATGCACTCCCCGGATTCCGGATGGTAGACCGCCCCATGGCTGGCACACAGCAGCCACTGCCCGCTGTCGTCGAAGATGCGGTTGGGCTGGAAGTCCAGCTCCATGGCGACATGGGTGCATCGGTTGAGAAAAGCGGACACCCGGCCTTCGAACCGTGCGGCGAAGGCACGGCTCTCCTCGCCATCGTGCACGACATCGAAAGGCATGACCTCACCTCCTTCCTCGATGGCGTCGGAAGAACAGAGCAGGATGCGGGAAAAGTGGACAGAGTCAGTCATGAACGGAAGGCGCAGGACACAGAGAAACGGAAGACAGAATCACAGACCGGCATGGGAACGGTCGGCGGGAATCGCACCCGGCAGCAGCCAGCGCCGTAGCTCGGGCACGCTGCCGGCGGTAAACAGCGGATCGAGCTGCGCCAGGCTGACGGAATCATGCGCGCCATAGGTGACGGCCACGCCCGGGCAGCCGGCCTGGCGGGCCATGAGCAGATCGTGGCTGGTATCCCCCACCATCAGGGTCTGTGCGGCAGAAACATCCAGCTCCTCCATCAGCTCGAACAGCATCAGGGGATCGGGTTTGCTGGCGGTTTCATCGGCAGTGCGGGTGGCATCGAAAAGGTGCTGCAGCTGCACGGCCCGCAGGGCTTCGTCGAGCCCCCGGCGACTCTTGCCGGTGGCAACCGCCAGCAGGTAGCCCGCCCGGTGCAGGTCATGCAGCAGCTCGGGCACTCCCTTGAACAGCAGAATGTCGTCCATATGACGGGCGTAGTGGTACCGATAACGCTCGGTGAGCACGCGATAGCGCTCGGGGGGCACATCGGGAGCTGCCTGCTGGAGCGCTTCCTGCAGCCCCAGACCGATCACGTGCCGCGCCCGATCATCGCTGGGACGCGCTCCCCCCACATCCACCACGGCCTCCTGCAGGCACAGCGCAATGAGCGCCGTGGAATCGAACAGGGTGCCATCCCAGTCGAATGCAATGAGCCGGATGGAATCAGGAAGAGTGAACATGGGCAACAGGCTGAAAAACGGAACCGGATGAACCGGGAATGAAAGAAGTCCTCTGAAGAACCCCGCGCTTTTTGGGGTACCTGAATTGTGCGGGAAGGAAGATATCCCCGGCGCAAGCTCCGACTCCGGAAGTGCCCCGAGGCCATTGTGCAGGAATCTCCTGCCCCCCTCAGCCCCATCTCATTCATGACGTCATGACGCGCGAGAAGACTCCAGAAAGCGCTGCAGCGCCTCCTCGGGAGGCTGCTCCAGCGATACGGATTCTCCTGTCACCGGATGGGTGAAACGCAGCCGCCAGGCATGGAGAAACATGCGGCGCAGGCCCGCCTTCTGGAGTGCCTTGTTGCGCTCGAAATCACCGTACTTCTCGTCGCCCGCAATGGGATGCCCCTCGGACGCCAGATGCACCCGGATCTGATGGGTGCGCCCTGTCTTGATCGTGACCTCCAGCAGGGTCATCTCCCCAAGAGGATGGGGAATGCGGCGTGCCACGCGCACCAGGCTCACGGCCTTCATGCCCTCCGGGTCATCGCGCCGCGTCGTGCACACCCGCCGCTCGCCGTCCTGTCCTCCTGCTGCCGGCAGCAGAAACTTGCGCAGAGGCGTATCGATGACCTTGCGGCTGTCGGGCCAGGCTCCGAGCACCAGTGCCAGATAGGTCTTGCCGGTTTCCCTGTGCCGGAACTGGTCCTGCAGGGCCGTGAGCGCCGAGCGCTTCTTGGCCACCAGCAGGATGCCGCTGGTTTCCCGGTCCAGGCGATGCACCAGCTCCAGGAAACGGGCCTGCGGCCGTGCGCGCCGCAGCTGCTCGATCACGCCGAAGCTCACGCCGCTTCCTCCATGCACGGCCACTCCGGCCGGCTTGTTGACCGCGAGGAGAGCATCGTCGTCGATCAGGGTGGGGAACTCCCGCGCTGGCGCATCGGGCATCGTGTCGGCAGCCGGTCGCTGGGGCAAGCGCAGCGGCGGCACCCGCACCACGTCCCCTGCACGCACACGGCTGTCGGCCGACACGCGCCCCTTGTTGATGCGGACCTCCCCGCTGCGGATGATGCGGTAGACATGGGTCTTGGGAACCCCCTTGAGATGCCGCATGAGAAAGTTGTCCAGCCGCTGCCCGTCGGACTCTCCATCTACGGTCAGAAATTTGGCAGCCACGGGCGCGGCTGTGGACAAATGGCGGGCATTCGCCCCTATAATGTTTTTCACTGTCTGGCCAGTACTTGCAAGTGCTTGATTTCAATAAGTTTAAGCCACAAGCTGGAGTTTTGCCGAGCTGGCCTCACAGTAACGAGCCTATGCCGCTGGTCTTTGACGGGCAGGCCCGCCGATGACGCAAGAGATGCACGGTGGCCTTTCCGATGTCGCCAGCAGAGGCAGACGCCCCAGAAACCCCGATACGGAATACCCCCAGCCTGTCAGACCACGCATGCCGTGCCGGACAGGCGGATCACTGCAGGCACCATGCTGCTGCTTCTCATGACCCTCGCCTCGCACCTGCTGCAGCCCCGCCGTGTCCGGCGGGCATCTGCTCGCGTGCGCCTGGCCAGGACGAGAAATCCCGCGCACTTCCACGCCTTTCCCTCCTTGTCACGGCCACTCGGTGCCCGGCAGGCAGTGGATGGCAGCGGATGGCGCGCACCGGAGACGCTCCCCCTCCCGGGTGGACGTTTCCTGCGCCTGCAGCACTGATCCAACCGCCACCCTGCCCCCCGCTCGCCCCCAGTGGCCGATGCGCGGGCAACCGGTCCGTGGCGGACCATTCCCTTCGTTTCCGGCGTCTTCCCGGCATGACCATGCCGCGCCAACCGCGCTCCGGGGCCTTGTAGACCCCATGCACCGGCCACGGTTGGCGCCTGTGATGAATTGCATCGGGCTTCCATGCCCAGGAAAGGAAACGCATCATGAAACGGATGCTGATCAATGGCACCCAGGCTGAAGAACGCCGCCTGGCCATCGTCGACGGACAGAAACTGCTCGACTACGAAATCGAGATCGAAGGGCGCGAACAGCGCAAGGGCAACATCTACAAGGCGGTGGTGACGCGCGTCGAGCCCAGCCTGGAGGCCTGCTTCGTCGACTATGGCGAGGAACGCCACGGCTTCCTGCCGTTCAAGGAAATCTCCCGCCAGTACTTTGCCGAGGGCGTGCCGGTCAGCCAGGCGCGCATCCAGGACGTGATCCGCGAGGGGCAGGAACTGCTCGTGCAGGTCGAGAAGGAAGAGCGTGGCAACAAGGGCGCTGCGCTGACGACCTTCATCAGCCTGGCCGGCCGCTATGTGGTGCTGATGCCCAACAACCCGCGCGGAGGCGGCGTGTCGCGCCGCATCGAGGGCGAGGACCGTGCCGAGCTCAAGGAGGCCATGGACCAGCTCGAATACCCCAAGGGCATGAGCATCATTGCGCGCACGGCCGGCATCGGGCGCACCGCTCCCGAGCTGCAATGGGACCTGAACTACCTGCTCAAGCTGTGGGAAGCCATCGTGGGAGCGGCCCAGTCTGCCAAGGGCGCCTTCCTGATCTACCAGGAGTCCAACCTGGTGGTGCGCGCCCTGCGCGACTACTTCAGCCCCGAGATCGGTGACATTCTGATCGACACGGATGACATCTACGAGCAGGCGCTCCAGTTCATGAACCACGTGATGCCGGAGCATGCCGCCAAGGTCAAGCGCTACAGCGACGACGCTCCGCTGTTCTCGCGCTTCCAGATCGAGCACCAGATCGAGTCGGCCTATGCCCGCATCGTCACCCTGCCGAGCGGAGGGTCGATCGTGATCGACCATACCGAGGCCCTGGTTTCGATCGATGTCAACTCCGCCCGCGCCATCAAGGGCGCCGACATCGAGGAAACCGCCACGCGCACCAACCTCGAAGCAGCCGATGAAGTGGCCCGCCAGATGCGCCTGCGCGACCTGGGTGGCCTGATCGTGATCGACTTCATCGACATGGACGAGCAGAAGAACCGCCGTGAGGTCGAGAACCGCCTGCGCGACGCGCTGCGCCAGGACCGTGCCCGCGTGCAGTTCGGCACCATCAGCAAGTTCGGCCTCATGGAGATGAGCCGCCAGCGCCTGCGCCCGGCCCTCTCCGAAGGCGCATCCATCCCCTGCCCGCGCTGCGGCGGCTCCGGCCACATCCGCGACACCGAGTCGAGCGCGCTGCAGATCCTGCGCATCATCCAAGAAGAGGCCATGAAGGACAGCACCGCTGCCGTGCACGCGCAGGTGCCGGTGGAAGTGGCCTCCTTCCTGCTCAACGAAAAACGCTCCGAGATTGCCAAGATCGAGCTCAAGCAGCGGGTGCATGTCCTGCTCGTGCCCAACAAGGGCCTGGACACCCCCCACTACAAGCTCGAACGGCTCAAGCACGACGATCCCCGCCTCGACAGCCTGGAGGTCAGCTACAAGCTCGCCGAGGAGATCGAGGATCCCACGGCAGTCACGCGCCGCAGCCAGGAACCCACCAACCGTCAGACGCCCGTGATCAAGGGCGTGCTGCCGGACGGCCCTGCTCCCGTGGCTCCTCCGAAACCCGAACCGGCCGCCCCTGCGCCCACAGCAGCCGCGACTCCCGCGCCTGTCATGGCCCCTGCTCCGGTTCCGGCTCCGTCCGGCCTGGCAGCTCTGTGGCTGCGCATCAAGCAGTGGCTGGGTCTGGCTCCATCGGCTGCCCCGGTCGCCATCGCCCCGGTGACGCCCCCATCCACCCCGGCTGCCGGTGCCCGCGAGGACAACCGTCGCACGGGCAACAGCGGCAATCGCCGTGGCAATGGCAACCGTGGCCCGCGCGGCAATGGCAGCGACCGTGGCGAACGCTCTGTCGAAGGCACACGCCGCGCTCGCAGCCAGGAACCCGGTGCCTCCGCATCGGGCGAAGAGCTGCGCACGGGAGACCGTGGCACTGCAGCCTCTGAGTTCGAGGGACGCAGCGACCGTGCGGCACGTCCGCGCCGCGAACGCACCACTGCCGGCGAACAGAACGGCACCGGATCCCGTGCTCCGCGCGGCGAGCGGGGTGAGCGTTCTGAACGCGCCGACCGCCCCGAACGCGGGGAGCGCAATGACCGCCGCAGCGGCAATGGCAATCGTCAGCCCGGTGGAGAATTCGCTCCCCAGGCCGATGCGCAGCCGAACCTGCCCGTGATGGCCCAGGATGCCGCCGCGACGACTCCGGTCGACACGGGCGCTCCTGCCACACCCGAAACGGGAGGACAGCCCACGGAAGGCCGTGAACGCCGTGAACGCCGTGAACGCCGCTCGCGTGACCGCTATGGTCGCGACCGTCGGGGCAATCGGGGAGATCGCGCCGAGCGCGCGCCGCAGGATGAGGCCAGCGAGTCGGCTTCCGCACCGGCTGGCACGGAAGCCCCAGGAGAAGAAGCTCCCCGCAGCTACTTTTCGGCCCAGGCCAACACGCCGGTGCCCAGTCTGACGCTCGACCCCGTGGCGGGTGCCCTGCCTGCTCCCGAGACGGACGCTCCGGTGGAATCGTCTGCCCCCAGCGAGGCCGCAGCCGCCACGTCGGAAGTTCCGGCACCGGCTCCCGTGACGCATGCTGCGCCCGAAGTACCGCCTGCGCCGGCCGCGCAGCCTGCTCCTGCCAAGGCGGTGCCTGCGGAAACGGCTCCCGTGGAGACAGAAGTGCCCCCGGCACCGGAAGTTGCCTCTGGGTTGCCAGCGGTGCGGGCCTACAGCCTGCCCGAAGAGCGTCTGCATCGCATCGCCGAAGAGGCTGGTCTGCAGTGGATCAATTCCGATCCCGAAAAGGTGGCGGTGGTGCATGCTGCCATTGCTGCCGAACCGCGCCCGGTGCATATCCCGCGCGAACGCCCCCCGATGGTGGAGGCCGATGAAGGCCCGCTGGTGCTGGTCGAGACCCGCAAGGACCTGATGGCGATGCCGTTGCCCTTTGAGGTGGTGGGCGGTGCCTCGGGTGCTGCGGCCGCACAGGGCTGACCCCCTCGCCCCCAACGGGGCGCGCTCCGGGGCTGCGTCACCGCCAAGCGGCGGCAGCCCCTGGAGAGGCCGCTCTTCTCTTCCACGGTGCCCTGCATCGTGCCAAGCCCATGTGCCCCAGGCCATGGGCTTTTTCTCGCCTGTGTCTCACGCGGGGCTGCTGCGCCCGGAGGGCACCGGAATGCAGCCCTCCGTTTTTCTGTGACATCCCATCCGCCTTTGCCCCATGGCAGGCCCCTGGCAACTTCCGTGTCATGCGATGGATGTGCAATCTGTCCACCATGGTGGACCACCAGAACGCGGGACGGTCTCCAGATCGGAGAACAGAACCTTGTCATCGCCTGCCAGGGTCGGAACGTGGGCACCTCGTCATCGCTGGATGATCCACGCACCCCACGGCGTCCTGCATCGACCGATTCCGTGTCAGGGACGTTGTGCGCCGGCGCGGGAGGATGAAGGCAACAGACTCGGGCTGGCGGCAGCAGCTGCCCGTGCGGCGTGCAGGGCGTCGAGGGTGCTGGAAATCGAAGGGACGCCCACCGCGTGGACTTCGCTGCCTATGTCGTGGATGTCCCTGCGTGCGGTCTGCACGAGCGGGGAGGCCCCATCGAAATACGTCCGCAGCATCTGCCCCGCGTCGGTCAGGTCGTCCCGCAGCAGATCGGGCTGGCGGGCCAGGAGCGCCATGCGGGCATTGAGCAAACGCAACCGGAAATGCTCGCGCACATAGACGCCCTGATCCGGCGGCAGAAAGACGGCCTCGGCAGGTGTGCCGGCCCCGCCGCTGCGTGCACGCATCCAGCGGGTCAGCGCCTCGCGCGCGGGAGTCCAGAGCCGCCGCCACCAGGACACCGAGGCGTCGGGCGGAGGAGCAGAAGCGGCAGACCGGGCCACCACGCCAGAGGCAGAAGAAGTTCCAGGGCGCAAGGGAAGGGTGTCGACCATGGCCACCAGCTGGTCGAGCCGATGTGCAAGGGCGGGCACATCCGTCAGGCTGGCGCCCTTGAGGCGGTCGATGTCACTCTGCACGGCCCGGTGCAGTGCGCGCAGTCGGGGCTGTGCGCTGCGGGCCAGACGGTGTTCGCTGCTGACGAGCGCGGCCAGCAGAGGATCGACGCTGCCGGTGAGCTGGGACTGCTGCTGTCCCAGTTCAATGGCCGAATCGATGTCGACGAGCAGATTCTCATCCTTGGCCCGTGCCAGCCCCTGAAGCATGGCGTCGATCTGGGCCCGCTGCGCCTGGATGTCCCGAACCTCGGACTGCAGGGCACCGGAACGGCTCTGCGCGTCCTGGCTCTGCTGATGCGCCTGGCGTGCCAGGAGAGCCGTCTCCCGGGTCTGCAGCCGCATATCGGCCACCTGCGTGCTGACCTGGCGCTGCATCTGCTGCACGGTCTGCCACAGCCAGATGGCCACGAGCGTGGCTGCCACGGCCAGCAGCACAGCCAAGGTCAGTGCCACACGCGCAAGGGCAGGCATGCTCTGGAGGCCTCCTGCGCCGGCCCCTTCCCTGACGTGGGGAGGGGCAGAGACACCCAGGGAGGCCGGACGGGAAGAAGCCGGGGCATCCGGTGCCGGGAGGGGAATCATGCGACCGATTGTATCGACCGCACCACGTCCTCCACAGTGGGTCGGGAAGACACCACCCTCCCGAAGCCCATGCGCCCGGCCGCCTCGCCGATGCGCGGATGGGTCACGATGGCCACGGCCTGCTGCCAGTTCTGCCCTGGCAGCAGCGCATGCAGATGGGTCAGCGCCTGTGAACTGCTCCAGACCCAGAGGCTGGGCTGCTGCACCTGCAGGGCCATGCGCTCGCGCTGCAGCGGATCCCACCCCGGCGGCTGGCGCAGATAGGCCACCACGGTGTCGAGCGCCACGCCTTCCTCGCGCACGCGAGCACCCAGCCAGTCGCGCCCTGCACCGGCGCATGCCGGATCGCACTCGGCCTGCGAATCGGCCCCCCTCACGCGCAGCACACGCTGCCTCTGATGCCGCGCCGCTTCCAGCTGGGGGCGCACGAGCGGCCAGAGGGTCTCGGAATCGAACTGCGCGGCCTCGGGCGAAGGGCTGTCGATGAGATCGGGACGCACGCCCAGCTCATGCAGCGCCTGCCAGGTGCCCCGGCCCGGTGCCCAGGCGCGCACGCCGGCCGCGTTCCATGCCGTGACACCGCCCGGCAGACTTGCCATGAAATACCGCACGGCCGGGATGCTGACGAAGAAGGCTGCCGCATACGAGGCAAGGTCTTGCCCCACCTCCCGCAGGCGGGCCTGTGCCGCGGGGAGCGTCACAGGGCCAATGTCGATGAGAGGCAGGGCCTCGGGCACAAAGCGCGCATCGAGCTGCACCTGCAGTGCCCGGCACCATGCCGAGGCCTGCGGCTCGGGCCGGGTCACGAAGACCGGCAAGGCCTGCGATGCCCTGGAAACCGTATCGGGCACCATGTCAGTCCCGCACGGGAACGGCACCCTGCGCGATCAGGCGCTGGGCCACTGCATGGCCTAGGGCGGCAGCGTCCTCCAGCGTCTGCACGGCCTGTTCTGCCCGTGCACGCACCAGCACCGGAGCAGACGCCTCCGCATCGCCCCAGGCGGCCTCGATGGACAGCACACCGTCGTCACGCAGCACGGCATGGGCGGCCAGCGGCATGGAGCAGCTTCCGCCCATGGCGCGGCTGACGGCCCGCTCGGCGGCCACGCGCAGCCAGGTGGCCTGATCGACCAGCGGGGCGAGGGCCGCTTCCAGCTCGGGGCGCCCCGCACGGATCTCGATCCCCAGTGCGCCCTGCCCGGCTGCCGGCAGCATGGCATCCGGCGCAAAGATGTGTCGAATGCGCTCCCCCAGCCCCAGCCGCTTGAGGCCTGCAGCGGCGAGCACGATCCCGTCATAGGCTCCTTCGTCGAGCTTGCGCAGGCGGGTGTCCAGATTGCCACGCAGGGGCTCGATGCGCAGATCGGGGCGCGCCGCACGCAGCAGCACGGTGCGACGCAGGCTGGAGGTGCCGATCACCCCGCCCTGAGGCACCTCGTCGAGGGAGGCGTAGCGGGGCGAGACGAATGCGTCACGCGGATCCTCGCGTTCCATGATGCAGGCCAGCTCGAAGCCCTCGGGCAGCTCCATGGGCACATCCTTGAGCGAATGCACGGCCAGATCGGCTCGCCCTTCCTGGAGCGCGATTTCGAGCTCCTTGACGAACAGGCCCTTGCCGCCGACCTTGCTGAGGGTGCGATCCAGAATCTGGTCGCCCCGGGTGGTCATGCCCAGCAGGGTCACGCGGTGTCCACGGCTTTCGAGCAGGGCCTTCACATGTTCGGCCTGCCACAGGGCAAGCCGGCTTTCGCGCGTGGCGATGGTAAGTGCGAGGGGAGCAGCCTGTGCTGCAGCGGTGGTCGACATGGTGATTCCAGATGCATCGGTAGCAGGAGCGCTTCGGAGCGGAAGGCTCCCATGAGACGGGATTCAGGAAGAAGACAGCTCTCCAGCCCGGGTGCCACCCGGTGTGGCCCCGCCCGGAGCGGCTGCCCCTTCCTCTGCATCGGCGATGCTAGCACGGCCCCCAGCCGATCCTCGGTGCCCAGTCCCTGGCGGGGGCTTTTGCTGATCCAGGGCAGGAACCTCGGCACTGCCCGGTCAGTCCTCCTGCCGGAGCACCTGCCTCACCGCAGGCAGCTGGCGCCGGGATACCTGCACCCATTTCGGCACCCCCTCGACCTGCACCTGCCAGCCTTCATCGTCTCCGTCGATGGAAGGCGGCGCCCGACGCAGGCCGCGCACCGCCGCCCGGGCCACCAGCGCGCTGCGGTGCACCCGCAGGAAGTGGTCGGCATAGCGCTCTTCCAGCTGGTTGAGGGTGCCGTCCCACAGCAGCCCCTGTTCCTGCGCGGTATGCAGGGTGACATATTTCCATTCGGCCCGCGCGAGCAACACCGCCGGGACCGGCAGGCGCTGCTCGCGCCCACGCGACTCCACGCGCAGCGTCGGCACATCGGGTGCCACTGGCGCAGTCGATCCCGGCGTGGACGGCCCCGCTCCCCGCAGGCGAAGCGCCTTGTCCAGTGCCTCGGCCAAACGCTCGCGACGCACAGGCTTGGTGAGGTAATCGACCGCTGCCACCTCAAAGGCTTCCAGCGCATGCTCCGCGTGCGCCGTCACGAACACCAGCGCACAGTCCGGAGCCCGCGTGCGCAGCCTGCGGGCCAGCTCCATGCCGTCCATGCCCGGCATCTGGATGTCCAGCAGCACCAGATCGGGATGGCAGTCCGCCACGCGCGCCAGCGCCTCGGCTGCGGTGCCAGCCTCGCCCACGACCTCGGGCACAGGCTCCGCCATTTCAGCGAGCAACCCGGTGAGCCGCAGACGGGCCAGCCGCTCGTCATCGACCAGCAGCACCCGCAGCGGTGCGGTGTTCGATCCCGGATGCGCACTCATGGGCACCCCCCTTCTGCCGCGATCTGCATCGGCACCTCGATGCGCACCACGAAGCGGTCCCGCACCACCTTGGCGGAAAAGCGCAGCTCCATGTCGTGACAGAGGGCGAGGCGGTTGCGCACGTTCTCCAGGGCCATGCCGTTTCCGGGCGCCCCCGGCCCGGCAGGGAAGGTATTGGCAAGGACGATGCGAACCCGATTGCCCCGCAGCTGGGTCCGCACCCGGATGGCGGCTCCCGTGTCACTGGGCTCCACGCCATGCCGGATGGCATTTTCGAGCAGGGGCTGCAGAATCAGCGGCGGCACCACCGCCAGCCCTGCGGCAGGGTCCAGCACCCAGTCCACCCGCAGCCGCTCCCCGAACCGCACTTCCTCCACGCGCAGGTAGCGCTGTGCCAGCTCCAGCTCTGCCGCCAGGGTGCTGCGGTGCCGCGCGCCCCGCAACATGCCGCGGAACAGGTCGGCCAGATCCTCCAGCACCGACTCGGCCCGCGCCGGATCGACCCGTACCAGCGCAATCGCGCTGTTGAGCGCATTGAACAGAAAATGCGGCCGGATGCGGGCCTGCAGCTCGGCCAGCTGCGCCGCCACGTCCTCGGGGGAACGCAGGCGACTGCGCAGAAGCTGCTGCGACGCCAGCAGCCAGGACAGCACTGCTCCCACCAGCACGCCCCCCAGCCAGGGGCGCCACGGTGCGGTTTCCACGACACTCGTGTAGAGCAGTGCGGCAAACCAGCCGCATCCGCCCCCAGCCAGCACCGCCACCCGCCACTGCACCCGGGCGGGTCGCCCCGCCAGCACCGGCCGCAGCGCGCACAGCACCATCAGCCACAGCAGGGTCGCCGGCAGCGCACAGCCGGCTCCTATGCCCAGGGACAGCAGCCACCCACCCCAGCCGGCTCCACGTGGTTCCCCAAAAAGCAGAAAGCCTGCCAGCACCACCAGATGCACCAGCACCACCGCCCGCAGCACCATGCCGGAACGGCAGGCCTCCAGCCCGGGGGCGGGAGCGCCGCCCCCCACGACTCCCGCCGGAGTCGCCCGGCTGGCTACAATCTGGGCATCCACCGTCCGGTCCGCCGTCGTGGATGGGGCTCTGCTTCGTGTCTGCATGCGCATGGGAGTTCCAGACGGGGCCGGCGCTGCTGCGCGCCCCTCTGGGGTGCCCTTCCTTTCGGTGTCTATTTCCGTTTCGTATCCCATCCGCACCATTGTGGCGGCTCGCCAACTCCCGGAGCCTGCACCGTGGCGGATTTGCCTCTTTTGATGGATTCTCCCCCATGTCCGAACCTTCCCAGAACCAACTCGATTCCAAATCCCAAGGCTGGTCCGCCCTGTTCTCCGAGCCCATGAGCGAGCTGGTGCAGCGCTACACCGCCAGCGTGTTCTTCGACAAGCGCCTGTGGCGCGCCGACATGCAGGGCAGCCTTGCCCACGCCGACATGCTCGCCGCCCAGGGCATCATCAGCCCCTCCGATCTGGCCGCCATCGAGCGCGGCATGGCCGAAATCCGCACCGAGATCGAATCCGGCACCTTCCAGTGGAAGCTCGAACTGGAAGACGTGCACCTCAACCTCGAAGCCCGCCTCACCCAGCTCGTGGGCGATGCCGGCAAGCGGCTGCACACCGGCCGCAGCCGCAACGACCAGGTCGCCACCGACATCCGCCTGTGGCTGCGCGACGAGATCGACCTGCTCGTGGGCCTGCTGCGCGACGTGCAGGGCGCTCTGCTCGACGTGGCCAGCCGCCATGTCGACGTCATCCTGCCTGGGTTCACCCACCTGCAGGTGGCTCAGCCGGTGAGCTTCGCCCACCATCTGCTGGCCTATGTGGAAATGTTCGCCCGCGACGAAGAACGCCTCGGCGACGTGCGCCACCGCGTCAACCGCCTGCCGCTGGGCTCGGCCGCTCTGGCCGGCACCACCTACCCGCTCGACCGCGAACGTGTCGCGCGCACCCTGGGCATGGAAGGCGTCTGCCACAACAGTCTCGACGCCGTGAGCGACCGCGACTTTGCCATCGAATTCACGGCCGCCGCCAGCCTGGTCATGGTCCACATCAGCCGCCTCAGCGAAGAACTGGTGCTGTGGATGAGCCAGAACTTCGCCTTCATCCGCATCGCCGACCGCTTCACCACCGGCAGCTCGATCATGCCGCAGAAGAAGAATCCCGACGTGCCCGAGCTCGCGCGCGGCAAGAGCGGCCGCGTCTTCGGCCATCTCATGGGCCTGCTCACCCTCATGAAGGGCCAGCCCCTGGCCTACAACAAGGACAACCAGGAAGACAAGGAACCCCTGTTCGACACCGTCGACACCGTGCGCGACACCCTGCGCATCTTCTGCGACATGATCGGCGGGCAGGTCAACCCCGACACCGGCGCCAAGGAAGGCGGCATCACCGTCAACCCCGACGCCATGCGCCGCGCCGCCAGCCGCGGCTACGCCACCGCCACCGATCTGGCCGACTACCTCGTCAAGAAGGGCCTGCCCTTCCGGGATGCCCACGAAACCGTGGCCCATGCCGTGCGCCTCGCCCAAGAGCAGGGCATCGACCTCTCCGAACTCCCGATCGACGCCCTGCGCCGGATCCACCCCGACATCAACGAGGACGTGTACGAAAAGGCCCTCACCCTCGAAGCCTCGCTCCACGCCCGCAACACCCTGGGCGGCACCGCGCCGGCCCAGGTGCAGAAGCAGCTCGCACGCCACCTCGAACGCCTGGCCGCCGCTCGCGCCTGACCCCGTTCACCCCGGCCCTGCGCCCCTCCTCCGAGCCCCTGTCCGGTCCGCCGGCAGGGGCTCGGTACATCTCCGGGGGATACAGGATTTGCCGCGGCACATATAATCGGAATTTCCACCACGCGGGATATTCACACCCGCTTCTGGCCATGACTACCAAATTCGTCTTCGTCACCGGTGGTGTCGTGTCTTCCCTCGGCAAAGGCATCGCATCGGCGTCCCTGGCTGCCCTCCTCGAGTCGCGCGGCCTCAAAGTCACCCTCATCAAGCTCGACCCCTACATCAACGTCGACCCCGGCACGATGTCGCCCTTCCAGCACGGCGAAGTCTTCGTGACCGACGACGGCGCCGAAACCGATCTCGACCTGGGGCACTACGAACGCTTCATCGAGACCCGGATGAAGCAGAGCAACAACTTCACCACCGGCCGCATCTACCAGAGCGTGCTCGAAAAGGAACGCCGCGGCGACTACCTCGGCAAGACCGTGCAGGTCATCCCGCACGTCACCAACGAAATTCAGGAATACATCAAGCGCGGCGCCGGCATCGGCACGCCCGACATGGTCGACGTGGCCATCGTCGAGATCGGCGGCACCGTGGGCGACATCGAATCCCTGCCCTTCCTCGAAGCCGTGCGCCAGCTCAGCCTCAAGCTGGGCCCCAACAACAGCGCCTTCGTCCACCTCACCTACCTGCCGTGGATCGCTGCGGCCGGCGAGCTCAAGACCAAGCCCACCCAGCACACCGTGCAAAAGCTGCGCGAGATCGGCATCCAGCCCGACGCACTGCTGTGCCGTGCCGACCGCGCCATCCCCACCGAAGAACGCGAGAAGATCAGCCTCTTCACCAACGTGCAGCCCTGGGGCGTCATCAGCATGTGGGACGTGGACACCATCTACAAGGTTCCGCGCATGCTGCACGAGCAGGGACTCGACGGCCTCATCTGCGACAAACTGCGCATCAACACCCGCCCCGCCAACCTGCAGCGCTGGGACAACATGGTGTATGAAGTAGAGCACCCGCAGCACACCGTCACCGTGGCCATGGTCGGCAAGTACGTCGATCTCAGCGACAGCTACAAGTCGCTCAATGAAGCCCTGCGCCACGCCGGCATGAAGAACCATGCCCGAGTCAAGATCACCTACATCGACTCCGAGACCCTCACCGCCGAGAACGTCGACGGCAAGCTTGCCGGATTCGACGCCATCCTCGTGCCCGGCGGCTTCGGCAAGCGCGGTGTGGAAGGCAAGATCGCCGCCGCCCGCTATGCCCGCGAGCACAAGGTCCCGTATCTGGGCATCTGCCTGGGCATGCAGGTCGCCACCATCGAATACGCCCGCCACATGGCCGGCCTCGAAGGCGCCAACAGCACCGAGTTCGATCCCAAGACCCCCTACCCCGTCATCGCCCTGATCGACGAATGGCAGGACGCCGACGGCAGCATCCAGAAGCGCCACGAAGGCGGCGACCTGGGCGGCACCATGCGCCTCGGTGCCCAGAGCTCCGACGTGCTTCCCGGCACCCTGGCCCACAGCATCTACGGCGACGTGGTCACCGAACGCCACCGCCACCGCTACGAGGCCAACACCCGCTACCTCGACAAGCTGCGCGAGGCCGGACTGGTCATCTCCGCCCTCACCCAGCGCGAACATCTCACCGAGATCATCGAGCTGCCCCAGAAGGTGCACCCCTGGTTCATGGGCGTGCAGTTCCACCCCGAGTTCAAGTCCACCCCGTGGGCCGGGCACCCGCTGTTCAACGCCTACATCAAGGCAGCCCTGCACCAGCACGGTGACGCTCCGAAGAAGGCCACGGCATGAAACTCTGCGGATTCGACATCGGGCCCGACCGGCCCTTCTTCCTGATCGCCGGCCCCTGCGTCGTCGAGAGCCTGCAGCTCCAGATGGACGTCGCCGGCACCCTCAGGGATCTGACCGCCGAGCTGGAAATCCCCTTCATCTTCAAGAGCAGCTACGACAAGGCCAACCGCTCCAGCGGCGCCAGCTTCCGGGGACCGGGCATGGAGCGGGGACTCGACATCCTCGCGGCCGTGCGCAAGGAACTGGGAGTCCCGCTGCTCACCGACGTGCACACCGAAGCCGAAGTCCCGGCCGCCGCCGCCGTGGTGGACGTGCTGCAGACACCGGCCTTCCTGTGCCGCCAGACCGACTTCATCCGCGCCGTGGCGCAATCGGGCCGCCCCGTCAACATCAAGAAGGGCCAGTTCCTCGCGCCGCACGACATGAAGAACGTGATCGACAAGGCCCGCGCCGCCGCCGCCGAAAAGGGACTCGACACCGACGTCTTCATGGCCTGCGAACGGGGGGTGAGCTTCGGCTACAACAACCTCGTGAGCGACATGCGCAGCCTCGCCATCATGCGGGAAACCGCGGCACCGGTCGTCTTCGACGCCACCCACAGCGTGCAGCTGCCCGGCGGACAGGGCACCTCCAGCGGCGGCCAGCGCGAGATGGTTCCGGTGCTGGCCCGTGCGGCCGTGGCCGTGGGAGTGGCCGGCGTCTTCATGGAGACCCATCCCGACCCCGCCCATGCGCTGTCGGACGGCCCCAACGCCGTGCCCCTGCGCCACATGCGCGCCCTGCTCGAATCCCTCAAGGAACTCGACGCCGTCACCAAGCGGCGCGGGTACCTCGAAAACGACTTCGGGGCCTGAGCCCCTCCGGGCCGGTCCGGCAGGTCTGGCCCCTCCTCCCCTTTGCTAACAGAAAGAGAACCGACCATGAGTGCAATCGTAGACATCGTAGGCCGCGAAATCCTGGACAGCCGTGGCAATCCCACCGTCGAATGCGACGTGCTGCTCGAAAGCGGCGTGATGGGCCGTGCAGCCGTCCCCTCCGGCGCCTCCACCGGCAGCCGCGAAGCCATCGAACTCCGTGACGGCGACAAGAGCCGCTACCTCGGCAAGGGCGTGCTCAAGGCCGTCGAGCACATCAACACCGAAATCAGCGAAGCCGTGCTCGGCCTCGATGCCTCCGAACAGGCCTTCCTGGACCGCACCCTGATCGACCTCGACGGCACCGACAACAAGTCCCGCCTGGGCGCCAACGCCATGCTCGCCGTCTCCATGGCCGTGGCCCGTGCCGCCGCCGAGGAATCCGGTCTGCCGCTGTACCGCTACTTCGGCGGCATGGGCGGCTACCAGCTCCCCGTGCCCATGATGAACGTCATCAACGGCGGCGCCCACGCCAACAACAGCCTCGACCTGCAGGAATTCATGATCATTCCCGTGGGCGCTCCCAGCTTCCGCGAAGCCCTGCGCTATGGCGCCGAAGTGTTCCATGCCCTCAAGAAGATCATCCACTCCCGTGGCATGAGCACCGCCGTCGGTGACGAAGGCGGCTTTGCCCCCAGCGTCGAAAACCACGCTGCCGCCATCGAGCTGATCCTGCAGGCCATCTCCGACGCCGGCTACGTGGCCGGTCAGGACATCGTCCTGGGCCTCGACTGCGCCAGCAGCGAGTTCTACAAGGACGGCAAGTACGTGCTCGCCGGCGAAGGCGGCCTGTCACTCAACGCCGAGGAATGGGCCAACATGCTCGCCGCCTGGTGCGACAAGTACCCCATCATCAGCATCGAGGACGGCATGGCCGAAGGCGACTGGGACGGCTGGAAGCTGCTCACCGAAAAGCTCGGCAGCAAGGTCCAGCTCGTGGGCGACGACCTGTTCGTCACCAACACCAAGATCCTGTCCGAAGGCATCGACAAGGGCGTCGCCAACTCCATCCTCATCAAGATCAACCAGATCGGCACCCTCACCGAAACCTTCGAAGCCATTGAAATGGCCAAGCGCGCCGGCTACACCGCCGTCATCAGCCACCGCTCCGGCGAGACCGAGGACAGCACCATCGCCGACATCGCCGTGGGCACCAACGCCGGCCAGATCAAGACCGGTTCGCTGAGCCGCTCCGATCGCATGGCCAAGTACAACCAGCTGCTGCGCATCGAGGAAGACCTCGGCGAAATCGCCGTCTACCCCGGCCGCAAGGCGTTCTACAATCTGCGCTGATCGCTGACCGCCCCCTCCCAGACCCTGCTCCCACCGCCCCATGCGCACATCGCCCGTCAACCGCACCGTCATCGCGGTCCTGCTGCTGCTCTTCGTGCTGTTGCAGTACCAGATCTGGAACGGCAGCGGCAATGTGCGCCAGGTGGCCAAAATGAAGCAGGATCTGGCGCGCCAGCAGGCCGCCAACGCCCTGCTGGAACAGCAGATCGCCCGCTCCCAGTCGGAAATCCAGGACCTCAAGGAAGGCCTGTCCACCGTCGAGGAAAAGGCCCGCTACGAAATGGGCATGGTCAAGCCCAACGAAGTCTTCGTCCAGATCGCACGCTGAAGCCCCAGCAGCCCCAGCTCCGCATCCTGCAAAGCCCGTGCTCCCGTTCAGGGACCACGGGCTTTGTCATGGCAGGGGGTGAACATGCACCTGAGAGCGCTGGCAGCATGCGACGCTCCTTCTCCGCATCCGAGGCTATTTTTGCCGGATCATTTCGTTCAAAGTGGGGGTTTCCTGCGCTCTTCAGGGTCGCCGCTCTGCGAGGCGGCGCCTCGCCTACCCCCACTCAATGCACGGTATCGCTTGCCGGAGGGCGGGCTTCTGCGGGGACGAAGATGCGGGCGGCTTCGACGGGGTCGAAGCGGTATTGCTTGCCACAGAATTCGCAGCCGACTTCGATGCGGCCCTGCTCTGCGAGGATGCTGTCGGCTTCTTCCCGGCCCAGGCTGCGGATCATGGCGCTGACGCGCTCGGTGCTGCAGGTGCAGGCGAAATGGGGAACGGGGTCGCTGTCGGCAGGGGCGAAGCGCAGCAGCTTTTCGTCCCAGAACAGGCGGTGCAGGATGGTGTCGATGTCCAGCCCCAAGAGTTCCTCGCGCGTGAGGCTCTGGGCCAGGGTGACGATGCGATGGTAGTGTTCGGCAGCTTCTGCCTGGGCTTCGTCTCCGGCATTGCCTGTGCTGCCCGCGAGGTTGGCTTCGCCTTCCAGGGGCAGGCGCTGGATGAGCAGGCCGGCTGCCACGTGGTCATCCGCCGCCAGCACGAGGGTGGTGTCGAGCTGTTCGCTCTGGCGCATGTAGTGCTGCAGAGCCTGTGCCACATCCGGCAGGAGCATCTCCTGGGCATCGCTCAGAGGCACTATGCCCTGGTAGGGCTGCTGGCCGGGCAGGCGGTCGCGGGGGTCGAGGGTGATGGCGCAGCGGCCCTTGCCGTGCTGGTTCACCAGAGTGGACAGGGTGGCGTCCTCGGGAATGGAACCGAGCACGGTGGCCGTGGCGCGCAAGGCCAGGTCGGGCAGCACTTCAGCCACCGCCACCTTGACGGGGCCGTCCCCCTGCATCTGCAGGATGAGTGCGCCGTTGAATTTGATGTTGGCCTGCATCAGGCAGGCTGCGGCAGTCATTTCGCCCAGCAGTCCGGTGACGGCGGGGGCATAGGGGCCGCTGTGGCTGTTGGCGGCACGGCGCTGCACGACCTCCTGCCAGGCATCGGTGAGGCGGACGGCCACGCCCCGGACGGGCATGCCATCGAAAAGGAATTTCTGCAGTTGTGACATGGGAGAGAGGCCACGCCCCCGAGTCGAAGGAGGCACCCGGGCAGGAGCGGCGAAAGGGAAAAAAGAAAGGAGCGGCGGATGCATCACTGCCAGCTGCGCGTCATTGGTAGAGGCGAACGGGAAGCGTGGGAATGCTGGAGGTGCAGATGGGGATCAGGGGAGCTTCTTCAACCGTGTGGCATACCGGCGAGCGTTGTCGACGTAGTGGCGCGCGCTGGCACGCAGCCCCTCGATCTGCTCGGGAGTGAGCATGCGCACCACCTTGGCCGGACTGCCGAGGATCATGCTGCCGTCGGGGAACTCCTTGCCCTCGGTCACGAGGGAGCCTGCGCCCACGAGGCAGTGGCGTCCGATGCGCGCGCCGTTGAGAATCACGGCGCCGATGCCGATGAGGCTTTCGTCTCCGATGGTGCAGCCATGGAGCATGACCATGTGCCCCACCGTGACATGGCGACCGATGGTGAGCGGCACTCCGGCATCGGTGTGCAGCACGCTGCCGTCCTGGATGTTGGTGCCCTCTCCGATGGTGATGGGGTCGTTGTCGCCCCGCAGCGTGGCATGAAACCAGATGCTCGCGTCCTCCGCCAGACGCACGTCTCCGATGACCTGGGCGCTGTCCGCGACCCAGGCACTGTCCGCGATCTGGGGCACCTTGTCATCGAGCTGGTAGAGGGGCATGGACGTCTCCTGGCAGGGAAAAGAGGGGCGAAAAACACGTGCGGCCAGTGTACGCCATGCCCCGGCCGAGGGCAGCCGGGAGAAGCCCGGAAGCGTCCCTGCCAACGGCGAATGCCCTGTGCTCAGGCTGGCAGGGCGTCGAGCTCTTCCGGGGTAAAGCCGGCTGCCAGCCGGGCTTCGCGGTTGTAGGGGCCACGCAGGCGCGGGGCGCCATGGCGTTCCGCGAGCTCGGCATAGGCGACCACTGGGTCGAGTCCGCGCTCGGTGCATACATGGCGGTACCAGCGGTTGCCGATGGCCACATGACCGATCTCGTCGTGCAGGATGACATCGAGAATGGCGGCGGCCTCCAGATCGCCTGCGTGGCACAGCTTGTCTCGAATGGGGGGAGAGGCGTCCAGGCCGCGCGCCTCCAGCGTGCGGGGAACCAGGGCAAGGCGAGCGAGCAGATCGTCGCGCGTTTTCTCGGCCATTTCCCACAGCCCGTTGTGCGCCGGAAAGTCGCCATAGCGATACCCCAGCGTCTCCAGGTGGGCGGCCAGCAGGCTGAAATGCCGCGCTTCCTCGCGCGCAATGCCCAGCCAGTCCCGATAGAAGGCTTCGGGCATGCCCGGAAAGCGCCACACGATGTCGAGCGCCAGATCGATGGCGTTGAACTCGATGTGGGCCAGGGCATGGAGCAGCGCTGCGCGGCCTTCGGTGGTGGCTACCGAGCGCTTGTGCAGCTGGGCTGGCGACACCAGTTCGGGCCGTGCCTCACGCCCCGGAATGGGGGCGGTGGGCTGCAGGACCAGCCCGGGATCGAGAGGGACCTGAAGATCCAGGGCGAGGACGCCCTGCACCTTGGCCGCATGGGAAGACGCACAGAGAAGATCGAGGGCAAGAGCTCGCAGCATGGACACGCGGAAGTGAAAAAGAGAAAGACGAAGGGAATGGCAGAGACGCGCTCCCCTGCCGGGGCCGCCGGACAGCGGCTTCCGGTCAGGGGCGGCACGCGGCCGCCGGGATCCTCAGCGCATCAGATGTATCCGAGCACCCGACCCCAGGCAGTACCGACCGTGAGCCAGATCAGCAGGTTGACCACGCTCATGACGAAGCCGGTGCGCCACCACTGGCCCAGGGTCACGTAATTGGACCCGAAGATGACGGGTGCACTGCCAGTGGCGTAGTGC
This sequence comes from Brachymonas moutaii (nom. illeg.), assembly GCF_049977365.1. NCBI lineage: Bacteria > Pseudomonadati > Pseudomonadota > Betaproteobacteria > Burkholderiales > Comamonadaceae > Allobrachymonas > Brachymonas moutaii (nom. illeg.). Next base: position 100,359 of record NZ_JBNGEN010000005.1, on the reverse strand, counting down.
GTGAGGGTCATCATGAGGCTCGACGCAGCCGCCATCAGGAAGGCCCAGGCCATGGGCGGGGCTCCCAGCGCCAGCCCGGCAGCGAAGAACGCACCGAACATGCTGGTGATGTGGGCCGTGGTGCTGGCGAACATGTAGTGGGCATAGAAGTAGGCCAGCAGCAGGAGCGCGGCCGCCATTTGCCAGTTCAGCCCCATGGACTGGATGCCGTCCTTGAGCGAGCCGGAGAACCAGCCCACGAGGCCGAGCTTGTTGAGGAAGTCGGCCATCATCACGAGGGCCCCGAACCAGATGATGGTGTCCCAGGCGCTCTTTTCCTTGAGCACGTCATCCCAGCTCAGCACGCCGGTAAGGAGCAGCAGCGACAACCCCACGAAGGCCGTGGTGGTCGGGTCGACCTCATAGCTGCGGCCGAAGAACATGGCCGGCACGCCGGCCCACAGCAGCAGCAGCAGCGCGAAGATGCCCACCATGATCTTTTCGCCGCGCTGCATGTGCCCGAGCTCCGCGAGCTTGCCACGCGCAAACTGGGTGGCGTTGGGGGTATCGGTGATCTCGGGCTTGTTGAGCCAGTAGACCACGAGCGGCATCACCAGCAGGGCCACGATGCCCGGCACCAGCATGCCCAGTGCCCACTGGGCCCAGGAGATGTGGATCTGGCTGTGGGTGGCCTTGGCGATGAGATCGACGACCAGCGGATTGGGGGCCGTGGCAGTGATGAACATGGCCGAGGTGATGGGGTTGGTCTGGTAGTTGACCAGCGCGAGGTAGCGGCCGATGCGGTTCTGGGTGCCATTTTCGGGGCGGGAATCGAAGCTGTCGGCAATGGACCGCATGATGGGGTGCATGATGCCGCCGCCGCGTGCGGTGTTGCTGGGCGTCACGGGAGCGAGCACCAGCTCGGAAAATGCCAGCGCGTAGCCGATGCCGATCGTCTTGCGCCCGAAGATGGAGATGAACCAGTACCCGATGCGCGATCCCAGCCCGGTCTTGATGAGCCCGCGCGAGATCATGATGGACACGCCGATCAGCCAGATGAGCGAGTTGGACATGCTGGAGAGCGCATCCTTGATGTAGTCGGCTGCGGTCGAGGGCTTGACGGGCTTGGCCTCGCCCTTGGAGGCAGAAGCAGAGGCCGATGCAGGCGCCGAGGCTGCTGCCCTGGCGGCCGATGCGGACGAGGCTGCCTTGCGTGCGGCAGCCGGTGCTGCCGCCTGTACCGCCGGTGCGGATGCAGACACGGACGCCACGGCGGCGGAAGCCGGATGTGCCCCGCCGGACGCTGCAGGCACCGAGTGCCCGGTGACCCCCGTGAGCGCCACGAGCGTGATGGCCACGATGGAGAGCGCACCAATCGGCATGGCCTTGCCGATGATGGCCACGATGGTGGCCGCGAACAGGGCCAGCAGATGCCATGCGTTGGGGGTCACCCCATTCGGCACGGGAATCACGAACCAGATCAGCAGGCCCACCGCTACCGCGATGGCCATGGGAAGTCGTTTGAAGCCCATCACATCCTCCTGTCCCTTTGCATGCCGCTTCGCACCCGTGTGCGAAGCTGGCCCCATTCTATGCAGGGGACCCCTGCCCCTTCCGCAGCCCTGCCGGGAATGTGGCAGCGAATTGATAGGGATTAAACCCGCTGCCGTCCCCGCAGCTCCACCACACCTGCAGCCGTTTCAGGGCGCGGCTGACCCTGCATCCGGCACGTCGATGCCTGCGGCCAGAAAAACCTCGCGCCAGGCGGCCAGCTTGCGCTCGAAGGACCAGCTGGCATTGGCAGGGCTGGTGGAGGGCAGGCGGTACACCGGCACGCCCAGCCCCTCCGTATGGCGATGCTGGCGCCAGCTTTCGCCGCCGTTGTGGGCTATGGCACGCAGATCGGGGCAGCGTGCGCGCAGGCCCGCCAGATCGTTGACCACGGCGTGGCGTATGGCGGAGTCGAGGCTGCCCTCGCGCTCGCAGCTGGCATACACATCCCAGATGCCGACCCCGTGCGCCAGTGCCGCCGCACGCCGCACGGCATAGTCCGACTCGCGCAGGGGCAGCCCCCAGAGCGTGCCCAGAATGCGCCAGAAGTGGTTCTGCGGATGGCCGTAATACTGCTGCAGCTCCAGCGAGCGCACGCTCGGAAAACTGCCGAGAACCAGCAAACGTGTGTCGGAGTTGGCAAGTGGTGCCAGGCCCGTGAGCGGTGCGGTGCTATAACCTTCAGCCATGCGCGGCCCCCTCGGCGCGCAGCCCGGCCGCCCGGCCGAATCGCGCACCGACGCCCCCGGGCGACACCGGTGCCCGGCCTACGGAAATCTGCATACACGGATACGACATGAACATGAACGTCAATGGACAAATGGACAACATGCTGGCCTACCTTGCCACGCAGGGCACCGATCTGGCGCTCAAGGTGGCGGGGGCCGTCGCGGCCTGGATGATCGGCCGCTGGCTCATCGCGCTGGCCACCCGCCTGCTGGGCAGGATGCTCTCCCGCTCCGGGCGGCTGGACGTGACGCTGGTCGATTATCTCAAGTCGATCACGAGCGTCCTGCTCACCATCATGCTGGTGCTGGGCATTCTGAGCTTGTTCGGGGTGCAGACCACCTCGTTCGCGGCCCTGCTCGCCGGCGCGGGTCTGGCCATCGGCACGGCCTGGGGAGGTCTGCTCACCCACTTCGCGGCCGGCGTGTTCATGCAGGTGCTGCGCCCCTACAAGGTGGGAGACACCATCCAGGCCGCTGGGGTGACGGGCACTGTCACCGCTCTCGGTCTGTTCACCACGACCATCACCACGGCGGACAACGTGACGACGATTGTCGGCAACAACAAGATCTTTTCGGACACCATCCAGAACTACAGCGCTCTGCCCGTGCGCCGCGTGGACTGCACCGCCAAGCTGGCCCACGGCATCGACCCCGACGAGGCCATCGAACGCCTGCGTGCCGCCGTGGCCACGGTGCCGCACGTGGCGGCCTCGCCCGCGCCGGTCATCGGCATTCTGGAATCCTCCGCCGACGGCCTGACGCTGTGCGTGCGCCCCTACACCTCCAATGCGGACTACGGACAGGTGCTGTTCGACACCAACCGCATCATCGCCGAGACGTTCCGCACGGCAGGCTACCCGGTGCCTGCCGCCACCACCATCACGGTGCCGGCTGCCCAGCGCTGAGATCGGCTGCTGGCGCTGCCGACGGCTCTGTGTTCTGCCCCAGCACGGCCAGCCGGGGCAGAACGCGCAGGGCATTGGCCGTGGTGGCAGCGCACAGCTCCTCCACCGGCATGCCGCGCAGATCCGCCAGCACGGCCCCCATGCGCGGGATTTCTGCCGGCCGGTTCGGGGGCACGACTTGTCCCGCCCGGCGCGCTTCCTGCGGCACATAGAGCCAGCTCGGCGGAATGTCGGGAGCATCGGTTTCCAGCACCAGGCTGTCGAGCTGCAGTGTGGCTGCCTGCGCACGCAGACGGGTGGCGCGCTCGAACGTCATGGCGCCGCCGAATCCCAGCACAGCCCCGACCGCGCACAGCGCCTCGGCCTGCTGCAGGCTCCCGACAAAGGCATGGGCAATGGCTCCCGGCGGCGGCAGCTCGCGCAGATGGCGCAGCACGGCATCGACGGCACGCCGTGTATGCAGCAGCACGGGCAGGCCATATCGACGCGCAAGTCGCAGCTGCCCCCGCAGCAGAGCCTCCTGCCGTATCCGCACGGCGGGGTCGTTCCAGCGCCCGTCATGGGCATCGAGGCCGATCTCGCCCACAGCGACCAGATGCGGGTCGTCCTGCCACTCGCGCAAGTGGCCATCGAGCCGCTCCAGCGCCTCTGCCACCTCACCTTGCGGCAGATACAGGGGGTGAAAGCCGAGCGCATACCCATCGCCGGTACGGTGGGCCAGCTCGCGCACGGCGGCAAAGTTGCCGGCATCCACTGCCGGAATCACGATTCGGCCCACGCCGGCGGCCCGCGCCTCCTCCCGCACCCGCTGCGGCCCTCCGCAGGCCGCGAATTCAGGGGCATCCAGATGGCAATGGGTATCGATCCAGAAAGCCATGCGTGCCGCTCCCGATGCCCCGCGCCCGGCCCTGTCAGGCCAGCTGGCCCCGCACCATGCGCAGCTGGCGGCTGCAGCGGGCGGCGAGCTGGTCGTCGTGGGTGACGAGCACAAACGCGGTCTGGTTCCGGCGCGCCAGATCGAGCATGAGCCCGAAGACCTGGTCGGCCGTGCCGCGGTCGAGGTTGCCGGTGGGTTCGTCGGCCAGCACGCAGGCCGGCTGCGTGACCAGGGCACGGGCAATGGCCACCCGCTGGCGCTCGCCCCCGGAGAGCTCGCCCGGCCGGTGGGCAGCGCGATCGGCCAGCCCCACCTGTTCGAGCATGCGCAGGGCTTCGCGGTGGGCCTCCTCGCGGTCGGCACGCCGGATCCACAGGGGCATGGCCACGTTTTCGGCTGCCGTGAATTCGGCCAGCAGATGGTGAAACTGGTAGACAAAGCCCAGGTGCCGGTTGCGCAGGGCCCCCTGCTCCGCGAGCGAGAGTGCCGAGAACGCCTGCCCCATGAGCTGCACGCTGCCACTGGTGGGAGCATCGAGCCCGCCGAGCATGTGCAGAAGCGTGCTCTTGCCCGAACCCGAAGCCCCCACGATGGCCACCGTCTCCCCGGCGCGGATGTCGAGGTCGATGCCCCGCAGCACGGTCAGGTCGAGGTCACGCCCTTCGTGGAAGCGCTTGGTCAGCCCGGTGGCCTGCAGCACGGTGCGGCCCGGGGTACGAAATGCGGCATCGGGAGAAAGGGACATCTCATTCATAGCGCAATGCCTCCGCAGGATTGACGCGGCTGGCACGCCAGCTCGGATAGACCGTGGCCACGAACGACAGCAGCAGCGACACGATGACGATGGGCACGATGTCGCCGGCCTCGGGGTCGCTCGGCATCTTGCTGATGAGGTACACGTCCTGCGGCAGGAAGTGCGTGTGCAGCAGGTGCTCGATGAAGGGCACGATCACGTCGATGTTGCAGGCCACCAGCAGCCCCAGCAGCAGGCCAGCCAGCGTCCCGATGATGCCGGCTGCAGCCCCCTGCACCATGAAGATCGACATGATGCTGCGCGGCGTGGCGCCCAGCGTGCGCAGGATGGCAATGTCGGCGCGCTTGTCCTGCACGCTCATCACCAGCGTGCTCACCAGGTTGAAGGCCGCCACCGCCACGATGAGCGTCAGGATGATGAACATCATGCGCTTCTCGACCTGCACGGCGGCAAACCAGCTGCGGTTCTGCTGCGTCCAGTCGCTCACGCGGTATTCATGGTCGAACAGGGCGCTGATCTTCTCGGCCACCAGCGGCGCCTGGTTCAGGTCCTTGAGCTTGAGGCGCACACCCGTGGGCCCTTCCACATGGAAGATGCGCGCCGCATCGCTCACATTGAGCAGCACCAGGGTGGAGTCGTATTCGTAATGGCCGGAATTGAAGGTTCCCACCACCGTCACCTGCTTGAGCCGCGGCATCACCCCCGCAGGCGTCATGGTGCCGCTCGGAGCCACCAGCGTCACGGTATCTCCGCGCTGCACGCCCAGCGCGCGAGCCAGCTGTTCGCCCAGCACCACATTGAAACTGTCCGGCTTGAGCTGCTGCAGCACCTCGGCGTTGCCGGCAGACACGTTCGACACCTCGGCTTCGCGCGCAGGCTCGATGCCGCGCACCAGCACGCCGCGCATGTCCTCTCCGCGCACGAGCAGCGACTGCCCGACCACAAAGGGAGCGGCCCCCACCACCTCGGGCACCGCGCGCACCTTCTGGAGCACGCCCTGCACATCTGGCAGGGCGCCGCCCGACGGCGTGAGAATCTCGATGTGCGACACCACGCCCAGCATGCGGTCACGCACCTCCTTCTGGAAGCCGTTCATCACGCTGAGCACGATGATGAGCGCCGCCACCCCCAGCGCGATGCCGAGGATGGAAGCCGCCGAGATGAACGAGATGAACCCGTTGCGCCGGGTGGAGCGACCGGCGCGCGTATAGCGCCAGCCAAGAGAGAGTTCGTAGGGAATGGCCATGGAGGATGGGTGTGTCGGGACGAAGCGCCGCCCCGGTCTGCTGCAGCCGGCAGCTCAATCGCTGCCACACCCTGCATTGTGGCAGTGCCATCCCGGCCTCTCGCCGCCGCCCACCGAAAAGCGTGCAAGCAAAGGTTGCGAACGCGTGCCCGGCTCATCGGCAACGCGCCCGATGGGTGCTGGCTGCGGGGCCTGCCATGTGGCATGCCCCACACGAACCGCAACGAGGACAGGCTCCACGACAACATTGGATACATTTGTTTCAAATTGTCTTCAATCTCCCGGTACTCCCTTTCCTGCAGCATTCTGCGGCAGCGCTCCCTGTGCGGAGCGCCCCTGAACAGGCACGTCACCGCCTCACCCGCCGCGTCTGGCCATCGGAAGAAAGTGTTCGGTTACCCTTTTCCTTATGCCCCAAGGATGCAAATGCAAGCGCGATACGGGACAATAGAGAGTTGCTATATGACCGAAGTCTCCGAGCCCCAGCAGATGGCCATGTCCTCCGCCGCCCATCACCTGATCGTGCCCTTTGCCGCAGCGTCCTCTGCGCGCTGTCAGGCCCGCCTTGACCAGCTGACCCTGCGCCATCTTCCGGTGCTGCTGGGCCGCCTGCAGCGCGAGCAGGACGTGCAGTGCGACGAATACAGCTACAGCCCGCCGCACGAACACGTCCTGGCCCGCGCCCTGGGCTGGCCCGAAGCCTCGCGGCAGGACGGCTGCATGCCCTGGGCGGCCCATCTGGCCCGGCGCCACGGGCTCGAAGGCGCATCGTCCCTGCCCTGGGGCGTGGTCACGCTCTGCCACTGGCAGATCCATGCCGACCACGTCACCATGGCGCATCCGGCCGACCTGCACCTCTCCGCCGCCGAAGGCGACGCGCTGCTGGCCGCCATGCACCCCTGGTTCGCCGAGGAAGGCCTGCATCTGGTTCCCCTCCCGGTCGACAAGACCGGCGTGCTCCAGTGGCTGGCCTGCGGGCCGAGCCTGGAAGGCCTGCGCACCGCCTCGCTCGACCGGGTATGCGGCCGCAACGTCGAAGGCTGGATGGCACTCGCTGCCAAGGCCAGCACCAGCCCCACGGCTGCCCACTCCGCGCCCCTGCGCCGTCTGCAGAGCGAGATGCAGATGCTGCTCTATACCCATCCGGTCAACGATGCCCGCGCCGAACAGGGGGCACTCCCCGTGAACTCATTCTGGCTGTGGGGAGCCGGCTCCCTGCCTGCCGAGCCCCCGCGCCCCTCTGCCGAGGTCTCCGCGCCAGAAGCCGGCACACCGGCCCTGCTGCATCCCCATGTGCTGAGGCAACTCGCCCTGCCGGCGCTGCGCGAAGACTGGGATGCCTGGGAAAAGGCCTGGCACTGGCTCGACGAAGCCGTGTTCGGCCCCCTGCTGGCGCAGCTGCGCGGCGGACAGGCACCGCGTGTGCGCATCACCCTGTGCAGCGAGCGGGGCGCCACGACCTGGCACAACGACCAGCGCCCCGGCCTGCTGCGCCTCCTGGGCCGTCAGCTGCGTCCGCTGCAGATGGCCCGGGTGCTGGAGTCCCTGTAATGCGCCTGCAAACCCGCGATGTGCCTCCCCGCGCGCGCTGGGCGCTGGAGCAGGCTGGCCTGCATCCCCTGCTGGCCCAGCTCTATGCTGCCCGGGGCGTCACCCAGGCCTCCGAGCTCGACGATGCCCTCGCACACCTGCTCCCGCCCGACACGCTCAAGGGCGCCTCCGAGGCGGCCTCTCTGCTGGCCGATGCGATCCGGGACAACCTGCGCATCTGCATCGTGGCCGACTACGACTGCGACGGCGCCACCGCCTGCACCGTGGGCCTGCGCGGCCTGCGCCTGCTGGGGGCGCGACAGGTGCACTTTCTGGTGCCTGATCGCGTCAATGACGGCTACGGACTGACTCCCACCATCGCGCAGCGCGTGCATGCCACGGGCGCCGACGTGCTCGTGACCGTGGACAACGGCATTGCCAGCGTGGACGGCGTGGCCGCCGCACGCGCGCTGGGCATGCAGGTCATCGTCACCGACCACCACCTGCCCGGTGCCGAGCTGCCCGAGGCCGACGCCATGGTCAACCCCAACCAGCCGGGCTGCACCTGTCCGAGCAAATCCATGGCCGGTGTGGGCGTCATGTTCTACGTGCTGCTGGCGCTGCGGGCCGAGCTGCGGCGGCGTGGCACCCTGCCCGATCCCCAGCCCCGCCTCGACACCCTGCTGCCCCTCGTGGCCCTCGGCACCGTGGCCGATGTGGTGCGGCTCGATGCCAACAACCGCCGCATCGTCGCCCAGGGCCTGCGCCGCATCCGGGCCGGTGCCATGCCTCCCGGCATGCGCGAGCTGTTTGCCGTCTCCGGCCGCGATGCGCGCCGCGCCAGCACCTTCGACATGGGCTTCGCGCTCGGCCCGCGCATCAACGCGGCCGGCCGACTGGCGGACATGACGCTGGGCATCGAATGCCTCACCACCGACGATGCCGCCCGCGCCGCAGAGCTCGCGCGCATGCTCGACAGCATCAACCGGGAACGTCGCAGCCTGGAAGAAGGCATGCGCGAACAGGCCATGCACCTGGCCGAAGACCTGTTCACCGACGCCGATACCCCGCCAGCGGCCCTGAGCGTGTTCGATGCGGACTTTCATGAAGGCGTGGTCGGCATCGTGGCCTCCCGCCTCAAGGACCGCCTGCACCGCCCCACCTTCGTGTTTGCCGTGAGCGGCGCCCCCGGACAGCAGCATCTGCTCAAGGGCTCGGGCCGCTCCATTCCCGGCTTTCATCTGCGTGATGCACTGGACCTCGTGGCCAAGCGCCATCCCGGCGTGCTCGTCAAGTTCGGTGGACACGCCATGGCTGCCGGCTGCACCATTGCCCGTGACCACTTCGCCACCTTCGAGCAGGCCCTGACCGAAGTCGCCCATGAATGGCTGGACGCCGCCACTCTGGAGCGCACGCTGGCCACCGACGGCCCGCTGCCGGCCAGCTTCCGCCGCATCGACGTGGCTGCCAGCCTGCAGGAGGCCGTCTGGGGCCAGGGCTTTGCCGCCCCTGTGTTCAGCGAGGAGCTGGAAGTGGTGCACCAGCGCCTCGTGGGCGAGCGGCACCTCAAGCTGCAGCTGCGCCATCAGGGCGAGCTGGTGGATGCCATCTGGTTCGGTCGCAGCGAGCCACTGCCCGCACGCGCCACCCTGGCCTACCGGCTCGACGTCAATGAATGGCGCGGCCAGCAGACGGTGCAGCTGGTGGTCGAAGGCATGGCCGACTGAGCACCCGGCCGTGCGAAAGCACCCTGGCCAGCCATCCTCTCTCCGTCACGGGGCTCCCAGACTGGCGGCATGCCAGCACAGCCCCAGCACGGCGAGCACATGGCCGGCCACCGTGGCCCAGAACACCGACTGGAATTCCGGCTTGGCGTTCTTGTGCCGCAGCAGCTGCTGCGCGGCCAGCGCCCCGGGCCAGCCGCCAGCCAGCGACAGCACATGCAGCTGTTTTTCGGGAATGCGCCAGCGCCTGCGCTGCGCCCGGGTCTTGTCGATGGCATAGACCAGAAAGGTCAGCACACTCAGCCCCGCAAACCCCGCCACCAGCCCATTCGAGAGACGGGGCTGCATGAGCACCATGCCCCACAGCAGCAAGGCGCCGGCCTCGATCGGCCAGAACCACAGCGGCAGGGGGGAAGGCACCGGCCGCCCTGTCCGGCGCCCGGCTCCTGTCCGGCCCGGTGGCACCCCCCGCTCGCCAGGCGCACTGCGTGCAGCCTGCCGCCTCCCTGCCGCTCCGCCCGCTGGAGCAGCAGGGCGCCCGCGAATGACGCTCTCCGGCCCTGTGGCCTGCCGTCGAGGTGCCCCGGTCTCTGGTTGGGGAGCCAGGAACTCCACGTTGTGCCCCTGCCAGCCGCCCTGGTGATCGCGCACCAGCCCCAGGCTCACGCGATCTCCCGGCTGCGGACGATGCTGCCGGTCTGGAAAGGCGCGCCAGTGCACAAAGATCTCGGTTCGGCCCAGAAGCCTGCGGGCTCGCTGCACATCGTCCAGCCGCACAAAGCCGAATCCGCGCGCATCGTCGAACCGGGCCACCCGCCCCTGCCAGCGCTCACTGCCCATGCTTTGCCCCGTGCATTTTCCCCTCGGGGCGATGGACCGGCCGGCTGCTCACAGCCGCCCCATGCGCGCCATCAGTCGACGATGCACCCCTGGCGACACCAGTCCATCCACCTCGCCACCCAGCGAGGCGATCTCACGCACATAGGTGCTGCTCAGAAACTGGTACTGGTCGCTCGGGGTCAGGAACACCGTCTCCACCTCGGGCATGAGCCGGCGGTTCATGCCCGCGAGCTGGAATTCGTAATCGAAGTCCGACACCGCACGCAGCCCACGCACCATGGCGCGCGCACCACGGGCCACCACGAAATCACGCAGCAGGCCGTCATAGCGCTCGACCGTCACGTTCGGATAGCGGGCCACAGCCTCGCGCATCATCGCAAGCCGCTCCTCCAGCTCGAAGAGCGGCTTCTTGTGGTGTCCTGCCGCCACCGCGACAATCAGCTCGCCGAACAGCTCCGACGCACGCCGGACCAGCTCCTCGTGTCCCAGAGTGACCGGATCGAAAGTGCCCGGATAAATGGCCGTGATCGGTTTCATGTCTCGATTGCTCCTGCGGACGCCACCACGCCCGCCTCCAGAAAAACAAATTCCACCCCCATGCTCCCACGTGTCAGGAGCAGGCATGTCCCGACACCAGCCACCATGCCAGGGCGTGCGGGGTCCCTGCAGCAGCCTCTGCGGCCCGGTGAGCGGGGTGGTTCAGACCGCCGGCTCTCGCAGCGGCCGCAGCAGATGCGCATGCACCTGCCCCGCCTTGAGATGGCGCACGCGCTGCCAGCCCAGAAGCAGCAGATCCGCCTCGGTCCATTCGCGCCCGGCCTCCAGATAAAGATAGCCTTCGTCGGCCACCACCTGCTGCGCCAGCCGCACGGCGTCGGCATACCAGTCGCTGGCGTAGGGAGGGTCGAGCAGCACCAGATCGTAACGCTCCCCTCCACCTGCCAGCACCGCGCGCGCGTCGCCCTGCCGCACCGCGACGGCAGTGGCCTGCAGCAGGCGAGCCTGTTCCTGCAGATGTCGCACCAGTCCGGCATGCTGCTCCACCATGCGCACCACCGCCGCCCCCCGCGAGGCAGCCTCGAACCCGAGTGCGCCAGTGCCCGCACACAGATCCAGGCACTTCCAGCCGCCCAGATCCTGCCCGAGCCAGTTGAACAGCGTCTCGCGCACACGGTCGGGCGTGGGACGCAGCCCCTCGGGCATTCCCTTGCCGCTCGGCACAGGCAGCAGGCGGCGCCGCCACTGGCCTCCGATGATGCGCACCTGCCCGGGAGCCAGTCGCGGGCGGTGGGACACAGGCGGGCGCTCCCCGCCAGCAGAAACACGACCGGATCGCTCCCCGGTCAAGGCTGAAGATCGTCTCATGCATGCATGATAGCGGTTGCCCCCTGTGCTGCCGGAACGGCCCCCACTACAATCAGTGGCCTTGCCTTCGTGCAGACCGGACACACCTGCGGAATGGAAGCCCTCCGCTCCATGCCCGCTTCTCGTTCGGACAGAGGATGCCGCGCCGTCTGCGCCTGCCGTTTTGCGCCCACACCCGCTCCATGTTCAGCTTCTTCAAGAAAAAACCCTCTCCTCCCGCCGCCACCGACACCCCCGTGGTGCCCGCGCCCTCTCCTGCCGAGTCCCGCACCGAGCCCGCAGCCGCTTCCCCTGCCCCGTCGGAGCCGCCGGCTGGTGCGGGCGGATGGCTCGGAAAGCTCCGACGCAGTTTCGGCGCAGAGGCACAGACCCCCGAGCCTCCCTCTCCGGCCCTGCCCGACGACCTCCCGCTCGCCCAGCAGGCCCTGGCCAATGCCCTGCAGGCTGCCCCCCTGTCGAGCGCCGGCCCGGCCGTCGAGCCCTCCCCCATCGACGAGGCCGAACTCACCCAGGCCGCGCTAGACGCCGAGCCAGCCGACGAGGTCGAGGTACCGACTCCCGCCCCCCCTGCTCCGACACAGCCCACCGACGCTGCGGCCGATGCTCCCGCGCGCAGCCGCTGGCTCGACCGGCTCCGCAATGGCCTGCGCCGCACCGGCAACAGCATCACCACCGTCTTTACCGGCACGCGCATCGACGACGCCCTCTACGAAGACCTCGAAGCCGCACTCCTCATGGCCGATGCCGGCGTCAATGCCACCCAGTACCTGCTCGACGATCTCAAGGGTCGCGTCAAGGCCGCCAAGGCCACCGACCCGGCCCAGGTGCGCGGTCTGCTGGCCGACGCCATCACCGACTTGCTGCGCCCACTCGAAAAGCCGCTCGTGATCGGGGAACACACCCCCACCGTCATCATGGTCGCGGGCGTCAATGGCGCAGGCAAGACCACCTCCATCGGCAAGCTCACCAAGCATCTCGGCCACCACGGACAGGCCGTGCTGCTGGCTGCGGGCGACACCTTCCGTGCGGCCGCCCGCGAGCAGCTCGCTGTCTGGGCCGACCGCAACACCGTCGAGATCGTCAGCAGCGCCGGCGGAGATCCCGCTGCGCTGGCCTTCGACGCCGTGGCCGCAGGCCGCGCGCGCGGCAAGGACGTAGTGCTGGTGGACACCGCCGGCCGTCTGCCCACCCAGCTCCACCTCATGGAAGAGCTCCGCAAGATCCGGCGCACCATCCAGAAGGCCGAAGGCAGCGCCCCGCATGAGGTGCTGCTCGTCATCGACGGCAACACCGGCCAGAACGCCCTGGCCCAGGTCAAGGCCTTCGACGATGCGCTGCAGCTCACGGGCCTCATCGTCACCAAGCTCGACGGCACAGCCAAGGGCGGTGTGCTGTGTGCCATCGCCCGCGAGAAACCGGTTCCGGTGTACTTCATCGGCGTGGGCGAAAAGCTCGAAGACCTCGAAACCTTCAACGCCCGCGAATTCGCACAGGCCCTGCTGGGCTGATTGCGGACGCCCCGGGGGAGCCATGCGCTGCCCCCGGACAGATCCTTACAACTTGCCGCAGGCCGTTTCCATGGCGCCAGAGAGGGGGGTGTTACCATCCCTGAACACGATGCGATGCCCGATCATGGATGCACACGATGCCTGCGCCTCCTTGGCAAATGGCTCACAACCCAAAACAGGCACGGTATTTGCTTTAATTCCCGCCTTTTTGGGGAACCTTTCCTGATCCGAGGTATCCAATCTCTCGAAAGGAGTGAAAGACCTATGGCCAAACAAGCTGTTTCTTCCACCGCTACCCATGACCTCGCCCTTGCCCCCAACTGGTCGGCAGTGGCGACTCTTCCCCCGCTCGGCAATCTCGACGCCTACATCACGGCAGTCAACCGCATGCCCATGCTCACCGCCGAGCAGGAATCCGAATACGCCCGCAAGCTGCGGGACCACAACGACCTCGACGCAGCAGGTCGCCTCATCATGTCGCATCTGCGCCTGGTGGTGGCCATCTCGCGCCAGTACCTGGGCTATGGCCTGCCGCAGGGCGACCTGATCCAGGAAGGCAACATCGGCCTCATGAAGGCCGTGCGCCGCTTCGATCCCACGCAGGGCGTGCGGCTCGTGAGCTATGCCATGCACTGGATCAAAGCCGAGATCCACGAGTACATCCTCAAGAACTGGCGCATGGTCAAGGTCGCCACGACCAAGGCGCAGCGCAAGCTGTTCTTCAACCTGCGCAGCAAGAAGCAGGGCTTCAAGGCCAGCGCCGACATGGACGACGCCCTCGCCCATCGCGACACCCTGACCGAGCAGGAAATCGACATCATCGCCCGGGACCTCCACGTCAAGCGCGAGGAAGTCATCGAGATGGAAACCCGCATGACCGGCGGCGACGTGCTGCTCGACCCCACGCCCACGGATGACGGCGAGCATGCGTTCGGCCCCATCGCCTACCTGAGCGACGCGAGCCACGAGCCCACCGCCATGATCGAAGCCCGCCAGCGCGACGTGATGGCCACCGACGGCATTGCCGCCGCACTCGACACCCTCGACCCGCGCAGCCGCCGCATCGTCGAAGAGCGCTGGCTCAAGGTCAACGACGACGGCAGCGGCGGCATGACGCTGCACGAGCTGGCCTCGGAATACGGCGTGAGTGCCGAGCGCATCCGCCAGATCGAGACCGCCGCCATGAAGAAGATGAAGAAGGCACTGGCCGAATACGCCTGATCCGCCGGCCTTCTGCTTCTGCCTCTCCCCTACCGCCCCTCTGCCGAGGGGCGTTTTTTTGGCTGCCGCACTGTCTTTCCCCCTCAGCCCCACTCGGCAGGCGTTCCATAATGGCTTCATCGCCTTCGCCTGCCGAGTCCCTGCCCTGCCGTTCCTGCAGGGGGCCATGCGGGCTGTGCGCTTCCGATCATCGACCTTCCTTTTCTGCTCTTTGCCTGCCCATCCATGTCCATTTTTCAGCACCACACCACACACGCCGACATCCACGCCCCCAAGCGCACGCTGTATCCGCCCATCGAGCCGTTCCGCACCGGCATGCTCGACACGGGCGACGGGCACGAGATCTACTGGGAGCTGGTGGGCAATCCGGCGGGGCAGCCGGCCATCTTCCTGCACGGTGGGCCGGGGGCAGGATGCAGCGCCGACCACCGCCGCCTGTTCGACCCCGAGCGCTACTGCGTGCTGCTGTTCGATCAGCGGGGCTGCGGCCGCTCGCGCCCGCATGCCAGCCTCGAACGCAACACGACCTGGGATCTCGTCTCCGACATCGAGCGGCTGCGCAGCATGCTGGGCACCGAGCGCTGGCTGGTCTTTGGCGGTTCGTGGGGCAGCACGCTGGCGCTGGCCTATGCCGAGGAATGCCCCGAGCACGTCAGCGCCCTCGTGCTGCGCGGCATTTTCACGCTGCGCCAGCATGAGCTGGACTGGTTCTACCAGGCAGGCGCTTCCTACCTCTATCCCGACCTGTGGGAGGAATATCTGGCCCCTATCCCGGAAGCCGAACGCGACGACATGGTGGCCGCCTACCGCCGCCGCCTCGTGGGCGACAATGCCGCCGCCCAGCTCGAAGCCGCCCAGGCCTGGGCCCGCTGGGAAGGCCGCACCATCTCGCTGCTGCCTCCGCCCGATGCCGACCACTATGGCGATGCGCATTTCGCGCTGGCCTTCGCCCGCATCGAGAACCACTACTTCACACACCACGGCTTCATGGAAGAAGGGCAACTCATCGCCCATGTGGATCGCCTCCGGGGCATTCCGACGGTGATCGTGCAGGGACGCTACGACCTGTGCACCCCCGCCACCACAGCCTGGGACCTGTACCAGGCCATGGTGGCCATTCACCCCGAGGTGGAGCTGCACTGGGTGGGCAATGCCGGACACGCCTACAGCGAGCCCGGCATTCTCGACCAGCTGGTGCGGGCAACCGACCGCCTGTGCGGCAAGGAGGACTGAGCCCCTCACGCGGCCCACCGCCCCACTGGCCGCGGCAGTTGTATCAGGCTGCCTCTGCTCCCAGCCCTTCTACGCCCGGGGGCGCGCTCAGGCAATCTCTCAGGAGCCTACGGCAAGTGGGCGCATGAGCGGCAGATTTGGACTGCTACCCCGGCGCGGACAGTCGGTGCGAGACAGACCGGAATGCTCTACAAGTTGTGACAATATGGCCGGCGCTCCTGTCACTGCAGGTTGTCCGAAGGCTGACGCGATGGTTACACTTTTCTCCAGAGTCTACGCACTCGGTTGTTGTAGCAGGGCCAGTCGAAGCCAATCCATGCCTCTGACCCATCCATGTTTCATTTTTGGAGGATTTTCAGATGACCACCCGTTTTGCCATGCGTACTGCCCTCGTGGCTGCCGCCCTTGCCGCTGCCTTTGGTGCCAGCGCTGCTGTTCCGCACTCCAAGGAAGCCGCTGCGGCCAAGGCGCACAGCGCCACGTTGACAGCCCTGCCGGAAGCCCAATACACCGCCAACGCCGAAGCCCGCTGCGCCCCTCTGCCTGAAGGCTACAAGGAAGCCTGCATGGCCCGCGTGAAGGACGGTGCGGGCAGCAAGGAAGGCAGCGTGCAGGGCGGCGGCATCCTGTTCGAGAGCAAGACCACGGCTCCGCTGGGCTCCAAGCTGGACCTGCCCCCGAAGGTGGCTGCCGAACATGCGCCCATGGGCAAGCCGGCCAAGGCTGCCAAGCCCATGAAGCATGCTGTGCCCCACAAGCCCATGGCCAAGAAGCCCCTGCCCAAGAAGGCCCCGGCTCCGGCTCCGATGAAGGGCAAGCCGGCTCCTGCTTCTATGCAGCCGGCTCCTGCCGCGAAGTGAGCACATCCACCTGACCGGCCTGCCGCTCTGTGCGCCCACGCAGCGGCAGCTTCGCCTGTCCGGCATGTGACCAGCCCGCCCTCCGGCGGGCTTTTTTGTGTGCTCGGAAAGCGTGTGGGAGCTCTGGCGCCGGTCCCTGGCATGGGTAGGCAGGGCCAATCCGGCGGCAGTATGATGACGCCCTTTCCTCTTTTCAGCAGTTGCCCCTTACCCTCATGTCGGATGGTCTGAACGTCTCCCAGCAAGAAGCTGTCAATTACCTGCAGGGCCCCTGCCTGGTGCTCGCGGGGGCGGGATCGGGCAAGACGCGCGTGATCACGCACAAGATCGGCCGCCTCATCCAGGCAGGCTGCGCCCCCGAGCGCATTGCGGCCATCACCTTCACGAACAAGGCCGCCGCGGAGATGCGCGAACGTGCCAAGGGCCTGATTGGCAAGGCGGCGGGCAAGGTGATCATCTGCACGTTCCACGCCCTGGGAGTGCGCATGCTGCGCGAGGACGGGCAGGCGCTGGGGCTCAAGGAGCAGTTCAGCATTCTGGACGCCTCGGATGTGCTCAGCCTGCTCAAGGACTGCGGGGGCACCACCGACGCAGCCGTGGCGCGCCAGTGGCAGTGGACGATCAGCCTGTGGAAGAACCAGGGGTTGACGGCCGAACAGGCGCTGGCCGCCTGCACGGTGGGCCATGACGAACACCGCAGCGCGGCCATGGTCATGGCCCGCTACCAGGAGCGCCTGGCGGCCTACCAGAGCGTGGATTTCGACGATCTGATCGGCCTGCCGCTCAAGCTGCTGCAGGAGCACCCCGAGGTGCGAGCCAAGTGGCAGCAGGCGCTGGGCTACGTGCTGGTGGACGAATACCAGGACACCAACGCCACCCAGTACGAGCTGCTCAAGCTGCTCGTGGGCTGGCCAGACCGGCCCGATGCGCGTTTTACCGCGGTGGGTGACGACGACCAGAGCATCTACGGCTGGCGAGGGGCCACACTCGACAACCTGCGCAAGCTGCCGGTGGACTTCCCGGGGCTCAAGGTCATCAAGCTCGAACAGAACTACCGCTCGACCGGCGCGATCCTGCAGGCCGCCAACAATGTGATCGGCCCGAATCCCAAGCTGTTTCCCAAGACGCTGTGGAGCGCGCTGGGCGAAGGCGAGCCGGTGCGGGTGGTGGATGCCGACAACGAGGAACACGAGGCCGAGCGCGTGGTGGCCCGCATCCAGAGCCAGCGTGCCACCTCGCCGCACAAGGAATGGCGGGATTTTGCCGTGCTCTACCGCGCCAACCACCAGAGCCGGCTGATCGAGACCGCGCTGCGCAAGGCGCAGATTCCCTACAAGGTCTCGGGGGGCACCAGCTTTTTCGACCGAGCCGAAATCAAGGACCTGTGCGCCTGGTTCCGGCTGCTGGCCAACAACGACGACGATCCGGCCTTCCTGCGCGCCATCACCTGCCCCAAGCGCGGCATCGGGCACACCACCCTGGCGCAGCTCGGGGAGTTCGCCAACCGCTACCGCATCAGCATGTTCGAGGCCCTGTTCAGCCACTCGCTGGGCACGGCGCTGTCCAAGCGTGCCGTGGATGGCCTGCACGAGTTCGGCCGCTATCTCAACGATCTCGAATACCGCGCCCGCTCCACGAGCGGCGCCGAGGCGGCCAAGGCCTTTCTGCAGGAATGGCTGCGCGACATCGGCTTCGAGAAGTACCTCTACGACAGCGAGGACAGCGAGAAGGTGGCCGCCGGCCGCTGGAACAATGTGCTGGAATTCTGCGACTGGATGGCCAACCGCTGCGGCGGCTTCGTGGACGACACGGCGGGCGTGACCATGCAGAGCACCACCAAGACGGTGCTCGAAATCGCGCAGAACGTGGCCCTGCTCTCCACCATCTCGGAGCGCCAGCAGGACCAGAACGTGGTCACGCTCTCCACGCTGCATGCAGCCAAGGGGCTGGAATGGCCGCACGTCATGCTTGTCGGCGTGACCGAGGGCATGCTGCCCTTCAAGGTGGAAGATGCCGAGGGCAATACGGAAAGCGAGGGCCTGGCCCAGCGCATCCAGGAGGAGCGGCGGCTCATGTACGTGGGCATCACCCGCGCCCAGCGCAGCCTGGCCGTGAGCTGGCCCAAGAAGCGCAAGAAGGGCCGCGACCTCGTCAGCGCGCAGCCCAGCCGCTTCATCAAGGAAATGGCGCTCGACGCCGCCACCGTCAAGGAAGACCCGCGCGAGAAGCTCAAGGCCCTGCGCGCCGAGTTCGCCAAGCGGGCCGCCGCCAGCAAGGCCTCACAGGCGCCACACTGATCCCCCGCCCGGACGCGGGTGGCATGCAGACCTGCATGTCCGCCGCAGCCGGGCATCTCCCGTTCCCTTCTTTTTTCTGTGCCTGCACTTTTTTTGCCATGACCTTTGCCGACACCCTGGCCACCCTGCCCTCCATCGACCATCTGCGCGGACTCGACATCGTGAATGAACGGGGCGAGGTGATGCACCACATTCCCCATGCGCCGGGCAAGACCGGCTCACTGCGGCTGTATGCCGCACTGGCAGACCGCTTCGGGGGGCTGCTGGATGCCGCCGCCGTGGAACAGGGGCTGCAGTGGTTTGGCGAACACGTGGCCGACGCAGAGGCCCATCCCGGAGCCCATCCCAACATCGATCTGCTGCTGCAGCAGCGCAAGGCCCTGGCCGGCTGGCGCCTGGTGCCGCTGCCGCGCTGAGTCCCGGCACGCTGCCCCCGAGGCGGCAAGTGCCTGTCCCGCAGGGGCGCGCCATCACGCGATGGGTTCGACCGTGACTCCCACCGACAGCGTGTGGTCTGCGTGGCCATACAGCACTCCCCGGATGGGAGAGACATCGGCAAAGTCGCGGCCAACGGCCAGACACACATAGTCTTCGCCCGGCGCCATCCAGCCCACGCGGTTGTTGGTGGGATCGAGATCGAACCAGCCTCCCTGGGGAGCGGAGTCCTCCCCCGCCGGGACAGCCCCGCCGATCACCGGCAGCCAGGCCGGCAGATCGGGCACATAGACCGACACCCAGGCGTGCGAGGCATCGGCTCCGCGCAGCCGCGGCTGACCGGGTGGCGGCATGGTGAGCAGGTAGCCACTGACGTAGCGTGCGGCCAGCCCGAGCGAGCGCAGGCAGCACAGCAGCACATGGGCAAAGTCCTGGCAGACGCCGGCGCGCCGGATCAGCGTGGTTTCGGCCGGTGTGCCGATCTCGGTACTGCCGGCGCGATAGCTGAACTCATGGTGAATGCGGGCCGTGAGGTGGCAGGCTGCCTCCACCAGCGCACGCCCCGGCGTGAACGAGGGACGGGCATAGTCGATGAACTCGGGACGGGTGCGCACATGCACCGAGGGGTACACGTACTGGCTGGCCGGATCGTAGGGGGCTCCCTGTCGGTACACGAAGCGCTCGCGCACGGCTTCCCAGGCCACGGTGCTGAAAGCGGGTGGCGGTGCCGTGGTGCACACGTCGCTGACAGAGCGCACACCCAGATGGTCATGGGGATGGTCGATGGCGAACCAGTCCACCCCATTGCCGAAAAGATCCTGTCGGTGCTCGATCCAGGCAGGCGCGGGATCGACGTCGAGCGCGTGCAGGAGCGTCGTCTGCAGCGGAGTGGCCACGGGCCGCAGATGCGCCTGATGCAGTGCGCCATCGACCATGTGCTCGTAGAGATAGCGGGTGTCATGGGTGATGCGCAGCTTCATGGATCATGCCCCCAGACTGAGCCGCACCTGGCGCGTATGGGTGAAGTGCCGCACCGTGAGCGCCTGCGAGAGTTCCCCCATGGCACGGCGCACCTCCTGCAGCAGGGCATGCAGGGCTGCCCTGTGGCCCTGGGCATCGGCCTGGGCGAGCATGGCGGGATCGACATTTCCCGGCTCGGGCAGGTGCAGAGCCAGATCCTCCAGATCGGGCGGATTGCCTTCCTGCAGGCGGGCCAGCCGCCCCGAGAGCGACTGCATGACCCACCCCAGGGCACGCGGGTTCTCGCGGCTGTGCACCAGCAGCTCCAGCAGCGCGGCCAGATCATGGCTCTGCTGGTAGCGCGCATGGAACGAGATGGTGCTGTCGCACAGAACCAGCAGGGCCTCGAAGCCGTCATCATCCTCCACGGCGCGGGTGGAAAAGGCCAGATCGAAGGCCTCGCACAGAAAGCCGGCCCGCTCGATGAAGCGGCCGATCGAGAGCAGCCGCCAGCCGTTGTCGCGCATCATGCGGTCGAGCTGGGCGCCGATGATGCCGGAGAGCCGCCGCATGAGGTCGCGCAGCAGCTCCTGCGCATCGGCCCACGAAGGCACAGGCTGGGCGGCCAGGGCACGGCTTTCGAGGGCAAAGGTTTCCTGCAGCGAGCGGATTTCGGCCCAGTGCTCCAGCGCAAGCCGGTCGCGCACCTGCGAGGCCGCATGCCGCAGCGACTGCAGGTTGAAGGCCAGCGAGCACAGTCCGTCCTGCCCGGCCATGCCGGTGATGAGGGCATGCACAAAGGCCTGTCGATCCTCCACCAGCCCGGGCGTGCCCGGTGGCACCAGCCCTTGTGCGCGGGCGAGCGCATCGAGCCAGCCCCGCAGCGGGTGCGAAGCCTGCTCCTCGCCGGTCAGGGTATTGAGAATGAGCTGGATGAGGCGGGCATTGTTCTCGATGCGCTCGGTGTAGCGCCCCATCCAGAACAGGTTGTCTGCCGCCCGACTGGTGACGTTGCGCACCGGCGCACCGCGCGCAGCCAGGGTCCGGACGACCGGGCGGGGCGCCATGCCCTGCATCTCCTGCTGCTGGCTGGAGAGCACCCACACATCCGCGCTGGAGCCGCCCCAGCGCATCGAGGACAGCTCCCCGCCCTCGCTGGCGAGCCGGGCCATGCCTCCGGGCAGTACCCGCCAGCTGTCCGCCCCGTTGGAGAGGGCAAACACGCGCACGATGGCAGGGCGCTCCAGCAGCTCGCCTGCCCCCGTCTGTGCCCCGGCAGCAGGGCGCCAGATCGGTACGCCCGAAGCGGGCAGATAGCGCTGCACGGTGCACTCATCGGCCTGGGCACGGATGCGGTTCACCCACTCCGCACGCTGGGCCGGAGTGAGCCAGCGCGTGAGTGCCGTGTCGAAGTGCTGGCGTGCCGGTGCGCCCGGATACGGCGCCGGATAGGTCGGCTTGATGACGCAGCCGTCGATGAGCCCCAGGGCCTGTTCGCGTGCGGCTGCCTCGCCGCACCACCAGGTCGGCAGGGCGGGCAGCGCCAGCTCCTCGCCGATGAGGCGGCGGGCCAGCGCGGGCAGGAAGCCGAGCAGCGCCCCGGACTCCAGAAACCCGGCCCCCGGCGCATTGGCCATGAGCACATGGCCGGCACGGAGCGCCTCCAGCAGACCGGGCACGCCCAGCTGCGAATCGGGGCGCAGCTCCAGAGGGTCGAGGAACTGGTCGTCCATGCGCTTGATGAGCACATCGACCCGTTCGAGGCCCTGCAGGGTCTTGAGGTAGAGCCTGCGGTCGCGCACCGTGAGGTCGCTGCCCTCCACGAGCGAGATGCCCAGATAGCGCGCCAGATAGGCATGCTCGAAATAGGTTTCGTTGTAGGGCCCGGGGGTGAGCAGGGCAATGTGCGCATTCTCGCCGGCAGGGCTCGCCTGCCGCAGGCTGGCCATGAGGCTGCGATAGGCCCCTGCAAGCCGCCGCACGTGCATGCCGTCGAAGGCCTGCGGGAACTGGTGCGAGACGGCGTGGCGATTCTCCAGCAGATACCCTAGCCCCGAGGGTGCCTGCAGCCGCTGGGAAACGATCCACCAGCCGCCCTCCGGCCCCCGAGCCAGATCGAAGGCGGCAATGTGCAGCCTCCGCCCGCCCACCGGCGTGACACCGTGCATGCAGGGCAGGTAGTCGGGGTGCCCCTGCACCAGCGCAGGCGGCAGCAGCCCCTCGCGCAGCAGATGCTGGGGGCCATAGACATCGGTCAGGATGTGTTCGAGCACCCGCACCTGCTGCAGCACGCCCTGGCGGATGTGGGCCCAATCGGCCGCGCCGATGAGCAGCGGAAACAGGTCGACGGCCCACGGGCGCTGCACATCGCCGTCACCGGCGTAGACGTTGTAGCTGACATCGTCCTCGCGGATCTGGCGGCGCAGCCCCTGCAGGCGTGCGTCGAGCGCGGCGGGATCGGGCCGCGTATGGCGCCAGAAGTCGCGCCACGCCGGCGCCAGATCCTCCTGCCGCAGGCCGGGCAGATCCAGCCGCCCCCCCTCGCAGCGCGCCTGCCCCAGCAGCTCGCTGAAGCGCAGCACGCTGCCGGGAGCGCAGACAGGGGGAGACGCCGGCACCAGGCCGGGCGGAGAGGAGGAAGAAAGCACGAAGGACACGTCCCGGATTGTCCGCTTCCGGCTCAGTATCTGGAAGCCGCAGGATGGCGGCGCAGATCCAGAGTGAACGGAAATTCACGGTCTGCCAGCATGGAATTGCTGGTGGGCAGCGCGTTGCGGGCCAGATCCAAGGTGCCTGGCGTATGGCCGAGCCGGAAAAAGCGCGCCAGCCGGCGGCTTTCCGCCTCGTAGGCGTTGACGGGCAGCGTCTCGTAGTTGCGTCCACCAGGATGGGCCACATGGTAGGAACAGCCGCCGAGCGAGCGCCCCATCCAGGTGTCGACCACATCGAAGGTCAGGGGCGCATGCACCCCAATGCTGGGGTGCAGGGCGGACGGCGGATTCCAGGCCTTGTAGCGCACCCCGGCCACCAGCACCCCGGCCTTGCCGGTGGGCTGCAGGGGCACCGGCACGCCGTTGCAGGTGATGGTGTGGCGGGCCGGGTTGAAGCCCCGCACCTCGACCTCCAGCCGTTCCAGCGAAGAATCCACATAGCGCACGGTGCCACCCCCGCCGCTTTCCTCGCCCATGACGTGCCAGGGCTCCAGCGCGCTGCGCAGGGTAAGCGTGACGCCGTCGGCCTCCATGTCCCCGATGTGGGGGAAACGGAACTCGAAATGCGGAGCGAACCACGCATCCTCGAACGCGAATCCAGCGGCACGCAGCTCGGACATGACATCGGCAAAGTCGGCCTGCACAAAGGTGGGCAGCATGAAGCGGTCGTGCAGCTCGGTGCCCCAGCGCGCCAGGGGAGCGCGGTAGGGCTCACGCCAGAACCGGGCAATGAGCGCACGCATCAGCAGCTGCTGCACCACGCTCATGCGGGCATGGGGCGGCATCTCGAAGGCACGCAGCTCCAGCAGCCCCAGCCGGCCGGTGCTGGAATCGGGCGAGTAGAGCTTGTCGATGCAGAACTCGCTGCGATGGGTGTTGCCCGTGACGTCGATCAGGATGTTGCGCAGGCTGCGGTCGACCAGCCAGGGCTGCATCTGTTCGCCGTACTTGGCCTGTGCCCCGTGGATTTCGGCCAGGGCGATTTCGAGCTCGTAGAGCTGGTCGTTGCGTGCTTCGTCCACCCGGGGAGCCTGACTGGTCGGGCCAATGAAGAGCCCGCTGAACAGATAGGAAAGACTGGGGTGGTTGTGCCAATAGGACAGCAGGCTGGCCAGCACGTCGGGCCGCCGCAGGAAGGGGCTCTCGTCGGGCGTGGCGCCGCCCATCACGAAGTGATTGCCACCGCCCGTGCCGGTATGCCGTCCGTCGGTCATGAACTTCTCGGCGGAGAGCCGGCAGTGGAAGGCCGCGTCGTACAGGAACTCGGTACGCGACACGATCTCGCGCCAGGTGCGGGCAGGCTGGATGTTGACCTCGATCACTCCGGGGTCGGGCGTGACCTGCAGCATGGTCAGACGGGGATCGCGGGGCGGCAGATAGCCTTCGAGCACCACGGCCACGTCGAGCGCCTCGGCGGTGCGCTCGATGGCGGCCACCAGGTCGAGATAATCCTCCAGCCGCACGACCGGGGGCATGAACACATACAGCGCCTGATAGCCCTTGGAGGGATCCTTGGGATCGACGATGCCCGTGGTACGCCGCGTGTCGCGTGCCTCCACGCACAGGGCGGTGCGCACGATCCACGGTGCCGATTCGTACAGCCGCGGCTTGCGCTCGCGCAGCTGCCCGCTGGCCATGCCGTCGTCATCCGCGTCCTCGTGCATGCCCACCATGCCGCCACCGGCGAGATTCTCGCTTTCGCGGCGGCGGTGTCTTGCAGCGGTCCCCTCCTTCTGGCAGGCGGCCGCGTCCCTGCCTGCGGCAGCGCGTGCCTGCGCGCCCGGGCGGTCCTGTGCGGGCTGGTCGGCACCGGTGCTGTCGAGCTCCTCGCGCGGCTCGAAGGGATCGACCGGCACGGGTACCGCGCGGTCATCGGCGGCCACCCAGGGCAGCCGGTCGAGCGGCAGACGCAGCCCCACCGGGGAGTCGCCCGGAAGCAGATAGAGCTGCCCTTCGCGCAGATGCCAGGGACTGGTGGCCCAGTGGGGGGCATGCTCGGCCGTCAGCTCGGCGTAGGTGCCCACTTCGGAGACTGCCTGCAGAGGCAGCACGTAGCCCACAGGCCGTGCGAGGCCCTGTCCGAACACGCGGCCCAGCCGGGCACGCTCCAGACTGTCGTCGAGCCGCGCATCCTGCGGCGTGACGTTGCTGGGCAGGCGCTGCTCGCGCCACAGGTGATACCAGGTGTCCTCCAGCGCCGGCATGACGTGGCTGTCGGTGATGCCCAGCTCCTCGGCCAGCTGGCGGATGAAGCGGTCGGCATCTTCCTGGGTGTAGTGCTGGGGCGTGCGCTCATCGGCCAGACGGGCCGGGTTGTGCCACACGGGCTCGCCGTCGGTGCGCCACAGGGCCGAGAGGGCCCACCGCGGCAGCTGCTCGCCCGGATACCACTTGCCCTGCCCACAGTGCAGGAAGCCCCCTTGGCCATACTGGTCGCGCAGACGGTGCAGCAGCTCGATGGCCCGTTCCCGCTTGCGCGGCCCGAGCGCCGTGGTGTTCCACTCGGGCGCGTCGCGGTCGTCGATGGACACGAACGTCGGCTCGCCCCCCATGGTGAGGCGTACATCCCCCTCCTGCAAGGAAGCATCCACTGCATCGCCCAGGGCGAGCACGCGCTCCCACTGCGCATCCGAATACGGCAGCGTGACGCGGGGGGTCTCCAGAATGCGGGACACCGACATCTCGTGGCTGAAGGTCACCTCGCAGGGATCGACCAGTCCCTCGATGGGCGCGGCCCCCCCGGGCTGGGGCGTGCAGGCCAGCGGAATGTGCCCTTCGCCCGCAAACAGTCCCGAGGTGGCATCGAGCCCCACCCAGCCGGCCCCCGGCAGGTAGACCTCGCACCAGGCGTGCAGGTCGGTGAAGTCATGGTCGGTGCCGCTGGGGCCGTCGAGCGACTTCACATCGGGCTTGAGCTGGATCAGGTAGCCGGACACGAAGCGCGCCGCCAGCCCCAGATGGCGCAGCAGCTGCACCAGCAGCCATGCCGAGTCGCGGCAGGACCCGCTGGCCTTGCCCAGGGTCTCCTCCGGCGTCTGCACGCCGGGCTCCATGCGGATGAGATAGCGCACATCCTGATGCACCCGCTGGTTGAGCGCCACCAGAAAGTCCACCGTCGGCGTGGCGCTGCGGTCCACGCCTGCCAGATACTTCTCCAGCAGCGGCGTGAGCGGGTCTGCCGCCAGATAGGGCGCCAGTTCCTGCTGCTCCAGCTCGCCATAGGCAAACGGAATCTGCTCGGCCTCGGGCTCCAGGAAGAAATCGAACGGATTGAACACCGCCATTTCCGCCACCAGATCCACCGTGACCTTGAACTCCTGCGTGGGCTCCGGGAACATCAGGCGCGCCTGGTAGTTGGCGAACGGATCCTGCTGCCAGTTGATGAAATGCTGGGCCGGCTCGACCTTGAGGCTGTAGGAAAGGATGCGACTGCGGCTGTGGGGGGCTGGCCGCAGGCGCACCAC
Source organism: Brachymonas moutaii (nom. illeg.) (assembly GCF_049977365.1). Taxonomy (NCBI): domain Bacteria; kingdom Pseudomonadati; phylum Pseudomonadota; class Betaproteobacteria; order Burkholderiales; family Comamonadaceae; genus Allobrachymonas; species Brachymonas moutaii (nom. illeg.). Next base: position 74,171 of record NZ_JBNGEN010000005.1, on the reverse strand, counting down.
CTGCGGTCCGAGCTGCACCAGGCGGTCGTACCGGTAGTGGGTGACGTGGTGAAGTGCGGCGTGTATCGACATGGCTGTGCCCTGCTGGATCATCGGCCCGCGCTCCCGAACAGGGGAGACACGGTCCTGGAAATGGAAGTTCCGCTCATTCTCGTGCGAACGGAAGGCTTCCCTGCGAATCGTGCATCACGAAAGGGGCCTGTCTTCCTCATGGGCGCCGAGGCATGGAAGGCCGGCGCCATGAGGAAAACGGGGCCCTGTCTGGTCAGTCAAGCAATACACATGCCAGCTGCACCCCTGGAGCTGCAGCACGCGCCTCGCTGGCTTCCCCATTGCTCCATGCACGGCCATCGGCCCCCCCTGGGGGCCGATGCACCACTCAGGCTGCCGCGCCGGCAAGCCCCTGCGCGGCAGCCCAGGTCAGCACAAATCCCAGCTGCACCATCCCGGTGCGCGCCAGAACCCGGTTGTAGCCCTTGCCTGGCGCGTGGCGCACAACATCGGTCACCTGCCTGAGCGCAGGCACGAGCATCACCAGCGGCAGAGCCATCCAGGGCGAATTCGCTGCCGGCCCGATCAGCGGCAGAATCACAAACGGGAACAGCATCACCCCTGCATACAGGAGTCGGCTGGCCGGCAGACCCAGCCGCACCGCCAGCGTGCGCTTGCCCGCCCGCACATCGGTCGCACGGTCGCGGGTGTTGTTGACCAGCATGACTGCCGCCGCAAAGGCTCCCATCGCATGCCCCATCCACCAGACATGGGCTGTGGGCACGCCGGCCTGCAGCCAGAAGGTACCCCCCACTGCCGCCAGGCCAAAGAAGCACCAGACGAACACTTCCCCCCACGGTCCATAGGCAATCGGACGCGGCCCCGAGGTATAGGCCCAGCCACACACCAGTGCCAGCAACCCTGTCGCCACGATGGGCCAGCCCCCCACTCCTGCCAGCACGATGCCGAGCAGGAATGCGCCCCCCATCGCCAGAAATCCCGCACGCCTCACGGCGGCAGCTGGCAGCCAGCCACTGGCCACCGCCCGCGGAGGCCCCAGTCGATCGGGCTGGTCGGCCCCCTTCTCGTAGTCGCCCACATCGTTGAGCAGATTGGTGCCGATCTGGATGCACATGGCCGCCAGCAGCGTCACCAACGCCAGCAGTCCGTGCAGACGTCCTGTCTGCAGCCAGGCCAGCATGCACCCTGCCACTACCGGCGAAAGGGTCACGGTCAGGGTGTAGGGCCGGGCCGCCAGCCACCAGGCATGCGCGGCAGACGGCGCAGCCGAACCGGCAGGCGCGGGGGCCGGGAGAACATCGCCCCGCAGGGATTCATCGGAAGAAGCAGACATGGCGCCCCATTGTAGGGGAGGGCCGGAAGCGCCCAACCCTTCCATGGGCCGCAACGCCGCCCCTTTCAGCGCATGGCAAACAGCTCCTGATGGAAGCGCCCTGCCGGCAATCCCTGCGCCAGCAGATCGGTCCGCAGCGCCGTGCCGAATCCTGCCGGGCCGCAGAACCAGACACTGGCCGTGCGCCAGTCCGGCACGGCCGCACGCAGGCGTTCGCCCGTCAGGCGTCCATCACGCGCATCGACCAGCACATGCAGATGCACCCCTGCCGCAGCCGCATCGGCCTCCAGCAGCGCGAGCGCCTCGGGGTCGAGTTCCGTTGTGGTGTGGAACAGATCCACCTCGGGTGCATGGGCCCCCTGGGCCCGCTCCTGCGCCATTTCCTTGAGCCGCGCCACAAAGGGCGTGATGCCGATGCCCCCTCCCACCCAGATCTGGCGGGGAGCATCGTCATTGAAGGTGAAGCACCCATACGGCCCTTCCACCGTGGCCGGCATGCCGGGCTGCAGCGCCTGCGGCAGAGTGGCGGTGTAATCGCCCAGCGCCTTGGTGATGAACGTGATTTCCCGCGTGGCGGGATCCCAGTGCGACGCGATCGTGTACGGATGCGCCCCTTCCGCACGATGCGTGGTCACAAAGGCAAACTGCCCTGCTTCATGCCCCGGCCATCCGGAAGCAAGCCGCAGTGTGGTGCGCACCACGCGCAATGCAGGCAGGCGATGCACCTCCAGGATCTCGCCAGACACCTTGCGCCCGGCCCCCACGCGCCCCAGCAGCACCATCAGGGCAGCCACCACTCCGGCCGCGGTCAGCACGGCCATCAGCCATCCCACCGGCTGGGACCAGTAGGCATACTTGAGCAGCACCACCGTATGAAAGGCCAGCACCAGATAGGCCACGGCCAGCAAGCGGTGTGTCTTGGAAAACAGCCGGTAGGGGAACCACTTCACGAGCGCCAGAACCATCAGCACCACAGCCCCATAGAAGGCCCACTCTCCCATCGATTCGGCCAGATGGCGCTGCGTGTTGAGCCACTGCTCCAGCGTCACAACCGCCTGTGCCACCCCTTCTCCGCCGCCTCGGGGGCCACGGCGTGCGGGGCGCTCCAGCCAGCCCCAGCCCACCATCCACTTCGTCCCCTTGGACATCCACCAGTGCACCACCGACACCACCAGCGCCGTGATCCCCAGCCATTTGTGCAGGCGGTACATCTTGTCAAGCCCATTGAGCCGGGCCTCCAGCCACCGCTGACGGGTCGCCAGCACCATGCCCACGCTCATCACCGCCATGGCCACCACGCCGGTGAACTGGATAAAGACCTCCCTGAACGGGAAATACCTGAACGGCTGCACCCACAGCGTATCGGCCATGAACCACAATCCCGCAGGCACCAGCAGCACCAGCCACCACCCCATCTTGATATTCTTCATTCTGTCCTCGCAAAAAAGTTCCGGACTCCGTGGTCCTCACGCACAGATAGAGTGCATCCAGGCCCCGAAGTTCCCGTATCCATGTTCACCTTGCCGCATGCCTCTTAAGCTTCCCTGAACCGCCTGGCGCCGTCCACCTTGCCCAAAGCCGGGCGCCGGTGCCTCCATACACGCTGTCACACCTGCCGCTGAACTTTGCAGCCGCCATGTGATCTGCCCTTACACACTCATTTCCATCTTCCGACGAACATCCCATGACTGCCGCCCTCCCGATCCGTCCTTCCGCTGCCCCTGCGCGCGCCCTCCGCGGGCCCGCTGCCCTGCTGCTCACCGGTCTCACCCTGCTGACCTCTGCCTGCGTTGCGCCCCTGCCCTACGCCACGACCGACAGCGGTGTCTGGAGCGATGTCGGGGTCGTCCAGCCCGACCCGCTGCTCATTCCCTACGACCCGCCGCCGGTCCTGGTCGAAACCCCGCCCCCCATGCCTTTCATCGGCGCCATCTGGATCGGCGGCTACTGGACCTGGCAGAACCAGTGGGTCTGGGCGCGCGGCCGCTGGGCCAGTGCCCCGCGTCCGGGCTATACCTGGACGCATCCTTACTATGCCCATCGTGGCAATGGCGTCGTGTTCGTCAATGGTCACTGGACTGCGCCTGGCCACCGCTTCGTGCCACCCGGCCCCTCTACCCCCCTGCATGCGGTTCAGGCCCCCGTCAACGGACGTCCATGGGGAGCCACCGCCCCTCACGCCCCCACTGCGCCGGCTGTCACCCCCACGGGCTGGATGCATGCCACGCAGGGCCGGACAGCGCCCGCAGTTTCCCCGGCGGCCCAGCCCGGCACTCCTGCTCCAGCCGCTGTTCCACGTCCTGCCTGGATGTCACAGCGCCCGCGCACCTTGCCGAACTCTCCGGCCGCCGAGCAGCGTCGCATGGCTCCCCAGGCACAGCGTGTGGAACGTGCCCGCACGTTCCAGCGCGATCCCCACGCTATCCAGCAGCCACAGCAGCAGCGCCCCCACAACCGGCCCCAGGAGCATCGCGAATCTCACGATTCCCGGAGTGAACCCCACTTCTGATCCCCCCCTGCGCGCCTCCCTGCCGCCCCCTGCTGCAGACAGGGCGACAGACAGGCCGGGGGATTCGCAAACGGCACCCCAGGTGGTACAACGTGCGCATGGCATCTTCCGGAGCTTTCCCGATGCACCCCCTGCCGCCCCCCCTCTCCTCTCTTTCCATGCCCGCCCTGCCCCCCACCCTTCGGCGGGAGGGGCAGTCTGATTCTTCCTCTCAAGACCTCGCCTCGCGCCGCCACCTGCTGCTCCTGGCCGGGGGAGGCTGCGCAGCCCTCTTGCTCGCGGGCTGCGCCAGCCCTGCCCGCACAGCCCGTCGGCGCTCTTCCGGCACCTCTCCGGGCACGCTCCGGACCGACTACCCCTCCATCGCCCTGCTGCATCCGCTGCAGTTTTCCGGCGACCTGCGCGAAGCCGCCATTGCTCGGGCCATGCTCGCCATCAACACCCCCTACACCTACGGCGGCAATACGCTGGAAGGAGGCTTCGACTGCAGCGGCCTCGTGCAATACGTCTTCAGCGGCATTGCTCCCCGTGCCTTGCCTCGCAGCACCCTGCAGTGGGCCCAGTCGAGTCGCCCCCTTGCCGTGAACCAGCTGCAGCGGGGTGATCTGGTGTTTTTCGATACCTCCGGCAACCCCTTCTCGCACATGGGCATCTATATCGGCCGCCGCGAATTCATCCATGCCCCTTCTTCGGGAGGCATCGTGCGCACCGCCAGCCTCTACAGCCCCTACTTTGCCTCCCGCTTCAACGGTGCACGCACGGTATTCCGCGGGTGAGCCACCCGGCATGGCACCCGGTGCCATGCGCAAGTTTTGCCCATCCGCCTCTTGAATCCCCCTGGATCGCCCTTATCATTAGCACTCGCCAGGGTAGAGTGCTAAAGCCATCCACGCATGTGTGCCGGGATCGCCAGCCGCCTCTGCCGGCCGATGCTTTCCCCGTCCTGCACGGACGCGTTTCCGTGCAGGCAGGGAACATCCCCTGTTTCAACTGTTTGTCTCATCACGACTTACTTTCAAGGAGAGTCCATGAACCTGCGTCCCCTGCACGATCGCGTGATCGTCAAGCGTCTGGAAAACGAAACCAAAACCGCTTCCGGCATCGTCATCCCCGACAACGCCACCGAGAAGCCCGACCAGGGTGAAGTGCTGGCCATCGGCCCCGGCCGCATCAACGACAAGGGTGAAGTCAAGCCCCTGAACGTCAAGGTCGGTGACCGTGTGCTGTTCGGCAAGTACAGCGGCCAGTCCGTCAAGGTCGACGGCGAGGAGCTGCTGGTGATGAAGGAAGACGACATCTTCGCCGTCGTCGAGAAGTAATACCCACCCCATCCCGCACGGATGCGTGGCCGCATGGCACAGGCATCCTGCACCACTGAATCACTGGAGAATTTGCAAATGGCAGCTAAAGACGTAGTTTTCGGCGCGGACGCCCGCGCCCGCATGGTCGAAGGCGTGAACATCCTGGCCAACGCGGTCAAGACCACCCTGGGCCCCAAGGGCCGCAACGTGGTGCTCGAGCGCTCCTTCGGCGCTCCCACCGTGACCAAGGACGGTGTGTCCGTGGCCAAGGAAATCGAGCTCAAGGACAAGCTCATGAACATGGGCGCCCAGATGGTCAAGGAAGTCGCTTCCAAGACCTCCGACAACGCGGGCGACGGCACCACCACCGCCACCGTGCTGGCCCAGGCCATCGTGCGCGAAGGCATGAAGTACGTGGCCGCCGGCATGAACCCCATGGACCTCAAGCGCGGCATCGACAAGGCTGTCGCCGCACTGGTCGAGCAGCTCAAGGCCGCTTCCAAGCCCACCACCACCTCCAAGGAAATCGCACAGGTCGGCTCCATCTCCGCCAACTCCGACGAATCCATCGGCCAGATCATCGCTGACGCCATGGACAAGGTCGGCAAGGAAGGCGTGATCACCGTCGAAGACGGCAAGAGCCTGAGCAACGAACTCGACGTCGTCGAAGGCATGCAGTTCGACCGTGGCTACCTGTCTCCCTACTTCATCAACAACCCCGAAAAGCAGGTCGCTGTTCTCGAAAACCCCTTCGTGCTGCTGTTCGACAAGAAGATCAGCAACATCCGTGACCTGCTGCCCGTGCTCGAGCAAGTGGCCAAGGCCAGCCGCCCGCTGCTGATCATTGCCGAAGACGTGGACGGCGAAGCCCTCGCCACCCTGGTGGTCAACACCATCCGCGGCATCCTGAAGGTCGTGGCTGTCAAGGCTCCGGGCTTCGGCGACCGTCGCAAGGCCATGCTCGAAGACATCGCCATCCTGACCGGCGGCAAGGTCATCGCCGAAGAAGTCGGCCTGACGCTCGAGAAGGTGACCCTGGCCGATCTGGGCCAGGCCAAGACCATCGAAGTGGCCAAGGAAAACACCACGATCATCGACGGCGCAGGCGCTGCTGCTGACATCGAGGCACGTGTCAAGCAGATCCGTGTCCAGATCGAGGAAGCCACCTCCGACTACGACCGCGAAAAGCTGCAGGAACGTGTGGCCAAGCTCGCCGGTGGCGTGGCCGTGATCAAGGTCGGCGCTGCCACCGAAGTCGAAATGAAGGAAAAGAAGGCCCGTGTCGAAGACGCCCTGCACGCCACCCGTGCAGCCGTCGAGGAAGGCATCGTCGCCGGTGGTGGCGTGGCCCTGCTGCGTGCCCGCGCCAGCGTGGGTGAGCTCACCAGCGCCAACGCCGACCAGAACGCCGGCATCAAGCTGGTGTTCAAGGCCATCGAAGCCCCCCTGCGCGAGATCGTCGCCAACGCCGGTGACGAGCCCAGCGTGGTGGTCAACAAGGTGCTGGAAGGCGCCGGCAACTTCGGCTACAACGCTGCCAACCACGTGTATGGCGACATGATCGAAATGGGTATCCTGGACCCGACCAAGGTGACCCGCACTGCGCTGCAGAACGCCGCCTCCGTGGCCAGCCTGATGCTGACCACCGAGTGCATGGTGGCCGAAGCCCCCAAGGAAGACGCTCCTGCCGCCGGCATGGGTGACATGGGCGGCATGGGAGGCATGGGCGGGATGATGTAATTCATCTCCGCCGGTCTCCGGCTGCAGGGCAAGCGGGCGCGGTTCCCGCAAGCCGCTGATCCCTGCATCCGGCCCACCGCACCAACCCTCTCGTCCTTCGGGGCGGGAGGGTTTTTTCATGCGCAGGCAGCGTGCCGAACACCCCACCCTGCGGTCTTCTCCATCCCCCACATCCCGATACAGAACGCCCCTTCCAATCCCTTGAAAATCCTTTGATGGCGCTTACTTAGGAGACATGCAACGTTGCCGTGAACTTGAATTTTCACCTTCAACCTGATGGAGAAACGCATGAATACCCTGATCAACCGCAATCCCCTGCTCGATGACTTCTTCAAGGATGTCGCTCCCGGCTTTTTCATCAAGCCGCTGCATGGCGAGCCTCTGCCGCCGCCCTCGCAGCTCCGGATCGACGTCAAGGAATCCGGTCAGGACTTCACCGTGCATGCCGATCTTCCCGGCGTCCCCAAGGAAGACATCCAGGTGGGAGTCGAAGGCAATGTGGTGACCATACGCGCCGAGGTCAAGCAGCAGGACAGCCACCGCGAAGGCGACAAGGTCCTGCGCACCGAGCGCTACCAGGGCGAGGTGGCCCGCAGCTTCCAGCTGCCTGCAGAGATCGATGAATCCGCTGCCAAGGCCCGATACGAAAATGGCGTGCTCGTGCTCACCCTGCCCAAGAAAGCCGTCAACGTCCCGCAGCGCATCCGGGTCGAGTAAGGCAGGTCGGGCTTTTTCTGCGGCGCAGATCAAGGGACGGTTACGTCCACTGCGCCGCGTCATCCGTCACCGCCACATACAGAAAACCCGCCTCCCTCACGGACCGGCGGGTTTTCTGCTGCTCCGGCAGAAGCGTCACATCGCAGCGCGCATGCGGGTCAGGAGATCGGCCGTGGAAGCATCGAGCCCCTGCACATCCCCGCTCGAGAACCGTGGTGCCAGTCCGCTCGCGAGCTGCTTGCCCAGCTCCACGCCGAACTGATCGAAACTGTTGAGCCCCCACACGGCACCGCTCACGAAGACACGGTGCTCGTAGAGCGCGATCAACGTCCCCAGCGTGAAGGGGGTGAGCTCCGGCAGGAGAATGAAGGTGCTCGGCCGGTTTCCCGGGCAGCAGCGCTGCGGATCAGGGTCGTCCCGTCCCAGCATTAGCGCCTGCGCCTGCGCCAGCGCATTGGCCAGCAGCAGCTCATGGTGCAGCGCCCATGGATGCTGGGGCCGACACACGGCGATGAACTCGACAGGCAGCACCTGGGGGCCCTGATGCAGCATCTCGAAGAAAGCATGCTGCCCGTTCGTTCCCGGTTCTCCCCACACGGTGGGACAGGTGGCATAGTCCAGCAGCTCTCCGCATGCGCTGGAGCGCTTGCCATTGCTTTCCATTTCAAGCTGCTGCAGATAGGCCGGGAAACGTTGCAGCATCTGGGCATAGGGTGCCATGCACCGGGATGCATGCCCAAGGAAACTGCTGCGCCACACATCCAGCAGACCCAGCTGCATCGGCAGACTGTCCTGCGCCGGGGCTTCCACGAAATGCCGGTCCATGGCATGCGCTCCTGCCAGGAATTCCCGGAAGCGGGTGGCACCGATTGCCACCGCCAGCGACAGCCCCACAGCCGACCAGACCGAATACCGCCCGCCCACCCAGTCCCACATCGGAAATGCCTGCCGCATGCCGAGCGCATGGGCCGATTCGACCCGTGTCGTGATGCCCACGAAATGCTCGCCCAGGCGATCGGCATGGCGGCCTTCCTCTGCCGCGCGGAACCAGGCCATGGCAGTGGCCGCATTGGTCATGGTTTCGAGCGTCGTGAAGGTCTTGCTCGCCACGATGAACAGGGTATGTGCAGGCTTCACCCGCGCCAGCACATCGTGCAGGGCATCGCCGTCGACATTGCTCACGAAATGGAACCGCTTGCCTGTGTGCCCATAGGGAGCCAGCGCCTCGATCGCCATGCGCGGCCCCAGATCGGACCCCCCGATGCCTATGTTGACGATATCCGTGATGGACGCATCGTCCCGCACCCGTTCCGCATAGTCGAGAAAGGCGGTGCGCACAGCATCCATCTCGCGCCACAGAGGCTGCAAGGGCTCCGCCACGCCTGCTTCCACAGGCTCGCGCAGCAGCCAGTGCATGACCCGACGCCCCTCTGTATGGTTGATGCGCTCACCGTCAAACATGGCCTGACGGCGGGCTTCCACTCCCTGGGCACAGGCCAGCCGGTGCAGAAGGGTCAGCACGTCGTCGTCGATGTGCGTCTTCGAGAAATCGACGTGTGCCAGCCATCTGTCCCCGTGGACAAAAGTGCGGCTCAGGCGTGCCGTACGCCCGGCATCCCGCGCAAAGGCAGTTCGAAGATCGAAGAGAGCGGCTCGCTCTGCCGAAGACGGCAGCGGCACACCCCCTGGCTGCACCCGGTTGACCGGAAAACGCGCTGCTGCCTCCTTCAGGAGACGCCATTCTGGCTGCCGGCTGGCGGCGCCGGGAGGCGTACAGACCACGGCAGACGACGATGCGGCCTGTGCCTCACAACGCTCGGGCGAAAATACATTCATGAACGGAACCTGGAGAAAACGAACTAATTGCGCAGCCTGACGGCAGATGGCATACCAGTCCCGACAGAGACAGGTGCGGTCTGCCCCGGGATCAGGCGGCTGCGTGCATCAGGGCCTCAAGCTTGACCGCATCGGCCGCAAACGCACGGATGCCCTCGGCGAGTTTTTCGGTGGCCATGGCGTCCTCATTGAGGGCATAGCGGAACGAGGCCTCGTCGAACTGCACGGCAGGAAGGGCACTTTCCCGTGCCTGTGCCACCGTGAGAGAGGGTGCGAAATCCGGCTGCGCGGGAGTCGTGGCCAGCTGCGCAAGCAGCTCGGGACTGATGGTGAGCAGATCACACCCGGACAGGGCCATGATCTGGCCCACGTTGCGGAAGCTGGCCCCCATGATCTCGGTGGCCACCCCATGCTGCTTGTAGTAGTCGTAGATGCGCCGCACGGACTGCACGCCGGGATCGTTCGGACCGCTCATGGCTGCGTCATCCCATGCAGCGCCGGCCTGTTTTCGGTACCAGTCGTAGATGCGGCCCACGAAAGGCGAAATGAGCTGTACTCCCGCATGGCCACAGGCCACGGCCTGACAGAAGGAGAACAGCAGCGTCAGATTGGTATGGATGCCGCGCTCTTCCAGAATGCGTGCCGCCTGGATGCCCTCCCAGGTCGATGCGATCTTGATGAGCACACGGTCGATGTGCACGCCCTGCCCCTCGTAGAGTTCGACAAGGTGCTCCGCGCGCGCTACCGTGGCTTCGGTATCGAAACTCAGTCGTGCATCCACTTCGGTCGAGACCCGGCCGGGAATGAGCGTGAGGATTTCGCAGCCGAACCGAACCAGCAGGTGGTCCATGGTGTCTGCGAGATTGGACACCCCCCTGCTGCGCACGATGTCCAGCAGCAGCGGTGCATAGTCGGGCTTCTGGACGGCCTTGAGAATGAGAGAGGGATTGGTCGTCGCATCGCGCGGCTGGAACTGGGCGATCTGGCGAAAATCGCCAGTGTCTGCCACGACCTTGGTGTATTGTCGGAGAGCGTCGAGCTGATTCATGTGGAGATTATGTGCCAATGGCTGCACAGCCTTGAATTCTGCATTGTGCAGTCGAATGGTTTCCGTGTGCTGACGCATCGACACAAAAATGTGACCAGGGCATACACCACGTGGCGCACACCCTCAGCCGGCGCGGGCATCCTCGGACACAGTGGCTTCCACTCCGTCGACCAGTGCGCGAAAGGCGGCACGCACCTGCGCTTCGCTGCATCCCAGCAGCAGGGCATCGTCAAGCGCATCCTGCAGGAGCTCGCGCAGCTCGGCATAGTTCTCGTTGAGCACCTTGACCTTCTCGAAGCACGACACGACCGAGCCATCTGCTCGGCGCCAGATCACGGAAGGGGATGCATCGGGTGTCCCGGAGGACACCGGAACAGGAGTGGAAGGGCTGCTCATGCGCAGGGATTGTAGAAGGGCATGCCCGGCCGCGCCACTGCGGCGTCGAGAACCCCTGCCCCGTCAGGCCGAAGGACCTGAAGAACCCGGTGCGTAGCCCAGGCGTGCCATCCAGGCCAAGCCCGCATCCGTCCCACCCACTCCCCCGCGGGCTGGCACATACTCACAGCCGACATAGCCTCCATACCCTGCGGCATCGAGCCAGCGCAACCAGGTGCGAAAGGGAATCCGGCCAGTCCCCGGCTCATGGCGTCCGGGGGCATCGGCCAGCTGGAGATGCCTGATGCGCGGCAAGTACCGGGCCAGCAGAGGCAGCGCCTCCTGCCCCATGCGGGCTACATGGTAGAAATCCAGCTGCACCTTGACCCCAGGCACCTGTTGCCGATCCAGCAGATGCAGCACCTCCTGCACAGTGGGCAGAAGGAATCGGGGCATATCCCAGGTATTGATGGCCTCCACCACCAGCCCGATGCCGTGCGGCGACAGGCGCGCCTGCGCATACCGCAAGTTCGCCCCCATCACGCTCCGCGCCTCTGCCGGATCTGCCCCTTCCGGCAGCAGCCCTGCCAGACAGTTGAGCTGCCGCACCTCGGTGATGCGCGCATGCGCCAATGCCTGCTCCACTCCCTCTCGAAATTCCACCTGTCGATCCGCCAGACAGGCGATGCCCCGCTCGCCGGTGGCCCAGTCCCCCGCTGGCAGGTTGTGCAGCACCAGCCGCAGGCCATGGCGATCGAGCAGATCACGGCAGCGCCGGGCAGGCAGCGCATAGGGAAACTGGCACTCCACCGCACTGAAGCCGGAACGTGCCGCAGCGGCAAACCGGTCCTCGAAGGGGTATTCGGGATAGAGCAGGGAAATATTGGCAGCGAACCGAGGCATGCGCCCAAGTATGCCCCCAATCGGACAGGGCGCGTTTCACCGCGTCGCCCTCCGCCTTTCTGCATCCCACGATTGCCTGTCGACACCCTGTGACAGGCTCTCGGGTGTCGGGTGCCATCCGGGGGCTTGTCCGGAGCAGGTCGTGCACTTTTTCGGCCTGCATTGGCGCTATGCTTGTCATGCAGCTGACTTGCACAACTTGTAAAAGGAATGAGATTCCCCTAGGCTTGTCATGCTCTCCCTGCTGCCGTTTTGCTTCGGTGCCGACGGTGGGGAAAGCCGGATGAGTCAGGTGATTCTGTTCCGCTCCCTTTTCTTGGATCGACCCCATGCGTAGTCCCACCACCCGCACTCCTTCGGATGATTCCTCCTCTCTGGCATCCCGTACCCCTTCCCGGGTGCTGGACCAGAAGTTCCAGGCACTGATTGCCCAGGCCACGGGTTCGCAGTCTCCTGCGCTCAACACCATGGCGTTCTACGACTGGATGGTCCACCTGATGGCCTCCCCCGGCAAGCAGCTGGAGCTCTGGCAGCTCGCCACCCAAATGCTCACGGAACTGCATCGCTTTGCCGTGGAGAGCCGCAATCACACCCTGCAGGAAAAGCTCGCTCCGCTGGTCGGTCTGCGCGCTGCAGACCCCGTGCGCTACCCTGTGGAAGACCACCGTTTTGCCGATCCGGCCTGGCAGAACTGGCCCTTCAGTCTGCTGCAGCAGGGCTATCTGATGCAGGAACGCTGGTGGCGCGCCGCCACGCAGAACGTGCGTGGAGTCGACCCCCACCATGCCGACTGGGTGTCTTTCTGCGCCCACCAGTGGATCAGCATGTACTCGCCAGCCAATTTCGCGCTCACCAATCCGATGGTGCTGCATCGCACCAAGGAAGAACATGGCGCCAACCTGGCGCGTGGTCTCAAGAATTTCTTCGACGACATGCAGCGCAAGCTCCACAACGCACCTGCAGCGATCACCGAAGACTTTGTGGTGGGCAAGGATCTGGCGGCCACTCCGGGCAAGGTCGTGCTGCGCACCGAGCTGATGGAACTCATCCAGTACAGCCCCACCACCGACAAGGTGCGCCCCGAGCCCGTGCTCATCGTTCCGGCGTGGATCATGAAGTACTACATCCTCGACCTGTCCCCGCACAACTCCATGATCCGCTATCTGGTGACACAGGGGCATACGGTATTTGCCATCTCCTGGAAGAACCCCGGGCTGCACGAGCACAACCTGGGCATGGAAGACTATTTGCGCGAAGGCCTCTATGCCGCCATCGACGCCATTGGCCGCATCGTGCCCGATCAGGGCATTCACGCCTGCGGCTACTGCCTGGGCGGCACGCTGCTGTCCATCGGCGCGGCTGCCATGGGGCGCGATGACGACAAGCGCCTCGCTTCCGTCACGCTCCTGGCTGCACAGACCGATTTCTCCGAACCCGGGGAGCTCGCGCTCTTCATCGACGAGAGCCAGCTCAACCTGCTCGAGGCACAGATGGCCGAACGTGGCTACCTCGACTCGACCCAGATGGCCGCCGCCTTCACCTGGCTGCGCTCCTACGACCTGGTCTGGTCGCGCATGGTGCAGGAATATCTGCTTGGCGACCGCGGACACAGCATCGACCTCATGGCCTGGAACGCGGACGCCACCCGCATGCCCGCGCGCATGCACACCGAATACCTGAGCAAGCTGTTCCTGCACAACGACCTTGCCCGCGGCAAGTACGAGGTCGGCGGCCGTCCTGTGGCGGTATCCGAGATCAGGCAACCCGTCTTTGCCGTGGGCACCGAGAGCGACCACGTCGCTCCCTGGTGTTCGGTCTACAAGATCCACCTGCTCAGCGATGCCGAGATCACCTTCGTGCTCACCAGTGGCGGACACAACGCCGGCATCGTCTCTGAACCCGGTCACCCCCACCGCCATTACCGCCAGATGACCCGCAAGGCAGGCGGGCATTACCTTTCGCAGGAGGAATGGGCCGCCACCGCACCGAGCTTCGAGGGCTCGTGGTGGGAATCCTGGAACCGCTGGCTCGATGCGCACTCCGGTGCTCCCATCGCTCCTCCGACCATGGGTGCCCCTGACGGCGGCTGCCCCGTCCTGTGCGACGCCCCTGGACATTACGTCCTGCAACGCTGAAACCGTTCCTTTACCCGTTCACCTTTCACGCACGATCCGCCATGCCCGATATCCCGAACATCCTGAATACTCCCAGCAGCCATTTCGTCACCGTGAGCCCCGACCTTTCCGTCAAGGAAAACGGCGAGCCCATGGCACTGCACAACCGCACCTTCGACGAACTGCAGATGGGCGACAGTGCCAGCATCACCCATACCCTCACCCGCGAGGACGTGACCCTGTTCGCCCTGGCCACCGGCGATCTCAATCCCCAGCACATCGATGACGCATACGCTGCCAACAGCATCTTCAAGACCGTGATCGCGCACGGCATGTGGGGTGCCGGACAGATCTCCGCCGTGCTCGGCATGCGCTTTCCCGGGCCAGGCACCATCTATCTGGGCCAGACCCTGCACTTCCGCGCGCCCGTGCTGGTGGGCGACACCATTACCACCACCCTCACGGTCAGCGCCCGCGACGAGGTCAAGCGCCACATCACCTTCAGCTGCGAGTGCACCAACCAGCACGGCAAGACCGTCATTTCGGGCGACGCCACGGTCATTCCTCCGCGCGAACATGTCGAATGGGTGCCCCACGGCATCCCGGAAGTCCGCCTCATTCCGGCGCAGGATGGTGCCCGCCGCCTGGTCGACTATGCCCTCACCCTGGGTCGCATCCGCACGGCCATCGTCCACCCCTGCAATGCCCTCACGCTGGACTCCGCCCTCAAGGCTGCCGCCCGGGGCCTGATCGAGCCGGTGCTCATCGCCCCCAAGTCCAGACTCGAAGCCCTCGCAGAGCAGTGTGGATATGACCTGAGCGGCATCGCCATCGAGGACGTCCCCCACAGCGATGCCGCCGCCGAGCGTGCTGCCGAGATGGCCCGTGCCGGCACGGTCGAAGCCATCATGAAGGGCAGCCTGCACACCGACGAGCTCATGCGCGCCATCGTGGCCAAGGATTCCGGTCTGCGCACCAAGCGGCGCATCACCCACTGCTTCCTGCTGCAGTCGCCCGCCTACCCGCGCCCCTTCATCATCACCGATGCGGCAATCAACATCCTCCCCACGCTGGAGGTCAAGGCCGACATCATCCGCAACGCCATCGATCTCGCCCATGCCATCGGCGTGGCCAGGCCCAAGGTGGCCATCCTGGCTGCCGTGGAAACGGTGAATCCGGCCATGCCCGCCACGCTCGATGCCGCTGCCCTGTGCAAGATGGCCGATCGCGGCCAGATCACCGGTGGCGTGCTCGATGGCCCCCTGGCGCTCGACAATGCCGTCTCTGCCCATGCGGCGGCCATCAAGGGCATCCAGTCCGAAGTAGCCGGCGAGGCCGACATCCTTGTCGTCCCCGACCTCGAAAGCGGCAACATGATGGCCAAGCAGCTCGAATACCTGGGCGGTGCCCACATGGCAGGCATCGTGCTCGGAGCCAAGCTGCCCATCATTCTCACCAGCCGCGCGGACGAAGAAGAATCGCGCATCGCATCCTGCGCGCTGGCCGTGGTGCTGGCCCACCACTACCGCGTCACGCCGCCCTGAGGCACCTTGCGGCATCCCCTTGCCGTCAGAAGACGACAAGGGGAGCTCGCACATGATGCCCCCCTTTCGCCCCTCTTCCCTTCTTCTCCCGCCCACTCGACGGGCCTTCCTTGCCTTGCTGTCCACTTCCTCTGCGGCCACAACGCTACACAGGAAACGTCATGACAGAACTGCCGTCAGAATGACTCGGCCCGCATAGCGCAAGCCGGGACGTTGCCCCAGTCTGCGTCCTGCTTTCTCATGCGCAAGCGGCGTGTGCTCTGCACAACACAGCACTCTCTTCGCTCTCCAGTCCGTTCCTTTTTCCTTCCACTCATGAGCAAACTCATCCTCGTCCTGAACTGCGGTTCCTCCAGCATCAAATTTGCCCTGTTCGAAACCTCTGCTGGCAAGGTGCCGCGCCAGCGCATCTGGGGAGGCAAGGTCAACGGCATCGGGGGCACCCACCCCACCTGCGACACCACTGCTGCACCCTCGGTCGACCTCCATCTCGACCCGGAGCGCCCCTACCATGCGGCACTGGAACATATCCGGGATCTGGTCGTGGACTACCAGGGGGAACGCCGCATTGCCGCCGTGGCCCACCGCGTGGTGCATGGTGGTACCAAGTACTTTGCCCCTGTGCGCGTGGATGCAGCCGTACTCGATGACCTGCGCAGCTACATCCCCCTGGCGCCCCTGCACCAGCCCTTCGCTCTCGAAGCCATTGCCGCCCTGCTGGAGGAATATCCCCGCCTGCCCCAGATCGCGTGCTTCGACACGGCCTTCCACCACACCCTGCCCGATGTCGAGAAGATGCTCCCCATCGACTGGGAGGCCTGGGAAGGCGGGTTGCGCCGCTACGGCTTCCATGGACTGTCCTACGACTACATGAGCATTGCGCTGCCCGAACGCCACGGCGATCTGGCTCGCGGCCGTACCCTGGTCGCCCACATCGGCAGCGGAGCAAGCCTGTGCGCCATGCACCACCTGCAGAGCGTAGGCACCACCATGGGCTTTTCGTCGCTCGATGGCGTGATGATGGGCACGCGCTGCGGCGCTCTCGATCCCGGCGCCGTCATCTACCTCATGGAAATCCAGAAACTCTCTCTGGAGGAGGTGGGACACATGCTCTACCACCGATCCGGCTTGCTGGGCATTTCCGGGCTCTCGGCTGACACCATGGATCTGCTTCCGGTCGAGCACGACAATCCCCGCGCCCGCCTCGCCCTCGCGGTCTATGTGCGCAGCATCGCCAAACAGATCGCCACCATGGCAACCACACTGGGAGGCATCGATCTGCTCGTTTTCACCGCCGGCGTGGGGGAACACAACGCCACGATCCGGGAACGCGTCTGCGCCGAGCTGGAATGGCTGGGAGCTCGACTCGACCCCGAGGCCAATGCCCGCCATGCCAGCGTCATCTCTGCCCCAGAGAGTGGCTTCACCATCGCGGTGGAACCCACCAACGAAGAATGGGTAGCCGCCCAGCGCAGCCACGAGCTGCTGGGATTCACGGAGTGAACCCCGACAGCCCCCGATGCACACCAGCCTAGTTCTGGCTCACATCGAAATGTTCGGCCTTGAGCACGAGATCGTGCTGCAGCCCATCACTGCTGAATTCGCGCGGCATCTCGACCACGGCATCCAGCCCCTTGTCGAGGTCAGGAGCGGACGTCTCGGCATCGGGCCAATAGCTCTCGGCCGTGCGCTCGAGGCTGCCGAACCGCTCCACAAAGGCGGCAATGGCTGCCTTCCCGGCAGCATTCAGGGCATAACGTTTCATGGACATGTCTCCTGGTACAGGTTTGAGGACACGCATCCAGCTCCTTGGCGTCGGCATTTGCCTGAGGAGCGGGGTCGTGGCTGCCCTATTGTGCCCGTTTCCCATTGCGTCTTCCGGAGGCAGAGGAGACTGTCGGTAGCCTGTACGAGGCCTTGTGCCCTGTCTGCCCTCCTCCGCCCTCCTCCGCCCTGTGCGACGGTTTCGTGAACATTGGATGACGCCCCCTTCTCGCGCCTCGAGGTACTCCCTACAATCTTCGCAAGCGGCTGAAATGCCTTTTCTTGGTGCATTTCCTGTCTGCAGGCTCAGGCTCTCCAAGTCGCGGTCCTGCAGCAAGCAAGCCCGTTTCCAATCCCTCAGTCCCTGAAAGGCCCCCCATCATGCGTGCGATCAAGGAAGCACGGAAGTTCATCGAGAAGAATCCCGGAAGTGACAGCGCTAAAACCCTGTCACGACTGGTGCTGGCGCTCGAATCCGAAGCCGACTTTCCGATTTCGGATATCTACCTGCTGGACTACGACAATTTCAATCTGGCTCTTGCCATCCTGCAGGAATGGCGGCTGGATCGCCATTACGCCGGCAAATCGCGCCTGTTCGACATTTCCCGGCATGTCGCCGACCTGCACGAAGACGCCCCAGTCCCACAGAACGACGCGCTCCGGCCAGAAGGCTCCCCGGCTCCTGCTTCGCGCAAGAGCAGCAGCAAAGACAGCAAGAAATAACGGCTTTCTTGCTGTTCCCCAGAGCTTGCTTGCGTTTTCTGCGAGCTCAGGACAAAAAGAAAAGCGCCTTCAGCCGAAGGCGCCTCACAGGGCATGGAGTTTCCCCATGCCCATCGCATCATGGCAAGCCGCCACAGACATCACAGGCGGGTGCCGTGCGGTCAGTCTGGTCAGGCTGTTCCGATCACGCCGTCATTCCACAGGAGCTGGCCGACGCCATAAAGCTGGGCCAGCGTGCGCAAATGAGACGGCGCATGGAAAATGCTGAGCGCATGCCCCTCTTTCTCGCAGGTTCTCTGCAGAGCCAGCAGCACCGCCAGCGCGGACGAATCGAACTTGCTGAGCGCCCCCGCATCGACAGCGGGAACCGCATGGCCCAACTCACGCAGGAGCTGCTCGCGCAGACTGCGCTCGACTGCCGGCGCCGTATGGACCGTGATTTCGGAAGGCAGGCTCAACATGGTCACGCTTTCTCAAAGGGATTCAATGATTCGCCCTACCCCACTCACCGGCCGGCATTGGCGCGGTTCTTGGCGGCCAGCGAAGCGATGAGGCTGTCCACCCCCTTGGTGTTGACTTCCTGCGCGAACTGCTGCTTGTAGGTGTCGATCATCCACACACCGCCCACATTGAGGTTGTAGGCCTTCCAGCCATATCCGTGCCCGGGCGTCTTTTCGAGCCGGTAGTCGAGATTGACCGGCTGACCGGAACCACCGATGAGCTGGCTGTGCACCAGCACGTCGGATGCTGCACCGCCGCGAACCGGATAGACCTTGACCTGCTTGTCACCAGCCATCTTGAAGGCGCCGGCATAGGTGCGCACCAGCAGCGTCTTGAACTCCTGCTCCAGACGGGCCTTCTGGGCAGGGGTGGCAGTGCGCCATGCGGGACCGACCGTCGAGGCCGTCATGCGTGCAAAGTCGACATGGGGCATCACCTTGCTGTCGACGAGGTGGATGATGCGGTTCACGTCCCCTGCCTGCATGGCCTTGTCGGCCTTGATGGATGCCAGCGTGTCACCCGACACCTTCTGCACCATGGCTTCGGGGCTGAGGTCAGCTGCCCATGCCGCTGCAGGCAGGGCAGACCCGGCCAGCAGAGCAGCGGCAGTGGCCACGGAACCGAGGGAAGCGGTGAAAGTACGACGTAGCATGGTGTTTTTCTCCTTCTGTGCAATCCATGGATGGAATATTCGAAACTGGGCCGCCTATGCCGACCGGCATCCAGCCAATCCCGTGCCGCCATCTTGGCAGCGCTTTGAGCCCACACCGGGCCGAGATGCAACCGAATGCAACGCATGCGGCATCCGGCACGCACCGTGCAGCGAATCGGTCGTTCTTGTTACAACTTCACTGCAGCGTGGGGACCACGGCGATTCATCGTTTCCAGAACGTGCCGCCCCAGTTGTTGTTGAGGCGGTTGAGCAGCTGCGGTGCAGCCGGCATGATCTGACGGCTCTGCTGTCCCACCGATTCGGCTGTTTTGGGGGCAACCATTCCTCCCGTTGTCCCCACCTCCGCAGAGGCAGCGGCCGCAGGCGCTGATGCAGCCCCGGTGGCCGATGCAGCCGGTTCAGGTGCTGTGGCGGTATCCTGTCCCTCGGGCGGTGGCTCGTAGCCGTCTGTGCCATCGGGCGGCGGCGCATAGCCATCGGCCGCCGATGCTGCCCCTGAAGCCGGAGTGACCGGCGTGGCGACACTTCCATCCGCGTTCTGCGCTGCCACCTGATACTGGCGATTCTGCAGATAGGCGTCCCGCATGAAGCTGTAGGGATCCAGGGCAGCCTGGTCGAGCAGATCGGTGGTGTCGAGCAGACCCGCGCGGGTATTGACGGCAGAAAGCACAATGACGCCGTTGCGGGCATCCACGTTGTGAATGGCCCCCACAGGATTCATGTACCAGTCCATCGGCAGAGCTGCCGTATCACGCAGCGTGGAAGGGCCCAGAATGGGCAGCACCAGATAGGGTCCCGGCCCCATGCCCCAATGGGCCAGCGTCAGGCCGAAATCCTCGCGCTTCTGGGGGATGCGTGCCTCGGAGGCCACATCGAAGATGCCGCCCAGACCAAAGCTGGTGTTGATCGCAAAGCGCCAGAAATTGTTCATGGCCTCCTGGCCCTTGAACTGCAGGACGCTGTTCACGGCCGACCATGCATCGCCCAGATTGCTGAACACATTGCGCACACCCGTCTGCACGAACCCCGGTGTCACCTTGGTGTAGGCCACGGTGACGGGTCTGAACACGGCCCGGTCAAAGGCATCGTTGAAGCTGTAGACGCCGCGATTCCAGGGTTCGAGCGGATCGGCGGGGTTGGCCGTGGGGCCCGTCGCACAGCCGGCCAGCACAACCGAGGCTCCGAGCGCCCACAGCCAGCGACGGGGCACGCGGACGGAAGAAGAGGACAGGGACACGTGTTTCACTGGCTGGCTCCTTGCTTGCTGCTTTTGGCGAGAGCGGGAGCAGGTGCGGCCGCCTTGCCTGCATCGCTGCCGTCGGAGGCCGAACCATCGCTGCTGCCGGCCTGTTCGGCCTTGCTGTTGATGAACTGGCCGATGAGGTTCTCCAGCACCACGGCAGACTGTGTATTGGTGACTTTGTCACCCTGCTTCCAGCTGGCGTCGCTGTACCCGGCCTCGATGCCGATGTACTGATCCCCCAGCAGCCCGCTGGTCAGGATCTTGAGGGAGCTGTCGGAAGGAAAATGATACTGGCTGTCGAGATCGATGGTGACCATGGCCTGATAGGTCTTGTCGTCGAAGTGAATGCTCTTGACGCGCCCCACCAGCACCCCCGCGCTCTTGACGGCGGATTTGGGCTTGAGCCCCCCGATGTCCTGGAACACGGCCTGGACCTCATAGCCCTTGCTGCTGCCCAGCGACAGCAGATTGCCGGCCTTGAGCGCCAGGAAAAGCAGTGCGACGCCTCCCAGCAGCACAAACAGTCCTACCCAGATATCGACTTTGGAACGTTGCATGATCGAAGAATCCTTCCGTTGTTCTTGTGCGCTGCTCAGATGCTGAACATCATGGCCGTGAGCAGGAAATCGAGTGCCAGCACGGTCAGCGAAGCCACCACGACGGTGCGGGTGGTGGCACGGGACACCCCTTCTGGCGTGGGCCGCGCCGAATATCCTTCCAACAGGGCGACGAAGGTCACGGCAATGCCGAACACCACGCTCTTGATGACCCCATTGGCCACATCCTTCCAGACATCGACTCCCCCCTGCATCTGACTCCAGAAGGAGCCGTCGTCGAGCCCGATGAGCTTGACCGCCACCAGCCAGCCCCCCAGAATGCCGACAGCGCTGAAGATGGCAGCCAGGACCGGCATGGCCACCACCCCGCCCCAGAAGCGCGGTGCCAGAATGCGATCCACCGGATTGACGGCCATCATCTCCATGGCGTCGAGCTGTTCGCCCGCCTTCATGAGGCCGATTTCCGCCGTGAGCGAAGTGCCCGCACGGCCGGCAAAGAGCAGCCCAGTCACCACCGGCCCCAGCTCACGCAGCAGACTCAGTGCCACCAGCAGCCCCACCGATTCCGAGGAGCCGAAGCTCTTGAGGGTGTAGTAGCCCTGGAGGCCGAGCACAAACCCGACGAAAAGCCCTGAAATGGCGATGATGGACAGGGAATAGTTGCCCAGAAAATGCACCTGGTCCCGGATGAGTCCCGGTCGGCGCCAGCTTCCCACGGAGGTGATGAGGCGGCCGAAGAGGCGTGCGCCCATGCCCAGCCGCACCACCTGACGGCGCAGGGCATAGCCGAGATCGGAGGGATTGAGATAGTTCATGGCTTTTGTGCCTGCCCTTGCAGATCGCGCAGCCCCAGGTCCTGCGCCAGACTGGGGCCCGGGTAGTGGAAGCGCACCGGGCCATCCGGCGAAGCCTGCACGAACTGGCGCACCAGAGGGTCCTCGTTGCGCCGGATGTCATCGGGTGTGCCCTGCGCCGCGATGATGCCATTGGCCAGAATGACCACATGGTCGGCGATGCGGAAGGTCTGATCCAGATCGTGCGACACCAGAATGCTGGTGAGCCCCATGGCATCGTTGAGCTGGCGCACGAGCTGGGCAATGGTGCCCAGGGAAATGGGGTCGAGCCCGGCAAACGGCTCGTCGTACATGACGAATTCAGGATCGAGCGCAATGGCCCGCGCCAATGCCACCCGCCGCGACATGCCTCCCGACACCTCGCTCGGCATCAGATCGCGCGCTCCCCGCAGTCCCACGGCATTGAGTTTCATGAGCACGATGTCGCGGATCATCGACTCGGGCAGCTGCGTGTGCTCGCGCAGGGGAAACGCCACGTTGTCGAAGACCGTCATGTCGGTGAACAGGGCACCGAACTGGAACAGCATGCCCATGCGCCTCCGTGCGGCATACAGGGCGGCATGATCCAGACGCCCCACATCCTCGCCGCCCAGGAGCACCTCGCCGCTGCGCGCACGCTGCTGCCCACCGATGAGCCGCAGCACCGTGGTCTTGCCTCCGCCTGAAGCCCCCATGATGGCCGTGACCTTGCCACGGGGCACCGTCAGGGAAACATCTCGGAGAATCTCCGGCCCCTCGCCATAGCTGAAATGCACATGCCGCAACTCCACCAGTGCAGGCACGGCAGAGGACGGCTCGGCCCCGGAAGCCATCGACGTGGTCACCGGGGCCCCGGAAACGGCAGGGGACATGGACATGCCAAGGATTCTAAGGCCTGCGCCCGAGACCTGCACGGCCCCCTTGTCGGGCTCCTTCCACCCTGAAGTCATCTGCCCCATTCAGGCAGTCAGCACCTCGCCCCGCAGGGAATGCGGCAGCGCCTCGGTGATGCGCACGTCCAGCATGTGCCCCACGAGGCGATCACGCCCCGCTCCTGCGGCGAAGTTCACGATGCGGTTGCAGGCAGTGCGCCCCATGAGCTCTTCGGGGTTCTTGCGGGAGGGGCCTTCGACCAGAATGCGCTGCACCGAACCTACCCGGCTGGCGCTGATGCGCCGCACGTTTTCCTCCAGCAAGGCCTGGACCTGCTGGAGCCGGCGCAGCTTCACCTCGTGCGGCGTATCGTCGGCCAGATTCGCAGCCGGGGTACCGGGACGTGGACTGAAGATGAAGCTGAAACTGGAGTCATAGCCCACATCCTCGATCAGACGGAGCAGACGGGCGAAGTCGTCGTCCGTCTCGCCGGGGAACCCCACGATGAAATCGCTCGACAGACTGATGTCCGGCCGCACGGCACGCAGCTTGCGAATGATGCTCTTGTACTCCATGGCGGTGTAGCCACGCTTCATGGCCATGAGAATGCGGTCGCTGCCATGCTGCACCGGCAGATGCAGGTGGCTCACCAGCTGGGGCACGCGGGCATAGACGTCGATGAGCCGCTGGGTGAATTCGTTCGGATGGCTCGTGGTGTAGCGGATGCGCTCGATCCCTGGAATATCGGCCACATACTCGATCAGCAGCGCAAAATCGGCGATCTCGCCGCCATCTCCCATCTTTCCTCGGTAGGCATTCACATTCTGCCCCAGCAGGGTCACTTCTTTCACGCCCTGGTCGGCCAGCCCCGCCACCTCGATCAGCACTTCCTCCAGCGGTCTGCTGAACTCCTCGCCGCGCGTGTAGGGCACCACACAGTAGCTGCAGTACTTGCTGCAGCCTTCCATGATGGACACGAAGGCTGATGCCCCCTCCACCCGGGCAGGCGGCAGGTGATCGAACTTCTCGATCTCGGGAAAGCTGATGTCCACCTGTGGCGCATGCTGCGCCTCGCTCTCCTGCAGCAGCTCAGGCAGCCGGTGCAGTGTCTGGGGACCGAACACTACGTCCACAAAAGGCGCACGCCGGATGATCTCGGCCCCCTCCTGACTCGCCACGCAGCCCCCCACCCCGATCTTCACGCCACGTGCCTTGAGATGCCGGATGCGCCCCAGATCGCTGAAGACCTTTTCCTGCGCCTTTTCACGCACGGAGCAGGTGTTGAAGAGGATGAGATCGGCCTCCTCCACGTCGTCGGTTTTCTGGTAGCCCTGCGCTGCACCGAGCACATCGGCCATCTTGTCCGAGTCGTACTCGTTCATCTGGCAGCCGAATGTCTTGATGTAAACCTTGCGGGGAGTGGAATTGGACATGAGGGAAACTCCTGCCGCACGCCATGCGCATGCAGCCATTCAATGGAAGGATGAAGAATTCAAATTCAGGAAGCGGAGGCCACAGCCCCTGCCACCGCAGATGGCATGACCATGCGCGTCACCGTCACTGCGGCCGAGCGGCCCGGCGATGGAATCGCTTCCACAGGTCGGAACGCCTCCTGCCTGACACCAGAAACGCAGCCCGCCCGGGAAATGCCGTCACTGCGTCCCGTCGAAGGTAGGCAGCTGATCAAAGGGGGTGTCGCGCCGAACCCTGCGCGTGGGATCCACCCCCATCATGCGCAGGGCCTGGTCGCGCTTCTGACGGGGCGAGAGCTGCTGCGCCTCTTCGCGATCCAGCAGCCAAATGTCGCCGATGCGCCCGCTGGCATCGCGCAAATACAGAGCGTCATAGAGAATGCCCGTACCGCCGAGCTGTCGTGCCGACAGCTGGCGATTGCGCGGCCCGCGCACATGCGACCCCGGCGAAAGCCGCTCGTCGTGGCCATCGACCCGGATGGCCGGCGGCTCCACGAACTCGATCATGCCCCGCTCTGCCTTGTCTGGGAAACTGCGGTGCCGCATGTAGGGCTGGGAGGAAGACGTGCTGTCCGTTGCCACCGGAAAGCCGGTATCGGCAAGGGCACTCCCTGCCGCCCCCCACAAGGCAAGCACATGCGCACACAGCGCCAGACGGGACATGCAGCGGTTCATGGTGTAGATCCAGAGGCTGAAAGGAATGAGGACCGAAGAACGGCATGCGCGCCCGGAGCGGGAACACTGCTGTCCTATCCGTATCATCCCGAATCGGGATTTGTAAAACTTGCGGCCGGCCTTTTCGCTGCGGATGCGAACACCCTGCATAATGGAACGGCAAGACGCGGAGCCCGCACTCTCCTGGAGCAGTGCAGCACGGGCGGCCAGCGATTTTACCTCACCCGCTATTTCAGGGGATTGACATGAGCGCTGCACCCGAAGAACTGAGCTACGGCCACCTCAGGATGAATGTACCCAAATTCCTGGCCAACAACATTCCCATCAAGCTGACCAAGGTCGCCAAAATCGACATCCAGGGGGATGAAATCCCCGGCACCGCCATCTACAGCGTCTCCAATGCCATCACGGGAGAAACCATCTTCAAGAGCACCCAGGTGGAAGAACTGCGGCGCTGGATCCACGACAACTCCGACGCCTACGACACCAGCTACTGAAAAGAACGGAACGCAGAGAGCGGCCAGCCACGCCTCGCTCTGTGGCTGGCGCCTTTGGGGATACCCATGAGGCAAGAGGACGCCTGCGCTCCCCATACTCACAGCTAAAATGAGAAAACCCCTGCCTTCGCAAAAAGGCAGGGGTTTTTATTGGTGGCGCTTCACGGACTCGAACCGCGGACCTGTGGATTATGATTCCATCGCTCTAACCGACTGAGCTAAAGCGCCGTAGGAGACGAAGTATAGCATGGCTTTTGAAAACTCTGGGCATGCCGAGTTCAAAAGTTGCTGCGCTTCGCATCACGCCGGTGGATCAGCTGTTGGTGAAGGCAGGCTTGCGCTTTTCGACGAAGGCGGCCATGCCTTCCTTCTGGTCATGGGTGGAGAACAGGCTGTGGAACAGGCGGCGTTCGTACATGACACCGTCGGAGAGGCCGCTTTCAAAGGCGCGGTTGACCGATTCCTTGGCCGCGAACACGGCCAGACGCGGCATGCTGGCGATCACCAGGGCAGTGCCGAGAGCCTCTTCCATGAGCTTGTCGAGCGGCACGACGCGGCTCACCAGTCCGGCACGCTCGGCTTCGGTGGCATCCATCATGCGGGCGGTCAGGGCCATGTCCATGGCCTTGGCCTTGCCCACGGCGCGTGGCAGACGCTGTGTGCCGCCAGCACCGGGGATGATGCCGAGCTTGATCTCGGGCTGGCCGAACTTGGCATTGTCGGCAGCGATGATGAAGTCGCACATCATGGAGAGTTCGCACCCGCCACCCAGCGCATAGCCGGACACAGCGGCGATCACGGGCTTGCGGATGTGGCGAATGGCCTCCCAGTTGCGGGTGATGTAGTCGCCGCCGAAGGCATCGGCAAAGCTGTAGCCTGCCATGGCCGTGATGTCTGCGCCTGCGGCAAAGGCTTTTTCACTGCCGGTGATGACCATGCAGCCGATCTTGTCGTCTGCCTCGAAGGCCTGCAGCGCCTGGCCGAGTTCGGTCATCAGCTGGTCATTGAGGGCGTTGAGGGCCTGGGGACGATACAGGGTGATGACCCCCACCTTTTCGCCTTCGATACGGGTCTGGATGCATTCATAAGCCATGAGTGAGCTCCTGAAGGAAAGTGTTTGTTGCACATGCACACACCGGCCCGAGAGCCGGCTGCAGATCGGCGCGCTGGGCGCCTGCTCCTTGGACGGGCGGAGCCGTCCATCACCGCCCACTATACCCGAGCACCATGTCACCGGCGCGGCAGAACTGGGATAATGCCCGCCATGTCTGCAGTGCTGAACCGGCCACCCTGGTGGAAATATGTCTTCTCGGTGTTCAGGGGCTTCGATGGTCCCCTGGCCTTTGCCGTGTTCATCCTGATGTGCATCGGCCTGACGGCCATGTATTCGTCCGGGCACGACATGGGATCGCGCTTTGCCGACCATGGCCGCAACATGCTGCTGGCGGGATTCATGATGTTCGTGGCAGCCCAGATTCCGCCGCAACGGCTGGTGTCCTTTGCGGTGCCGCTCTACACGATAGGCGTGGCGCTGCTGGTGGCGGTGGCGCTCTTCGGCATCACCAAGAAGGGGGCTCGACGCTGGATCAACATCGGCGTGGTGATCCAGCCAAGCGAGCTGCTCAAGATCGCCATGCCGCTCATGCTGGCCTGGTGGTTCCAGAAGCGGGAGGGTCAGCTGCGCCCGGTGGACTATGCCGCTGCCGGGCTGCTGCTGGTCATTCCGGTAGGGCTCATCATGAAGCAGCCCGATCTGGGGACGGCCCTGCTGGTGCTGATTGCCGGCATGTCCATCATCTTCTTTGCCGGACTGAGCTGGAAGCTCGTGATTCCCCCTGTGGTGCTGGGCGCCATCGGCATTGGGTTGCTGGTCTGGTTCGAGCCCCGGCTGTGTGCCGACGGAGTGCGCTGGCCTGTGCTGCACGACTACCAGCAGCAGCGCATCTGCACGCTGCTCGACCCCACCCGCGACCCGCTGGGCAAGGGCTTCCACATCCTGCAGGGAATGATCGCCATCGGCTCCGGCGGCATCTGGGGCAAGGGGTTCATGAAGGGCACCCAGACGCATCTGGAATTCATTCCCGAGCACACCACGGACTTCATCTTCGCCTCTTTCAGCGAAGAGTTCGGGCTGGTGGGCAATCTGGCCCTGCTCCTGGCCTACCTGTTTCTGATCTACCGCATTTTCTATCTGGCAGCCCACGCCAGCTCGCAGTTTGGACGCCTGCTCGGAGGCAGCATCGGGGTGATCTTCTTCACCTATGCCTTCGTGAACATGGGCATGGTGAGCGGCATTTTGCCGGTGGTGGGGGTACCCCTGCCCTTCATCAGCTACGGAGGAACGGCCATGGTCACCCTGGGACTGGCGCTGGGCATGATGTTTGCCATTGCGAGGGACAAGCGCACCTTCCACTCCTGAGTTCCCGCCCCTCCCGAGGCCATGCGCCATGCATCGCCCATGGCCCCGGCAGGGGCCGGGAGAGAGCCTGTCCCGCGTCGCGGCGAGTCCCCCTACAATGCGGACATGACCCTGAATCTTCCCGATTTTTCCGCCCTTTCCGATCGTCCGCGCAAGCGCCACACCAGCGAGCGGCTTGCCTTGGCCGAGCGCCTGCTGCTGACGCCCTTCGATCTCACGCTGCCTCGCCTGCACAAGGCACTTGCTGCCATGCACACGCATCAGGTGGACGATGCGGATCTGTACTTTCAGTACACCTGCAGCGAAGGCTGGAGCCTGGAAGAAGGCATCGTCAAGACCGGCAGCTTCAGCATCGACCAGGGCGTGGGCGTGCGTGCGGTTTCCGGCGAAAAGACGGCCTTTGCCTATTCCGACGACATTTCGCGCGAGGCGCTGATGGATGCGGTACGCAACGTGCGCACCATCGGAGCAGCTGGCCAGCAGGGACGCCAGCGCGTGGGGCGCGCCGACACGCGCAAGGCGCGCAGCCGGGCCCTGTACGCTCCGCTGGACCCGATCGGCACACTCGACAGCACGAGCAAGGTGGCCCTGCTGGAAAAGGTGGAAAAGCGGGCCCGCGCCAGCGACCCTCGCATCCGACAGGTGATGGCAGGACTGGCCGCAGAAAATGATGTGGTTCTGGTGGTGCGGCTCGATGGCAAGGTGGCCGCAGATGTGCGGCCCCTGGTGCGCCTGAGTGTGACCGTGATTGCAGAGCAGACCCAGGGAGGCGAAGTGCGCCGTGAGGTCGGATCCAGCGGAGGCGGCGGCCGGTTCGGCCTGGATTACTTTGACGACACCCTGATCCAGCAGTATGTGGACGAAGCCGTGCAGGCTGCCCTGACCAACCTGGAAGCCCGCCCTGCCCCTGCCGGCGTGATGGATGTGGTGCTCGGATCGGGCTGGCCCGGTGTGCTGCTGCACGAGGCGGTCGGGCACGGGCTCGAAGGCGACTTCAACCGCAAGGGCAGCAGCGCCTTCAGTGGCCGCCTGGGGCAGCGGGTGGCGGCCAAGGGCGTGACCGTGCTTGACGACGGCACCCTGCCGGATCGCCGGGGCAGCCTGAATGTCGATGACGAAGGGCATCCCACCCAGCGCAACGTGCTGATCGAGGACGGCATTCTGCGCGGCTATCTGCAGGACCGCCTCAATGCGCGTCTCACAGGCGCGAGCTCCACCGGCAACGGGCGCCGCGAAAGCTATGCCCATACGCCGATGCCCCGCATGACCAACACCTATATGCTCGGCGGCAGCGAAGATCCGCAGACCGTGGTGTCGAGCCTCAAGAAGGGGCTGTACGCCACCAACTTCGGCGGCGGACAGGTCGACATCACGAGCGGCAAGTTCGTGTTCTCGGCCAGCCAGGCCTGGTGGGTGGAAGACGGCAAGCTCCAGTATCCCGTCAAGGGGGCCACCATCATCGGCAACGGCCCGGATGCGCTGACCCGCGTGAGCATGATCGGCAGCGACCTGCAGCTCGACAGCGGCGTGGGCACCTGCGGCAAGGACGGGCAGAGCGTGCCCGTCGGTGTGGGACAGCCCACCATGCGCATCAATGGCCTCACGGTGGGCGGCACAGCCTGAACACAGGCCCGGCCCCTGCCCGGCGATATTCCCCGAACATCGGGCTGACGCGTCAGCCTATTGACAGCAGCCCGGGAAATCGTGCTATATTGCAGCCATGCAAGTTTCACGTGCTTTTTATTTTGGCTTTTGGTTCTCGGTCCCAGGCGGACGAGAGGCTTGAGCTCAACTGCAAAAGCACACTTCTCAAAACCGCCGGATCTCCGGCGGTTTTTTTTTGCCGGTTTCATCCCCTGTTCTTCCCACCGCTTTGTGCAAGGAGTTGCCCTCATGTCCGCCAGCAAGACGAACGACACAGCCTGGTTTTCCCAGCCTGCCGACAAGACCAGCCAGACCGACAACACCCGCCTCAAGAGCCTGACCGTGCTGCCTCCTCCCGACCACCTGATCCGTTTCTTCCCCATTCATGGCTCGCCGGTGGAGAAGCTGGTGGAGAACACCCGCCGCACCATTCACGACATCATGCGGGGCAAGGATGACCGCCTGCTGGTGATCATCGGACCGTGCTCCATCCATGACGTGCCCGCCGCGCTCGACTATGCCCGCCGCCTGCAGAAGCTGCGCGAAACCTACAGCGACACTCTGGAAGTGGTGATGCGGGTGTACTTCGAGAAGCCCCGCACCACCGTGGGCTGGAAGGGCCTCATCAACGACCCCTACCTCGATGAGAGCTGCCGCATCGACGAGGGGCTGCGCATCGCCCGCCAGCTGCTCATCGAGATCAACCGGCTGGGTCTTCCGGCTGCAAGCGAATTCCTGGACGTGATTTCTCCCCAGTACATCGGCGACCTCATCAGCTGGGGCGCCATCGGTGCCCGCACCACAGAGAGCCAGGTGCACCGTGAGCTGGCCAGCGGGCTGTCGGCTCCGATCGGCTTCAAGAACGGCACGGACGGCAATCTCAAGATCGCCACCGATGCCATCCAGGCGGCCTCGCGCGGGCACCACTTCCTGTCGGTACACAAGAACGGTCAGGTGGCCATCGTGCACACATCGGGCAACGAGGATTGCCACGTCATTCTGCGCGGCGGCAAGGCACCCAACTATGACGAAGCCAGCGTGCAGGCGGCCTGCAGAGATCTGGAAGCAGCGCACCTGCGTCCGACCGTCATGGTGGACTGCAGCCATGCCAACAGCAGCAAGAAGCACGAGAAGCAGCTCGAAGTGGTGCGCGAGATCGCTCGCCAGATGGCTGCGGGGTCCACGCAGGTCTTCGGGGTGATGATCGAGAGCAACATCCATGAGGGAGCCCAGAAGTTCACCCCTGGCAAGGACGATCCTGCCCAGCTCGAATACGGCAAGAGCATCACCGATGCCTGCATCGGCTGGGATGACTCCATCCAGGCGCTGCAGGTGCTTTCCAATGCCGTGGAGGCTCGCCGCAAGGCCCACAAGAAAGGCTGAAGGCACAGGACCTCCGCAGCAGAGCGGCTCGCGTATCGCGTGCCTGCGGTCTGCTGCGAGGCTTGGCTCCCAAGGGTAATTCCCGAGCCTGCGAAGGGCAAGAGAGGATCTGGGCGCTGCTAAGCTGGCCTGAGGGCCTGTTGGCCTTTTCGATGCCTCGCTCCGCCCAGTGGAGCATTCCTGTGAGGAGTTCCACGATGCACAGTGAACTGTCCGTGCGCTTCGATGCGCAGCACGCCTTCACCTTTCCGCTCGATCAGGCGCAGCCCATGGATCCCAGGGCTGCGCGCGCATGGCTCGACCGCGAATTCATTCGGTATGCCTGCGAGCCCTTGCGCCGTTCGGGCAAGGTGCTCAATGCGGACAAGGTGGTGTGCGTGGCCCAGGCGGCAGGCAGGCAGGGGTTTGCCGATCCAGAGTGGGCCCGCGCCTTTGCCAGCGCTGCCCACGCGGCACTCGATCAGGAGGTGATCCTGATCGACGCCACCATGGCCTCGGTCACTTTCTGTCCGCCGGCTCCTGCCATCCCCGGCACGCGCACGGCGCCGCATTCCTAGTCGTCGCTGCAGCGCGGATGGCACACGAATCCAGCCCTGCTGTCTCCCTCTGTGCCCCCTCTCCAATGGAGGAAATCAGGCGGGAGGCTGTTCTGCGTCATCGCGCTGGCGCAGGCGGCGATAGAGGGTGTTGCGGCTGACGCCGAGCCGGCGCGCGGCGAGTGACACATTGCCGTCTGCAGCCTGCAGGGCCTGTTCCACCGCAGCCAGGGTCAGGGCAGCCAGGGTGATCGGCTCCACAGGCGAAGACGCCAGTCCCGACACCGCCGCATCGTCGAGCACCTCGGGGCACTCTGCTGCGTGCAGGGACGCGGAGGGGCTGCCCTCTCGCTCTTCCGGGAACCGCGCAGCGTCAAGTTCGGGCAGCAGGTCATCGGGCAGGTGCTCGCGTTCGATGCAGGAGGCATCCCCGAGCAGGGCCACGGCCGTGCGCAGCACGTTGTCGAGCTGGCGCAGGTTGCCTGGCCAGCCATAGGCCTCGAAGGCCTGCTGCAGCTCCGGTGCGAGCGCGATGTCGCGCCGTGGAGCCATGTCGGCCAGCATGCGCGCCATGAGGGTCGACAGATCCTTGCGTACGCGCAAGGGCGGCAGATGCAGGGTCAGCCCATTGAGCCGCCAGTACAGGTCGGCCCGGAAGCGCCCGGCGGCCACCTCTTGCTTAAGGTCGCGATGGGTGGCGCAGATGAGGGCAAAGTCGACGGCGATGGGCTGTCCGCCGCCCAGAGGGACGACCTGCCGGTCCTGCAGCACGCGCAGCAACCGTGTCTGCAGCGACAGCGGCATGTCGCCGATCTCGTCGAGGAAAAGCGTGCCGCGATGGGCCTCCCGGATGCGTCCGGGAGCTCCTTCGCGCCGGGCTCCCGTATAGGCGCCGGGAGCATAGCCAAAGAGTTCGGCTTCGATGAGGTGCTCGGGCAGGGCTGCACAGTTCACCGCCACCAGGGTCTGCGCACTGCGAGGACCGCTGCGGTGCAGGGCCTTGGCCAGCACTTCCTTGCCGGTGCCGGATTCGCCGTGCAGAAGCAGCGGTATGGGCTGCCCGAGCATCTTGCGGGCCTTGCCGATCAGCACATGCCAGTCCGCATCGCCGGTGTCGAGCCGGGCGAGTTCGTCCTGGGGTGCAGACGACGGCACGGACTGGTCGATCACGACCTCTCCACGCAGCCCCCCCTGGGCTGGAAGCATCACCCGCGCATGCAGAATCTGTACCGCGGGCTGCCGCCCCCGCAGATGCAGGGCAAACACCACCTGAGGCTGCCGGCGCTCCCGGGCCAGCATCTGCTCGGTCGTGGTGTCGAACACCTGTTCGAGCGACACCCGCCCGAGCTTGTGGGTATCGAGTCCCAGAAACGCCAGGGCCGCCTGGTTGGCCCCCACGATGTGGTGCGTTTCATCGAGCGCAATGACCCCTTCTGCGATGGTGCCGATGCCTTCGGGCAGAGGATGGAAATGCAGCCGCACATGGCTGCCGTGACGCGCCTCGAACAGGCGGTTCTCGATCATCTGCGTTGCCGCCCGCACCATGCTGAAGGTATGTGGATGGCGGTTGCTGCGCTCGCCGGAAATGTCGAGCACCCCCAGAATGCGGCCATCAGGCCCGGTGACCGGCGCCGCCGCGCAGGTGAGAAAGCCGTTGCACTCCAGAAAATGCTCGGCCCCATGGACCGCGATGGGCACCCCTTCGGCCAGCGCGGTGCCGATGGCATTGGTGCCGCGGTGGGTCTCATGCCAGGATGCGCCAGGCATCAGCGCCACGCGCTGGGCACGGTCGAGAAACCGGGCATCGCCCAGGGCATGCAGCAGGAGTCCGGCCTCGTCTGCCAGGATGACCATGCTGCTGCTGTCACGCATCTGGCCGTGCAGATATTCCATGACCGGCCGTGCATGCGCCAAGAGCTCGTGCTGGCGCTCGGTGGCCTGGGCCAGCTCGAAGCGGCTCACGGGCAGTCCACGCTGGGGGTCCAGCCCCGCGTGCAGGCCCGCTGCAGCGCTGCGGTTCCATGAACGCGACACATATCCCAGGGTGTCGGGCAACACCCCCTCAGGCAGCGCCCCGCGTTGCTGCAGCATCCGGCGGGCCTGCTGCAGGCTCGCTTCGTCTCGGGAGGTCATGATGGGCATGGTAGGGTCCTCGTCCGCCCTGTCGGGCGCCGTTTCGGCGGCATCCTAGCATGGGCCCGCGCCGCATCCAAACGGGTAAACCCCCGCCATGGGACTGTCTGCGCTGCAGCCCGTGCATGACACAGATGCGCCATGTTCACTTATGACACACCCGTCCTCATTCAAGACACTCATGGCACAGAATGGTGTTCATCGAAGTCGATGTGAAAACCAGATTCTCCATGTGAAAACCAAGTCTTATAGAGGAGTGTCCGGAATTTCCCTTGGATTGCTCGAACTGGCACGCCTGTTGCTCGATGGGCCGCAGCCGCAGCGGACTCCCGCAGTCCGCCGACGGCGACAAGCACAACCTCAAACAGGAGACATCCATGATCTATTCCTACCCCGGCCAGCCCAGCGCGCCCGTCCAGTTCAAGGCCAAGTACGACAACTTCATCGGCGGCAAGTGGACGCCTCCGGTCAAGGGCGAATACTTCGACAACATCACCCCGGTGACGGGACAGGTCTACTGCCAGGCCGCACGCTCCACCGCCGAGGACGTCGAGCTGGCCCTGGATGCCGCCCATGCCGCTGCCGACCAGTGGGGCAAGACCCCCGCTGCCGACCGCAGCAACATCCTGCTCAAGATTGCGGACCGCATCGAACAGAACCTGGAGAAGCTGGCCTACGCCGAAACGGTGGACAACGGCAAGCCGATCCGCGAAACGCTCAACGCCGACGTCCCCCTCTCTGCCGACCATTTCCGCTACTTTGCCGGCTGCCTGCGCGCACAGGAAGGCAACATGTCGGACATCGACGAGAACACGGTGGCCTACCACTACCATGAACCTCTGGGCGTGGTCGGCCAGATCATTCCCTGGAACTTCCCGCTGCTGATGGCCGCCTGGAAACTGGCCCCTGCCATTGGGGCCGGCAACTGCGTGGTGCTCAAGCCCGCCGAATCGACCCCCACCTCCATCCTGGTGCTGGTCGAACTCATCGCCGACCTGCTGCCCCCGGGCGTGCTCAACGTGGTCAATGGCTTCGGGCGCGAAGCCGGCATGCCGCTGGCCACCAGCAAGCGCATTGCCAAGATCGCCTTCACCGGCTCCACCGCCACGGGTCGCGTGATCGCACAGGCCGCTGCCGGCAACCTGATCCCTGCCACGCTGGAACTGGGAGGCAAGTCGCCCAACATCTTCTTCGAGGACATCATGGCGCGCGACGACGCCTACCTCGACAAGGCCATCGAAGGACTGGTGCTGTTCGCCTTCAACCAGGGCGAAGTGTGCACCTGCCCGTCCCGTGCCCTGATTCAGGAATCGATCTACGACCGATTCATGGAACGCTGCCTGCCGCGGGTGGCTGCCATCAAGCAGGGCAACCCGCTCGACACCGAGACCATGATCGGTGCCCAGGCCAGCCAGATGCAGCTCGACAAGATTTCCTCCTACCTGGAGCTCGGCAAGGAAGAAGGCGCCCAGGTCCTGTGCGGTGGCGCCCCGGCGCAGCTGCCCGGTGACCTGGCTGGCGGCTACTACATCCAGCCGACCCTGTTCAAGGGGCACAACAAGATGCGCATCTTCCAGGAGGAAATCTTCGGCCCCGTGCTCGCCGTGACCACCTTCCGCGACGAGGCCGAAGCCCTGTCGATCGCCAACGACACCCAGTATGGCCTGGGCGCCGGCGTGTGGACCCGCAACGGAAATCTGGCCTACCGCATGGGCCGCTCCATCAAGGCCGGCCGCGTGTGGACCAACTGCTACCACGCCTACCCCGCCCACGCTGCGTTCGGTGGCTACAAGGAATCGGGCCTGGGCCGCGAAACCCACAAGATGATGCTCGACCACTATCAGCAGACCAAGAACCTGCTGGTGAGCTACAGCGAAAACAAGCTGGGCTTCTTCTGATCGCCTGATCTCCGTCAGGTGCTCCCGTGCCGCGCGGCGATATGCTCCGTGCGGCCTCCGTCCCTCCTGCCCGCCACCCGGTGCACAGGGGTGGACCCGGGCGCTCCGGACCCAGGGTTGGCGCAGTTCAGCGATCCTGCCGCATGCCGCGGAACCGAGGTGATCCCTCGCGCTTCCGCGCCGGTGCGGCGTCAGCCATGCCTCCGAAGTGTCCTTCCTCTTTCCTTCCTACTTACCCCTACAGGAACTGAACATGGCACTGTCGCAATTCTTCATGCCCTCCAACAACCTGCTCGGCGCAGGCGCCCTCGACGAGGCCGTCCGCCAGCTGGGTGAAAGCGGCTTCCGCAAGGCGCTCATCGTCACCGATGCCGCGCTCGCCCGCATGGGCCTGGCCCAGACCCTGGCCGACAAGCTGACCGCCAAGGGCATTGCCAGCACCGTCTTCGACGGCGTGCAGCCCAACCCCACCATCGGCAACGTCAATGCCGGCCTTGCCATGCTGCACGAAGCCCAGTGCGACCTGGTGATCTCCCTGGGTGGCGGTTCCGCCCATGACTGCGCCAAGGGCGTGGCCCTGGTCGCCAGCAACGGCGGTGCCATCGCCGATTACGAAGGGCTCGACAAGTCTGCCAAGCCGCAGCTGCCGCTGCTGGCCATCAACACCACGGCCGGCACCGCGTCCGAGATGACCCGCTTCACCATCATCACCGACGAGAGCCGCCACGTGAAGATGGCCATCGTCGACAAGCACGTCACGCCCTTCATGTCGGTCAACGACCCCGAGCTCATGGAAGGCATGCCCGCAGGCCTGACCGCCGCCACGGGCATGGACGCCCTCACCCACGCCGTCGAAGCCTACGTCTCCAC
The DNA here is from genome assembly GCF_049977365.1 of Brachymonas moutaii (nom. illeg.). NCBI lineage: Bacteria > Pseudomonadati > Pseudomonadota > Betaproteobacteria > Burkholderiales > Comamonadaceae > Allobrachymonas > Brachymonas moutaii (nom. illeg.). The sequence goes on along the minus strand of NZ_JBNGEN010000005.1, from coordinate 38,045 downwards.
CGCCGCATCGCCCATCACCGATGCCTGCGCCGTCAAGGCCGTGGCGCTGATTGCCCGCTACCTGCCCGTGGCCGTCAAGGAACCCCACAACAAGGAAGCCCGCGAACAGATGGCCTACGCCCAGTTTCTCGCCGGCATGGCCTTCAACAATGCCTCCCTTGGCTATGTGCATGCCATGGCCCACCAGCTCGGCGGCTTCTACAACCTGCCCCACGGCGTGTGCAACGCCCTGCTGCTGCCCCATGTGCAGGCCTTCAACCTTCAGGCTGCCGGTGGCAAGCTCGGAGAAATCGGCACCCTGCTGCAGGACAACAATCCCGACCTGGCCGGACTCGACACCATCCCTGCCATCAAGAAGCTGGCTGACATCGTCGGCATTCCCAAGTCGCTGGAAGAACTCGGCGTCAAGCGCGACGACTTCGACACGCTGGCCGCCAATGCGCTCAAGGACGTCTGTGGCCTGACCAACCCGGTACAGGCTGGACACACCGAAATCGTCGGCATCTTCGAAGCGGCCTTCGGTCCGCGCTGAGCGCACACCGACCGCGGGAAGACCGCCGCCGTCATCCCGCGTCCGGCACGGCCAGCGCCTACAATGCCCAACCATGCATATCCACATTCTTGGCATTTGCGGCACCTTCATGGGAGGTGTCGCGGCGCTGGCCCGTGAGGCCGGACACACGGTCACCGGCTGCGATGCCGGTGTCTATCCCCCCATGAGCGACCAGCTGCGGGCGCTCGGCATCGACCTCATCGAAGGGTTCGATGCCAGCCAGACCGCCCTGCAGCCCGACATCTACGTGATCGGCAACGTCGTGAGCCGCGTGCACCATGCCGACGGCAGCCCCAGGTTTCCGCTCATGGAAGCCATCCTCGATCAGGGCCTGCCCTACACCAGCGGCCCGCAGTGGCTGGCCGAAAACGTCCTGCAGGGCCGCCATGTGCTGGCCGTGGCAGGCACGCACGGCAAGACCACCACCACCTCCATGCTGGCCTGGATTCTGGAATCGGCCGGACTCACCCCCGGCTTCCTCGTCGGCGGCGTCCCTCTCAACTTCGGGGTCTCCGCCCGCCTCGGACATCTGGCCCCGGGACATGCCCGCAGCTACTTCGTCATCGAGGCCGACGAGTACGACACCGCCTTCTTCGACAAGCGCAGCAAGTTCGTGCACTACCGGCCGCGCACCGCCGTGCTCAACAACCTGGAATTCGACCACGCCGACATCTTCGACGATCTGGCTGCCATCGAGCGCCAGTTTCACCACCTTGTGCGCACCGTCCCCTCTACCGGCCGCGTCGTGGTCAATGGCCTCGAAGCCTCCCTGGCCCGCGTGCTCGACATGGGCTGCTGGAGCGAAGTGAGCCGCTTCGGCGCACCCGACAGCGACTACACCGCCCAGGGCGAACCCCATGACTTCGACGTGCTCCACCGGGGACAGATCGTCGGCCATGTGCAATGGGGCATGACCGGCATGCACAACCAGCGCAATGCGCTCGCCGCCATCGCTGCCGCTGCCCACGTGGGGGTCGATCCGCACACGGCCGCAGCCGCCCTGGGGCAGTTCGCCAATGCCCGCCGCCGCATGGAAGTGCGCGGCACCGTGGCACGCGCCGGCGGCACCATCACCGTCTACGACGACTTCGCCCACCATCCCACGGCCATCCGCACCACGGTCGATGGTCTGCGCCGCCGCCTCGACGCCGAAGGCCGTCGCCAGGACCGCATCCTGGCCGTCTTCGAGCCTCGCAGCAACACCATGAAGCTCGGCACCATGAAGTCGCAACTGCCCTGGAGCCTGGAAGAGGCAGACCTGGCGTTCTGCCACGCGGGCGGGCTCGACTGGGACGCTGCCGAAGCGCTGGCCCCCATGGGTTCCCGTGCCCAGGTAGCCGGCGACATTGCCGCACTGGTCGAGCAGGTGGCCGCCGCCGCCCGCCCGGGAGACCACATTCTCTGCATGAGCAATGGAGGCTTCGGAGGCATCCATGACAAACTGCTGGCCCGACTCGCGGGCTGATCTCCTCCCGGCACAGGTGCCCCAGCAGGCTCCCTGTGCCCATTTCCCCGTCACGGGAGGCCTGCATCATGCATGACATCTCCCTGGACACCCTGACCGCCACCGCAGCCCGTCTGGTGGTCGAGGAAGGGCTCGATTACGGCGCCGCCAAGCAGCGCGCGCTCCGGCAGCTCAAGCTGTCGCCCCGCACCCCGCTGCCGGACAACCTGCTCCTCGAAGCCGCTGTCCGCGAGTATCTGGCCGTCTTCTGCGCCGATACGCAGCCCACCGAGCTGGCAGCCCTCAGGCAGCTGGCACTGCAGTGGATGGAACGGCTCGCCGAATACGCCCCCCTCATCGGCGGCGCCATCTGGCACGGCACCGCCACACGGCTCAACGACATCTATCTCCAGCTCTTCTCGGACGACCCCAAGGCCGTCGAGCTCACCCTCATCAACCAGAATCTGGACTACGAGGTGACCCGCGTCACCGGTCTGCACGGGACGGACGTGGATGCACTGAGCCTGCACGCCTGGTGCCCCGAACTCGGGGAAGATGTGGGCGTGCACCTGCTGGTCAACGACGGCAGAGCGCAGCGCGGCGCCCTCCAGCCCGACCAGGCCCGCCGCAAACCCCGCGGCACAGCCGCCCAGCTGGCAGCCCGACTGCAGGAGGATGCTGCATGACAGACGAACGCCCTCTCCCCCGCCCTTCACGGCGAACGATGCTGGGTGCCGGCGTGGCCGTGGCGGCCCTCGCCGCCGCAGGCTCTGTGGCATGGCTCCGGCGTGATCCGCCCTCTCCTGCCGCAGGCCTGGCTCCGATTCCCAAGGCCGACTGGTGGGAGCGCTCATTCCCCACCCCCGACGGCACGCCCCTGGCTGTGCGCACCTTCAAGGGCCGCCCCCTGCTGCTCAACTTCTGGGCCAGCTGGTGCCCGCCCTGCGTACAGGAAATGCCCCTGCTTGCCGAGTTCTACCGGCATCATCAGACCAACGGCTGGCAAGTTCTGGGTCTGGCCGTGGATCGGCCCGATGCCGTCCGGCGTTTTCTGGCGCGCCACCCCATGCCGTTCCCCATCGCACTGGCGGGCGACGAAGGGCTGGACCTGGCGCGCGCTCTGGGAGATACCCAGGGCTCCCTGCCCTTCAGCGTGCTTTTCGACGCGAGCGGTGCCATTGCGGACCGCCATCTGGGGCAGCTCCACCCCAAGCAGCTCAATCACTGGGTCACCACCGAAAAATCCTGAAATCACGCGATTCAAGGCACCAAATCCGTTCCAAAAGGCGCGAACTCCACGCAAGATTCCTGTCCATTACCCTCTCCACCCCGGCCATGCACGATGGAAGATAGATGAAAAATAAGGGAAAGTAGCCCACAAAAGACGCAAATTTCCTGATTTGCGTTACATTCACCCCATTGGTTCACCCTCCTCTTTTGTCTGGAACATCCTCATCATGGATCTACGCAAACTCAAGACACTCATCGACCTGGTGTCTGAATCCAACGTCTCCGAACTCGAAATCACCGAAGCCGAAGGCAAGGTCCGCATCGTCAAGGGCGGCGGTGCCGTACAGGCCGTCATGCCGGCCATGATGCCGGTGCCTGCAGCTCTTCCGGCCGCTGCAGCTCCTGCTGCGGCCCCCGCAGCGGCTCCAGCCGCCGCCGAGCCCGAACAGCCCAGCGGCCATCAGGTCAAGTCTCCGATGGTGGGCACGTTCTACCGTGCCAGCAGCCCCGGCTCCGACCCGTTCGTGGAAGTGGGCAGCACGGTGAAGGAAGGCGACCCGCTGTGCATCGTCGAGGCCATGAAGATCCTCAACGAGATCGAAGCCGACAAGTCCGGCGTGGTCAAGCAGATCCTGTGCGAGAACGGGGACACGGTGGAATTCGGCCAGACCCTGTTCATCATCGAATAAGACGGGCCCACCGTCCTTCCGGCAGGCATTCTCCATGCGCCCGCCCCGTTCGCTCCCTCTCCGCCTGCCGGCCTGTGATCGGGCCTTGCGGTCGACATGCGCGGCACTCCTTCCTTCGGACGTGCCGCGAGAAAAGAGCGCCAGGCTCGGGGCCAGGGTCTGCCGGGACATTTCGCGGACCGCCGCAGGCATACAGCTCCCCCGCCCTCTGCCTGGTGCCGTTTTCCCGGTATTCCGGCGCTCCATGCCGGACGCCCCAGAAGGACTCGTCCCGAGGAAATCCTCCCTATGTTCAAGAAAATCCTGATCGCCAATCGCGGCGAAATCGCCCTGCGCGTCCAGCGCGCCTGCAAGGAAATGGGCATCAAGGCCGTCATGGTCTATTCCGAGGCCGATCGCGACGCCAAGTACATCAAGCTGGCCGATGAAGCCATCTGCATCGGCCCGGCGCCGTCCTCGCAGAGCTACCTGAACATGCCTGCCCTGATCTCTGCGGCCGAAGTCACGGACGCCGAGGCCATTCACCCCGGCTACGGCTTCCTGAGCGAGAACGCCGACTTTGCCGAGCGGGTCGAGAAAAGCGGCTTCACCTTCATCGGCCCCACTGCCGAATCCATCCGTCTGATGGGCGACAAGGTGTCTGCCAAGCAGGCCATGATCAAGGCCGGTGTGCCTTGCGTGCCGGGCTCCGACGGCGAATTGCCCGATGATCCGGCCGCCATCAAGCGCATTGCCCGCCAGATCGGCTATCCCGTCATCATCAAGGCATCGGGCGGCGGCGGCGGACGCGGCATGCGCGTGGTGCACACCGAAGCAGCCCTGGTCAACGCCGTGGCCATGACCAAGGCAGAGGCCGGCACGGCCTTCGGCAACCCCTCGGTCTACATGGAGAAGTTCCTCCAGAACCCCCGTCACATCGAGATCCAGGTGATGGCCGACACGCACCGCAACGCGGTCTACCTCGGCGAGCGCGACTGCTCGATGCAGCGCCGCCACCAGAAGGTGATCGAGGAAGCACCGGCACACGGCATTCCCCGCCGCCTCATCGAGCGCATCGGCGAACGCTGCGTCGCAGCCTGCAAGAAGATCGGCTACCGGGGAGCGGGTACCTTCGAATTCCTGTACGAGAACGGCGAGTTCTACTTCATCGAGATGAACACCCGCGTGCAGGTGGAACATCCCGTGACCGAGAAAATCACCGGCATCGACATCGTGCGCACCCAGATCCTGGTGGCGGCCGGCGAGAAGCTGCCCTTTGCCCAGCGGCACATCCAGCTGCGCGGCCATGCCATCGAATGCCGCATCAACGCCGAAGACCCCTACAAGTGCCTGCCCTCTCCCGGGCGGATCACGCAGTGGCATGCCCCGGGCGGCCCCGGCATCCGGGTCGACAGCCATGTCTACAACAACTATTTCGTCCCCTCCAACTACGACTCCATGATCGGCAAGATCATTGCCCATGGCGACACCCGCGAACAGGCCATTGCACGCATGCGCACGGCCCTGAGCGAGACCGTGATCGAGGGCATCAACACCAACATCCCCCTGCACCGCGAGCTGATGGTGGATGCGCGCTTCCTGGAAGGCGGCACCAACATCCACTATCTCGAAGAGTGGCTGCAGCACCGCGACCGCTGATGCTCCGTGACCCTGCGCGGCTGCAGGACGCTGCCCCCCTGGGCAGGTGTCCGGCGACGCGCCAGGGTCTTTTCCTTTCTGCCCCTGCCTCCCCCGGGAGGTTCTGCACGTTTCTGCCATGTTTGAACTCCGCCTGCTCAGCCCCGAAGCCCAAGTCGAGACGCTCTGCGATGCCCTGGATGCCCTGGACGCCCTGAGCGTGTCGGTGGAAGATGCCGACGCCCAGACCGAGTCCGAGCAGCCCCTGTTCGGGGAACCTGGCATGCCCGCCCCCCGGGAGAGCTGGGACCGCTCCGTCCTGGTGGCCCTGTTCCGCCAGGAAGAGGCGGCCCGCGAGGCGGCCCGGCTGCTGCAGCTGCAGGACTTCTTTGCCGGCAGCCAGGTGGTCGACGTGCGTGCAGTGCCCGATCAGGACTGGGTGCGGCTGACGCAATCGCAGTTTGCTCCGGTCGACATCACGCCCACCTTCTGGATCGTGCCGAGCTGGCATGAAGCCCCGGCCGAAGCCCGCCAGATCATGCGGCTCGATCCCGGACTCGCCTTCGGCACCGGCACCCATCCCACCACGCGCATGTGCCTGCGCTGGATCGCCCACCATGCCGCCGAGCTCGGCCATGTGCTGGATTATGGCTGCGGCTCCGGCATTCTGGCCATCGGGGCGGCCCTCTTCGGCGCCCATCCCATCGATGCGGTGGACATCGACCCCGCTGCCGTCGAATCCACGCTGGCCAATGCTGCGGCCAACCATGTGACCCTGCGTGCCGGGCTGCCCGACCTGGTGGATCCGCCGGCTGCGGCCTACCAGACCGTGATCGCCAACATTCTGGCCACCCCGCTCAAGGTGCTCGCTCCCCTGCTGTGCAGCCACCTGCAGGCCGGTGGCCACCTGGTGCTGGCCGGCATTCTGGAACGCCAGGCCGAGGAGCTCCAGCAGGCCTACGCGCCCTACGTGTCCCTGCAGGTGACAGACCGCGAAGACGGCTGGATCCTCATGACGGCTACCGCGCCCAAGCCCACCCGCGCCTGAGCCCCGCATCCAGCGGCCCGGGCAGACACGCTGCTGACCTACAATCGGCAACACGATGCGATTTGTCTCCCACTGCCCCCACTGCGGTACTTCCTTCCGGATTGTCCCGGACCAGCTGCACATCGCCAACGGCTGGGTGAGATGCGGCAAGTGCAGCCATGTGTACATGGCCTACACCACCCTGCATGCCCTCCCGGACGACGCGGACGAAGGAGAAAGTCCGGCCCCGACCACGGTGCCCTCCCCTTCGGCACAGACAGCTCCGCCGCCGCCAGCGCAGCCCACACACACTGTCGAAGCGGTTCCCGCTCCTGCCCCCGCCATCGACGCAGCGCCTGAAGCCCTGAAAACAGCGCTGCCGGACGTGCATGCCACGCCAGCTGCAGCCGCCGCGGCAGAACGGACGCCGGTGCTCACCGCTGCGCCTCTCCCTGCGACCGACCGCCCTGCTCCCACAGACGAGCCGGTCATGGAGCCAGCGCCTTCGATCGCACCGGCTGCAGCAGAGGTGCCTCGGCCCCCCGCATCGCCGGTTGCGCCTGCCAAGCCGCCCGTCATCCCCATGCCGGAGGCTACCGAGGGCCTCGATGCCCTGTTGAAGGTACTGCTCGCTCCGACTCCGACTCCGACTCCGACTCCGACTCCGACTCCGACTCCGACTCCGACTCCGACTCCGGCGCTCGAGGGCGAAGCAGGTGCAGCAGCGGAAGAAGCACCTCGCACAGAACGTCCTGCGCCCGCGCCGCAGTCTTCTCTCGGCGATCCCCAGCTGGTCACTTCTGCACATGCGGCCACAGTGCCGGCGGTCTGGTCCCTGGCGCGTGACCGGCGTGCCGGCGCAATCCCCGCCGCCATGCCGCACGATGGGATGGAAGCAGCCGGGGAAAGAACCGAGCCGGTCGAAATCCTGCAGCCGGCCCCCAAGCTGCCGCAGGCTCCCCAGGAGGCTCTGCCGACCGCTGCGACCGCGGCGCCCTTGCCCGAACCTGCGACGGTGCGCCACGAACTCCCGGCCACTTCCGAGGCGGAAGAAAAAGAGCCTCTGCGCACCGAGCCGGTCCTGGAGCCTGCAGCCGATCCGTCACCGTCTGTCGGCGCCCCTTCTGCCGATGCGCTGACAACACAGCCGGTTCCCGACACACGCGCAGCACGTCTGGCCCGGCGTCGCAGCCGGCAACCTGGCCATGGACTTCTGCACATCGACTTCGATGCGGGCATCTCGCCCCAGGAGGCTGCGCCTGCCGAGATCGATACGGCCGGTTCCAGCCTCGACCAAGCGCACTTCGTGCCAGGAAGCACCGAGACCGATACCGCGCCAGAAGCCTCTGGGACACCTGCGTCCGAGCTGTCGCCCGACACCCTCATACCCGACACGGACGACGAGGAGCCCGATTTCGTGCAACGCGCGCGCCGCAAGGCACGCTGGCACAGCCTGCCCGTGCGCCTCGGCCTGGGGGCCGGCGTCGTGGCGGGCACGGTCCTGCTCGCAGGACAGGTGATCTACCAGCAGCGCGACATGCTCGATGCCCGCTCTCCCCTTCTGCGCGCCGTCCTGGAGCCGGCCTGTGCCCGCTTCGGCTGCACCATCAAGCCCTGGAAGCACATCGAGTCCGTCGTCATCGACAACAACAGCCTGCGCAAGCTCGACGATACCCATTTCCGCCTGGGCCTCACGCTGCGCAACACGGGCACGCACCCCGTGGCCATGCCAGCGGCCGAGATCGTGCTGCTCAACACCGACGGCAAGGTCCTGTATCGGCGCGTGGCCACGCCGGAAGATCTGCTGGCCCCCGAGGTCCTGCCGCCCAAGGGCGAATGGAGCAACACGCTCATTGTGCGTGTGCCCCGTCCGGCCGGCGCCGATCAGGCCGTGAACAACTATCGCGTGGCCGTGTTCTATCCCTGAGAGGGCTGCACGGCCCCTGTTTCCTTTTCTTTTCTTCCTGCCCCATGCCTATTCTGATTTCCGGCTCCATGGCCTTCGACGTGCTCATGGAATTCGACGGCCACTTTGCCGACCATATCCTCTCCGATCAGATCGACAAACTCAATGTCTCCTTCCTGACGCCTCGCATGCGCAGCGACTTCGGGGGATGTGCTGCCAACGTGGCCTATGCCGTCAAGCAGCTCGGCGGAGAGCCGATTCCGGTGGCCTCGATCGGCCAGGATGGCGGCAACTACCTCGAACGGCTGCGCCAGCTCGGCATCGCCACAGACCATATTGCCGTGCTGCCGGAGTGCTACACCGCACAGTGCGTGATCGTGACGGACCGGCGCCAGAACCAGTTCACGGCCTTCCACCCGGGTGCCATGGCCGAGGCCCACCTCAACACCATGCCGCTCGACACGGGCGCCACGGTGGCCATCGTTTCGCCGGATGGCAAGCAGGCCATGCAGGAGCATGCCCAGCAGCTGCACCGGGCGGGCATTCCCTTTGTCTTCGATCCCGGACAGGCCATTTCGCAGTTTGCGGGCGATGAGCTCCATGCCCTGATCGACCAGGCCACCTGGCTCACGCTCAATGAGTACGAGGCCTTCCTGCTGTGCGAGAAGACCGGACTGGAGCGCGCAGCCCTGGCCTCACGGCTCCGGGGGCTGATCGTGACCCTGTCGGGACGTGGCTGCGAAATCTGGACGGGCGGCGAAACCACCGTGGTCGAACCCTTCCAGGCCAGCGAGATCGTGGATCCGACGGGATGTGGCGACGCCTGGCGCGGCGCCCTGATGGTGGGCCTGGAACGTGGCTGGCCCCTCACCCGCGCCGCACGGCTCGGCAACTACATGGGCGCCCGCAAGATCGCCCACCGGGGCCCGCAGAACTACCACATCGATCCCGAGGACGTGGCGGCCTTCTGACGCCTGTCCTCCACAGCCCCTGCGTGTGGAGGGATGTGCAGAGGACTGCAGAGCCCCCTGCACAGGGCTCGCGGCCCCATGGCACCAGGACCGGGTGACACTGCTCTCCGCAGCGACTCAGGGCTTGATGCCGGTGGGGAAGGGCCAGGAGCTTGCTGCCGTGGCCGGAGCTGCAGCGACCTTGCTGCTGCGGCGTGCGGATTTGGCAGTGTCTGCGGCAGGAGTGGCCCTGGGGGCCGCAGCCGCTCCTTCGGCCTTGGGCTTGGAGGCACGCGACTTGCGCGGCGCGGGCTGCTCGGCTACCCCTGCCAGCACTTCCTTTTCGAATTCGGCTGCCTCACGCTTCGTGGCGGCCTGGGCTTCGCGCACAGTCCGTTCGGCCGCACGCACCTTCCGCTTCACGGCACGCTCGACGACCTGCGCCTTGTCAGTCACGGTATCGACCACGTCCTGCGCCTCGGCCGCCACGGTGGCCGCCGCTTCCTTCACCCTGCGACGAACGGTGCGTGCACCGGTGGCTGCAGCGGCTTCGGCGGCCCGGGTATCTCGCGTCACTTCCCGTGCCAGCGCGGTCTCGGATTGCGCCACCCGGGTACGGGCGCGTGCAGCGCGCACACGCACCTGCTCGACACCTGCGGCAGCGGCTTCCTTGACGGCTTCTGCCGCCTTGCCAGCCTTCTTCTTGACGGTGGCTTTCAGGGCTGCGGCTTCGTGCTGCAGGGTATCGGCAGCCTGCGCCGCCGGAGTCGCGGGGGTGGCATGGGCGGTTTTTCGTGTGGTGACCATTGTTTCTCCTGTGTGCCGTGGAAATGCGCTGCCCGGAGGATGCCGGGGCCGCATCGAGCCATGCTCCCGTCCCCGTGCCTCCGGCGCAGACAGCGATTCCGCATCATACTGCCGGACTGCCGGGGGAGCCGGTACGGCGCAGGGGCCGGAGATCCCCTCTGCGGATTCCTTCCAGCCGAGGCCCGACCGGAAGCTGCGCGATTTTCGTGACAAAGTACCGATTCACCCGGCCAGACAGCTCCGGGGCTTCCCCCTGCATGCGCAACCTGGCTGCGCTCGCGCCCTAAAATTTCGCCCAATGCGGGGGATTCAGGTACTTTTTCATGGTTTGAACCGCTGAAAGTCCGGTTCGTACGTGGCATGCCCACGTTTTCCCTGCCTTGTCTCCCTGGCGTCAGGCGCAGACTCTGCACAGGCGATTCGCTCAGGAGTCCTGCCGCAGAGGCTGACATGACGGCGCGCCCTTTCCGGCCTGAAGCCCATGATCGAACCCTCTTCCAACAAACTCAAGGCCCGTGCCTCGGCCAAGGCCTCCAAGCGGGACGCCCGCAAGCGGCAGCTGGCCGACAGCGCCCTGGTGGCCCTGGGCCGCTATGGCTACGCCAATACGTCCATGCGCGACATTGCGGAACAGGCCGGCCTGTCGCTCGGGCTGCTGCATTACTACTTCGAGGACAAGGATCATCTGCTGATCGACTGTGTCACGCGCTACAAGGACGGATTCATCACCAGCGTGGACGCCGTGCTGCAGACGCTCTCCGCTCCCGAGGCCCGCATGGAGCTTCTGGCCCGGCACCTGGCCAGAACCCTGACCACGGATGCCGCCACCCACCGGCTGTGGTACGACATCCGTATCCAGAGCACTTTCAACGATGTCTTTGCGCCCATGGTGATGTCCATCGAACAGCGTCTCGTCGACTTGATGCGCCATGTGGCTTCGGATGAAAAGGCCGCGTGCGAGCGTCTGTATGTGGGGCTCGACGGCCTGTTTCTCCATTGCCTGGAGAAGCTGCTCGAAGGACAGCCGCTGGCTGTGGCCGACATGGAAGCCGCCTTCATCGATGTGATGCAGCGTCTGCGCTGAAGGGCCGTCGTCTTTCCCCCATGCGCCGCCGTGCGCCGGATCAGCGGCGCACCTCAGGAGCAGGCAGCACGCCGGGAGGAAACCAGGCATCGGGCCAGCCGGTGAGGCGGGCGAGCTGGAGCCAGTCGAAGGCGCTGCCGGGATCGGCCTTGCGTCCTGGCGCGATGTGCTGGTGTCCGGCCACCCAGCGGATCGGGTAATGCTGCACGAGCGCCTGCCCCAGTCGAACCAGGGCCGCGTACTGCGCCGGTTCAAAGGGAGTGTCTTCCAGCCCTTCGAGCTCGATGCCGATGGAATCGTCGTTGCAGTTGTCCCGGCCGCGCCAGTGTGAGCGGCCCGCGTGCCAGGCGCGGTCATCCGCACTCACGAACTGGCACACGCTGCCGTCCCGGCGAATCACGAAATGGGAAGACACCTCCAGCCCCCGGATCTGCTGGAAGTAGGGATGGGCGTCCCAGTCGAGCGTGTTGGTGAAGAGCTGGGCGATTTCCGGGCCTCCGTACACGCCCGGCGGCAGGCTGATGGAGTGCACCACCAGCAGGTCGATGCTGGCTCCCGCAGGGCGCGGGCCGAAGTTGGGCGACGGCAGATGCCGCACGCCCGAGAGCCAGCCGTCCTGCCAGTGGGCAGGGGCATCGATGGGATGGGCGTGGCGCCGGCTCATGCGGTTTCTCCATGGGGGCCGCTGCGGCCATCATCGGCAATGCCCAGCCGCTCCATGCGGTAGCGGATCTGCCGCAGGTTGAGCCCTAGCAGCGCAGCTGCGGCCGTGCGGTTGAACTGGGTGCTGTGCAGGGCGCGCAGCAAGAGGGCACGTTCGTGAGCGTCGACGAATCCCGCCAGATCGCAGGGCAGCGGAACCTCGTCGGCGCGTGGCGGCTGGGGCTCGCGGACCATTCCTGCCCCCGCGCCCACCCGGAAGGCAGTCCCCTGAGGTCCCGCCGCAGGGTGTGCACGATCGCCCTGCGGTGACGAAGGAACGACGGCAGCGGGCAGCCCGGCTGCCGTGGGAGCATGTGCGCTGGGCAAGCCATCGAGCAGATCGGCCCGCAGGATATGCCCGTCGCTCAGGGCCCAGCAGCGATGGAGGGTGTTTTCCAGCTCGCGGACATTGCCGGGCAGCGGCAGAGCCTGCAGCCGGGCGAGGAAGTCCGGCTCCAGCACGGGAATCTGCTGCTGTCCCTGTCCTCCTGCAATGCGCCGCAGCAGGGCCTGGCAGAGGGCTGGAATATCCTCGCGCCGTTCGCGCAGGGGCGGCACCCGCACATCGATGACATTGAGCCGGTAGTAGAGATCCTGCCGGAAGGTGCCGGACTGCACCATGTCGGCCAGATTCTGGTGGGTGGCGCTCACGATGCGGACATCGACGGGCTCTTCCTGGGCCCCACCCAGGGGCCGGACCTGCCGCTCCTGGATGACGCGCAGAAGTTTGGCCTGCATGGCCAGCGGCAGATCGCCGATCTCGTCGAGGAACAGGGTGCCGCCGTCGGCAAGCCGGAAGAACCCCTCGCGGTCTGCCACCGCACCGGTATAGGAGCCCTTGCGGGCGCCAAAGAATTCGGCCTCCAGCAAGGCCTCGGGAATGGCTCCGCAGTTCACGGCCACGAAGGGCCCCTTGGCCCGGTGGCTGCAGGCATGCAGGCCACGCGCGACCAGCTCCTTGCCCGAGCCGGACTCGCCGAGAATGAGCACGGGAGCCATGCTGGGCGCCACCTTGACGAGGGTGGACTTGAGCTGCCGCATGGCAGGCCCGGAGCCCACCATGCCGTCGAGGGCGGCGGGCCAGGGCTCGGCCGTTCGGCTCTCCTGCGAGGCGGAAGCAGCGGTAGCCCCAGACATGGCAGGCTGCGCAGAAGGGGAGGCTCCTCCCTGCGGCAGCACCGATGGAAGAGGCCGCTCGCCGGTCTTCGGGGCAGGCTCTTCCTGCATGGAACTGCCGACCGGGCCCGCCTGCAGGGCGGCGGCCACCACCCGCCGGAACTGATCGAGATTGACGGGCTTGGTGAGATAGTCAAAGGCTCCGGCCTTGAGGGCCCGCACGGCATTGTCGGCCGAGCCGTAGGCCGTGATGACCAGCGCCCGCTCGGGCCGGTGCGCGGCGTGCAGCTGTTCGAGCAGCTCCAGCCCCAGTCCGTCGGGCAGGCGCATGTCGGTGATGAGCAGATCGAACTGCTGGCTGCGCAGCAAGGCACGGGCACCTTCCATATCCTCGGCCGTGAAAACCTGGTAGCCGGCGCGCATGAGGGTGATCTCGTAGAGCGCGCGCAGATCGGGCTCGTCATCGACCACGAGGATGCGGGGAGCGGGCATGTTCATGAGGCAGAGAGTTCCTTGAGGGAGGGTCAGAAGAAGGACGAGGCAGGCCCGGCGGAGCCCAACGGCGCAGGTCCTGCCGTGGGCGACCCCTGGGCAGGCATGAGCAGATGGAAGGCATTGCCCTCCCCGTCCGGCAGCCCCTTGAGCGGCAGGTGCGGCGTCTGCGCCAGCACGAGCCGCTGGTAGTGCACATCGGCGCCATAGCGCTGTGCCAGCTCGCGACAGATGTAGAGGCCCAGCCCGGTAGAGCGGCTGTGCCCCGAGGCGAAGGGCTCGAACAGACGTGCCTGCAGCGCGGCATCGAGGGCGGTCCCGGTGCTCCATACCTGCACACGGGCCAAGTGGGGGCCATCCATGCTGGTGCTCAGCACGACACGCGGCAGCGGGGTGGCATCTGCATAGCGCCATGCGTTGTCGAGCAGATTGACGAGGATGCGGCGCAGGTGTTCCGGATCGAAGCGCACCCAGATGTCAGGAGCCCCCAGGCACAGGCGCGTTGCGGCGCTGCCGGGCTCGATCCTGTGCTGATCCCGCCATTCGCGGGCCAGCCGCTCGACGACCTCGTCGAGGCGCAGGGCGGCCACCTGGTCGATGGAGGTAGGCTCCATGCGCGAGATGTCGAGCACATCGCGCACGATCCGCCCCAGCCGCTCCACATGGGTCAGCACCATGCCGCTGAGCTTCTTCTGCAGTGGCTGGTCGAGCTCCTCGTCGAGCAGCTGAGAAGCCTGCGAAATGGCGGCCAGAGGATTGCGGATCTCATGGGCCACGGCGGCCGACATGCGCCCCATGGCCGCCAGCTTCTCGGTGCGCACCTGCTGCTGGAGCACCTGCATGTCCTGCAGATACAGCAGGCACATGCGCTCGGTGCGGTCCGCGCGCTGATCGTGAGAAAGCACCGTGCGCACCATGAGGTGGACCGTGGCATCGTCGGACGTCATCAGCAGCACCTCGGAAGACAGGCCCTGCCCTCCGCGAAAGCTCTGCCGCACCAGGTCGGTCAGGGGCTGCAGGGCCTCGATGTCCTGCATGAACTGTCCAGGCAGCCGGCTCGTGAGCGGCAGGTGCAGCATGGACAGGGCCGTGCGGTTGGTGGCCCGGATGCGCCCGTTGGCACTGACGACCATCACCCCGTCCGGCACATTCTGCACGACCAGATCGTTGATGCGCCCCCGCAGCCGGGCAAGGCGCTGGTTCTCGTAGGAGCGCAGCTGCTGAATGCCCAGATTGCGCGCCAGCAGATGCAGCGCCCAGCTCACCAGCAGCATCACGCACAGGTACACCGTCATCTGCGCCAGGAACATCCAGCCCCCGCTGCCCATGAGCGCGCCCACATGCCAGCTCCCCAGACTGATGAGCAGGCCCGCCAGCAGGGCGCTGAGTGCCGTCATGCGCCAGGTGCCGAGCACCGCGCACACCAGCGGCGGCAGCGCCAGCAGCGGAAAATAGCTCACCGAGGATCCCGCCGGCTCAGCCCAGCCGATCACGAAATAGACCGCGAGATCGAGCCCCACGGTATAGGGCCAGTACTGCTCGAAATCGGCCCCGAGACGCACCGGTGCCATGCGGAACCGCGCGAACGCCGTCGCTGCCATGTAGGCCACGAAAAAGACGACCAGACCCACCCAGCCCCGGCTGCTTCCCATGCCATCGACACCGCGCGCCATGAGCAGGAGCGCCAGCACCAGAATGGCAATCATCAGGCGTGCCGTCATGAAGCCGAGCCAGATGCGCCCAGCGGCAAACTCCTCGCTGAAGGCGCGCGGAAGCTCGTCGGCCGTCAGCTGTGCCTGCACCCAGGTGCCCTCGTCTGCCGCAGCCTGCATGTCGGCCTGGGCCACCACCTCAGGCTCGTGTGCCGAGGACTCGTCCAGAAAGGAGGGGTCGGGCCGCTCCCTCATGGGCGTCGCGCATCCTGGGACGCCGGGGGCACGGCCCCTGCCTCGGCATGCTCGGTGCAGCAAAAGCTCTGCCCGTGGGCCTGTACCGCCTCCTGGCGGGGCACGTGCAGCCCGCAGCGCGCGCAGGGCACCATGTCCTGCGGACCGGCCACACGCGCAGTCTGCGGGCGTGGCCCTGCCCCCGCCGTGCGCCCGGCCGAAGGCGGAAACCTGCGATGGGCATGGGGGCCCCATATCCGGTAGACCACCCAGACCACGACCAGCACCACCAGGAACTTCATGGCTGTCCTCCGACGGAGATCATTCGGCCGGACGGTGAAGCAGCACTTCGAGCACGAAGCTCGACCCCACATAGGCCAGCAGCAGCAGGATTCCGCCCAGATAGATCATGCGCACCGAACGCTGCCCGCGCCAGCCGAAGCGGTAGCGGCCTGCGAGCAGAACCGCCAGCACCAGCCACGAGAGCACGGAAAACACCGTCTTGTGATTCCAGCGCAGGCTGCCCACGGCCGCGCCGCCATACAGCTGCTCGCCGAAGATCCACCCCTGGGCAATCGTCACCGTGAGCAGTATGAAGGCCAGCAGCACGAACCGGAACGTCAACCGCTCCAGCGTCATGAGGGGCAGTTGCCCGTGCTGGCCGTTCCCCTCGGTGGGCTGCAGCAGCCCGCCGCCCAGGCGCATATGGCGCTCGGCTCGCCCCATGAGCCAGGCGTGCAGCACCGCCACCGCCAGCAGCCCATACGATGCCATGCCCAGCATCAGGTGCAGCGGCAGCCATTCGGAGGCATGCGGATGCAGCTCGTTGCCCGGGAACAGCCAGGCCAGCATCACCGTCACCGCCCCCACCAGTGCCAGCCGCCAGCGCAGCTGCAGCAGGGAGTAGGTACGGCTCTCCACGGCATACACCAGGAGTGCCCACCAGGCCGTCATCGACAGCGCCGGCCCGAATCCGAAGCGCGGCGGCTGCGTGAGCCCCAGCCACAGCGCCACGGCCTGACAGCCCCAGGCAATGGCAAGCGCTACCGCACCGCTGCGACCGATATGCTCGCGCACATGCGTCAAGGTGGCGGCCAGCAGATAGGCCGCAGCGCTTGCGAGGGTAAAGAGGGACACGTAGGACTGGGCACTGGCTACAATCATGGCTACAGTTTATCCCGTCCCGCCGCCGCCATGGCGGCCGATTCCGCGGTTGATTCCCCCCTTTCGACAGGCTTGCGCTGCCGCACGGCTGCCCACCCTGCCCTGCTGCACGCAGTCTCTTTCTCCTCGCCCCATCCATGGCCTCCGCACTTACCGACAAACTCTCTCGCCTCGTCAAGAACCTCAGCGGCCAGGCGCGCATCACCGAAGGCAACGTCTCCGACATGCTGCGCGAGGTGCGCATGGCCCTGCTGGAGGCCGACGTGGCTCTGCCGGTCGTGCGCGACTTCATCGCCCGCGTCAAGGACAAGGCCATGGGGCAGGAGGTGCTCGGCAGCCTCAAGCCTGGCCAGGCGCTCGTGGGCATCGTCAACCGGGAGCTGGCCGCCACCATGGGCGAGGGGGTGAGCGACCTCAATCTCGCGGTGCAGCCCCCGGCCGTCATCCTGATGGCGGGCCTGCAGGGCGCGGGCAAGACCACCACCACCGCCAAGCTCGCCAAATACCTCATCGAGAAGCGCCGCAAGAAGGTGCTCACCGTCTCGGGCGACGTGTACCGCCCCGCCGCCATCGAGCAGCTGCGCACCGTCACCGAACAGGTCGGAGCGGAGTGGTTCCCCAGCACTCCGGACCAGAAGCCGGTCGACATCGCCCTTGCCGCGCTCGACTACGCCCGCAGGCACTACATCGACGTGCTGCTCGTCGACACGGCCGGCCGCCTGGCCATCGACGAACCCCTGATGGCTGAAATCAAGGCCCTGCACACGGCCATCCACCCGGTGGAGACCCTGCTGGTCGTCGACGCCATGCAGGGCCAGGATGCCGCCAACACCGCCCGCGCCTTCAAGGAGACCCTGCCCCTCACAGGGGTGGTGCTCACCAAGCTCGACGGCGACGCCCGCGGCGGTGCAGCCCTGTCGGTGCGCCAGATTGCCCAGGCCCCCATCAAGTTCGCAGGCGTGAGCGAGAAGATGGACGGGCTGGAGCTCTTCGATGCCGAACGGCACGCCGGCCGCATCCTCGGCATGGGCGACATCGTGGCCCTGGTCGAGCAGGTGACCGCAGGTGTCGACCTGCAGGCCGCCCAGAAACTCGCCGCCAAGGTCAAGAGCGGCGACAGCTTCGACCTCAACGACTTCCTCGGCCAGCTCCAGCAGATGAAGCAGATGGGCGGGCTCTCCAGCCTCATGGACAAGCTGCCCGCCCAGATCAGCGCCAAGGCCACGAGCACCGACCTCGAACGCGCCGAAAAGGACATCCGCCGCAAGGAAGGCATCATCTCCAGCATGACCGCGCTGGAGCGCAGAAAGCCCGAGCTCATCAAGGCCAGCCGCAAGCGCCGCATTGCCACGGGGGCCGGCGTGCAGGTGCAGGAAGTCAACCGCCTGCTCAAGGAATTCGAGCAGATGCGCGACATGATGAAGAAGATGAAGGGCGGCGGCCTCATGAAGATGATGCGCCGCATGGGCGGCATGAAGGGACTCAAGGGTCTCATGGGGGGAGACATGAGCGGCCTCGGCGGCGGTGGCTTCCCCGGCATGCCTCACTGAACGTCCATGGGAATACGAGGGTGAGCGCGCGCAGCGTGCGCCTGCGCGCGGGGACGATGCGCCTGGCGGCAACGGCCACGCCAGAGCCTGCCCCATCGCCACGCGATTCAGGCTCCTTGTTTTCTTTCCGGCCCGTCTGATCCTGCGGAGTCGACCGATGGGCCTAGGCCTGTCGCTCAGCCGGTGCCCTGGGCTGCGCCTGCAGCTCTTCTGTCTGTGACAGAGCCCCCAGCTGCCGCTGGGCCGCCATGCGGCCGCAGACCAGATCGCACAGCTCGTACACGGTGTCGTCGGCGATCGCGCAATACACGCTGGTGCCCCGGGCCGTACGGCTCACCAGCCCCCGCTGCGCCATCAGGGCCAGATGCCGCGAGGCGTTGGCCGTGCTCGTGCCCACGAGCCGCGCGAGCTCGCCCACGCTCCGCTCCCCGCCCCGCAGCGCATTGAGCAGTTCCAGCCGCATGGGCTCGGCGAGCGCCTGAAAGTAGCCTGCCACCCGCTGGAGTGCCTCAGGCGGCAGCCGATCCATGGGAAGCACTGGAAAACTCGGGGGCATGGGAATGGAAATGGACAGAAAAATCAGGAACACTCGCAAGCACCCCCAGCGCACCGCATGGCTGTGGCGTACCGGGGGACACCGGCACGGCCGGTCTACGCGACACGGACATCCTGCGGCGGCTGTCCGGCATTATCCTGCTATTCAATCAATTACGTAACTTGTTATATGATCCGCGCATCACCGAAACACCGGTCCTGCGCATGGAGTGCAATTACATGAAGCGTCTTTCCCTTGCAGTGGCGGCAGCAGGCCTGCTCGCGCCGTGGATGTACCACGTGGCCCAGAGTGCCGATGCGCCCGCCCGTGCCTCGCTGGCGGCCGTGGCCGTGCAGGCCTCCCATGCAGCCGGACAGGTGTCCTACGAAGGGCAGGTCGAGGCCGTGCGCCAGACCACCGTGGCAGCCCAGGTGCCTGGTGCCGTGCTCAGTCTGCCGGTCAAGGCGGGTCAGCGCGTGCAGGCTGGCGAGGTGCTGGCCCGGCTCGATGCCCGGGCCGCCGACCAGGCCAGCATCGCGGGGCGCGCGCAGCAGGAAGTCGCAGCCCGCGACCTGGAACGCAAGCGCCAGCTCTATGCCCGCCAGTACATCAGCAAGGCGGCCCTCGAACATGCGGAGGCTGCCTACAAGGCCGCTGCCGCACAGGCCACGGCCGCACAGACCACCTCCGGCTTCCATGTCATCCGTGCGCCCTATGCGGGTGTGGTATCGGCCGTGGCGGTCGAGCAGGGCGACATGGCCATGCCGGGGCGCCCCCTGCTCACCCTGTACGATCCTGCAGCCCTGCGCGTGACGGCCCAGGTGCCGGCTTCGGCCTTGCGCCAGGTGAGCGTGGCACAGGCGCGCGTGGACATTGCAGGCCGCATGGTCACCCCCATCCGGGTCGAGATTCTGCCCACGGTCGATCCCCGCAGCATGACGCAGCAGGTGCGCGCCACCCTGCCCGGCGGTCTGGCCGTGGCACCCGGGCAGTTCGCCCGCCTCTGGCTACCGCAGGGCACTGCCTCCGAAGGCATGGCGCTGTCGGGCGACAACCTGCAGGTGCCGCTCAAGGCCATCGTGCGGCGCGCCGAAATGACGGGACTCTACGTGCTCGACCAGAACAGCCGTCCCCTGCTGCGCCAGGTGCGCCTGGGCCGCGCCCATGGCGACACGGTGGAAATTCTCTCCGGCCTGCAGGCTGGCGAGCGGGTCGTGACCGATCCGCAGGCCGCTGCCCGCGCACAGTGACGTCCCACGGAACCCTTTCCCATGCGTGATGCCATGCCCCCCACCCCCGACACCTCCGGCAAGACGGCCCGCCTGGGCATCTCCGGCCGGATCGCCGCCTTCTTCGAGGCAGCCCAGATCACCCCGCTCCTGGCCCTGGTGGCCTTTCTGCTGGGTCTGTTCGCCATTCTGGTAACGCCCCGCGAGGAAGAACCCCAGATCGACGTGACGATGGCCAACGTCATCATCCCCTTCCCCGGTGCAGCGGCGAAGGACGTGGAATCGCTCGTCGCCACACCAGCCGAGCAGGTGCTCTCGCAGATGACGGGGGTGGACCACGTCATGAGCGTGTCGCGCTCGGGCGTGGCGGTGCTGACCGTGCAGTTCAAGGTCGGCGTCAAGCGCAACGATGCGCTGGTGCGTCTGTACGATACCGTGGGCGCCAATTCGGACTGGCTGCCCAAGGGGCTCGGGGTGCTGGCCCCGGTCATCAAGCCCAAGGGCATCGACGACGTGCCCATCGTGGCCCTGACCCTGCACAGCCAGCGCCCCGACAGCAGTGCCTATGACCTCGAACGCGTGGCCCACAGCATCGAGGCCGATCTCAAGCGCGTGCCCGGCACCCGCGAGGTCACCACCCTCGGCGGCCCGGGTCATGCCATTCTGGTCGAGCTCGATCCCGCACGCCTGGCCGCGTCGGGCCTGACGGTGCAGGACCTGCACCGTGCACTCGAAGGGGCCAATTTCGGCATGCCGCTCGGCGATCTGCTCCATGCCAACCGCGCCATCGAGCTCGAATCGGGCCCGTATCTGCACAATGCCGACGAAGTGGCCGATCTGGTCGTGGGCTCCAGCGGAGGCAAGCCGGTGTTCCTGCGCGAGGTGGCCACCATCCGCGACGGTGCCCCGCCGCCCACCCGCTACGTGTGGTACGGCGCTCCCGTGCACTCCGCCGGCAGCCAGGCCAGCGCCGCCACCGGCACCGAGTCTCCGGCCGTGACCATTGCCGTCACCAAGAAGCCGGGCGAGAACGCCATCGACGTGGCCAACGCCGTCATGACCCGCGTGGATCAACTCAAGAACACCGTGATCCCTGCCGACGTGCAGGTATCCGAGACGCGCAACTACGGCGCCACCGCCAACGACAAGGCCACCAAGCTCATCGAGAAGCTGCTGTTCGCCACCGCCTCCGTCGTGGCCCTGGTGTTCTTTGCCCTAGGCCGGCGCGAGGCAGCCATCGTGGGAACTGCGGTGATCCTGACCCTCACGGTCACGCTGTTTGCGTCATGGGCGTGGGGGTTCACGCTCAACCGTGTGTCGCTGTTCGCACTGATCTTCTCGATCGGCATTCTGGTGGATGACGCCATCGTGGTGGTCGAGAACATCCACCGCCATCAGGCGCTCGAACCGGGCAAGTCGCTGCGCGAGATCATTCCGGGCGCAGTCGACGAAGTGGGCGGCCCCACCATTCTGGCCACCCTCACCGTCATTGCCGCCCTGCTGCCGATGGCCTTCGTAAGCGGGCTCATGGGCCCCTACATGAGCCCCATTCCCATCAACGCGAGCATGGGCATGCTGCTGTCGCTGACCATTGCCTTCATCGTCACGCCGTGGCTGTCGCGCATGTGGCTCAAGCCATCCTCCGGCCACGACGCGGCTGCCGGCCATGCACAGGGCCAGGGGCTGACCGGCAAGCTCACCCCGATCTTTCACCGCATTTTCGACCCGCTGCTCGACGCACGGCGCGGGCGCCGCAACCGCCGCCTGCTCGGTCTGGCCGTGGCCGGGCTGATTGCCGTGTCGATGCTCCTGCCTGCGCTGGGACTGGTGGTGCTCAAGATGCTGCCGTTCGACAACAAGAGCGAGTTTCAGGTCGTGGTGGACATGCCTGCCGGCACCCCGGTCGAGAAGACCGCCGCCGTCATGCACGAGATGGGCGCCTACCTGGTCACAGTGCCCGAAGTGGAAAACTACCAGGCCTACGCCGGCACCGCCTCGCCCATCAACTTCAACGGTCTGGTGCGCCAGTACTACCTGCGCGCCGAGGGCGACCGGGGCGACATGCAGGTCAACCTCGTGGACAAGCACCACCGCAAGGAGCAGAGTCACGCCATCGCCACCCGCGTGCGCCCCCACCTGCAGGAAATCGCCCGCCGCTTCGGTGCCAATGTGAAGGTCGTCGAAGTGCCGCCGGGGCCCCCCGTGCTCTCCCCGATCGTGGCCGAGGTCTATGGTCCCGAGCCCGAGGGCCGCGCGCAGATCGTGCATGCCCTGCGCCAGGTGTTCACGCACACGCCCAATGTGGTCGACGTGGACGACACCACCACCGCCCAGGCACCCAAGATCAACCTCATCGTCGACCGCCGCAAGGCCGCGCAGCTGGGCGTGCCGCAGCAGGCCATCGTCACCACGCTGCGGGCCGGTCTTTCGGGCGATGCAGCCACCTTCCTGCACGACCAGAGCCGCTACGCGGTGCCCACCGTGCTGCAGCTGCCCGCCGAATCCCAGGGCAGCCTCGATACCCTGCTGCAACTGCAGGTCCGCAGTGCCAGCGGGACGCTGGTGCCCATCCGGGAGCTGGTCACCCCCAGTGACAGCCAGCGCGAGCAGACCATCTACCACAAGGACCTGCTGCCCGTGAGCTTCGTCACCGGCGACATGGCCGGCAGCAACGACAGCCCGCTCTACGGCATGTTCAAGATGCGCAGCCACCTCGCCGACATCGCCACGCCCAACGGAGGCAAGGTCGAGGAGTTCTTCATCCACCAGCCGCAGGACCCCTACCGGAACTATGCCGTCAAGTGGGATGGCGAATGGCAGATCACCTACGAAACCTTCCGCGACATGGGCGCCGCCTATGCGGTGGGCCTGATCCTGATCTACCTGCTGGTGGTGGCACAGTTCGGCTCGTACCTGGTGCCCCTCATCATCATGGCCCCCATCCCGCTCACCATCATCGGCGTGATGCCGGGACACGCACTGCTGCACGCCCAGTTCACCGCCACCAGCATGATCGGCATGATCGCGCTCGCCGGCATCATCGTGCGCAACTCCATCCTGCTGGTCGACTTCATCCGCCTGGAGCTGGCACGGGGCGTGCCCTTCGAGCAGGCCATCGTCCACAGTGCCATCACCCGGGCCCAGCCCATCCTGCTCACGGGCCTCGCCGCCATGATCGGGGCACTCTTCATCCTCGATGACCCGATCTTCAATGGCTTGGCCATCTCCCTGATCTTCGGCATCTTCGTCTCCACCATCCTCACGCTGGTCGTGATCCCGATCCTGTATTACGTGGCCTACCGCAGGCAACATGCGGAGTCCCCGACTTCCCCCCACGGCCCGACAGAGGCCGACCACGGCGCCAAAGCCACCTGACCCAGAGCCACAAGGAGACAACCATGGCCCACATCGTCATCATGGGAGCCGGACTCGGCGGCCTTCCCGCCGCCTACGAGCTGCGCTCTGCCCTGCCCGAAGAGCACCGCGTCACGGTCGTCAGTGCCGTGGACTACTTCCAGTTCGTCCCCTCGAACCCCTGGATCGCGGTGGGCTGGCGCAAGCGCGACGACATCGTCCTCGCCCTGGAGCCCCTGCTCGCACGCAAGCACATCGGCTTCATTGCCAGTGCCGTCCGCGCGATCGACGCCCTGTCCAGCACCCTGACGCTCGACAACGGCCAGACCCTGTCCTACGACTATCTCGTCATCGCCACCGGGCCACGGCTCGCCTTCGAGGAGGTGCCCGGCTCCGGCCCGCTGGGAGGACACACGCACTCCATCTGCACGGTGGACCACGCCGAACGCTTCTGGGCCGACTACCAGCAGTTCCTGACCCAGCCCGGCCCCATCGTCATCGGCGCCATGCCCGGCGCCAGCTGCTTCGGCCCGGCCTATGAGTTCGCCTTCGTGGTGGCGGCCGATCTGCGCCGCCGCAAGCTGCGCCACCAGGTCCCCATCACCTACGTCACCAGCGAACCCTACATCGGCCATCTGGGCCTGGGCGGCGTAGGGGACAGCAAGAGCATGCTCGAAAGCGAGCTGCGCAGCCAGGACATTCGCTGGATCACCAACGCACGCACCACCCGCGTCGACGACGGCTCGCTCCATGTGGAGCAGCTCGACGACAACGGCCAGGTCCTCCGCGAGCACGACGTCCCCTTCCGCCTGTCCATGATGCTGCCCGCCTTCAGGGGCGTGGAAGCCGTGGCCGCTGTGCCGGGGCTGTGCAACCCGCGCGGCTTTGTGCTCATCGACGAGTTCCAGCGCAGCAAGGCCTACCGCAACATCTTCTCGGCCGGGGTCTGCGTGGCCATTCCGCCGGTCGAGGCCACGCCCGTGCCCACCGGCGCCCCCAAGACCGGCTACATGATCGAGACCATGATCAGCGCCATCACCCACAACATCGTCGCCGACCTCACCGGCGGCACTGCCGACGCCACCGCCACCTGGAACGCCATCTGCCTGGCCGACATGGGCGACACCGGCGCCGCCTTCGTCGCCCTGCCCCAGATCCCGCCGCGCAACGTGAGCTGGTTCCGCAAGGGCAAGTGGGTGCACCTCGGCAAGATCGCCTTCGAGAAATACTTCCTCAACAAGATGAAGACCGGCAACGCCGAGCCCATCTACGAGAAATACATCCTGGGTCTGCTCGGCATCACGCGGCTCCACAAGCCCGCCGATCCCACCTGAGACCGCTCTACACACGGAGTACCGCATGACATCCTGGCAACCGGCCCGCCCCCTCGGCGCCCTCGCCCTGGCACTGGCCACCACCGTCACCCTGCCGGCATGGGGCCAGTCCACCCCGGCCGTCACCCCGCTGCCGCGGGGACAGACCCTCACCCTGATGCAGGCCTGGCAGGCAGCCACCCAGCATGACCGCCAGCTCGACGTGGCCCGTGCCGATCAGGCGGCGGCCCAGACCCGCCGCGACCAAGCGGCCGCACTGTGGAAACCCTCCGTCTTCGTCAACGCCGGTGCCGGCTGGGGCGCCGGCTCCACCCGCATGGAAGGCGCCCAGTTCTCCGCTCCCGGCATGGGGCCCATGACCCAGGCCAACTTTGCCACCTCCGTCACCGACGGCACCGCCACCCGCTGGGGCGTCACGCTCCAGCAGCCCCTCTTCAGCCCTGCACGCTCGGCCCAGCGTGCCCAGCTCGCTCTTTCGGCCGACATGGGCGACACCGCCTGGCAGGCTGCACGCACCGACACCATGCTCCAGACCGCCGAGCGCTACCTGGCCCTGGCCCTGGCCGAAGAGCGCGTGCGCGTGCTGGGCGTGCAGCAGCAATCCGTGGCGCGCACCACGCAGGAAGCCCACGAACGCTTCCGCCTGGGCAACGCCCCCGTCACCGACACCCATGAAGCCGACGCCGAAAACTCCGGCATCCAGGCCCAGATCGCCGCTGCCATGCTCGATCTGAACGTGCGCAGGCAGGCCCTGGCCGACAGCACCGGCATGGCATCCCCCACGGCCCTGCTGCCCACCGACTCCACCTGGATCGCCCGCGCTCCCTCCGGCACTCTCGCCACATGGCTCGATGCAGCCCACTCCCGGAACCTGCAGCTCATCAGCCTGCGCCAGGCCCTGGAAATGGCACGCCAGAACGTCCGCAAGCAGGCCCCCATGGCGGGCATGTCCGTCGATCTGGTCGCCCAGGCAGGGCAGGACAAACTCACCGGCAGCGGCGACTTCGGCTCTGGCGCCACCACCCGCAACACCAACCGCATGATCGGCGTGCAAATCACCATTCCGCTCTATACCGGCGGCATGGCCAGCGCCCAGCAGCAGGAAGCCATACGCCTGCGCGAAAAGGCCCAGGCCCAGCTCGACGCCACCCAGCAGCAGATCGACCGCCAGGTCGAGGCCGCCTGGTGGGGGCTCCAGGCCGGACAGGCCCGCCTGCAGGCCCTCGCACAGGCCCGCCAGGCCATGCATTCCCGGCTCGATGCCACCCGCATGGGCCATACCCTCGGGGACCGCTCCACCCTCGACCTGCTGGCAGCCGAAAGCGCCCATGCCCAGAGCGTGCTGGCCCTCGCGGAAGCCCGCAACACCCAGGTTCTCAACCACCTGCGCCTCGCAGCCCTCGCCAACCAGCTCGACGACGCGCTCCTGCAGCAGGTCAGCCAGCACCTCACCACCGTCCCCACGGCCACAACCATCGCCGCAGTCCCCCCAGGCAGCAGCGCTTCCAGCCGGACTTCTTCCCATGCGGCCCGCACATCGGCTCCGCACCGGCGCGCTGCACGTGCGGTGCCGACGCAAGGCAGCTGATGCAGCACGCGTGCTGCCCTCGGGAGAGGGCCCAGACCCACGCGCAATGGCGAGGCCATGTCAGGCGTGATCAGTTGCCCGAGTCAGTGGTATCCGCAGGGTAGTAGCACACATGCCGACTGGCGTCATAGAGCTGTGCCGGCCGGCACACAGTGAACATGGCAGCCACCGTCTCGGCCACCAGACGGCTCGGCCGCGGGTAATGCGCCACAAACACGGTCCGTACCCGGCTCTCTCCCTCGGCCAGTGGATACGGCTGACAATTCACGCTGTTGCTGATGGCGCCTCCGCTCCCGAACCGGGAAACGAGCGCTTTCTGATAGGCCTGACAGATCTGGCTGGCCGACGTGCCGCTGGCATAGGCCATCTCCAGTCGCGCCACCCGAATCTCCGGCACTTTCTGCGTCATATCGACATGGGCGTACAGCTCCCGAGCCGCATACGGCCGGCTCGCTCGCGCCAGATAGCTGTCGATCGGCACCACGGCCGAGGGATTTCTGACCTCTCCGGCCAGGGACATCCCTACGCCCAGCACACTCCCTCCTGCCAGCAAGATGCTGCCCCACACACGACGGCTCGACGACATACCTCTACTCCTCAGAGTCTGATTTCGGAAAAGGCCCGCTCTCCTTGCTGGGGAAACCGGCCACACGACAGGACAGCGGCCTATACCGCCCTCACTTCGCCCCCTCGACACGCACACACTCGATGACGGGCCCCGACAGCGTCTTGCCTGCTGACCATGGCACCAGGCGATAGGACTGCGCGGTCAGCTTTGCCAGACGATAGCGACGGATGCCATGGTGGCTGACCGCCTGCAGAAGCAGTGCATTGATATGCGGCCCGCCCGCAATGGCGAATTGCGAAGACTGGTCAAACGGCCGGAGAAGCCGATAGTGCTGCACCACCTCCAGCACATCCCCCCCGCGGACTGAACCCATGCCGCGCGCCGCAGTCAGCACGCGATAGCGGGCAGAAACCGCGCCAGACGCCCTGTTGCCCACATAGTCGATGACCGAGTTGCTGTTCCAATGTCCCTCGGCATCGGCCGCGTAGGCGGTGCGCTGATGCAGCGTACCGGCCGGCACCCCTGCATGGGCAGGCACATGAATGGCTGGAGCCGTGCAACGCCACTTGCCCTGCAACGGATAGGCCGCCTGTGCGCCTTCGGACAGAACCATGGCCAGAAGGGCTCCCCCCAGCATCCTGCAACGCAGGGAAGATGTCCTGGATGCCCTTTCCGCCGACTGGGGGCGGCCATCGTTCGAGACATGCGTCCTCATGCTTCCTGCTGCCATTTGAGTCGCCGCTGCGGATCGAAATCAATTCCGGTGATATAGCGCTCCCCCGCATGGGCCTGTATGTGCACGATCACATCGATGGTCTGCATCAGCAGCCGCTTGATGACATTGAATTCCAGCCCCGAGCCCTCGGGAGATGCCTTGACCATCAGTGCGAGCTGATCCCATGTCTGGTGGATGCTCCCCGCATGGCAGCTGGTGATCGACCCCGGGTGCCCGGATGCGCAGTTGCGGATGAAGTAGAACGACTCGTCCCCGCGCAGCTCCGCCAGAATGATGCGGTCCGGCTTCATGCGCAGGCAGGCCTCCATGCAGGTCTTGGCGCTGACGTTGGCCGTACTCTGCCCCCCCTTGGAATACAGCAGGTGCACGACATTGGGCTGCGCGATGAACAGCTCGCGCGCATCCTCGATGGTGATGAGTCGCTCCTCATCCGGAATATGGTGGACCAGCGACTTCATGAAGGTGGTCTTGCCACTGCCGGTGGCTCCGGCCACCACGATGTTCTTCCGGTAGTTCACCGCCTGTCGAAAGAACGCCGAATAGCTGTGCGCCTGCTTGAGCTCCAGCAGCTCCTGATCCATGGGAGAGAGCTGCGTTGCAGATTCCACGATGCGATCAAAGAATCCGTCGTCCGCATACTGCGCGAGCGTCTTGGTCCGCCGGGACGGTTGGCGGATGGTGATCGACACCTTGCCCGCCTCCACGGCAGGCGGTATGACGAACTGTGCGCGCTGCCCCGATGGAAACGTGAGCGACACCACAGGATCGGTTTCCGTGATGCGCTGCCCGGTATTGCTCTCGTTGACCACCGTGGTGCAAAACTGGCGCGCACGCTCGAAGGTCAGGGCAGGCACCTCCAGCCGCTGCCAGCCCTGGGCGCTCTCGATGTAGATATGGCCAGGACTATTGACACAGATTTCGGTCACATCGGTTCGCTCCAGCACCTCCCTGATACCCAGCACCTCGTACTGGTAGTTCAGAAAGTCCAGAGAAACATGTGCCAGCGGACCTTCGCTGGCATCGGTGCAAGGCATGTCCATTACTGCATCACCGCTGAAAAATCGATGTCGCGGGAGGCATAGATGTTGATCAGCGTCCCCTGATTGATCGTCACGGTGGCTCGGCGGTTCGCCGCCTGCGTCACGGCATTCTGCGCAAACTGCTGCAGCGTGGCTGCGGTCTGCGTCTGATAGGGATTGACCTGCTGCACTGCAGTTCCATTGACACCCGACAGCGTGGTCGTCGTTTTGGCGCTGTCCGAGACGAACCGGTTGGATTCGATCTGCACCAGATCCCCCATCATGCTCACCAGCAACGCCCCCGTCAGACGACTGCCCCAGTGCCGATCCACATGCCCAGGGTGCCCTGCGCCACCCAGACCATCGACGCCTGGACTGCCCAGCGCAACATCCAGACCATTGGGCGTAAGCACTCGCTCCCAGACGGCTCCCACCCGTCCGGTTTCCACGCCGTCGAGCTTGTACTGTCCGGAGATCTTGGAACCACGCGGAATGAGCACATGCCGCCCTGTCGTGGAATAGACAGGCTCGGTGACCACACAGGAGGCATACCCGGAGATATCCGTGACGATGCGCGTCTCCAGCACGCAGCGGATATAGGTGCCCCTGGTCAGCAGATAATCGGCGTGTGCCAGACGGCTCACACTCCCGCGTGCCACCTGAAAGGCATTCCGGTCGTCGGCCGGAGAGGCCGCATTCATGACCAGACCGGACGAACCGGCACGCTGGCGGCTCAGGGCATCCCCCTCCCCATGGGCCGCTGTACCAGGATTTCCAGCCTGCGCGGCCCATGGCGCCACGGCACCCTGCCCCGCTCCCCGGGCACGTCCCCCCTGTGCGGGGGCTGCCGATCCCCCCGGAGCAGCCAGCGCAATGGCCTGGCCTGGCTGCGGGGTTTCCGGCAGCGGTGCCGTTTCCTGTCCTCGGGGAGACATGCCGCCTGCGGCGCCAGTCAGCGCCGCCGATGCCGGCGCCACCGGCACAGGGGGCATCGGCGGATCATCGGGAATCACCACCCGCTCCGTGGCCGCCTTGGCTGGCTCCCTTTTTCCAAAGAGGCTGAACTGACTGAATCCCCACGCCAGCAATCCCATGCCCATCACGCCCAGAGCAGCCAGAAACAGAATGGCCTTTCGATTGAGCTTGCGAGAGGCGCCATACTGCAACCGAGGCTCCTCCTCAAGCGGGGGCAGGTCATGCGCAGCGGACTGATCCGAAGCGGGGGAAGCAGGCTGGGTAGGCGAAGAATGAATGGGCATCATGAATGGCTCCTGCGCAGCCCCACCACGCTGTCGCCATGGCGCAGCACGAGATAGTCGTAAAGACCGAAGATCGTGAGTCTGTCCTTCTCCTGGCGTGTATTCACCAGAAACTCCTCCCCATCTTCCTTCTTCTTGCCGTAAACCGATGGCATGCCACCTCCAGGCATCTGATGCGGATCGAGCGTGATGTAGGTGAACTTGCCATCGTCATAGACCTGCCGTGGCACCAGCCACTGGGAATCCCGACCGGCTGCGTAGTCGTAGTTGCCGTTGGGCACCTTTTCCGAGACAGGCTGAATCAGCCCTCCCGCACGACGCGGCTCGCCTGCCCCCCGAGGGTCTGATTCATCCCGTTCCTGCGGATAGGTGAACGTGATCCGGTAATCCACCCCTGCCCGCTTGGCCTCCGCCAGGGTCTTCCACTTGCGGACCACCACATGGAGATCGAAAAGGTAGTTGCGCCGGTCCGTGCGGATGTACATGTTCGTTTCCGCATGGGGCGACTTGGGCTTCAGATAGAAGACGTTGTCGCGTCGCACCAGATCCCAGGCCGCACTGAATCCCGTACCGAAATCCTTGACCTCTTCCCGGGGGCTGATCACGATCTGGGTGGCAATGCCCAGACCCGCATGCACCGTATAGACCGCATTGGGCGAATAGGCATACTGCTTGAGTGGGGCGGCGTGTGCGACGCCGCCACCAGCCAGAACGACAACCAGCGCTGCAAGCACACGGAGAGGAGCAAGATGCTTCATCATGGCACTGTCCTCACGATTTGCCGGAAGTCCGGGGTTGTGCTGCCGGTGTGGCCGGGAGGTCGGGCATGGCGGGCTGCGTGGTTCTGGCCGCGGGCTGCGCAGGCACGGCAACGGCCGCAGCGCCGCCGGCCCCCGGCGTCACGGCTGCCGCGGGCGGCTGTGCAGAGGTGGCCTCTCCGAAGGAATCCGGATCCGTGCGATAGGCATAGACCCGGAAGCCCAGCGGATTCAGATAGCGTCCTTCCTCCGCCATCTGCAAATTCCGGTCGTAGCCGATCTTGAGGCTGGCTATGCGCGTGTCGAGGAACTTGGACTGGCCTGACACGCGATTGAACACCCAGCGCTCGAACCGCACGGTAGCTGCCGAGGGAGGCTTCTCCTGACTTCCCCCCTGGAGCACGATGCTCAGGATACGGATGCGCAGTGACGCATTCGGCCCATAGACCTTGTCGGGATTCTCGGCCCCGCCCTCGGCATAGAGCGCACGGTATTCGGCCAGCGCGGACCCCGTGGCCATGGAATACACCATCCGCCGGTCACGCCGGCTGGTGATATCCCAGTCATAGGATTCGCGTGCGATCACGAAGTTCGCCACATTGCTCTTGTTGAGAAACTCGTTGGCCGTATAGACGGGATTGAGCGCCTCGATGCGCGCCACGGTGCTCGTGCCCCTGTAGGGATCGGCCAGCACCAGATAGGGCACCTGTTCCTTGAGCGGCATCACGAACAGATACCCCACCCCCAGCAGGAGGGACATGGCGAGCGATGCCCCGGCCACCATCCAGGCCCGACGCTCGCTGCGACGGCTCATCTCCGAAAGACTGACCTCGAAATCGCGGGATTGCTGAAGCACTTTTTCGGTCGGCATTCCGGACCGACGCGTACGTTGGGTGAACATGTTTCTGAAGATCACGGTTGAGTGGGGGAAACAGGCGTCGGCACGAGTGCCGGGGCAGCAGAAGGCACGGCATCCACTCCGGAACGACGCGAGACGGCCGGCGCCGGAAAGGACAGATCCCCGGAACTGTCCTGCGGCATTGCCCCCTGGGCAGGGGAATGCCCCCCCTCGGCAGACAGGTCCTGTACCACGATGACATTGCCCACCCCTGCCTGGGACAGCGCAATCCCATAGGGTGCGTAGATGCGATTAAGGGCTTCCAGCGCCTGGGCCAGGCTCTCTGATCTCACGCGCCCCGCCTCACGCGGGAGGGAGAAGTCCGCACTCGCGCGGTAATCCAGAGTGCTGCCCGATTCGGCCGCCCATCGATGCAGGGTGCCCTGCAGGGTGCCATCCAGGGCCCGCACGCCATAGACGTGCGGCTGATAGAAGGGGATGCGCTCGACCCCCACGGTGAAGGCATTGACCTTCTTCCAGCTGGAACCAAAGGAAGCAGGAGCCGGAGGGGCCGAGCACCCTGCCAGAACCACCACCGGAAGAAGAACCGACACACACCGGGCAAGAGAAGGTTTGAACCACATAGCAAACAGAAAGAATTGAACCCGAAGTGCAATACACATCAAAAGGATTCACTTTCAAGGAAAATTTGCGTACAGTATAGCGTTACAAAATACACAATTGATACAATCGTGTTGTTTTGGTGCATACTTCTGTGCTTCATTGAGTCAATCCATGGATGTATCTTCCTCGCATTGCCACTCATGCACAACCATGTGCCTACACATGATCTCCCTTTGACCATGCTCGACTGTCCAACGATTCAGAACCTGGCTGTGCCCGTCGGGATCATGCGCCACGTGGCACGGGTGGAATCCGGCTTCAACCCCTACGCCATCGGCGTTGTGGGGGGGCGGCTGGCACGCCAGCCGCGCACCTTGGGCGAAGCCGTCTCTACCGCGCGCATGCTGGAAGCCCGAGGCATCAATTTCTCGCTGGGAGTCGTACAGGTCAACCGCTACAACCTGAGCCGCTATGGGCTGGGGAGCTACGAGCAGGCCTTTTCCACCTGTCCCAACCTGCATGCCGGTGCGCGCATCCTGCGCGAGTGCTACGACCGGGCTGGCGACTGGGGCAAGGCATTCAGCTGCTATTACTCCGGCAACTTCACCACGGGCTACCGCCATGGATACGTGCAGAAAGTCATGGCCTCCATGGCCTCGACCGCGCCAGCAGCCACCCCCATCCCGGTCATCCTCAAGCATGCCCCCGCCAGGGCACGCACCACGCACCTCCCGGCCGCACGTGCATGGCCTTCAGCTCCCCCCAGGAACCGGCCTCTCCCTGGGGTACCCCGGACGCTCTCTTCTCCCAACGCCGCAGGCGGAGCCGGGGACTCTGCCTTCGTTTTCTGACCTTCCCTTCCATTCATTTTTTTACTCACAGAAAGGAAACTTCCATGACTTCTCTTGCCTCCTCCGTGCGCACCCCCCAGCTCGATGCAGCGGTGCTGGCCTCCATTTCTCCCGCAGCCATGGAGAAAAAAGTCCGGCAGGTTGAACGTGTGCTCATGCGCTGGCTGCCGTGGGTGGTGATGGCCCTGATCTGCGCCCTGTTTCTGTACGCCCCCGACGCCATGGCGCAAGCCACGACCTCGGATTCCTCGACCGATGCAGGCAGCAAGATTCAGGGATTCCTGCTGACCGTCAAGAAAGCGCTGGGCCCGATTTCCATTCTCATCGTGACGATCGCCTTCATCTTCGCGGGCTACCAGATCGCCTTCAACCACAAGCGCATCGGCGATGTCGCTCCTGTGCTCATCGGCGCCATCGTCATTGGTGCGGCCACGCAGCTGGCTGGCTGGTTCATCAACACCAGCGACTTCAATCAGTGACATGCAGAAAAACACCCTTTTCAGGGGATGTACGCGCCCCCCTATGTTTCTGGGAGTTCCCTACGTTCCCTTTTTCATGGGAGCGGGGGGGTGCGTGCTCATGGCCGCCTGGTTCAACCTGTTCTGGTTGCTGGCCATTCCCCCCGTGCTGTTTGTCATGCGCATGATGACCCGCCACGACGAGATGATCTTCCGCCTGCTGGGAGTCCGGCTGCAGTTCCTGGTCAGGGTGCGCAACCGCCCACTGCACGACGGCATGTGGGTATTCACACCCAACCTCTACCGGGACAAGCCCCCTGCCTGATCGGGCACGCACCTGCCCCCGCACTCCCCTTCCGTCCGCCTCATGAGCGCCCCATGTTCACTCCAGACCCCAGCATCAGCGCATTTGTGACGCTATCCGCACACGTCTCTCCCCATGTAGTCAAGACCACCACGGGAGATTTCCTCATCACGTGGTATCTCGACGGCATGCCCTTCGTGGGGCGAGAGGAGTGGGAGCTCGAACACCGGCACAAGACCTTCAACAATCTCCTGCAGACCCTTCGGGCCCCGGACTATGTCAATGTGGCCTTCTGGGTGCATGACGTACGGCGCAGACGCCGCATCAACATGCCCGGCAGATTCGATGAAGCATTCAACCAGCAGGCCTCGGACGAATACTTCGAGCGACTCTCGTCCAGGAAGGTCATGCAGAACGAACTCTATTTCACCATGGTGTACCGCCCCGTGGTGGAAGGGAAACGGTTCATCGAGAAATCGACCAATCTGGAACGCCTGCGGGCCGAGCAGGACCAGGCGGTGGCCAAGATCAATGAGCTGGCCACCAACGTGGAAGCAGTGCTCCACGACTACTCCCCCTATCGCCTGGGCATGTACGAATCAGCCAGCGGCATGGTCTTTTCCGAGGTGCTGGAATTCTTCAGCTATCTCATCAACCGCATGGACGAACCCGTCCCGGTGCTGTCGGCCCCCATCTACAACTATCTTCCCGTGGCCAAGCACATCTTCAGCCCCAAGGGAGGGGACTACATCATCCGGACACCCGAGGGACGCAATCATTACGGCGCCATCCTCAACATCAAGGAGTACGCAGATGCAACCTGGCCCGGGATTCTGAACGGGCTCAAGTACCTGGACTTCGAATATGTGATCACGCACTCCTTCACGCCTCACTCCAAGAGCGAGGGGCTCCGGGCGCTGGAACGCACCAAGGGCATGATGATCTCCTCCGGAGACCGCGGGGTCAGCCAGATCGCAGAGCTCGACGTCGCAATGGATCAGCTTGCGAGCGGCAACTTCGTGCTGGGCGAATACCACTTCACCCTGGCGCTGTACGGCAGCTCGCAGGAGGAGCTGCAGCGCCAGGTGGCCATGGCACGCGCCGAACTCTCCAACGCCGGATTCGTATCGGCCAAGGAAGATCTGGCGATCACGGGAAGCTTCTATGCGCAACTGCCCTGCAACTGGCGGTATCGCACGCGCCTGGCCAATGTCTCGTCACTCAACTTTCTGGGACTCAGCCCGCTGCACAACTTCGCCACAGGCAAGCGCAGCAACAATCCGTGGGGAGACTGCGTGACTGTGCTCCAGACCACCAACGGGCAGCCCTATTACTTCAACTTTCATGCCACGCATCCAGGGGAAAACAGCCTGGGTGAAAAGGCCATCGGCAACACCATGGTCATCGGCAAGTCAGGTACGGGCAAGACAGCACTCATCAACTTTCTGCTGTCGCAGGTCCAGAAGTTCAAGCCCAAGCCCACCATCTTCTTCTTCGACAAGGACAGGGGAGCAGAAATCTTCGTGCGAGCCTGCGGAGGCAACTACATGGCCCTGGACAACGGCCAGCCCACCGGATTCAACCCCCTGCAGTGCGAGGCCTCCGAGGCCAACGTCCAGTTCCTGTCCGACATGGTGAAGCTGCTGGCAGCCAAGCCCAGCTATACCGCCAGCGAGGAGGAAGACATCCTTCGGGCGGTACGTGCCATTCTCGACACCCCTCGCGCACTGCGCACCTTGACCAACCTCCAGAAATCCATGCCGAATCTGGGCGAGGACAGCATCTTTGCCCGCCTGCGCAAATGGACCCGTTCCGGATCGCTGGGCTGGGTCTTCGACAACCCTCAGGACAGCATCGACTTCAGCGGCGCCAGCATCATCGGCTTCGACTATACGGATGTCATCGACAACGCGGAAGTCCGCACGCCGGTCATCAACTACCTCATCCACCGACTCGAAGAGCTCATTGATGGTCGTCCGCTCATTTATGTGATGGATGAGTTCTGGAAGATCCTGGATGGCGAGGGCGGACTCAAGGAATTTGCCAAGAACAAGCAAAAAACCATCCGCAAGCAGAATGGACTGGGAATCTTCGCCACGCAATCGCCCGAGGATGCACTGCGCAGCGACATCGCTGCAGCGCTGATCGAGCAGACAGCCACCATGATCCTGCTGCCCAACCCCAATGCCGACCGCAAGGATTACATCGAGGGTCTCAAGCTCACGGAAAGCGAATTCAAGGTCATCACCGCCCTTGATGAGCGCAGCCGCTGCTTTCTGGTCAAGCAGGGGCATGCCAGCGCCGTCTGCCAGCTGGACCTGCGCGGCATGGATGATGTGCTGTCCGTCATTTCAGCCAGCACCGACAACATCGGCATCCTGCACCAGATACTGCACGAAGCCGAGGCCTCCTCCCCCGAGCACGGTCTTGTGGCAGTCCACCCCGATCAATGGCTGTCGATCTTCTACGCACGGCGCAAGGGAGCCCGAGGCTCTGGCGACACCAGGACCGGCGCGCGCTCCGGCCGGGAGGGACTGGCCAAGGAAACCGCATCCGCATCCTCACAGGTGGAGCCGGCATGAGTGGTTCCCTCTCCCTTCTTCACCGTCCGCTGCGCAGCCTTTTCATGGGCGTGACGCTGTACACGACGCTGCCTGCCATGGTGGCCATGGCGCAGCGCACCACCATCCCCAACGCCTGCACC
The DNA here is from genome assembly GCF_049977365.1 of Brachymonas moutaii (nom. illeg.). Lineage (NCBI taxonomy): Bacteria > Pseudomonadati > Pseudomonadota > Betaproteobacteria > Burkholderiales > Comamonadaceae > Allobrachymonas > Brachymonas moutaii (nom. illeg.). The sequence goes on along the minus strand of NZ_JBNGEN010000005.1, from coordinate 1,669 downwards.
TCGCTGAGCCCAGGCGGAAGCAATGTCCGCATGACGGCATCAGGCCGCACCGCCACCTGCACCTCGACCGGTCGCCAGTTGCCCCGTCCCGGTGGAGATCCCTTCGTCTTCTGCACCGAAGGAGTTCCCACCGATTGCTGGGTGGCCGTCTCCCCGGTCAGCGGAGCCTGGCAAAGCATCTGCCTGGAATACGTCAATCCACGGTGGATTCCCACCTATGAATATGCATGCCCTCTCGGCCGCCCCCGTGACGGCACGGGATACAACTGGCAGGGCCGCGGCATTCCCAGTCAGCGCCCCAGCTATCACTGACGGCCTTTGCCCCATCCTGTGGCAGGCACATGGCTTTCTGGATAGGAACTCAACGGAACATCACAGGACAGGACCATGAAGATTTTTTCCTTTCCCTCCCGACGGGGAATGCGCCGCAGCGCATGGTCCTCGCTCCTCGGAATGCTGTGCCTGCTCGCCTCCGCGCACGCACACGCGCAATGGCTGGTCTATGACGAGGATGTCTACAACAAGATCGACAACCTCAACAGCCAGCTCAGCATGCGCACCGACACCAACAGCACGACCGGGCTGGTAGGCAAGGGCCCGTCCATCAGCGACAGCGGCGACGGCATCTCGCTCGACTTCTCCAAGGGAGCCCAGTCGGCGGGCCTCCTCTCCTCCGTGACCGATTACGCCAAGCAATGGGCTGCCGATCTATTGGGCCTCTCATCCGGCAATGGCAATTTCGGCACCATGCGCACCAACACCCAGTCGTTGCTGAACTTCAGCAATGGCAGCGACTCCTACGACGGCTCCGTGGCCAGCATTGCCGGAAGCCTGACGTCCAGCCTGGGACTGAGCTCCGCCCTCAGCGCTGCAGGCATCGAAACCGGCCCCTACGCAACGGCTGCCAAGCAGTTCTATGGATCCGGCGCCAACGGCCTCACCCCCAACTGCAACGACAGCGCAATAGGAACCAAATACGGTCGACTCCTCTACCAGAACTGCCTCAAGGCCCGCAACGTGCTGGCTGCACAGCTCCAGCAGATCAGCGACATCTCCAAGGTACTGGACGAACGCAACGACACCCTCCAGCGCATGTTGCAGAACAGCAATGTGGACAAGACCCGCGACCTGCAGCTGCGGCAATACAAGCTGACGGCCCTGCAGACCCTGATCGCCAACGACCAGATGCGCCTGCAGGCTGCCATGGCGAGCTACCAGGCCCTGCGGCAACTCTATGACGAAAAAAGGGCAGAAGCCCAGCAGGCCCTCACCACCGGCAAATCTGCCGATTTCATGAGCAATGCAATCGGCACGCTCGTCAGTGCCCTGGGAGCCGCCGGAGGCATGGCTGTAGGCAAGGAGGCGGCCGATGCCGTCCAGACCAGCATCGGTGTTCCCAACATGTTCGACAGGGCCGTGTACGACTCCAGCCAGGCTCGAATCAACAAGGCCTTCGGCTACAGCGCCCCCTGACACCCTCTTTTCATATTTCACATCATCATGGCACTCTCTCTGGGTCAATTCCTTTCCGAAAGCATGTTCAGCAACCTGCACGACTACGTGCTGGGCATGGTGCAGGACTTCGGATACGCAGGAATGGGGCGGCTGTTCCAGGTCACGATCACTATCGGCACCGCCTGCCTGACCCTGTGGTTCATGTGGGAAGGGT
>NZ_JBNGEN010000004.1:0-205185 GCF_049977365.1 Brachymonas moutaii (nom. illeg.) | reverse complement strand
TAGGTCTTGGTGCGCATCCATCGATTCTCTCTGAATCTGCTATCGGATCGTGAACACGTTCTCAGGCTCCGACAGGGAAGCCACCAGAAAAAGCGACTGGTCGTCGTCGATCCAGCCGTTCTGCATCAGCTCTCCGAGCACAGTCTGGTAGAGCGCGTCGAGATGCAGCCACTGCGCACGGCTGGCCACGATGGAAGGGCCGATGACGTACACCTCGTTGTGCGCCATGACATGCTGCAGAGCCGGGTGTCGGACCAGCGCACGGGGGGAGCGGTCAGGCAGCGGCTGCGTCCATTTCCGGATGCTGAAGAGATGGATCTTTTCGGGATCGAAGTCATGGTCCCAGGACACCACGCCCCCCAAGGTTCTGGCCTTGCGGCAGTACCCGAAATCGAGCCATGCGGCCATCTCGTGATGGACATGACCGCCTTCGATGGCACGCCGCAGAAAGGTGGTCTTGAGCAGGTTCACCAGAACGTATTCGGCGCTCCAATACTCGGGGTTGGCCACCTGATCGGGGCTGATGCGCGCCTGGAATTCGGGCGATTGCTGGATGGCGGCAATGCGGTCGCGCAGTGCGGAGAACTCGCGGGGGAAATCCACAGCGATCACGGCTCCGGAACGGCCCTTGCGCAGCCGCCGGACCCTGTCCACCAGATCCGGCGAGGTGAAGACGATCATCTCGTTGTCAAGCGACGCCAGATGGGAAAAACGCCGGAAATAGGTGTCCGTCGTTCTTTTCAGGAAGGGCTGGTTACCCCCCTGCCGGGAATTCCACTGCCCACGACCGATGTCGAAGAATGCGGTGACGATGGTGATGGGCATGGAAAATTCCTGACAGGGGTGGAGCGCCGATCAGAGCCGCTCGGCCACCCAGGCCTGTACGCCCTGGAGTGCCTGGTCGAGGTGGGCGGGCTGGGTGCCGCCTGCCATGGCCATGTCGGGCTTGCCGCCACCCTTGCCCCCCACCTGCTGGGCCACGAAGTTGACGAGCTCGCCGGCCTTGAGGGCTGCGGTGCGGTCCTTGGTCACGCCAGCGGCGATCTGGACCTTGTCTCCTTCCACGGCAGCCAGCACGATGGCAGCACTCTTGAGCTTGTCCTTGAGCTTGTCCATGGTCTCGCGCAGGGTCCTGGCATCGGCGCCTTCGAGGCGTGCCGCCAGCACCTTGACCCCCTTGACATCGACGGCCTGGCCGGCAAGTTCATCGCCCTGGCTCGAAGCGAGCTTGCCCTTGAGCGCGGCGATTTCCTTTTCGAGGTGCCGCGTCTGTTCCTGCAGCTGGCCGATGCGGCCGAGCAGCTCGGAGGGCGGGGTCTTGAGCGCCTGCGCCGCTTCGGAGACGGTGTGCTCAAGCCCCTGCAGATAGGCCAGGGCATTCGCGCCGGTAACGGCCTCGATGCGGCGCACGCCCGAGGCCACACCGCCTTCGGTGACGATCTTGAACAGGCCGATGTCGCCGGTGCGCCCCACATGGGTGCCGCCGCACAGCTCGGTGCTGGAGCCGATGTCGAGAACGCGCACTTCGTCGCCATACTTCTCGCCGAAGAGCATCATGGCACCGGTCTGGCGGGCGTCTTCCATGGGCATGACGCGGGCACGGGTGTCGGTGTTGGCCAGGATCTCGGCATTGACCTTGTGCTCGACTTCGGCAATCTGGGCGGGCGTCAGGGCGGCGCCGTGGGCAAAGTCGAAACGGGTGCGCTCGGGGGTGACGAGGGAGCCCTTTTGCTGCACATGGCTGCCCAGCACTTCGCGCAGGGCCTTGTGCAGAAGGTGGGTGGCGCTGTGGTTGCGCATGGAGGCGAAGCGCAGGTCGTGGCTGACCTCGGCTCGCACCCGGTCGCCCACGCGCAGCACGCCCTGCAGCAGCACGCCATGGTGGCCGAAGACGTCGGCCTTGATCTTGTGCGTGTCGGTGACCTGGAATTCGATCCCGGGGGCCCGCAGCAGGCCCTGGTCGCCCACCTGGCCACCGCTTTCGGCGTAGAAGGGGGTCACGTCAAGGACGATGACGCCCTGATCGCCGGTCCTGAGCTGGGACACGGATTCGCCATCCACATAGAGGGCCAGGACCTGGGCCTCCTCTTCGAGGTGCTCGTAGCCGGTGAAGGTGTTGCTGGCCCCTTCGTACTCCAGCACCTTGTCCATCTTGAACTTGCCCGCTGCGCGGGCCGTGTCCTTCTGGTGCTGCATGGCGTTCTCGAAGCCGGCCTCGTCGACCGTGACGCCGCGCTCGCGGCACACGTCCTGCGTGAGGTCGAGCGGAAAGCCGTAGGTGTCGTGCAGCTTGAAGGCGATGTCGCCGGAGAGGGTCTGGCGGTCACCGGCCAGGGCCTCGTCGAGGATGTTCATGCCCTTTTCGAGCGTTTCGAAGAAGCGCTCTTCCTCGGCCTGCAGGGCGGAGGCGATTTCGGCTTCCTGCGCCTTGAGACGGGGATAGGCATCGCCCATGAGCGCGACCAGATCGGGCACGAGCCGATGGAAGAAAGGCTTCTTGCAGCCGAGCTTGTAGCCGTGGCGGATGGCGCGGCGGATGATGCGGCGCTGCACGTAGCTGCGCCCTTCGTTGCCGGGCAGCACGCCGTCGCTCACCAGGAAGGCAGTGGCACGGATGTGGTCGGCAATGACCTTGAGGGAAGGATTGGCCAGATCGGTGCAGCCGGTTTCGCGCGCTGCAGCCCGGATGAGGTTCTGGAACAGGTCGATCTCGTAGTTGCTGTGCACGTGCTGCAGGATGGCGGCCAGACGCTCCAGCCCCATGCCGGTGTCCACGCAGGGGGCGGGAAGGCGCGTGAGGCTGCCGTCCTCGTGCATCTCGAACTGCATGAACACGTGGTTCCAGATCTCGATGAAGCGGTCGCCGTCCTCGTCGGGGCTGCCGGGAGGGCCCCCTGCGATGTCGGCACCGTGGTCGTAGAAGATTTCGCTGCACGGCCCGCAGGGACCGGTGTCGGCCATCATCCAGAAGTTGTCGCTCTTGTACTTGCCGCCCTTGTTGTCGCCGATGCGGATCACGCGTTCGGGCGGCAGGCCGATGTCCTTAGTCCAGATGTCGTAGGCCTCGTCATCCTCATGGTAGACGGTGGCGGTGAGCTTGTCGGCCGGGAGGCCGTAGACCTGCGTCAGCAGCTCCCAGCCCCAGGTGATGCTTTCCTTCTTGAAATAGTCGCCGAAGGACCAGTTGCCGAGCATCTCGAAGAAGGTGTGGTGGCGGGCGGTGTAGCCGACGTTCTCGAGGTCGTTGTGCTTGCCGCCGGCGCGCAGACAGGCCTGCACGCTGGTGGCGCGGTGGTAGGGACGCTTGTCGGTGCCGAGGAACACATCCTTGAACTGGACCATGCCGCTGTTGGTGAACATGAGGGTCGGGTCGTTCAGGGGAACCAGGGGGCTCGACGGCACGATGGTGTGGCCCTTGCTGGCGAAGAAGTCGAGGAAGGTCTTGCGGATTTCCGCAACGGTCATGGGTGTGGTCATGCGGCAAAAACGCCCCGGGGGGCGCTCTCGGTACGGGAAAAAGGGAATGCTGCCCGGATTATAGGAGTGCGGGCCCCGGTGGCCAGCCGGACACAGGCGATGCAGCAGCGGGAACGGCCTGCCCGGAGGGCCGATGGCCGAAGGGTCAGATGTACTGGCGCAGGAAGCGCAGCACGGCCTCGTCCTCGCTGAACGCCACATTGAAGCGCAGCCACGGACTCATCGTCAAGCTGGGCGAGAACAGATGACCGGGGCCGAGCAGGATGTCGTTCTCGGCAGCCAGCAGGGCAAGCACGTTGGCATTGTCGATCGACGGATGCTGCACCCACAGAAACATGCCAGCCTTGGGGGTGGCGAAGGTCTCGAAGCCCATGTCCAGAAATCGGGCGGACACGCGGCTGTGGGCGTCGGCCAGGCGTTCGCGCAGGTTCTTGAGGTGCTTGCGCCAGCGCCCGTCGATGAGGGCACCGTAGGCCAGCCGCTCCGAGAATTCGGAGGAGGTGAGCCCGGAAATCATCTTGAGCTGGGCGAGCTCCTCCACCAGTTCCTGATGGGCAGCCAGATAGCCCACCCGCAGGTTGGGAGAGATGGTCTTGGAGAAGCTGCCGATGTAGACGACCCGCCGCAGCTGGTCGAGGCTTGCCAGGGTGGCGCGGGGCCGGTCGTCGAGATCGGCGTAGATGTCGTTTTCGACCACCAGCAGGTCGTGGCGCTCGGCGAGCTGCAGCACCCGGTACATGTGCGAGAGGGTGGCCGACATGCCGGTGGGACACTGCAGGCGCGGCTGGGTGAAGAAAACCTTGGGCTGGTGCTCCAGGATCAGGGCCTCCAGCTGTTCGAGATCGTAGCCTTCCTCGGTCCGGGGCACGCCCAGCAGCTCTGCGCCCATGAAGCGCAGCGCAAAATACAGGTTGGAATAGCCCGGATCGTCCACCAGCACCTTGTCGCCCGGCCGCACCGCACGGCGCGCGATCAGGTCCAGCGCCTGGCTGGAGCCCTGCGTGAGCAGGAGCTGCTCGGCCGTGACGGCGATCTCGCGCTCAGCCAGCAGGTCGCGCACGAGCTGCCGCATGGGCAGATAGCCCTTGGGCTCGCCGTAGCCGCTGATGCTGATGTCGCCTGCGGCCAGCGTGCGCAGGCTGCGGCGCACGCCCTCGCCGAACAGCCATTCCTCGGGCAGCCAGCCGCAGCCCGGCTTGAGGCTGAGGCTGCGGTGCTCGAAGATGCGGCGCATGTAGAAGTTGGCGTCGAAGGCGTCGCAGGGCCCGGCCACGGCGACGGGGCCAGGCGTGGCCTGCCGCCGGCGCACGAAGAAGCCGAGATTGGGGCGCGAGACAAAGTAGCCCAGCGCCACCAGCCGGTCGTAGGCATCGACGGCGGTGTAGACGCTCACGTCGTGCGTCTGGGCAAACTGGCGAATGGAGGGAAGCTTGGAGCCCGCACGCAGCGAGCCGTCTTCGATCGACTGCCGGAAGCCGTTGACGATCTGCTGCACCAAAGAGGTGCCGGAACTGGAGTCAAGTACAAACATGGAGCGTACACAAGCATAACTGGTGCCAAAAACACGCTTTTGAGGCATGCCGCGTCACCCGGGACGACCGTACCGTGGCACCCGCCAACACAGCCACGGTTTCAAGGATGGGCAAGTGTATATGTTGGCCGGGGGGAGGGCTTTCTACATTGGGGGTGTCGATTTTTTCCGTTCCAAGGAGTGATTTCCACCATGACCGAGACCACCGCTCAGACCAATGCCGCCCTGTACTCCCGCCGCGAAGCCGCCGTGCCGCGCGGGGTGGGCCACTCGTACCACATCTTTGCCGACCGTGCCGAAAACGCCGAGGTGTGGGACGTGGAAGGCCGTCGCTACATCGACTTCGCGGGCGGCATTGCCGTGCTCAACACCGGGCACCGCAACGCCACCGTGATGGCCGCCGTCGAAGCCCAGATGCAGCGCTTCACGCACACCTGCTTTCAGGTGCTGCTCTATGAATCCTATGTGGCGCTGGCCGAACGGCTCAATGCCAAGGCTCCCGGCGATTTCGCCAAGAAGACGGTGTTCCTGACCTCCGGCTCCGAAGCGGTGGAAAACGCCGTCAAGATCGCCCGTGCCCACACCGGACGCAGCGGCGTGATCTCCTTCACGAGCGGCTACCACGGCCGCACCCTGCTGACTCTGGGCCTCACGGGCAAGGTCGTGCCGTACAAGGCTGGCTTTGGCCCCTTCCCGGCCGAGCTGTACCACGCCCTGTTCCCGGTTCCCAGCCGGGGCGTGACGGTGGAGGATTCGATCCACTCGCTGGAGCTGATCTTCAAGAACGACATCGAGCCGAGCCGCGTGGCCGCCATCATCATCGAGCCGGTGCAGGGCGAAGGCGGCTTCAACCCCGCTCCCAAGGAGCTGCTGGCCCACATCCGCGAACTCTGTGACCGCCACGGCATCGTGATGGTCGTCGACGAGGTGCAGACCGGCGCCGGACGCACGGGCACCTGGTATGCCATCGAGCAGACCGGCGTGATTCCCGACCTGATCACCACCGCCAAGTCGATGGCAGGCGGCTTTCCGCTGTCGGCCGTGACGGGCCGTGCCGAGATGATGGACGCTCCCGGCCCCGGCGGCCTGGGTGGCACCTATGCCGGCAGCCCGCTGGGATGCGCAGCCGGCCTGGCCGTGCTCGACGCCTTTGAACAGGACAACCTCCTCGAACGCAGCAAGGCCGTGGGCGCCCACCTGCGCAAGGGTCTGGAGGCACTGGCCGTGCGGCACCCCGTCATTGCCGAAGTGCGCGGCCTGGGCGCCATGCTCGCCATCGAGCTGTGCAAGGACAAGGACATGAAGCAGCCGATGAGCGATCTGACCAAGGCCATCGCGGCCGAGGCCGGCCGTCGCGGGCTGATCCTGCTGACCTGCGGCACCTACGGCAACGTGATCCGCTTCCTGGTGCCGCTCACGGCCAGCGATGCGGTGCTCGACGAAGGGCTGTCCATCCTGTCGGACTGCTTCGACGCGCTCGACCGCTGAGCGGCAGGCACCTGCCTCCCCTGCGGGGCGTCCCGATGCGGGATGCCAGGGGCGGAGCCGCCTGCCCCCGAGGCGCAGCGGCTCCCTCTGCTCCCGGCCGGCCCCACCGGGCCGTGATGCCGGGGGCTCTTGACCTTCACTCCCTTTTCCCTTCCATTCCTTCCTTATAGACAAGGAGAAACTGCCATGACTGCGCATACTCCGGAATCAGGTGGCACCGCGCTCAAGGCCGGCCTCAAGCCGCGCCACCTGACCATGATCTCGATTGCCGGCGTCATCGGCGCCGCCCTGTTCATCGGCTCCGGCAAGGTTCTGGCCAGCGCCGGACCGGCTGCCGTGCTGGCCTATCTCGCGGGCGGCATCCTCGTGGTGCTGGTGATGCGCATGCTCGGCGAAATGGCCGTGGCGCACCCCGACACGGGCTCGTTCTCCACCTACGCCGACCGCGCCATCGGGCGCTGGGCCGGCTTCACCATCGGATGGCTGTACTGGTACTTCTGTGCCCTGCTCATGGGCTGGGAAGCCTACGTGGCCGGCAAGATCCTCAACAACTGGTTCCCGATGATCCCGATCTGGGGCTACATGCTGATCGTGAGCGTGTCGCTCATCGGCGTGAACCTGATGAACGTGAAGAACTACGGCGAATTCGAGTTCTGGTTCGCGCTCACCAAGGTGGTGGCCATCGTGGTCTTCCTGATCATCGGCAGCCTGGCCATCATGCACCTGTGGCCCTGGGGCACCCCCACATCCAGCGGCTTCACGCACCTGACCAGCGAGGGCTTCATGCCTCACGGATTCGGGGCGCTGGTCACCGCGCTATTGGGAGTGATGTTCGCCTTCATGGGAGCGGAAATCGTGACGGTGGCGGCTTCCGAGTCGGCCAACCCGAGCAAGGAAATCGTCAAGACGACCAAGTCGGTGGTGTGGCGCATCGTGCTGTTCTACGTGGGTTCGATCTTCATCGCCGCCTGCCTGATCCCCTACACCGATCCGCTGCTCAAGGACCCGACCTACGGCACCTACAGCGTCACGCTGATGAACCTCGGCATCCCCCATGCCCGCGACATCGTCAACTTCGTGGTGCTGACCTCCGTGTGCAGCTGCTTCAACTCGGCCCTCTACACCTGCTCGCGCATGCTGTTCTCCCTGTCCCGCCGTGGCGATGCCCACCGCATCATGGGCGTCACCGGCAAGCACACCGGCAGCCCCTGGGTGAGCGTACTGATTTCGAGCGTGTTCGCCTTCGTGGCCATCTACCTCACCGCCACCGAGAAGATGGATGTCTATGACGTGCTCATGTCCGCCACCGGCACCGTGGCCCTGTATGTGTACATGGCCATCGCCTTCTCGCAGCTGCGCATGCGCCAGAAGTTCGAGGCCGCAGGCCGCAAGCTGGAGTTCCGCATGTGGCTGTTCCCCTGGCTCACCTATGCCGTCATCGGCTTCATCGCGGTCGCCCTGGTGATCATGGTGGCAGAAGGCACCTACCGCACCGAAGTGGTGTATACCTCGATCCTGGCCGCCGTGATCGTGACCATGGGTGTCATCGCCCAGAAGTTCGGCATCGGCACCGGACGCCGCCCTCCCGAGGTCGTGCTCCATCCCGTCGCCGAATGAGGTGCGGATGGGCAGCCCCTCACCCGCCACATACCGGCGGGTGACACGGGGCCGGCCCACCCCGCCACCGCCAGGACGGGGCGGCAGTCTCCCTGCCGCCCTCCTTTCCTCTTCCGTACCGATTGCAGACCCACCATGACCGCTACCCCCTCCTCTCCCCTCTCGCTTCTCAAGGACCCCACCCTCCTCAAGACCGCCGGCTACGTGAACGGCCAGTGGATCGAGGGACAGACCACCTTTGCCGTGATCGACCCCGCCACGGGACTCGAACTCGCCCAGGTCGCCGACCTGACGGCTGCCGACACCCAGCGCGCCATCGACGCCGCCGAAGCCGCCCTGCCCGCCTGGCGCGGCCTCACCGCCAAGCAGCGCAGCCAAATCCTGCGCCGCTGGTTCGACCTGCTCACGGCCCACCAGGAAGACCTGGCCCGCATCATGACCGCCGAACAGGGCAAGCCCCTGCCCGAAGCCATGGGCGAAGTCGCCTACGGCGCGAGCTTTGTCGAATGGTTTGCCGAAGAAGCCAAGCGCTGCAACGGCGAAACCGTCACCACCTTCGACAACAGCAAGCGTCTAGCCGTGCTGCGCCAGCCGATCGGCGTCTGTGCCGCCATCACCCCCTGGAACTTCCCGCTCGCCATGATCACCCGCAAGGTTGCCCCGGCCCTGGCCGCTGGCTGCACCGTGGTGGTCAAGCCCGCCGAACTCACTCCCCTCACGGCCACCGCCGCCGTGGAGCTGGGCGCACGCGCCGGCATCCCGGCCGGTGTGCTCAACCTCATCACCAGCAACCAGGCCGTCGCCGTCGGCAAGGTCCTGTGCGACAGCGACGTGGTGCGCCACCTCAGCTTCACCGGCTCCACCGAAGTGGGCCGCATCCTCATGGCACAGTGCGCCCCGACCATCAAGAAGCTCGCGCTGGAGCTCGGCGGCAATGCCCCCTTCATCGTGTTCGACGATGCCGACCTCGACAGCGCCGTGCAGGGTGCCATGGCCAGCAAGTACCGCAACGCCGGCCAGACCTGCGTCTGCGCCAACCGCCTGTATGTGCAGGACGGGGTGTATGACGCCTTCATCGAGAAGCTCGCCGCCGAAGTCGGCAAGCTGCAGATCGGCAACGGCTTCTCCAAGGGCGTGAGCGTCGGCCCCATGATCGAGCCTGCCGCCCTGGTCAAGGTGCGGGCCCACATCGACGATGCCGTGGCCAAGGGCGGCCGCGTCGTCACCGGAGGCCAGGCACTGGAAGGCCAGTTCTACGCTCCCACCGTCATCGCCAACGCCACGCAGGACATGCGCTGCGCCCGCGAGGAAACCTTTGGGCCGCTCGCTCCCGTGTTCCGTTTCAGGACCGAGGCCGAAGCCATTGCCGCCGCCAACGCCACCGAATTCGGCCTGGCCAGCTACTTCTTCAGCCGCGACATCGGCCGCATCACGCGCGTGAGCGAAGCGCTGGAATACGGCATGGTCGGCGTCAACACCGGCCTCATCAGCAGCGAGCAGATCCCCTTCGGCGGCGTCAAGCAGTCCGGCCTCGGCCGCGAAGGCTCCCACCACGGCATGGACGAATACCTGGAAATGAAGCTCGTGTGCATCGGCGACATCCGCCCCGCCACCGACGCCTGAGCCCCCACCCGCCTCTTGCATGCGCGCAAGGCCCGCGCCCCCAGGCCGGACCTTGCGGCTGTGCCCCCTTGCAGACACCCCGTGCGCAGGGGGCCGGGAGACAGGCTACAATAGCGCGATCGCTGCGGGCGTAGTTCAATGGCAGAACGGCAGCTTCCCAAGCTTCATACGAGGGTTCGATTCCCTTCGCCCGCTCCACCGCATCATTCTGCGGACTTCTGCAGAAGTCCAAGAGAGTCTGCAAGTCGTTGCCGCACAAAGACTTTTCCTCTCTTTGATGTTCTGCCGTGGTCCACTGCGATCCGCCTACAGCCGGGACTTTTGAGTCCATAAACAAGTCCATTTTTGTGGACGTGGCTGATTCCGGATTGTTGATGGAGGGGCGAGGTCGACGTGACCAGCATCTGGTTCCTGACTCATGTTCAGGAGCAAGAGCATGGCACTCTCAGACTTGGCCGTTCGACAGGCCAAGGCAACTGGCAAGGCATACACCCTCCCTGACTTGGATGGCCTCTCCCTGGCCGTCACGGCTGCAGGGGGCAGGACTTGGCACTTCCGCTACTACTGGGCGGGCAAGCAGAAGCGGATGTCGCTCGGCACCTACCCGGAGGTGACGCTTCGCGAAGCCCGCAGCCTGCGCGACGAAGCGCGCGCCCTGCTGGCCAAAGGCACCAATCCTCGCGTTCACCGCAAGCAGAAGCGCACCGCTGTCCGGCTCGCCGACGAAAACACCTTCGAGGCGGTGTATCGCAAGTGGCTCAAGCATCGCGGGCTCAGCCTCAAGGAAGGCCGGCAGACGACCCTCTCGATCCTTCCGCGCATCTTCGACAAGGATGTGCTGCCGACCTTGGGCAAGCGGTCGGTCTATGAGATCAAGCGTCCCGACCTCTTGGAGGTGATCGCCAAGATCGAGAAGCGCAAGGCGCTCTCCGTTGCCGAGAAAGTCAGGACGTGGTTCAACCAACTGTTCCGCTACGCGCTGGTGATCGTGCCGGGCCTGGAGCAGAATCCTGCTCGTGACGAAGCCGGGTGACGCCATGCCGTTGGTTTCTGCCGCCGCACATCGGCTGCCGGCGGTTCCGCCCCCTCGATCGGCAGCGCCGCTGGTGCCTTCGGACATTCAGCGCGAGAGGATGCCGAACGCTGACCCAGGCGCCGGTCCCGGCGGAGATCATCGCCAAGGGCATGCCCACCTCCGGGCTGCTCGCGTAGGTGCTGGTCGCAAAGGACTCCGACCATTTGCCGCTTACATGGTCGTCCCTAGGTGTCGCATCCCGGATGATTACATAAGCAAAAATCGCTATCCGCTGTTCATGGCCCGAGCGGTCATGCGTGCTTGATAGAGTCACTGCAATCACTCCCGGAGGGTTCGCCATGCTGATCGCCTTGCACAAGAACGCACGCACCACCCCTGCCGTTCGTGCAGAGATCGCAGCCAGTACCGAGACCGCCCCTGTGCTGGCCCAGCGCTACGGGATCAGCGAGCAGACGGTCTACAAGTGGAAGAAGCGAGAAGCCTTTGGTGACCGCTCCCACATTGCCCATCGCTTGCAGACGGTGCTGAGCCCAGCCCAGGAGGCCATTGTGGTTCAGTTGCGGCGCACCTTGCTGTTGCCCCTGGATGATCTGCTGGCCGTCAGCCGAGAGTTCTTGTGCCCGGCTGTCTCGCGCTCGGGGCTGGATCGGTGCCTGCGTCGCCATGGGGTGGGCAACCTCAATGCCCTCAAACCCCAGGAGCCTGTGGTGTCCTCCAAGACCTTCAAGAGCTACGAGCCGGGCTACGTGCATGTCGATGTGAAATACCTGCCCCAGATGCAGGACGAGAGCAGTCGGCGCTACCTGTTCGTGGCCATCGACCGGGCCACGCGCTGGGTGTTCGTGCAATTGAAGTCCAACAAGACCGCCGCCAGTGCACGGGCCTTCCTGAGTGCGCTGCACAAAGCCTGCCCCATCAAGATCACCAGGCTGTTGACCGACAACGGCAAGGAGTTCACAGACCGCCTGTTTGCCAGCAGGCAGCGTGAGGCCAGCGGCAACCATGGCTTCGATCAGCTGTGCCGGGAGTTGGGGATCGAGCACCGGCTGGCCCGGCCCAGGACGCCCAGAACCAACGGCATGGTGGAGCGATTCAACGGGCGCATCGCAGATGTCCTGAGGACCCACCGCTTCAACAGCCGCGACGATCTGGAGCAGACGTTGCTGCGCTATGTGGCCTTGTACAACCACCAGCTGCCGCAGTCAGCCTTGAAGAGCAAGACGCCTTTGCAGGCAATGAAAGACTGGCATCAAACCCATCCGCATTTGTTTAACAAGCGGCCATATGATCGTCCGGGATGCGACAGCTATGCTTGTGGGATCGCCGGATGCGCTGCGGAAAATTGCTTGTGCACGCTTCGCAGATCGGATTGCATCGGCAGCCCGCGAGGGGCGGCGTTTTGGGGGGACCGATGGCACTTGAGAATTTGACGATCGCGCGGGTTTGCCTGCACGAAGTATATCCGCGCGCGGACGATGGTTCGGTCGTGCAGCCTACCTATTCCGCAAACCTCCTCGCACTCAATCCGATCGCGATGGCGGCCTTCCGTTCGCGCGTTCTCGCCGCCTTCAAAAGTGCCGGCCACTGCATGGAAATGTCGATCCGCGATTTTGGTCCGGGGCACGCCGTCACTCTCGGCGCTGATATCATTGGGACTGCCGATCCCGACTTCATCGCGCGCTCGCGCGCCTTTGCCGACGGACTGGCAACGGCGCAGGCTTCACGGCGGATCCCAGGCGGGCTCGTCGTCGTCTTCGACGGCACGGTGGGCCAACCCGCTACGCCCTTTTTCGCGATTATGAAGGCCGAACTGCATGACGGGTTCATGAAGACCGGCAATCTCCAGGCCACATTTGTGAACCGCCTTTTCCTCAGTCCCGGTACCAAGCTCTACAAGATCGGTATTTTTATCAGCGACGGGGCCCAACCGCGGCCCGCGCTTCCTGCCGGCTGGCGACCGATCGTCTATGACAGCCAGATGACTGCGTCGCGGCGCGAGGCCGCCGCCACCTATTTTCACAGCACTTTTCTCGGACTCGGTATCCCCGATGACAATGCGCAGCGCGTTCGGCAGTTCTTCGAGCGTTCCAAGGAATTCATCCGGACCGCCCCCGTCGACCAGGAAACTAAGGTCGATCTGTACAACGGCCTCTACACCTATTTGAAGGTTGATCAGTCGCCGACGATCCAAGTCCAGCAATTCGCGGCGACCTATCTGCCCGACGGTCTCGGCCAGAATTATCTCGACTTCATGCAGCAAGCCCATTTTCCGCGGCAGGCCGAGGTCGACGATCGCGACGCCATAATCCTCGACATCGCCGTTGAACCACGCCTGCTGGCCGTCACCGGCAAGGTCGACGACGAATCCCGCCGCGGTCATGCCGCGAACGAGTTCGGAAGCGACGACAGGATCGTCCTCGACCACCAACGCGCGCATCAATCATCCTCGATCTTGATCACCCGGCCGGTCCTGGCGTCGATTTCGACCTCGCGCACCCTGCCGCCGCCGGTCAGGATTTTCACCTCATATTTGAACCCGAAGGATTCGCGTTCCAGCTTGACCTTGAGCACGTCGCCCGGGACGCGCTCGGTCGCGATCGCCAGGACGCGGGTGATCGGCAGGATTTCGCCGCGCGCCAGCGCCGCGCTCGCCGCGCGTTGATCGGCTTTGTCGTCCTTGTCCTTGGCCAAGGTCATGCCGGGGAGGGTGAGAGCGGTCACGGCGACCGCAAGGAGAAGTGTCTTTTTCATACGCCCTTCCTGCCACAAGGCCGCTGATAGAAAGCTGACATCACCGGGCGAAGGGCTGATCGGCAAATGGCATTGATGAAATAAATTTTCCTATTTAATATAGAGTCGATAAATATATTCCATAATGGAGAGCCCGTGAAGCGCATTCTGCTGTTATCCACTGCACTGCTGGCGGCGTGCGCCGCGCCCGGGCCGGGGGCCAACACCCCGGTCGCCAGCCAGCCATCGCTGAAGCTCGAGAAGGTCGTGATGCTGATGCGGCACGGCGTCCGTCCGCCGACGAAGCCCGTCGTCGTTCCGCCGGGCTATTCGTCCGAGACATGGCCCGGCTGGCCCGTCGATTTCGGCCTGCTGACGCCGCGGGGCGCGGCGGGCGTCAGGCTTCTCGGCGAAAGCGATCGCGCCTATTTCGGCGCCCGCGGCTTATTTCCCGGCGGATGCCCCGCGCCCGGCACGATCGTCCTGAAGGCGAGTTACAAGGAGCGCACGATCGAGACGGCGCGAAGCTGGGCGGCGGGTTTCATGCCCGGCTGCGCCGCGGCGATATCCCACCCCGCCGGGTCCGGCGACGACGCGATCTTTCACGGTCTCGACAGCGGCCCGGCGTCGTTCGACGGGAATCGCGCTTATGACGCGGCCCTGGCGCAAGCGCCCGAAGGCGGCCTCGCCGCCGAGACCGAACGCCACCGCGACGAACTGACGCTGCTCGCGAAAGTGCTGAATTGCGCCGTGCCGGCCTGTCCGCTCGTCGCCGAACCCAGCCGGCTGGTTGCGCAGCCGCACGATCGCCCCAAGCTCGAGGGTCCGCTCGATATCGCATCGACCGCGAGCCAGACGCTGGTGCTCGAATATCTGGAGGGCAAGCCGATGACCGAGGTCGGCTGGGGCCGCGTGAGCCGCGCCGAGATCGAACAATTGCTGCGCTTCCACCCGCTCGAGTTCCGTTATTTGAATCGCCCCGGCTATATCGCCGCCGCCGCCGCCGCACCGATCGTGCACGAGATCGTCACGGCGCTCGGCGACCGGCGCGCGGCGCGGCTGACATTGCTCGTCGGACACGACACCAACGTCGCCGACCTCGGAGGCTTCTTCGACTTGCACTGGCAGGTGCCGAGCTATCCCGCCGACGAAGTTCCACCCGGCAGCGCGCTGGGGTTCGAGCTGGTCAGCACGGCCGGGGGCGACCGCTATGTCCGCGCCTTCTATCGCGCGCAGACGATGGACCAGTTGAGGAACCTCGAAGCGCTGGGATCGGACGATGCCCTGTTCCGCCGCTATCTCCCCATTCCAGGGTGCGGCGATTCGGTCGAGGTGACCGCGTGCCGCTGGAACGATTTCGCCCGGATCGCCGCGCCGCGCGGATAAGGATGCCTATCCGCCAAAGCTGCGCTGGACGGTCAACCCCACATAGCGGCCGCTGCGCAGCACCCGCAGCTCGCGATAGCGCAGCGCGCCGTCGCCGCGGATACCGGCATAGATGTCGCGCGTCCGCGTCGCGGCGCTGTCGGTCAGATTCTTGCCGAACAGGCGAAGCGTCCAGCGCGCATCGGGCCGATATTCGACGAACAGATCGAGCCGCCCGGCCAGATGATCGGCCTCGATCTCCTCGACATTGAACGCGGTTTCGGTGCGCGCGAAGGCATAACTGCCACCCCAGCGCAGCATCCACGCCGGAATGTCATGGGCCAGAGCCACCCGCGCCTCGACCGGAAGATCGCCCGAGATGGGCCGCCGCTCGCCGGTCGCGGGATCGGTCGCCCGGCCGCGCCGCGCGACGAAGTCGGCGGTCACCACGACTCCCCTGGCGCCGAACCCGTCCAGCGGCCATTTGAGCGACGCTTCGACCGTATCGCGGCGTGCCGCGCCGATATTGCCGACCGCGTCGTAAAGGACCCCATCGACGACGACGGGAAGCTGGTCGACCAGATCGGATATCCATTCGCGGCGCGCGGCGAGTGTGAAGGACCCGGCGCCGAAGCGGCGTTCGTAGCTCAGCTCGACGCGCCACAGGCTGTCGGGCTCCAGATCGGCATTGCCGGCGCTGATCGTCCCGCTGGTCAAGGACGCGGCGCCGACGAAATCGCCGAAATCGAGCTGGCCGACCGCGCGTTCGGCCAGCAGGCGGATCGTCCGGTTCGGCGCCGGCGCCCAGACGAGCCGCGCACGCGGTTTCCAGAAGGCGAAGGATTTGACGAGGTCGATGTCGCCCGTCTGCGACAGGCGGGAGATTTCGTATCTGACGCCGAACTCCGCCATGGTCCGTGCGCCGAACGGACGGCTGGCGGTCACGAACAATTCGGCGCTGCGTTCGGCAACGCGAACGTTGGCCTGGGGCAGCGGAACCGGTTCGCCGTCCTCGACCAGCGCATTCCGGACATCGAGACTGTTGACCGCGCCCTCGGCGCCGATCTCGATCGTCGCGCCGCCCCGATGATGGCGGAGCGCGGCGCGCAGGATCGCTTCGCTGGCGTTCGAACGCTCGTCCGAGACGCTGTATTCCCACGCGGTCGATTCGCGATCGATGCCGACGGTCGTCACCGACCGATACATTGGCTACTGCTGGCTGTCCATGGCTCGCACTGGACTTGCTCGGAGCGCGCGTTGACCAAGCGTGGTTTTTCAGTCCATAATTATGTCCATCTCGGTTCGCCGAGTGCGGAAAACTCATTATCAATCAACGAGTTGGGAACACGATGATGTTCCCTTCGCCCGCTCCAGACCCCCTTTTTAGTCTGGCCTTCCGGATGCCATGCCATCTGCATCTGGACACCGCACGCACCACAGCCAACCTTGCAGGTTGGCTTTTTTGTGCCTGAAACACCGCCTCCATTCCCCGATCGCCATTGCCATGGCTTCCATGGCTGCGTTCGCCAAAAAGCAATGAACTGCACGGCCCGGGGAGTAATCGAACTCATCATCGAAAATACAGGAGTCCACAGCGCCGATCCCGATGAGGAGACCGATGGCAGTGCGGGGCTCTGAAGTGAGCAGACGTCAGGGCCGGCCTGCAAGCGCACGAAACTCCGCATGGGCCGAGAAAGCCCCCGCCGTCAGGTCAATGTCGGCACCTGAGATGCCAGCCCTGCGCGCCGCGTCCCGCCAGCCATCGACCACTGTCGCTACCTCTGCCACCACCTGCCGAGCAGGGCCGTCGCCAAGCCCGTAGAACACCGCCGTACCGAGAACCGTCTCCAGGCTCGGTCGGTTGTCGACATCGTCGATGTTCAATACATGCTCCGCCTTGTCGATGTTCGGATTGACATCAAACGCCGGCGCAAGGCGCCATCCCGTCCTGCCAAGCACGAAGCCGTGATTGCGCAAGTGATCGTCACGGTTGCCGACCGCGACATTGAACGCCACGCGACGGAATAGCTGTGCCAGGTCCGCATCCACACGCTCTGCGTCGCCCTGGGACCGGATGAACTGGGCCAGTTCCAGATAGCTCGCGCCTTCGCTCTGCGTCTTGCGCAGCAGCGTCATCGCCGAGGCATAGAAGCATCGCGCACCCTGCACGCGATCGAACCTCTGCACACAGAAGGTGTGAAAGCCGTTGCCCAGCCTGATCAGCCTGGCCGGAGGGACATCCACGCCGGCTTTCCGGGCCAGTTGGTGAACAGCATATTCCCAAGCCCCAACGTCCCGGTCATCGTCACGCGCGGGGAACTTGGCGATCCAGAGCGAGCCGTCGGTCTCCGTGAAGTTGGCCTTCGGCCTGGCCCCACCCAGCGATGCCCCCGGAGCGACGAGCACGGCCAGCCACCTGCGCAGGGCGTCGAGGTCATCCATGCGCCGGTTGCTGAGCTGATAGGCGACCGTTTCCAGTTCGCGCAGGGTGGTCACTGGCGGAGCAGCCATCTTCTCGTCACCGAGGAAGGTGTCCGTGTCCGGCCGACGAAAGCGCAATGCGCCCTGGCGGGTCTGGTCCTGCACGCCGATAAGGAAGTCCCAGGCGTAGAGCGTGCGAGGCGGACGCTTCTCGTCCTTCGCCTGCAAGGCTTCTCGGCGCTTCATGAGTGTCTGGCCCCAGCGGTCCGGCGATGAGTCCAGGAAGACCCCGAAGTTGCCCAGTTCCGGCTTCGGGAAAAAGGGGTGCTCGTCCAGGGAGAGGTCAGGATCCAGCGCAAAGGCGCGGGGATCCCTGAGCCAATCCGGTTCGTAGCGAAAGCGGATCTGTCCTCGATCATGGGAAAGCGTGCCGACTTGGCATGCTGGGCCCAAGCCATCGTCCAGCCAGACTTCCAGCGTGTTGTCCTGTTTGCTCATGCAGACCCCTCGCGATTCTGGGCTGGTGATGGATCGCCCCTTCGGTGCCTGGCACCGTGTAAGGGCTCCAGCGCCAAATCCTGCAGCTTGCGCCCGATCCGGTCGTCGGCTGCCAGCAGATTGAGATCGCCTTCGAGACCCAGCACGGCCAGTACCCGGACATAGGCGCCCAGGGTAGCGCCAGGATCGCCTGCCTCGACCTTGTACACAGTGGTTCTGGAAACCCCTGCGCGTTGCGCTATCACCGCATTGCTCAGCTTGCGCCTCTTGCGGGCAAGGCGAAGCCGTTCGCCCAGCTCGGAGAGCAGGCGCTGTTCACGTGGAAAGACAACGGGCGGCTTGCGAGGCATGTTTGCTATTAAAGTCAAAAATCAATGAATTTGTCCATAATAGCGAAAGATGAAACGAGTGCCTAGCGCTCGCCAGCGAGCGAGAAACCAGTACACGATGTGGCATCTTCTCGCTATCAGCATGGGATAAACTCTTTACAAATCAATGGATTGGATTGAAATTTCCGTTCCATTCGACAGCTCTAGTTGTCGAGTCCCATGTGATCATGTTCCCCGTAAAAGCTGGGCATTCTTTGAAGCCCGAGCAGTGATGCTCGGGGTGCTGGAGTCCTTTGAACGGGAGTAAGTGACATGAGCCAAGTCCACCCGCGGGCGCGCACGACGCCGCGAACCAGAGCCGAGATCAAGGCCTCATCGGCAACGCCAGGGCAATTGGCCGAGCGCTACAACATCACTGCGGCCACGGCGCGCAAATGGAAGCGACGGGACAGTTGCGAAGACCTGTCGCATCGGCCTCACACACTGCACACGACCCTGTTGCCGGTGCAAGAGGCTATTGCCGTGGAACTGCGTCGCCTGTTGCTCTTGCCCTTGGACGATCTGCTCGCTGTAGTTCGCGAGTTCATCAACCCAGATGTCTCCCGTGCCGGATTGGATCGATGCTTGCGTCGCCACGGCGTGTCCAGTCTGCGCGAACTGCAAGCTCAAGCGCAAGCCGATGCTGGCGTGCTCAAGGATCAGCCCGCCAAGACCTTCAAGGACTACGAGCCAGGCTTTGTGCACGTGGACATCAAGTACCTGCCCCAGATGCCCGATGAACAGGACAGACGCTATCT
The DNA here is from genome assembly GCF_049977365.1 of Brachymonas moutaii (nom. illeg.). Taxonomy (NCBI): domain Bacteria; kingdom Pseudomonadati; phylum Pseudomonadota; class Betaproteobacteria; order Burkholderiales; family Comamonadaceae; genus Allobrachymonas; species Brachymonas moutaii (nom. illeg.). The sequence goes on along the minus strand of NZ_JBNGEN010000004.1, from coordinate 186,273 downwards.
GTTCGTGGCCATTGATCGAGCCACACGTTGGGTGTTCATGCACATCTACGCCGATCAAAGCGAGAAAAGCAGCATGGACTTCCTGAACCGTTTGGAGCGTGCTGCGCCGATGAAGATCACCAAACTGCTCACAGACAACGGCAGTCAGTTCACGGATCGATTTACCAGCAAGAAACGTGAACCCAGCGGGCGCCACAAGTTCGATGTGGACTGCACCGCCTTGGGCATTGAGCACCGCTTGTGCTCGCCCAAACACCCACAAACCAACGGCATGGTCGAGCGCTTCAATGGCCGAATCAGCCAGGTGCTGCACCAGACGCGCTTTTCATCAGCGGCCCAGCTGGAGGCGACGTTGATGAGCTATATGAAGGTCTACAACCACCATATTCCCCAACGCGCGCTCAACCATGTATCGCCTGTTCAGGCACTCAAAGAATGGCAGGTGAAGAGACCTGAGCTGTTCAAGAAGCGCATTCACAAACAGGCGAGACTTGACAGCTAGGCTCATCCCGTGGAACGGGCGTACCCCTCGTTAATAGTTTAGGCAGCGCCGGAAACTGTGTCTTCCATCGCGCTGGCGCAGCCTCCGAGGAGTCGCGGTCTTGCTAGCTGAAGGGGAAGGTCCTCTCACGCCCTGCGGCTTCCTGGAAGAGGCGCTACGTATCTACAGTGCTGCTGCGCTAGCGGACAAGCGTGTTAACGCGCAAATTCTTGTCACCTGATCGTTGCATAGTTTAGATCCGATGCTAGAATTTGCAAAATAGTTAGTTGCCATACTATATGGCACCTTGCAATGATGGTGTCTGCAGTCACGTACCGTGCGGCAGCGCCGAGCAGAAAGAATTTCATAGATCGAAGGAATACTCTTTCTGAGCACTGATAGCTGAAAAGGAGTGCAATCCGATGGGTAGAGCGAGTACTCGCAAGGATCCTACGGGCCTTCAAGAGCGCCGGATCGACGATCTCAATAGCGGGATCGCCGAAGCTTCAACATTGAAGGAGTGCCTTGTTGTCGATTTCGCGGCGCTGATGAAAGTAGTACTTCCCGAAATCGGCAAAGATGCCATCGCCGCGATGGAAAAGGAGGGCAGGGAAGGCATTCTCAAGCGGATGCGGCTCGCAGGCGGCCTCATCCTTGACCGCCTCGGAACGGCCGTCCTTCCCAAGCTGACGGGTCACCCGTCGGACACCGTACGCGGATGGGCGTGCTTTGTGATCGGCGCGAGGGAGAAAGCAGAACCAGCAGGTCTCCTGGATGCGATTCATCCCCTTGCCGATGACCACCACTTCGGAGTCCGCGAATGGGCCTGGATGGCGGTTCGGCCGCACATGGTAGCCGACCTCGAAACCTATATAGTGCATCTCGCTTCCTGGGCAGGCTCCCCTTCCGAGAGGGTGCGGCGATTTTCTTCCGAATCCATCCGTCCGCGCGGAGTCTGGGCTTCACATATCGACCTATTAAAAAAACACCCGGAAATGGGGCTTCCCGTACTGGATCGCTTGCGCGCCGATCCAGCGAACTATGTGCAGCTTTCGGTGGGCAACTGGCTGAACGATGCAGGCAAAGACCAACCGGAATGGGTCCGGACGGTTTGTCGTCGCTGGCTGACCGAGGAAGAGGGAAGCCCGCATACCAAACGCATCGTGGACAGAGCCCTGCGATCACTTAAGTAAAGGAACACACGCCATGAAAGATCGAATTGAACGCTTCAAGAACGTGCACCTGAACTTCGTGCCAGCATCCGTGGTACGTGCGGCGGCCGTAAAGCGTCTTGCGGCAAGCGACCTGAGTTTTCCGGGAGTGGAATTCAAGATCGCGTCTTCCGAGGAGGAGATGGCGGGCGCATTCGCCCTGCTGGAAGAATGTTATGTAAGACGAGGCATTGCCCGCGAGAGCCAGATGCGCCTGCAGGTCATCAGCCTCCTGCCGACCACCACCACGTTTGTCGCCCGTAAAGGCAGGCACATCATCGGCACCCTTTCGCTGATCGAAGACTCCGATCTGGGGTTGCCGATGGAGAAAGTGCATCCGAGCGAGGTATCGCGAGTCCGAGGCCTCTATCGGCACATCGCCGAGGTGGGAGCGCTCGCGATAAGCGCAGACCACCGGCGCTCGGGGCTTTCCATCATGCTTTACAACATGATATACCGCTGGGCCCGCCACTGGCGGCATGTTGACGACATGCTCATCGCGGTCCATCCGTCCGCGCGGCACTTCTACCGGAACATCCTGCTGTTCGAAACGCTGGGCGCGGTTCAAAGCTATCGGGGCTTGGGAGGCGCGGCCTCCCTTCCAATGAGGCTCGACATACCCGGTGCGCAGAGGCGGTTCCACAATATCTATCACAACCGGATCGTGGACCGTAACGGGAAACTCGACTTCTACCGGTTCTTCTGCGCACCCAGCGACCGTTTCGATTTCTCCTCCCACCCCGAATTCCATGCGCACCGATCGAAGAAGAGCCCGCTCGACGAGAGTGCCGTCATGCAGCTCATGGATCGTTTCTCGCTATCCGGAAAAGAATTCGCCGAGAACGAGGCGACGGCGCTCCGCCGCCACTTTCCGAAGATCTCTTTCTCGATGGATGGTGCAGCATGAGTTTCGACATTCCCCGCGCCATCTTCCACGAGGTTTTCACTGCCGACCAGTTGCCGCGCACGCCGGAGACCGATCTGGTAATGGATGCCGCCGCGACGGTCGAGGATTACTCGAGCAGCGGCGAAGAAGGCGGCGCGCTGTTCGGTCTGTACCTCTACAACGCGCTCCAGGTATCGGCAAGGCTCAAGCTCGAGGATTCCGTGATCGATCTGGGCTGCGGATCGGGCCGACTACTGAATCTGATCGCGCAGTGGAATCCTCGCATGAAGTTCACGGGCGTGGATCTTGCCCCGAACATGCTGAGCAAGGCGAGGGAGCAGGCGGTCCATCGCAGTCTGTCGAACGTGAGCTATTCCGAAGGCGATTTTTCCACGCTCTCGAGGATCGACGACCATAGTGCGGATGCGGTGATTTCATCGATGGCGATCCATCATCTGCCGGATCGCGAATCGCTTGCCCGATGCTTCTCCGCCATAAAGCGGGTGCTCAAGCCGGGAGGAACGTTGTACCTGATGGACTTCGGCCGCCTTCGCTCGCTCCAGGCCATCGAAATCTTCGTGGCGAAGGTCGGCAAGACCGAAGCGGCTTCGGTCACCCAGGACTACCGTGCGAGCCTCCTGGCGGCCTATACGCCGGAAGACTTTTCCAGCGAAATCGCCCGCACGGGCCTCCATGGAGTGTCCCTGCACAGGACGATCATCGCCCCACTGGTAATGATTGCCAGTACTGCGCTTCCCGCGCGGGGCATCGAACCCTCCCTTCTGGCCAGATACCGGGACGCCGTAAAGAACCTGTCTGCATCCAGACAGATCGAACTTCAGCAGATGCGGCGGTTCCTCCAGGCCGGCGGCATGGGTTTTCCGACATGACTACCGGAGAAAGGGCGGCTCCGTCCTCCTTGGACCTCTTTCGGATGGCCATCGAAGGGTGCGGGCGCTCCGGCAGGCTGCTTTCCGAAACGCAGGCCGCCGAGAGGATGAAGGACACGATGTATCGCGTCCCCGGGCACCAGACGCGGACCGTGGTGGTGCTGTCAACAGAGGACGAAGTCCGCCGTGCGCTCGCCCACGCGAAGCGGTTCGGGCTGAGCGTCCATCCCGTTTCCAGCGGCAACAACTGGGGGTACGGCTCGGCATTGCCGGCCGACGAAAACGTCGGCGTTATCTTGGATCTCGGCGCCATGAACCGGATTCTGGAGTTCGACCACACGCTCGGCACCATCGTCTTGGAACCCGGAGTCACCCAAGGCCAGTTGCAAGACTACCTGGAGAGCAACGGCTTGGATTTCATGGTCCCTACAACGGGGGCGGGACCCTCCTGCAGCCTGGTGGGAAATGCCCTGGAGCGCGGTTACGGAATGACTCCCGTTGCCGATCACTTCCAGGCCGTGCTGGGTGTGCGCGCACTATTCTCGGATGGAAGCTGCTACGACTCGCCACTATGGCGGGACGGTGCCGGCGCAACGACGAAGGCGCCGGTGTACCGATGGGGGGTAGGCCCTTATCTGGACGGGCTATTTGCCCAGAATGGAGGCGCCATCGTCACCCGCCTGGCGCTTCAGCTGATGCCCAGGCCCGAACGTGTCGAGATGTTCCTCTTCTGGATCGACCAGGACGAAAAACTGGAACGGATCGTAGAGGCGATCAGGTCACTGCTGACAGGCTCTGGTCTCGTCATCGGGGGCATCAACCTGATGAACGCCGATCGCGTTTCGGCGATGGCGGGCGCGAGCGCCGTAAACGGCTCGGCCTGGATCGGAACCGGGGTTGTGTACGGACAGAGGAGAGTCGTGCGCGCCGGCCGGAAAGTGATACGCCGAACTCTGGCCGGCCTGGCCAAGAGGGTCGTCTTCATCAATGAACGGCGGCTGCATCTCATGGATAAGCTGTCGTTCGTTCCCGTTCTGGCCTCACTGGTTTCGTCCGTGCGTTCCGCCTACGACATGCTGTCGGGACGACCGAAAGAGTTCGCGCTTTCACTGGCGTATCAGAGGAACCCCGAAGCGATGCCTCCGACGGGGCGCAATCCTGCACGCGACGGTTGCGGGCTTCTCTGGTACGCGCCGCTCGTCCCGATGACCGGGGCCAGCGCGCGGGAATATGTCGAAATGGTGAAAAGGGTATGCGAGAAGTTCGGCTTCTCGGCTCCGGTTACCTTTTCGACACTGTCGGTCGCAGGATTTGACAGCACGGTTCCCCTGATCTTTCCGCCCGATGAGAAAAGCAGCGCCAATGCGACTGCCTGCCTGAAAGCCCTCATCAGCGAGGGTAGGAAGCTCGGCTTTCACCCCTACCGTTTCCACAGCTCGCTAATGGACGAGGCCACCAACGGGGCCCAGCTTCACTGGAACCTTGCAGGGCGCATCCGGGCTGTTATCGATCCAGAGAATCTGATTGCCCCGCGTCGCTACCAGCGCAGCAGAAGCTCTGCAACTCCGGAGTTTGTTTCATGACTCGCATCTTGCTTATCGGCCGCGGCTTATCCGGAAAGCTTGCCGCTCTTTACTATTCGCGCCATTTCCCCGATGCGGAAATCACTATTGTAGATCCTGCAAAGGAGGGGCTGCCCGTCGTCGGCGAATCCACGGTGGAGGTGACGGTCCAGTTCCTCAAGTCGCTGGGACTCGGCGAGTACCTCGAGGAAAAGCACCTCCACAAATACGGCCTGACCTATTATTTCCGCCTCCCGAAAGCTCCCGGCGCCGACACGCCCGAATACATACAGCACGAAGCGCCGGGCGTGATCCGCCTGCCTTCGTACAACCTGAACCGCTTCACATTCGACGAGGAAATCGAGTCCAGGATCTCTCCACGCGTGAGAACCGTGGTTGGCCGCGTGCAGAAGGTCAACCTTCCAGCGGACCCCGATGCGAGCTGCGTGGTGGAGGTGTAGGACGCGGCAGGGGAGATGCGCACGATAGAAGCCGATTTCGTGATCGACTGCTCCGGACGGGCAAGAGTGCTGACCAAGCAGCTGGAGCTGCAGAAGCCGGCGCCCTATCAGCGGTCAAGCTACTGGTTTCGCCTGGCGGGATTCGACAGATCCATACTGAACGGGCTCAAGGTCGCCAAGAACAGGCATCACTGCTTCGACTCCTACTATGTGACCCATCACTTCTACGGTCGGGGATACTGGATATGGATCATTCCCATGCGAAGCACGACCGGGGAAGACATGGTGAGCTTCGGCATCACCTATCGGCCGGAAATAGCGAACGAACAGCAGATGGACTTTGAACGCCTCTGCGCGATTCTGGAGCGCGATCATCCCCGACTGAAACTGCTGATCACGTCCGGCACCAGAGTGGACGAAAGCCGCTACTACAACTACATGTACGAAGCGCGGCAGTACTATGACCGATCGGGGAAATGGTTCCTGCTGGGCGATTCGGGTTTCACGTTCGATCCGGCCAACAGCGCAGGTATCGCCTACCTGGGCCATCAGATTCCGCAGATCGCGTCGATCATCAAGAAGAAGCTGAATCACTCGCTGACGCCCTGCTATGTCGACGCCCTGGAAATGCACCTGAAGGCCCAGCTTGCGTTGCAGGACCAGTGGAGCAACTGGTACGAAGTCATGGACGACCCCGTCAAGATGGCGTGGACGCTCCTGCTGGCTAACATGGGGTACTTCCACCTCGTCGTTCCCAATTACATGTCCGGTGCCTATCTGAACGCAGGCGTGGCAAGACAGGTGGCCAAGCTTCTTCCACGCTTCGAGCGGGGAATGCAACCGCCGGTATATCCCTTCCCCAGGCTTCTGGATGCTCTGGCGCGGACAAAGGATCCCGAGGAGATCATTCGCAGGGCCTCGGCGCTGTATGAATACACCGTCCCCTTCAGCTACTACCGTCCCGACGACATTCCGCGAGCCCGCTTGGTGAGCAGGTACTTCCGGAAGCATGGAATGTTGCGCTTCAAAGCCCTCCGACTGCTGAATGCGCATGCGCGCCCGAAATACTGGCCGCTGGCTTTCCTTCAATCGCTGCTTGCTCTGGTCGACTTTGCAAAGGCCGGAGCGATAGGTGCGGTGCCTCTGATCTACGAGAAGGAGCATGGCACGGCCGCGAACCTGATCAGCGGGTTCGAGCCTCCCTACGCGTTCCTTTTCCCGCAGGAGAAAACGTCGGTCAGGCCCGGGCAGGGGTCCGTCAGTGATACTCCCCGCGCCATGCCGACCCGGCAGAGCGAGATTCCGGAGCCCCTGACAGCCTGGTACGCACTTCAGGATAGGACCTCATGACCTCCGTTTCGGTCGGCGACGACATCCCGTTCCGGTCCGCTGTGCGCCTCGGCCAGGCCCATGCCCCCTGCGCGGAGGCGGTCGCAACCGGAAAGCTCAGTGCTTCAGCTCTCGCCGAATCGGCGTTGTCCCGCCTTGCGGAAGCCGGGCCGCGCCTGTCTGCCCTGGCTTGGCTCAATGACGTCCAGGCCAGGCAGGATGCGGCCCGCGCGGATGACGTCGCTCGATCCTTCGGCGAACGGGCTCTGGAAGCCAAGCCGCTCCTCGGTCTGCCGATCACCGTCAAGGAAGGACTCCGGCTTGCCGGTGCACCGTGGATGATGGGGTCGGCACTGACGCGGAACCGGATAGCGGCCGAAGACGGTACCGTAGTGAAGAGGATTCGGGCAGCCGGCGCCGTCGTCGTCGGACTCGGCTCGATGGCGGAACGGGCACTGTGGCCAGAAACGGTGAACAAGCTGACCGGGCGCGCGCTGCACCCCCTTGACCCTGCCCGAACCCCCGGAGGGAGTTCCGGAGGGGATGCTGCGCTCGTCGCCGCCGGCGCAGTGACCGCGGCGATCGGAACGGACGGTGGAGGCTCTGTCCGGATACCGGCGGCCTATTGCGGGCTGTACGCACATAAACCAAGCGCCGGCACGGTTCCGTTAAGCGGGCACTTCCCGATGGATGACGGTGCCGACAATCCCAGCGCTCCGCTGGCCCGGTTCTTTGCACCGGGACCGATGGTGCGCGATCCGAGAGATCTGTGGCCGCTTCTTACGGTCATGGCCGGTCCCGACGGCATCCAGCCCGATGTCAAGGAAGGGATGACCAGCCTTCTTCCAAGCACGGATGCGTTGAGGGGCAGAACCGTCTATGTGCTCTCGGACCCCAGGATCGCTGGTGCGCAGCAGACGGACGCGGCTCAGATCCTGGCCGTGGAGACGGCCGCCGCGGCCCTGCAGGATTTCGGCTGCACCTTGAGGACCGCGAGAAGCGACCTTTTGAAAGACGCGTTCAGCATATGGCTCGGAACCCTGAGGTGCGCCGCCGATTCCGATATGGAGCATCTGCTTGGCGGGGGAAAGCGCATCGACCTGCTTCGCGAAACCTTCAGGCAGATCGGGGGCCGAGGGGTGCACACCGCTGCCGGCTACTTTCTGGCCCTTTCGGGTCGCTTCGATCCTACCGGGCCCCCCACCTGGAGTCGCTGGAAGGCGAAGGGCGAAAGATTGGCGGCCGAACTGGAGGCGATGCTGGCCGATGACTCGCTGCTGATCTGTCCCCCGACCCCGGGCGCGGCACCGCGACATAACAGCGCCTTCTTTCACCCATTCAACGTAGCACATTGCGCGGTATTCAACGCTCTCGGTCTCCCTGCAACCGTGTCCCCTATATTGGACGGCCCCGAGGGGTTGCCTAGGGGCATCCAGATAGTTGCACGCCGAGGCGCGGATCATCTATCCGTTTCCGCCGCCCTCGTATTGCATGAAGCAAGACTTCCCCAACCTGAAAGGAGTTACAAGTGAAAAAGACGCTTTTGTATTTGAGTTTCTCGCCGCGTGAAGACTCGGTAAGCACCAGTCTGGCAGATGGGTTCGTAACCCAATGGCAGACGGCGAACAAGGATGCGCAGGTTCTTCGCCATGCGCTCGGGCAGGACGGGGTGACCGGTCCGGACGATGCGTGGATCAAGGCGAACATGATCCCCGCAGCCGAACGCACGCCGGAACAGGTAGCAACTCTTGCTTTCTCGGAAAAGACCATAGACGAGCTTCACCAGGCGAGCCACATACTGATCGCTTCGCCCATGTACAACTTCAACATCCCCTGGACGTTCAAGGCATATATCGACCTGATCGTCCGGGCGGGTAAGACTTTCTCTTTCGATCCCCAGAAGGGGCCGGGTCCGCTCCTGGACTCCAGCAAGAAGCTTCTGCTCGTTCGCTCCAGTGCATTCGACTACAAGTCCGGTACGCCTTCGGAATCGTTCGATCACATGCTTCCCTACCTGAAGCTGGTTTTCGGATTCATGGGCGTCACGAATCTTGAAAGCGTAGACGCGTTCAATCAGTGGGCGGGAGTGGAAGCGGCGGAGGCTTCGCGCGAGCAGGCCAACTCGCGCCTCACCGAACTGAGCGCGCGCTGGTAATAACGGGCGCCCAAGCGTATAGATGCCATGAAATTTACGACAACCGAGCTGCTCCTCGTAGCACTGCTGGTCATCTTCATCGTCCCTTACGTCATCTGGCGCGGGCTTGGGCGTAAGAACTGGGCGCCGCTGGTTGTCGTTCAGATCATTACCGGCGTCATGCTGGGTCCCGGCGTGTTCGGTGCGGCCTACCCCGAAACCTTCAGGTACGTACTGAATCGGGACGTCATGGGCGCACTGAACGGCCTCGGGTCGTGGGCGGTGATGCTGTTCGTATGGGTTGCCGGAATGGAACTCGACGTCCATGAAGCATGGAAGAAGCGACGGGAAACAGGCGTGGTGGCTTCGCTGGCCTTCATGACTCCTTTCGCATTTAGCATATGTGTAGGCATCGTGATCATGGGGTGGGGCAACTGGATAGGGGTGAAAGGCAACTACTGGCAAGTTCTGCTGTCGATAGGAATGGCGTGTTCCGTTACCGCCCTGCCCATCCTGATTCTCTTTCTCGAAAATCTCGGCATCCTCCGGACACCTTTCGGACAGCGCGTTCTGCGATACGCAAGCCTCGACGATATTCTGGTCTGGGGCATGCTCGCGCTGATCCTGCTGGACTGGGAGCAGATGCTGCGACAGATAGGTTTCATCGTTCTGTTCGTGCCCGCGTCCATCCTTGTCCGCAAGCTGATCGTGAAGATGGACGATGCGGACCGCTGGTATGTGGGCTTCATCTGGCTGGGATCATGCGGACTGCTGGCCGATTGGGCCGGTCTCCACTATATGGTCGGGGCTTTCCTGGCGGGGGTGGTGCTGGACATACGCTGGTTCGGCGACGAAAAAGTCGATGCCTTCCGCGGTCACATCCTCTTGGCGATCATGCCCATCTATTTCCTCTTGACGGGATTGCGCACCAGCTGGGAAATCGGAGGCTCGGTGGTATTCGTAGTTGCGGGACTTCTTCTTTTAGCGTCCATTTCAGGAAAACTTATCGGCATGGCTGTCGCCGGGCGACTACTCGGATGGACCTTTCGAGAGTCAACCTTAATCGGATGGTTGCTGCAAACAAAGGCGCTGATTCTGATCATTTTTGCCAACATCCTTCTGGACAAGCAAATCATCACCTCCTATACTTTCACTGCGCTATTGCTGATGGCTGTGGGATCTACCATGCTTACGGTGCCGATGGCGCTACCGCTCCTTCGAGGAGGCGGATATTCCTGTTCCACTTCTAACTAACTGAAAGTCGGTTATCGCGGTGCGCTTTCAGAACGACCGGAATAAAGGTTGTCGAACTAATCAGGACATCCCATAAATTATCCGTTTATATCCAACAGAAATCTAATGAAGCTTGATCAGAAGTATATGGCTCTCATACAAGAAGCCGAGCGTCGCGGTATTGCCGACATCGAAAGCATGCGGATATGCTTTGAAGTGCTCTCGTTGGCGAGCACGATAGACAGGGAGTGCGCATCTTTGCTTGCTCCGCATATGCTGTCGGAAGGGCGTTTTGTCATTCTTTCTCTATTGGCAGGTTCCGTGGACGGTATGGCCCCGAACGAGTTGGCCGACAAGGCGGGCGTCACTCGTGCAACCATTTCTGGTCTTCTGGACGGACTGGAACGTGACGAGCTTATTAAGCGCAAGGTGGATCGGACGGATCGGCGTGCTCTGGTCATCGTTCTGACGTCAAAAGGCAAGGAAATTGCTGGGCAGGTGGTAGATCAGCATAGCCGCTGGATAGCAGGTCTTTTTGGTAGTCTCTCGACTTTAGAGCGAGCGCAACTAACCAAATTGCTTGACAAGGTAACTGAACGCAGCGATCTATGAATTCTCGGTAATTTCTTATTTATGAATAATCGCGGTCGATTGAATGGGCGGATTCAAGTCTGAAATGCGACACCTCAACCTGAGGTAAGTTGCGAAGATGCCCAGAAGATTCGAACACTTGAGCGCCGATGAGCGCACGACGCTGGCTGTCGAGTCCCATGTGATCATGTTCCCCGTAAAAGCTGGGCATTCTTTGAAGCCCGAGCAGTGATGCTCGGGGTGCTGGAGTCCTTTGAACGGGAGTAAGTGACATGAGCCAAGTCCACCCGCGGGCACGCACGACGCCGCGAACCAGAGCCGAGATCAAGGCCTCATCGGCAACGCCAGGGCAATTGGCCGAGCGCTACAACATCACTGCGGCCACGGCGCGCAAATGGAAGCGACGGGACAGTTGCGAAGACCTGTCGCATCGACCTCACACACTGCACACGACCCTGTTGCCGGTGCAAGAGGCTATTGCCGTGGAACTGCGTCGCCTGTTGCTCTTGCCCTTGGACGATCTGCTCGCTGTAGTTCGCGAGTTCATCAACCCAGATGTCTCCCGTGCCGGATTGGATCGATGCTTGCGTCGCCACGGGGTGTCCAGTCTGCGCGAACTGCAAGCTCAAGCGCAAGCCGATGCTGGCGTGCTCAAGGATCAGCCCGCCAAGACCTTCAAGGACTACGAGCCAGGCTTTGTGCACGTGGACATCAAGTACCTGCCCCAGATGCCCGATGAGCAGGACAGACGCTATCTGTTCGTGGCCATTGATCGAGCCACACGTTGGGTGTTCATGCACATCTACGCCGATCAAAGCGAGAAAAGCAGCGTGGACTTCCTGAACCGTTTGGAGCGTGCTGCGCCGATGAAGATCACCAAACTGCTCACAGACAACGGCAGTCAGTTCACGGATCGATTTACCAGCAAGAAACGTGAACCCAGCGGGCGCCACAAGTTCGATGTGGACTGCACCGCCTTGGGCATTGAGCACCGCTTGTGCCCGCCCAAACACCCACAAACCAACGGCATGGTCGAGCGCTTCAATGGCCGAATCAGCCAGGTGCTGCACCAGACGCGCTTTTCATCAGCGGCCCAGCTGGAGGCGACGTTGATGAGCTATATGAAGGTCTACAACCACCATATTCCCCAACGCGCGCTCAACCATGTATCGCCTGTTCAGGCACTCAAAGAATGGCAGGTGAAGAGACCTGAGCTGTTCAAGAAGCGCATACACAAACAGGCGAGACTTGACAGCTATGGGCAATGAGTTCAGGTTAGGACAAGCTCTGAGGCAGCGTTCTGAAAGAGCAAACCATGTCTTCCTGCTCATCAAGAAATAAGTTAACATTTAGACCAAACGTGTTCATGTCAAGCAAAGTCTTGCATAGCCGTGGGGACAGCGCACTTTTGGGATTGATGCAGAGCACATGACTGCTAAACAGAATGTCCAAAGTTCGCGGCATGCACACGAATCTATCAATATGGATCGCATGAAAACTTATCAAACATTTCGGAAGTTACTGCCATACGGCATTGCCGTTGCTTCCCTTTTTTCTGTCATCTCACTCCCTGCCTGCAATATGAATTCTCACTCCATTACACCCAACGGTGCTGTGCCTTCTGATGTGCTTGTTTATGGGCGTAGCAATGACGCTTCGGCTGTTTACGGCCATCGCAATCCTCATCCGCAGGACTGGTACGAGATGTCCATCAAGATTGAGAATGCACCAGGCGCATTTAACCGGTTTAAAGCAACAGTAAGCCTAGAGCCAAAAAACATGACATGCGGAACCTCAGAGGGGCCCGCATGGAACAAGCGGCTGGCTCTGCCAAGTGCTACGGTTTCAACAGAGATGCAAAAGATCTCTGAAACTGAGTTTCGTGTCCGGTTTGCAAAAGACATTCTTGTCAACGAATCCTATTGGGCAGGAAAGCCTCCATGTGAATGGCGGATGATCTCCGTCGATGCCTGGTTCGCAGCAACAGGCGCAGACGGAGAAACCGCATTCAACATCTCTCCTGATACCGCTGAGATTCCTGTCGACAAACCTATGAAAAGGTATTACTGGAAGGGTGGCTACCCAAGAAGTGAATCCGATAACTTCCAAGATATAGGCATGGACTCACCAGAGAAATCCTCTAAGCCAGAGGTGCGAAGTAATCTCTTCACCATCACTGCCATCATTCACAAGGTGCAGCCATGAGTATTACAACGGAGCAATATGCCGAACTCTCCAACCGGGTCTACGAGACAAAGAACGTGGCTTACGGTGTGTTTGGGGAGAATGGCGATGGCAGGGATATCACCATTGATGGCGTGAAGTTTGTCGTGCGAGAACGCGTGAGCAACCCACAGACCGGATATCAGGGCGCGATCTATCAGCGCAAAGACACTGGAGAATTGGTCGTCGCACATAAAGGAACGCAAAATCTAGGGGATGTGCGCGCCGATGCCAATATGGTGCTTAACCGCATCAACGATCAGGCCAATGATGCTATTGCATTGACACAGCGTGCTTTGAATCTAGCAAAGGACTATGAGAGTCGTGGTATGCATACCCCCGTCACCGTCACCGGCCACTCCTTAGGTGGGGGTCTGACAGAAATCACGACCTGCAAGTTCAAGCTGCATGGCGAAACTTTCAATGGTTACGGCGCGGCCAGCTTGGGCAGGCAGGTGCTTGGACACCCGATTCCGGAAGGCGGGAATGCGGTCATCAACCACGTTGTCGCAGGCGATGCCGTCAGTGCAGCCAGTCCGCACTATGGGCAAGTGCGCATCTATGCCTCCGAGCAGGACGTGCATACCCTCACTACTTCAGGATTTGCCTTGCCTATACGCAATCCTGTCATGGTACCCGCTACTGCGACCGTACTCACCGCGATAGATCACGGCATCGGAAACTTCCTGCCACACGACAAGGAAGGTCATCCCAAACCTTCCATCCTGAATCCGCATGCAGAAAAGCTGGCGCACGACAACATGGATGCGATCAAGCACTATCGAAGCGATGTGCAGGCAACACGCGGCATCTTGACATTCGTCACTAACCCTTATGGAGTGACCAAAGATGCCGCACAGGACATGTATCAGAATTTCCAGAAAAACCTGAGCGAGGCGGCCAAACATTCGCAGGAATCGCATTCATCCAACCCGCAGTTCCAGCAGCGGATAAAGGACATGGGCCATGCTGCGCAGCAATTTGAGATGCACCGATGGGACGTTCGACCCCACTCGGATCATTTCATCAGGCCATTGCAACCCACAACAGAGCCATTGCACAGTCGCCAAATCTCCGAGGCAGCAACGCCGCCATCAGAAACTGCCATCCTGGCCCGGCACAGCAACCCGCACATCGTCGCCTTGCACGAGCGCGTGCAGAACGAGCCCGGCCTGAGCAGCTATACCGAAACCGAGCGTTCCCGCATCGCTGCTGCCACTTGCCTGGAGTGCCAGAAAACCGGTAAGAACATTGCAGGCATGACCGAAGTGGAGAGCCATGCATACAAAGGCAAAGCGCTGTTTACGGCAGATGACCCGATCAGGGCTGCACGCGATCCCTATACCAGCAGTGCTACTGTGGATGTAGCAAGAGCTGTGGATACCCCGGTGCAGGACAGCCTGAACCAGATGCAATCAGTGCAAGTCGCGCAGGCCCAAGCACAAGAACAAGCCCAAAGCCGCGCAGCCAGCGGGCCTGTGATTTTCTGATAGCCCCAGACAAAACCAGATTGCATTTACGCGCAGCTTTGGCCATAGGGTGACGGCGTTGGAGCCGTTGATTGAGGCTGTATCCGAATTTGCCACCCGTGCTGCAGAGAAACTGCGTCAGCAAGACAGCACGGCCAGCCAGTTGCTGGTTCTGCTCCAGACCAGCTTGTTCAGCAAGGAAGAGGCTTACAACAACTCAGTGGTCATACCGTTGCGAAGACCCACAGACCATACCATCACGCTGGTACAGGCTGCTTCACTGGGCATGCGCGCCATCTACAAGGAAGGCTATCGCTATGCCCGAGCGGGTGTGATCTTGCTGGAACTTCAGGACAAAGCACTTGTGCAAGGGGAACTGGATTTTGACAGCAGCGACAGGAAAGGCAATCTGATGCTGGCGCTGGATGCCATCAATGGCAAGTACGGGAAAGGCACCCTGCGGATGAGGTCAGCTGGTGTGCAATCAAAACCTACCTGTCAGGTCCCGGATGATTGGATTGTAAAAACCAAGCGTCCGCTACTGCTCAGTGAGCTGCTGCCGGTTCTGTGGACACCGATCTGGGACACCTGCGCCGAGGCACACAAGAAAAAACCCGTTGAAAATCAACGTGTTCTTGTGCATTGGCGGAGAGAGAGGGATTCGAACCCTCGATACAGGAGAACCTGTATGCCGGATTTCGAATCCGGTGCATTCGACCACTCTGCCATCTCTCCGGGTCGGTCGGGCTGTCTGGGCGCTGAGGCAGCCGAAGAGGCGATTCTACATGCAAGCGCGGCGGGTTTGCGGTGTGGGTGGCGAAATTGGCTGCGTGGCCGCCGTGCGCGTGCCTGTTCCGTCGTCCGGGAGCCTCGGGGGCTCCACGGCACGGCTGCGTGCTGCCCTCAGGCGGCGCGCAGTTCGGTGAGGCCGCCCATGTAGGGGCGCAGGGCTTCGGGCACTTCGATGCTGCCGTCGGCGCGCTGGTAGTTTTCGAGCACGGCCACGAGACAGCGGCCCACGGCCAGGCCGGAACCGTTGAGGGTGTGGACGAATTCGTTCTTGCCCTGCGCGTTCTTGAAGCGGGTCTGCATGCGGCGGGCCTGGAAGGCTTCGCAGTTGCTGACCGAGGAGATTTCGCGGTAGGTGTTCTGGGCGGGGACCCAGACTTCGAGGTCATGGGTGCGGGCCGAGCCAAAGCCCATGTCGCCGGTGCACAGCACGATGACGCGGTACGGCAGCCCGAGCTTCTGGAGCACGGCTTCGGCGTGGGAGGTCATGTCCTCCAGGGCCTCGTAGCTGTGGTCGGGGTGGACGATCTGGACCATTTCGACCTTGTCGAACTGGTGCTGCCGGATCAGGCCCCGGGTGTCGCGCCCGTAGCTGCCGGCTTCGGAACGGAAGCAGGGGGAATGGGCCGTGAGCCGGATGGGCAGGTCGGCCTCGGCCAGGATTTCGCCGCGCACGGTGTTGGTGAGGGGGACTTCGGCCGTGGGGATGAGGTAGAGCGGGGTGTTGTCGGGATGATCCTCGCTTTCCTGTCCGCCTTTTCTGGCAGCGAAAAGGTCTGCCTCGAACTTGGGCAGCTGGCCAGTGCCGCGCAGGCTGTCGGCGTTGACGATGTAGGGCACGTAGCACTCGGTGTAGCCGTGCTCGGTGGTCTGCAGGTCGAGCATGAACTGGGCCAGCGCACGGTGCAGGCGGGCGATCTGGCCGCGCATGACGGAGAAGCGGGCTCCGGTGAGCTTGGTGGCGGTTTCGAAGTCGAGGCCGAGCGGAGCGCCCAGATCGACGTGGTCCTTGACGGGGAAGTCGAAGGTCCGGGGGGTGCCCCAGCGGCGCAGCTCGACGTTGGCCGATTCATCGGGACCGACGGGCACGCTGGCGTGCGGCAGGTTGGGGATGCCGGGGAGCATGGCAGCCATGTCGGTCTGGATCTGTTCGAGGCGGGCTGCGCTGTGTTCGAGCTCCTGCTTGATGCCTGCGACTTCGGCCATCACGGCTTCGGCGCCGGCATGGTCGCCCTTGCCCTTGAGCTGGCCGACCTGCTTGGAGAGCTGGTTGCGGCGGGCCTGCAGCTCCTCGGTGCGGGTCTGGATGGTCTTGCGTTCGGCTTCGAGCGCGCGGAAGGCGTCGACGTCGAGATAGGGCTGCGGATTCTTGCGGGTCTGGAGACGGGCAACGACCTGGTCGAGGTCCTTGCGAAGAAGGTTGATGTCGAGCATGGTGAAAATGAAAAGCGATCGGTGAAAATGAAGATGAAGCGGGCTGCACGGGCGGCAGTTGAAATCAGCGAAAGCGCCAGAGCGGCAGCACACGCGTAGAGCACGCGCAAGAAGCGTGCAGAGCAGCAGCATTCCCGGGCTGCGGTGGTGGGGGGTGCCCTCCTGCATGAGCGGCGCCGGCAAGAGGCCGCAACACGGCCCGTACATACAGGCAGAGTACAGGCAGGCGGGGTGATCAGGAGATGTCAGCCCCCTCCTCGCTATCGAGGCGCAGGCCCTTGGGCAGCGGGAACTTGAGTTTTTCCTCGACACCGTCCATGGTGCGCACCGACACGGCGCCAAGCTCGCGCACGCGGCGGACGACTTCCTGCACCAGGCTCTCGGGGGCCGAAGCGCCCGCCGTGATGCCCACGGTGTGCGCTGCTGCGAACCAGCCGGGCTGCAGCTCGTCGGCATGGTCGACCATGTGGCTGACGACGCCGAGCCGGCCGGCCAGCTCGGCCAGACGGTTGCTGTTGCTGCTGGTGGGGCTGCCCACCACGATGACCACATCGGCTTCGCGGCTGAGGAGCTTGACGGCGTCCTGCCGGTTCTGGGTAGCGTAGCAGATGTCCTGCTGCTTGGGTTCGCGGATGCTGGGAAAGCGCGCACGCACGGCGGCCGTGATGGCGGCGGCGTCGTCCACGCTCAGGGTGGTCTGGGTGACGATGGCCAGGCGCTCGGTCTGCGCGGGCTGGACATGGGCCACGTCGTCCACGTCTTCGACCAGATGGATGCCGCCATCGAGCTGCCCCATGGTGCCTTCGACCTCGGGGTGGCCCTTGTGGCCGATCATGATGAACTCGTAGCCCTCGCGGGCGAGCTTGGCGACCTCGATGTGCACCTTGGTGACGAGCGGGCAGGTGGCGTCGAAGATGCGGAACCCGCGCTCGCGGGCTTCTTCCTCCACGGCACGGCTCACGCCATGGGCGCTGAAGACCAGCGTGGCACCGGGCGGCACTTCAGAGAGCTCCTCGATGAAGATGGCGCCGCGGCTGCGCAGGTCGTTGACCACGTGGGTGTTGTGCACGATCTCGTGCCGGACATAGATGGGCCGGCCGAACTTCTGCAGCGCCCGCTCGACGATGTCGATGGCACGATCGACACCGGCGCAGAAGCCGCGCGGCGCCGCCAGCACAATGGCGGCATCCCCGGCCATGCGGGGGGACAGGTCGCTCATAGCACGCCCAGAATGTGCACCTCGAACGCGACCGGCTGGCCTGCGAGCGGGTGGTTGAAGTCGAACAGCACCGCCTCGTCGGACAGCTCGGCCACACGGCCCGCAAACTGCCCCTGGGCATCGGGAGTGGGGAACTGCACCACCTCGCCGACGGTGTACTGCTCGTCGGGGTCGCCCATCTCGGCGAGCACGCTGCGCTTGAGCCACTGCAGCATCTGCGGATTGCGCTCGCCAAAGGCCTCGCCGGCCGGCACATCGAAGCGGGCGTGGGCTCCCTCGGCCAGACCGAGCAGGCGCTGCTCCAGCGCGGGAGACAGCACCCCGGTGCCCAGCGAGAGCGTGGCGGGGAGCTGGTCGAAGGTGTTGATGATGTCGCCCTGCGGGCCGGAGAGGCGGTAGTGCAGGGTCAGGAAAGAGGTGGGCTGCACCACAGGCACGTCCTGGGTGGCGGAGATGGTGGGGGTCACAGGTTCAGACATAATCGGCACCAAAAGGGAATGCGGCCTATTGTAAGAGCCCACCCCCAATTGCCATACTCCCCACAGGGCCTACGGCCATGCGGGGGGTGACTGTCTGCTGCCTCGATCTTCCTCTCCATGGCCCTCGACCATCTCCCTGCCGACTCCCTGCCGCGCGAGAAGCTGCTCGCCCGGGGCCCTGCCGCCCTGAGCGATGCCGAGCTGCTGGCTCTGCTGCTGCGCACCGGCACGGCCGGCCGGAACGTGCTGGTGATGGCGCAGGAAGTGCTGGATGCCTGCGGGGGCGTAGGAGGCCTGCTGCAGGCATCGGCCGGATCGCTGGCGCGCATCAAGGGACTGGGAGGCACGGCCAAGCGCGCCGAGCTGCTGGCGGTGATGGAGCTCGCTCGGCGCGCGCTGGCCCAGCGGCTGGCGCAGCGCGAGGTGATGAACGAGTCGTCGCTGGCACGCGACTATCTGCAGATGCAGATCGGCCATCTGCCGCATGAATGCTTTGCGGTGCTGTTTCTCGATGCGCAGCACCGCATGATCGAGTGCGAGACCCTGTTCAGGGGCACGATCGACCAGACCAGCGTATACCCCCGCGAGGTGGCCCTGCGCGCGCTGCACCATCACGCCGCGAGCGTGGTGCTGGCGCACAATCACCCCAGCGGAACGCTGACGCCCTCGGAGGCCGACATCGCCCTGACGCGGCATCTGTCGCAGGCGCTGGGGCTGCTGGACATCCGGGTGCTCGACCACATCATCGTGGGCCGGGGGCAGGCACTGTCCATGGCCGAACAGGGGCTGATGCCGGCGGGCTGAGCCAGCGTTCTGCGGCTTTGTGCCCTACTCCCTCCCGCATTTCCGGTTCCTGCGCCCGCTGATTCCGACTGTTTCTGCTGTTCCCCTGTATTGCCATGCGCCCTTCCAGCCTGACCCTGCATCTGCCTGCCATCGTGCCCATGGCCCATCGCATCCTGCGCGAGGCCCTGCAGCCCGGGAACTGCGCGCTCGATGCCACGGCGGGCAACGGGCACGACACGCTGCTGCTGGCCGAGTGCGTAGGGCCCACAGGGCGTGTGTGGGGCTTTGATGTGCAGGCGCAGGCCCTGGCGCACACCCGGCAGCGTCTGTCCGACGCCGGCGTGCTCGACCGGGTGACTCTGGTGCATGCGGGCCACGAGACGCTGGCCGCACATGTCGATGCCCCGCTGCAGGCCGCCGTGTTCAATCTGGGCTGGCTGCCCGGCAGCGACAAGCAGGTGGTGACACGCCCCGAGCCCACCTGTGCAGCCCTGCAGGCAGCCGCAGACCTGCTGCAGGTGCATGGCGTACTGGTGCTGGTGGTGTATCAGGGCCATCCGGGCGCCGTGGAGGAGCGGGAGGCCGTGGAGGCATGGGCAAGCCAGCGCGATCCCGGCCAGTGGCGGGTGGCGCGCTATGCGCTGGTTAATGTGCCCCACGACCCGCCCTACGTGCTGGCCTGCGAGCGCGTGGCCTGAGAGGCGGCAGGCACCATGATCCCCTGCCCGGCCGGCCGCAGCCAGCGGGCAGAACGGGATCGGGGCATCAGCTGGCGTTGTTGCCGGCCTTTTCCTCGTCGTGCTCGGGCCAGTCGCGGATGTAGGCCTTGAGCATCTTGTTCTCGAAGTTCTGGCTTTCCACCACGGTCTTGGCCACGTCGTAGAAGCTGATCACCCCATGGAGGGTGCGGCCGTCCATGACGGGGATGTAGCGCGCATGGTGATCGAGCATGATGCGGCGCACCTCGTCGAGGTCGGTGTTGAGCGTGCAGGTGATGGGGTAGTCGTCCATGGCGGTGCGCACCAGGGTGCCGCCGAGCTCGCCGCCGTTGCGTGCGAGCTGCAGGTTGATCTCGCGGAAGGTGAGCATGCCCACGACATCCCCGTGCGCCATGACCACCAGGGAGCCGATGTCCTTGTCGGCGACCAGCTGGACGGCGGCAAGCAGCGTGTCGTCGGGGGAGATGGTGAAGAGGGTATTGCCTTTGACGCGGAGAATGTCGCTGACCTTCATGCGGGCACCTTGCAGGAAAATGGGAGGAAATGGGGGCAAATATATCCCACAATCGGGGCTGTGACCCCCGTGGATGCCCTTGGAACCCGAATCGGCATGCCCCTGGGGGCCCTGCCCCGCCGCCGCATCACGAAAGGAGCTGCACCCCATGGACATCACCTTTGCCGACCAACGCCTGTATGCGGACACGGGGCCCCTGCCCCTGCAGCCCGGACAGCCCACTGTGCTGTGCATCCATGGCGTGCTCAACGACCACTCGGTGTGGACGCCCTTTCTGGCGCCGCTCGCCCAGCGCGGCTGGAATGTGCTGGCCGTGGACCTGCCCGGCCACGGCCGCAGCGCCGGAACGCCCCCTGCCAGCGTGGCAGACGCCGCCTCGCGGCTGCTGGCCATGCTCGATGCCCTGGACATCTACCGGGTGGCCGTGGTGGGGCACAGCTGGGGCAGCCTGATCGCCCTGCATCTGGCGGCGATGGAGCCTGCCCGGGTGCAGCGGCTGGTGTTGGTGGGCACGGCCTTTCCGATGAAGGTATCGCCTGCCCTGCTGGACATGGCCGAATCCGATCCCGACCAGGCCATCGACCTGATTGCGCGCTATTCGCACACGGCCCCTGCAGCACCGTCTGCAGAGACGGCGGCAGACCCTGCCTCAGCCCCCATCGAGGTGTCACGTGCCCTGATGCACCGGGTGCTGGACAGCAACCCGCAGGGGCACCTGCTGCGCACCGGGTTTCTGGCCTGCGACCGCTATGCCGACGGGCTCACGGACATGGCACGGGTGCGCTGTCCGGTGACTTTCGTGCTCGGGGAGGCCGACCGCATGACTCCCGCCAAGGCGGCACGCTCCCTCATCGAAGCCGCAGGTCCACTGGGGCAGACGCATGTGCTGCCGGGCGGACATGACCTCATGGCCGAAGCCACCGACGCGCTCCTGCAGGTGCTCCAGGAGGCACTGCCCGAGGCCGCCACGCCTGCGCACTGACGCGGCTGGACGCAGGCAGAAGGCCCGGGCCGCACAGGTCAGCCGGTCAGCCGGTCAGCCGGTCAGCCGGTCAGTCGGCGGTCTGGGCAGCACGCAGGTCGGTCTTCATCTGCTGGAAGACCTCTCCGACACGCTGCAGCACGCGCGGCATGACCTGCTGCTGCACGAGCTCCATGAGGCGCTGGTTGGCCTGCGGCATTTTCGCAACCCAGGCCCGCCCGACGGGCGAGCGGTAGAAGGCGATGAGTCCATCCACTTCCTCCTGCGTGAACACGTGCTGGTAGGTCTGCACGATGAACCCCTGCATCTGGGCAGAAGTCATCTCCTCGACCACGATTTTGCCGAGCTGGTCCTGGGCATCGGCCACGATCTGCTGCTGGCGCGCGTTGAGCCGGGAAAGGTCAGGGTTGAATTTCATGGCCCGCAGCACGCCGTCGCGCATCATGGCGGGCATCTGCCGATAGGTCTGTTCGACCCCGGAGACATCCATGAGCTCCCGCAGGGAGGGATCGGTGGGCACGGCCGCCCAGGCAGAGGTGCCGAGAACGGCTAGGGCACAGGTGGCGGCAAGACGGGACAGACGGATCATGAGAGGTCCTGAAGAGAGCTCGCAGACGGAGCGGGGGAAGACAGGCCGGGCGGGGTGACAGGCTCGGGCCCGGAAGCCGCTGCCATGGGCACCAGCCCCAGCGCGTCGGAAAGGGTCAACCCTGCCGGTGCCTGCTGCCACAGGGGCTGCAGCTCGGGCGTCGGGGGCAGGAGCCAGCGCGCGACGAGCGGCGCGACGGGAGTCGAATCGGGAGGCACGAGCAGCACCCAGGTGCCGACCTTTTCATCGAGGCGGCCTACCCAGCGCAGTGCCGCGAGCTCCTCCAGCACAGGTTCGAGCTGGGGTGCCTCGACTTCCAGGGCGGCCGCAAGTTTCTCGACCGACAGGCCGCGCTGGGGCGTGGCATGGGCCACCACAAGCTCGCGCAGCGCCTCCACGGCCAGCTGCATCTGCCACGCCATGCCCTGCCCGTGCCGGCGCGGTCCGCGCAGCAGGCTCGGCAGATAGGCCGCAATCACCGCCCCGAGCAGCACGATCAGCCACGCCATGTACATCCACAGCAGCAGGATGGGCAGCGTGGCAAAGGTGCCATAGATGACGGAATACGAGGGCACGCGCGCCAGATACAGGCCAAGAAGCCGCTGGGCCAGCGCCAGCCCCGCCGCCGTGAACACCCCCCCAGCGCACGCATGGGCCGTGCGGACCCGCGTATTGGGCACGAAGTAATAGAGCGAGCCGAAACCGATGGACATGAGCGCGAATTCCACCAGATCGATCAGCGCCTTGACGCTGCCGGAAGGAATCTCGGGCACTCCGGTGACCCAGCCCTGCGACAGCGAGAGAATGTACGAGGTAGTGGCGATGCTGGCCCCGAGCACCACGGGCCCGATGGTGATGACTGCCCAGTACACCAGCACGCTCTGCGCCAGCGGCCGGCGCTTGCGCACGCGCCAGATGGCGTTGAACTGCGTGTCGATGTTCGACATCAGGAAAAACGCCGTCAGGATGAAAAAGAAGGTCCCCGCCGTGCCCAGCTCGCGGGCATGTCCTGCAAAGGTGGTGATGCTGTTGGAGACCTGACTGGCAATGGCGTCCGGAATCAGGTTCTGCACCATCCACTGTTCCAGCGCAAGCTGCAGCCGCGCAAACACCGGAAAGGCCGTGAACACCGAGAGCATCACGGCAAAGAAGGGCACCATGGCGGTGAGGGTGGTCAGCGTCAGGCTGCTGGCGGTGAGCGCCAGGTGATCCTCGCGGAAACGCTGACGGAACATGGTCAGGGTTTCGCGCCAGGGCAGTTCCAGAAAACGCCGCGGGAGCTGAAAATGCCAGCGCAGCAGTCGGTGAAGCACATGCATGACGCTATGATGCCACCTCCCGGCCTGCTGTCAGGGGGCACCATGGCACTGTGCCCCGTGGCACGCACGACTGCACGCAGTCTGCCGGCCTCCGAGCGCTCTTTTTCTCCTGCCATGACCTCGCCTTCCGCTTTTCTCCCCCCTGTTCCGGTCGCTCCTTCTGCCGCCGTCCGCGCGTCGCGTGCAGCGGCCGTGGCCCTGCTGCTGGCCCTGGTCGCCCTGTGCGTGGCCTGGGAGCTCTGGCTGGCTCCCGTTCGGCCCGGAGGCTCGTGGCTGGCACTCAAGGCGCTGCCGCTGTGCATTCCGCTTGCCGGCCTGCTCAAGCACCGCATGTACACCTACCGCTGGCTGAGTCTGATGGTGTGGCTGTATTTCTGCGAAGGCGTGGTGCGCGCCACGAGCGACCGGGTTCCGAGCCGCTACTACGCCCTGGCCGAAGTGCTGCTGTGCCTGGCCCTGTTCGTGGCCTGCGTGATCCACATCCGGCTGCGCCAGAAGGCCGCAGCAGCCCACCCGAGCGAAGCACCTCCGCCATTTGCCGACACCGAGATAATGGACGACGACGCGGAGGAGGAAGAAGAAGACGACGACTCGCCAGCTGCGCAAGGGCGCGCGGCCGAGCCGGCATCTTCCGCTCCCACCCCTCACTGAGACGGAGCCACACCCCGCGCCACAGCCGCAGGCGGCGCACCCTGCTCCGCCGGGGGAGCAGCCACCGGCCAATGCCCCGGGGGCGCAGTCGCAGCCTCGGCCTCCTGGACGGCATCGTCCACGCTCCAGTACATCTGCCACGGCAAGGGGGTGAGGGGCGGAGCGGAATCTCCCGTGAGGGCCGAAACGGCCTGGCCCGGCGCCGCCAGCGCCCGAAAGGCCCGCTGCAGGGCTGCGCGGGGCCTGTCCTTGACCCGCGCCAGCAGCAGGCGCTGCCCATGCCGGTGCAGATGGTTCTGCAGCTCGGATAGCGCCTCCACCGAGGTGGTATCGAGATCGTCGCAGGCCTCCAGGCTCAGCACCACCGCCTGCACGCCGGGCCGGTGGGCCAGGGCGCGAAAGTGCCCGAAGATGGCCTCTGCATTGGCAAAGAAGACCGGCTCCTCGGGCCGCAGAATCAGCACATGCGGCACCCGGCGCAGATCCGGATGGCTCGCCAGATCCACATAGTCGTGCGAACCAGGCCACTGCCCGAGTTCGCTGCACAGCGGCTGGGCAAAACGGCGCAGGGCCAGCAGCACCGACAGGCCCACCGCCAGCAGCATGCCGAACAGCACCCCGAAGAACAGCACCCCCGCCACCGCCACCAGCGCCAGCCAGGCGTCCCCGCCCATGCGCAGCGGCGTGAGCACCGGCCGGAGCGCCAGCTTGTGCAGCAGGATGCCGATGACCACTGCCGCCAGCACCGGAATGGGCAGAAGTGCCAGCCACGGGCGCAGCCACAGCAGCATGACGGCGATGGCCACTCCGGCACACACGCCGGCGAGCTTGCTGCGCCCGCCCGCCGCGTAGTTGGCCGCCGAGGCGGAGAATCCCGCCCCGATGGGCAGCCCCTGCACCAGACTGCTTGCCATGTTCGACACCCCGAGCGCCAGCATCTCCCGGCGCGAATGCACCTCGTCCCCATTCTGCAGGGCCAGCGAGCGCACGGCCCCCCAGGATTCGGCAAACAGAATCATCAGCAGCGCGGGTGCCAGCTGCGCCGTGCGCACCCAGGCGGCCCAGTCCAGGTCGGGCCAGGCCAGATGCACGCCTTCCAGATCGATCATGCCCACCAGGGCCACCCCCTGCGCACCGAGCGGCAGCGCCACCCCGGCGGCCACGCCCAGCAGCAGCACCCACAGCGAAGGCTGAAGCCAGCTCCAGCGCCGCCGCAGCCCGTGCAGGCCGAGCCAGCAGGCCAGCGTCGCGCCGCCCAGTGCCACGCTGGGGCCGTGGGCCGCGGTGAGGTGCATGCCCAGCTGCCCCAGCACCTCGAACACGCGTCCGCCCTGCACCGGAAGCCCCAGCAGATGCGGAATCTGCCGCACGATGATGGTGAAGGCCAGCGCCCACGTGAACCCCCGCAGCACGGGCCGCGAGATGAAGGAGGCCAGAAAATCCGCCCGCAGCAGCCCGGCCAGCACAAACAGGCCCCCCGTCATGCCCACCAGGGCATAGCCGCTCGCGGTGCCGTTGGCCGCCACCATGGAGGCAAAGATGGCCGCTGCCGACGAGGTCGACGACACCGTGGCAAACCGGCTGCTGCCCAGCAGCGGATACAGAAACAGGCCCGCCAGGGCCGCCACCAGCGCATGCACGGTCGGCACGCCGGCAATGGCGGCGTAGGCCACCGCTTCCGGCAGCAGCATCCCCGCCAGCGCCAGCCCGGCGAGCACGTCGCCGGAGAAAGTCGGCCACCGCCCGATCCGCATCGGCTTCAGCGGCATGGCCCGCATGGCCCTCTCCCGGACGCGCCTGCACCGCACCGGGCGCCGGAGCAGAAGATCGACAAACACAGGCGCATCACACGCATCGGCAACATCTCCAGACAGAACGAGAGGGGCGAAGGGAAACGAAAAACGAAACGCACCCATGATAATGAAGCCCATGCAAGATTCCGCTCTTTCCACGGCTGGCCTGGCATCCCGGCTCGCCACGCTGGTCGGTGCCGACCATGTCCTCACCGGTACCGATGCCGCCCCCTACTGCAACGACTGGCGCAAGCGCTACCACGGCCAGGCGCTGTGCGTGGTGCGCCCTGGCAGCACCGCCGAGGTCGCTGCCGTGGTGCGCGCCTGCGCCGACTCCGGCACGCCCATCGTGCCCCAGGGGGGCAATACCAGCCTCGTGGGCGGTGCCACCCCGGACGCCGATGGCCGCAGCGTGGTGCTCAGCCTGGGCCGCATGCATGCCATCCGCCGCATCGACGCCGCCAACCTCACCCTCACGGCCGAAAGCGGCTGCGTGCTCCAGCAGGTGCAGGAAGCCGCTGCCGCCGCAGGACACCTCTTTCCCCTGAGCATGGCCAGCGAAGGCAGCTGCACCCTGGGCGGCAATCTGGGCACCAACGCAGGTGGCACCCAGGTGCTGCGCTACGGCAACACGCGCGAGCTGTGCCTGGGCCTGGAAGTGGTCACCCCCCAGGGCGACATCTGGGACGGCCTGCAGGGCCTGCGCAAGGACAACACGGGCTATGACCTGCGCGATCTGTACATCGGCAGCGAGGGCACGCTGGGCATCATCACCGCGGCCACCATGAAGCTCTTTCCCATGCCGCGCGTGCAGCTCACCGCCTGGGCGGCCGTGCCGAGCGTACAGGCTGCCGTGGACCTGCTCGGACTGGCACGCCAGCACCTGCATGCGGGGCTGACCGGCTTCGAGATGATGAGCCGCTTTGCGCTCACGCTGGTGGACCGGCACTTTCCGCAGCTCCACGTCCCGCTGTACCACGACACTCCCTACTGCGTGCTGCTGGAGAACTCCGACTTCGACGGAGAGGAATCTGCCCGTGCCCGCTTCGAGGCGCTGCTGGAAGCAGCCCTCGCCTCGGGCTGCGTCACCGATGCCATCGTGGCCGAGAGCCTCTCCCAGGCACAGGCGCTGTGGCACATGCGCGAGAGCATCTCGCTCGCGCAGTCCGAGGAGGGGCTCAACATCAAGCACGACATCTCGCTGCCGGTATCGGCCATTCCGGCCTTTGTAGCCGAGACCGATGCCGCACTCGGCCAGGCCGTGCCCGGCGTGCGCATCGTCAACTTCGGCCACCTGGGCGACGGCAACCTGCACTACAACATCCAGGCCCCTGAAGGGCAGGACCCGGCGATCTTCCTGCGCGAGCAGGAGCCCGGCATCAACACCCTCGTGTTCGATGCCGTGGCACGGCATGGCGGCAGCATCAGCGCCGAGCACGGCATCGGCCTGCTCAAGCGCGACACCCTGCCGCACTACAAGTCGCCCGTGGCCCTGGCGCTGATGCGCAGCCTCAAGCAGGCGCTCGACCCTCGCAACCTCATGAATCCCGGCCGCGTGCTGGGCCACTGAGCGCCGCAGTCTCTCCCCTGCCCACCGACACCGTCCTTCCGCCACGGGACGACCGCATATCCGCTCCCCGGGCCCGGATATGCGGCCACAGCAATAATCGAGCCCTGTCCCTCCGGCCGGTGCTGCACCCTGTGCACGCTGGCCGCCGCCCATTCCGCGCACCATGTCCATCCCCACCACCCCCTGCTCCAACCAGTACGAAACCCTGCTGCGCCACGTGCGTGACCACGGTGTAGCCAAGTCGGATCGCACCGGCACCGGCACGCGCAGCGTCTTCGGCTACCAGATGCGGTTCGACTTGCAGCAGGGGTTCCCGCTCGTCACGACCAAGAAAGTCCACCTCAAGAGCATCATCTACGAACTGCTGTGGTTCCTGCGCGGCGACGGCAATGTGCACTGGCTGCAGGAGCATGGCGTCACCATCTGGGACGAATGGGCCGATCCCAAGACCGGCGACCTGGGCCCCGTCTACGGCGTGCAGTGGCGGAGCTGGCCCACGCCGGACGGCGGGCACATCGACCAGATCGCGGATGTGGTGCGCACCCTGCGCAGCAACCCGGATTCGCGCCGCATTCTCGTAAGCGCCTGGAACGTGGCCGAGCTCGACCGCATGGCACTCATGCCCTGCCACGCCTTCTTCCAGTTCTACGTGGCCGAGGGGCGCCTGTCCTGCCAGCTCTACCAGCGCAGTGCCGACCTGTTCCTCGGCGTGCCCTTCAACATCGCAAGCTATGCCCTGCTGACCCACATGGTGGCGCAGCAGTGCGATCTGGAACCGGGCGACTTCATCTGGACAGGGGGCGACTGCCACATCTATGACAACCACCGCGAGCAGGTGGAGCTGCAGCTTGCCCGGGAGCCCTATCCCTACCCGACCCTACACCTCCGCCGCCGGCCGGCCGACCTGTTCAGCTACGCCTACGAGGACTTCGAGGTGCGCGACTACCGGCACCATCCGGCCATCAAGGCCCCCGTGGCCGTGTGACCATGTGACCGTCCCCGGTGGAGCGGCACACGGCAGGCAGACTCCGGCCCGCCCTGCCCGTCACCCCATGCGCCAGCCAAAGAAAAACGCCCCGCCAGGCACAGGCCTGTGAGTGGAGCGTCGGACGGCGGTGGATCGCCGCCGCAGCGCGCGGCAGCATCCTGGCGGAATGGCCTCAGCCGCGTTCGCGGAAGCTGTCGTGGCACTTGCGGCAGCTGGCGCCGGTATCGGCCACGGCCTTCTTGAGGGCAGCGATGTCACCCGAACGGGCAAGGGCAGGCAGGCGTGCCGCCTTGGCCTGGAAGTCCCGGGCCTCGCCCTGGAAACGGGGGGTGGCCGACCACACCAGATCGTTGGCATGGGTGTTGGCCACATGCTCGGTACCGGGCACGAAGGCCTGATACGGCAGGAGCGAGAGCAGGCGCACCGTGGAGGCATCGAACACGGCCTGCTGCTTGTTGAAGGGAATGCGGCCCAGCGCCATGTTGCTCAGGTGGGAGAAGTGGCGTTCCATGACCTCGAAGGCGCCCTTGCGGTAGTTCACCGCTTCCTCGGGCTTGGAGAAGGTCACAGCCTGGGCCGAAGCCGCCACGCTGGCCACTCCCAGGGCAGCCATCAGCAGGGCACGGCCTGCACGTTCAACAGTGTTCATCATCGGAAAATGCAAAAAATTCGGAGATCAGCCGCGTGCCCGTCCCACGGGAGGGCACCACGGCTGGGTGCAGGTCCCTGCATGCGTCCCGTCACCCTGATCGAGAATGCCGTCGCCATCGGAAAGCCAGCCGGCGGAAAGACAGATCGCCCCCCGCCCGCTGCTCCCGGCACAGACACCGGGAACCTCCCGGCATTATGCGCATTTGCCGGCAGGGCCTGCATCCGCAGGGCCCGGGTTCGTATCCAGTCGTTACCGGTGCATCATTTTCTGCAGTGCTGCCGTGGTGCACGGCTACGCTGCTCGCGAGGCGCCGAACCTTGCCTGACGCGCCTGCTGCCCGCACGCACTGCGCCTACAATCTGCGCCCATGGCCTGCTCTCCCCTTCCCCGCGTCCACCTGATCCTCGCCCGCGCCCGCAACGGCATCATCGGCCGCGAGGGCACCATGCCCTGGCACCTGCCGGAGGATCTGGCCCACTTCCGCCAGACCACGCTGGGCGCGCCGGTCCTGATGGGCCGCAAGACCTGGGACAGCCTGCCGCCCCGCTTCCGCCCCCTGCCCGGTCGCACCAACGTGGTCGTCACCCGGCAGACCGACTGGCAGGCGCCCGGCGCTCTCGTGGCGCATGATCTCCCATCCGCCCTTGCGGCCTGCGCTCCGGCCCCGGTGGTCTGGATCATCGGCGGCGCAGACATCTACCGGCAGGCCACCCCGCTGGCCCAGGAGGCCGTGGTGACCGAGATCGACGCCGACTTCGAGGGCGATGCCCACGCCCCGACCTGGGGCCCCGAATGGCATGAAGTCTCCCGCGTCTCCCACGTGAGCACCACCGGGCTGCCCTTTGCCTTTGTCACCTACCGCCGCCAGCCCTGACGGCGCTGTGCCGGTGCAGGGCCGCAGATACGGGGGAGCACTTCCGCTGCCCGTTCCATTCCTGCCCTGTGCCGGCATCCATCCGTTCTTCCCTTACACCCGAGCTCTTTCCCATGTCCAGCGACTCCTTTCACGTCCACGGTCCCCATGACCACGAACTCGAACATGCCATCGAGCACGGCAGTGCCGCCCATGGTGCTCCGTCCGACGGGCACGGAGGCGCCCGCCTGACCAACCAGATCGCGTTGTTCACGGCCGTAATCGCCACCGTGGGCGCCCTGTTCTCCTACATGGGCGGCGACACCCAGGCCAAGGCCGGCATCTACAAGAACAACGCAGCCATCCGCAAGACCGAGGCGGCCGACCAGTGGGGCTACTACCAGTCCAAGAGCACCAAGCAGGCGCTGGTCGAAATGACGCGGGACCTCTCGCCCAACGACCGCAAGGCGGGCTTCCAGTCCCGCATCGACCGCTACGCGGCCGAAAAGACCGCCATCCAGCATCAGGCCGAGGCGCTGGAAAAGGAATCCGCCACCTGGGAAGCCCGCAGCGAGGAGCAGATGCACCTGCACCATCGCTGGGCCCAGGCCACCACCGTGCTGCAGGTGGCCATTGCACTGGCCGCCATCGCGCTGCTGACCCGCCGCAGGTGGCTCGAATACGCCATGTTCGCCATGGGGGCTGCCGGGCTGTGCCTGGGTGCCCTCGCCATGCTGCACGTCTGACCCGCATTTGTTGCTCCTTCGGAGATCCCCATGCAACTCGCCACCTGGAATGTCAACTCCCTGTCCGTGCGCCTGCCGCAGGTGCTCGACTGGCTCGCCGCCCATCCGGACGTGCACGTGCTCGCCCTGCAGGAAACCAAGCTCACGGACGACAAGTTTCCGGTCGACGCCTTTGCCGAGGCGGGCTGGCAGGCGGCGTGGTTCGGGCAGCGCACCTACAACGGCGTGGCGCTCATCTCGCGCCAGCCGGGGCAGGACGTGGTGCGCAACATTCCGGGCATGGACTGTGACATGGCCCGGGTGCTGAGCGCCACCTATGCCGCGCCCGACGGCGAACCCATGCGCGTGGTGGGCGCCTACTTTCCGAACGGGCAGGTGCCGGGCAGCGACAAGTTCGCCTACAAGATGCGCTGGCTCGACGCCCTGCGGACCTGGCTGCGCGAGGAGCTGGTCAAGACTCCGCGGCTGGTGCTCATGGGCGACTTCAACATCACGTTCGACGACCTCGACGTGTGGGACCCGGAGGGCCTGCGCGAGACCATCCACTGCACCACCGAGGAGCGCACCCACCTGCAGGGCCTCATCGACCTGGGGCTGGTGGACAGCCTGCGCCTGTTCCCGCAGCCGCCCAAGGCCTACTCGTGGTGGGATTACCGCAACATGGCCTTCCGGCGCAACCGCGGCATGCGCATCGACCACATCCTCATCAGCCAGCCGCTCGTGGCGCAGGCCACCGCCTGTGCCATCGACCGCCAGCCCCGCTCCAACGAGCGCCCAAGCGACCACACCCCCGTGGTGCTGACGCTCGGCCAGACACAGGCACAGACGCAGCCATAGGCACAGGTGCGCATGAACTGGCCCGGGACCCGGCGTCCTCCCGGGCCGTACCACCGGGCGCCACCCTTCGTGCAGAGGCACAGCAGCAGCCGGAGCACCGGCCTGTCGCCACTATATGCATTCGACCATATAAACAAACAACAATATATTCGTTTTCCTGCTTTGTGCGGCGACTTATCATGCCCCGATCCATGACGCCGAGGGGCCTCTCCCCGGCGCAGCCAGAACAGGAAAAACCATGACCCGCCGCACCTCCTTCTCCGCCTCCTCCCCCACGTCCCGCCGCAGCCTGCTGCTGGCCACCGGGGCCGCCGTGCTGATCCCCCTGGGCGGCGGACTGGTGCTGCAGGGCTGCTCCTCCTCCAAGCCCGAGGCCAAGCTCCTCAACGTGAGCTACGACGTCTCGCGCGAGTTCTACAAGGACATCGACACGGCCTATGTCGCCGCCGCTGCCCGCAACGGCGACAAGGTGTCGATCCAGCAGTCGCATGGCGGCAGCAGCAAGCAGGTGCGCAGCGTGGCAGAAGGCCTGCAGGCCGATGTGGTCACCATGAACCAGGCGAGCGACATCGACTTCCTCGCCGGCAAGGGTCTGGTGGACAAGGACTGGGCCAGCAAGTTCCCCAACCACGCCTCCCCCACCACCTCGATCTCCGTGATCCTGGTGCGCAAGGGCAACCCCAAGTCCATCCACGACTGGGCCGATCTGGCACGTCCCGACGTGCAGGCCATCATCCCCAACCCCAAGACCTCGGGCAATGGCCGCTACACCTGGCTGGCCATCTGGGGCTCGGCCCTCAAGTCCGGCCAGACGCCCGACCAGGCCCGCGACCTGAGCACCCGCGTGTTCACCCAGGTGCCGGTGCTCGACGGGGGCGGCCGTGCTGCCACCACCTCCTTTGCCCAGCGCAACATGGGCGACGCGCTCGTGACCTTCGAGAGCGAGGTGCCGCTCATCCGCAAGGAATTCGGCGACAAGTTCCAGATCGTCTACCCCAAGTGGACCATCCTGGCCGAGAACCCCGTGGCCATCGTCAACACCGTGGTCGACAAGAAGGGCACCCGCAAGGCCGCCACCGATTACCTCAACTTCCTGTGGTCGCCCGAGGGACAGGAAATTGCCGCCAAGTTCCACATGCGCCCACGTGACCCGCAGGTGCTGGCCCGCCATGCGCAGGACTTCCCGGCCCAGCAGACCTTCACCGTCGACGAGCTGTTCGGCGGCTGGAGCAAGGCCCAGGCCGAGCACTTCAAGGACGGCGGCACCTACGACCAGGCCATGGCCAAGCGCGCCGGCAAGTAAGCCAGGTACTGGCGCCGGCAGCCGGGAACCCTGACTGATTTCCGGCTGCCGCCCGCCTTCTTCCATGGCCCGCCCTGCTCGCTGCCGTTCTGCAGAGCCGACGCACAGGGGCCTTTTTCCCATTCCGCCTGCTGCCAGGTGACCGGGGTTCCGGTCGCCGTGCTGTTCCGCCTCTTTTCCCTTCCACCCCGATTGCCGATCATGTCCAGCCGCCCCCCTCTTCTGCTGCGCCACCGCAGCGTGCTGCCCGGCTTCCATCTGTCGCTCGGTGTGGCCCTGCTGTACATGGGCCTGATCGTGCTGCTGCCGTTGGCCGCCGTGTTCGCCACCTCGTCGCAGCTGGGCTGGGAGCGTTTCGTCTCCATCGCCACGGGCGCGCAGGTGGTGGCCTCCTACCGGCTCACGTTTGGCGCCTCGCTGGTGGCGGCGCTGCTCAATACCGCCATGGGCCTGCTGGTGGCATGGGTGGTGGAACGCTACCGCTTTCCGGGCCGCCGTTTCGTCGACGCCATGGTCGATCTGCCCTTTGCCCTGCCCACGGCCGTGGCAGGTGTTGCCCTCACGGGGCTGTACGCGCCCAACGGCTGGATCGGCCGCTGGCTGCCGTTCCAGGTCGCCTACACCCCGCTGGGCGTGATGCTGGCACTGACCTTCATCGGTCTGCCCTTTGTCGTGCGCACAGTGCAGCCGGTGCTGCAGGACCTGCACCGCGAGCAGGAAGAGGCGGCTGCCATGCTGGGTGCCTCGCGCTGGCAGACCTTCCGCCGTGTGCTGCTGCCCACGCTCACCCCGGCCCTGCTCACGGGATTTGCCCTTGCCTTTGCACGTGCGCTGGGGGAATACGGCTCGGTGATCTTCATTGCAGGCAACATCCCCTTCAAGACGGAAATCACCTCCCTGCTCATCATCGCCAAGGTCGAGCAGCAGGACGCCGCAGGCGCCTCGGCCATTGCCGTGGTGATGCTGCTCGCCGCCTTCATCATGCTGCTCGCCATCAACCTGCTGCAGGCGTGGCAGCGCAAGCGGCGCTCTGCCTGACCGGCATCCGTCGCGCGCCTTCTGCGTTTTGCCCCCTTGCGAGTTCTCCATGTCCCACGCATCCGTCTCCCCCTCCCCACCGGCCGCAGCTCCCGTGACCACTGAACCGGTCTGGCTGCGCGCCACGCTCATCGGCTTTGTGCTGGTGTTCCTGTCGCTGTTCCTGCTGGTGCCGCTCATCAGCATCTTTGTCGAAGCCTTCCGCGAAGGGCTGCGCGCCTACTGGGCCGCCATCACCGACCCCGATGCGCTCTCGGCCATTCGCCTCACGCTGCTTGCGGCAGTCATCTCGCTGCCGCTCAATGCCGCCTTCGGGCTGGCGGCAGCCTGGGCCGTCACCAAGTTCGACTTCCGGGGCAAGAGCCTGCTCGTCACGCTCATCGATCTGCCGTTTTCGGTGTCGCCGGTGATCGCCGGCCTGGCGCTCGTGCTGGTGTACGGAGCCAACGGCTGGCTCGGCAGCTGGCTGGAGGCGCACGGGGTGCAGGTCATCTTCGCGGTGCCGGGCATCGTCATCGCCACGGTGTTCATCACCTTCCCGTTCGTGGCGCGGGAGCTGATTCCGCTCATGGAAGCACAGGGCAGCCAGGAGGAGGAAGCCGCCCGCGTGCTGGGAGCCAGCGGCTGGCAGATTTTCCGCCGCGTCACCCTGCCCAACATCCAGTGGGCGCTGTTCTACGGGCTCGTGCTCAGCAACGCCCGCGCCATGGGCGAGTTCGGCGCGGTGTCGGTGGTCTCGGGACACATCCGGGGACAGACCAACACCATGCCGCTGCACATCGAGGTGAGCTACAACGAATACCAGTTCGCCGCCGCCTTTGCCATGTCCTCGCTGCTGGCCCTGCTCGCCCTGGTGACCCTGGTGCTCAAGTACCTCGCCGAACGCCGCATCGCAGCCCGCACGGCCGCCTGACCTCTTCCACGCCCGCACTTTCTTCCAAGTCTTGCCATGCAGATCACCCTCCAGGACCTTCAGAAATCCTTCGGCCCCACCGTCGTGTGCGACCACATCAACCTGCGCATCGGCGACGGCGAGCTCGTCGCCCTGCTCGGCCCCTCCGGCTCGGGCAAGACCTCGCTGCTGCGCATGATCGCCGGACTGGAGCAGCCCGATGCAGGTGCCATCCTGTTCGACGACACCGACATCACCCGCACCGACGTGCGCGACCGCAACATCGGCTTCGTGTTCCAGCACTACGCCCTGTTCGGCCACATGACGGTGGCGGAAAACATCGCCTTCGGCCTCTCGGTGCTGCCGGCATCGCGTCGCCCCTCGCGGGCCGAGATCGATGCGCGCGTGGCCCATCTGCTCGACAAGGTGCAGCTGCCCGGCCTGGGCAAGCGCTACCCGGCCCAGCTCTCGGGCGGCCAGCGCCAGCGCGTGGCCCTCGCACGGGCCCTGGCCACGCGTCCCAAGGTGCTGCTGCTCGACGAGCCCTTCGGCGCCCTCGACGCCAAGGTGCGCAAGGACCTGCGCCGCTGGCTGCGCCAGATCCACCACGACATGGGCGTCACCACCGTGTTCGTCACCCACGATCAGGAAGAGGCACTGGAAGTGGCCGACCGCGTCGTCGTCATGAGTGCCGGCCATGTCGAACAGGTCGGCACGCCCAACGAGGTGTACGAGCACCCGGCCACGCCTTTCGTCATCGAGTTTCTGGGCGACGTCAACCGCCTCCATCCGCAGGGCAGCGCCACCCCCACCTATGTGCGCCCGCACCAGATCCAGGTGCTGCCCATCCCTGCCGGAGCCCCCGTGCCCATGGACGCCATTCCGGCCCAGTGGAAGCAGACCCAGATCGTCGGCCCCTATACCTACATGGAGTTCATCCGCGACGACGACCACAGCCTCATCGACGTGCAGCTCACCCGCAGCGAGCATCAGGCCCTGGAGCACCAGCTGCCCCTGTCCAGCGGCACCCGGGTCTGGCTGCGTCCCACGCGCGTGACCGAATTCGTGGACGCCGGCGCCGGCATCTGAGCCGCCCCCGTGCCGCAGACGGCGGTGCTACAGTCGAAATCCTTTCTTCTCGCGCCCCGCCCGTCCCATGTCCGCTCTCCTGCACATCGGCCCCGACAGCACCACCCTCGATTTCACCAACGCCTCTGCCGCTGATGCCACCACCCCGTCCGTGGTGGCACGCCTGCCTCTGGGCCTCACCGCCCTGCAGCAGCAGATGCGCCATGCCCCCCTGCCCACGGCAGGTGAAGTCGAGGCCTGCATTGCCGAAGTCGAGGACATCCTCATGCCGCGCATCGCGGGCTGGCCCCGCACCGGGCTGCTCCGCACACACGATGCCGAAGCCCGCCACCTGGCCGAAGCAGCCGCTGCGGCCGGACAGCCCGCGCAGCCCCTGCCCCTCACCCTCTCCATCGACGCCGTGGAAGAGGTCTTCAACCGCCTGGCCGATGTGCTCGGCGGCATGCCTGCCGCCCGTCTGGGCATTCCGGAGCGGCCCGAATTCATCGCCTATCTCATCGTGCTGCGCGAACTGATGCATCATGCAGGCTTTGTCTCGTTGAGGGTCTGCGCCTGACGGAACGGCCCTCGTCTCCTGTTCTGCCGTCCTGCTGCCCTGCCATGAAACACGCCATCGCCATCCGCCACGTTGCCTTCGAGGATCTGGGAACCCTCGCCCCCCTGCTGCACGCCCGCGGCTACACCGTGCAGTATCTCGATGCAGGCGTCGACGCCCTCTCTCGTCTGGATGCTCTCGCGCCCGATCTACTCATCGTGCTCGGCGGGCCCATCGGCGCCTACGAGGAAGCCCTCTACCCCTTCCTCGACGACGAACTGCACCTGCTGCGCACCCGCCTGCAGGCCGATCGCCCCACGCTGGGCATCTGCCTCGGTGCACAGCTCATGGCCCGTGCGCTCGGCGCGCGCGTCTACCCCGGCCCCGCCAAGGAAATCGGCTGGAAGCCCCTGCAGCTCACCACCGAAGGCGCAGCCTCCGTGCTGGCCCCGCTCGATGGCACCCTTACCTCCATGCTGCACTGGCACGGCGACACCTTCGATCTGCCCGAAGGCGCCCAGTGCCTGGCCTCCACCGACCTGTGCAGCAACCAGGCCTTCCAGTGGGGCCGCCATGCCCTGGCCTTCCAGTGCCACCCCGAGGCCGATCCCGCACGGCTGGAACGCTGGTTCATCGGGCACGCCTGTGAGCTCTCCCAGGCTGGCATCGACCTCCCGACCCTGCGCGCCGACAGCGCCACGCACGGCCCGACACTGGCCCGCCAGGCCGCACAGGCCCTGGGCGCCTGGCTCGACCAGCTGCCCACACCCTGACGGACGGGCTCGCAGCGAGCCCCTTCCCTGCCCGGGTGCAGAACGCCCCGCCGCATCACGGCAGGGCCCTGCGCCAGCTGGCGCCTCACAGCCCCAGCGAAGCCCCGGCACCCAGCAGCGTCGCCACCCCCAGCACAGCAAAGATCGCCGCAGCCACCCCGTGCACCAGCCGCATCGGAATGCGCTTGGCCAGCCGGTCGCCCACGAACACAGCAGGCACATCGGCAATCAGCATGCCGCAGGTCGTCCCCGCCACCACCCACAGCGGATGGGCGTAATGCGCCGCCATCGCCACCGTGGCAATCTGGGTCTTGTCGCCCATCTCGGCCAGAAAGAAGCTCACTGCCGTGGCCCCGAACACCCCTAGGCGACGGGCCACCTGCCCCTCCTCTTCCTCGATCTTGTCGGGAATCAGCGTCCACACCGCCATGGCGATGAACGACACCCCCAGCACCCAGCGCAGCACGCCCGGCTGCAGAGTCGACGTGATCCAGGCGCCCAGCGCCCCGGCCAGACCATGATTGACCAGGGTCGCCGCCAGAATGCCGGCAATGATGGGGAGGGGTTTCTTGAAGCGTGCGGCCAGAATGAAGGCCAGAAGCTGGGTCTTGTCGCCCATCTCCGCGAGAGCGACCACACCGGTCGAGACGAGAAATGCTTCCATGTGTACAGGGGAAAAATGACGGCCGGGCATGACAAGGACGCATGACCATGTCCGCCTCTGCCCGGCCGGACGGAAGCGGAATGGTCAAAGGTCTTGCCAGGAATGCACCGTCTGTGCCATGTCCTGCGGGACAAGCATGTTGACACAGACCACACGGCACCGCGCTGCACACGCAGTGCCCGGAGAGGCTACTCCCCCATGACGGGCCCGATTATACCGAGCCTCCCCTCCCCTCCCCTCCCCTCCCCTGCCCGTCCGTCCGCCCACTCCACTGCGCAGCCACAGCCGATCGCCCCTGCCCCGATTTCACGTGCTGCAGAAAGTTGGAAACTTCCATGGCACGAAGAATCGAGAGAGGAGCATGTTGTGCGAAGAGCGCCTTGCCTTACCCCAGGTGGGACGCAGCAGCCTTCTGCCCCGAGTCACGCCGTGATGGAGAACCCACCATCGATGTCGTGCACGCCGCCGGTGAGGTTGCGGGCGGCGTTGCTGGCGAGGAATGCGGCGACGGCACCTACGTCCTGAATGGTGGCGAGCTGGTGGGTGGGAGCGCGCTCGGTGGCGGCGGCAAGGAGTTCATCGAAGTGGTCGATGCCGCTGGCTGCACGGGTGGAGAGCGGTCCGGGCGAGAGGGCGTGGACACGGATGCCCTTTTCGCCCAGCTCGGCGGCAGCGTAGCGCACGGAGCTTTCGAGCGCCGCCTTGACGGGCCCCATGATGTTGTAGTGCCGCACCACGCGCGAAGAGCCGAAAAACGAGACGGACAGACAGGTCCCGCCCTCGGGCATCAGCGGCTCGGCCAGCCGGATCATGCGCAGGAAGGAGTGCACGGAGATGTCCATGGCCTGTGCAAAGCCTTCGGACGAGCAGTCGACGATGCGGCCGTGCAGGTCCTGCCGGGGAGCGAAGGCGATGGAGTGCACGAGGGTATCGAGCCGTCCCCAGGTGTGGGTGATGCGGTCGAAGAAGGCTTCCATCTGGCCGGGCTGGGTCACATCGAGCGGGCCGACGATCGGGGCCTGCAGCTGGGTGGCCAGCGGTTCGACATAGGGACGGGCCTTGTCGTTGAGCCAGGTGATGGCCACCTCGGCTCCCTGCGCACGCAGGGCCTGGGCACAGCCCCAGGCGATCGAATGTTCGTTTGCCACGCCGACAACCAGCGCCTTCTGTCCGCTCAGAGAAAACATGCCCACCCCTTTCAGTGTGATTCAAGCCTAATGTTGCATGGGAGATGTGTCAAGGCAGTGAAAGCGGTGGTGACCGTGGTGGCGATGGTGTGTGCCTTTGCGGGGCCATGGGGCAGCCTTCGCGCGCCGGGAAACTGCGTGCATTTCCCAGCAGGGGACAAAAGAATGCCCGCCGGGGCAGACGAGAGCTGGATGCAGCTTCCGCACTGCCCGAGCGGGCATTCCCGCTCAAGGGGGCTTGCGCCTTTACCTCCCTCAGCCGCGCGGCTGGGTGGCTGCGGCCGGTGTGACATCCACGAGCCCGCCTCCCAGCACCTTGTAGAGGTCGATCTGGTTGTTGAGCAGGAGCTGGCGAGTCTGGACGAGGCTGAGCTCGCTGGAATAGCTCGAACGCTGGGCATCGAGCAGGTCGAGGGAGCTGGCAATGCCGTTGTCGTAGCGCATCTGCACCAGCCGCAGGCGTTCCGACTGGGCGTCGAAGCTGCGCTGCTGCGAGGCGAGCTGGTCGGCCAGAGTCTGCTGCGCGATGAGGTCATCGGCCACTTCACGGAAGGCGGACTGGATGGATTTCTCGTAGCTGGCCACGGCGATGTTCTTGCGGGCCTTGGCCAGATCGAGGTTGGCCTGATTGCGTCCGAAGTTGAACAGGGGCAGGCTGATGCTGGGGCCGAAGCTCCAGGCCATGTCGGGGCCACTGAAGAGGTTGTGGAACGACGAGCTCAGGCTGCCATAGCTGCCGGTGAGGCTGATGCTCGGGAAGAAGGCGGCCCGCGCAGCACCGATGTTGGCGTTGGCGGCCTTGAGGGTGGCTTCGGCCTCGCGGATGTCGGGGCGGCGCAGCAGCACGTCCGACGAGAGCCCCGCAGGCAGCCGACTGATGGCCACCTGCTTGCCCAGCGGCAGTCCAGCGGGCAGATGGGCCGGCAGAGGCTGGCCGACGAGCAGAACCAGCGCGTTGTGGGCCTGCTCGCGCAGGCGGGTCTGGGCGGCGTAGTCGGACTGGGCAGCCTCGATCTGGGTCTCGTCCTGCCGGAGGTCCACGGCCGAGATGACTCCGGCATTGAAGCGCAGCTTGGTGAGGCGGTAGTCCTTCTCGCGCGAGGTCAGGGTCTTGCGGGCAATGTCCATGGACTCCTGCGCCGCCAGCTGCGTGACGTAGGCGGTGGCCACAGAGGCGATGAGGCTGATCTGGGCACTGTCGCGGGCCTCGCGGGTGCCCAGGTAGGTCTGCAGCGCAGCTGCGGTGAGGCTGCGCACGCGGCCGAAGAAGTCCAGCTCGAAGGCCGAGAAGCCCACGTTGGCCGTGTAGACATCGCCCGTGACAGGCTGTCCGGTGCTGGTGGCCGCAGCCGACGTGCGCGAGCGCGTGGCGCTGCCGCCGGCATTGACCGAGGGCAGCAGGTCGGCACGCTGCACGCCGTACTGGGCACGGGCGGCCTCGATGTTGAGCGCGGCCACGCTCAGATCGCGGTTGTTGTCGAGTGCGAGGCGAATGAGCTCGCGCAGGCGCGGATCGGCAAAGTACTGCTGCCAGCCGATGTCGGCGGCAGCAGGCAGGCGGGTGTCGTTGGCAGGAGCGTGCTGCCAGCTCGCCGGCACCGGGCTGGCCGGGCGCTCATAGGTGGGAGCGAGCGAGCAGCCGGCCAGCGCCGTGCTGGCTGCAGCCAGAGCGAACAGCGTGCGCGCGGGGAATCGAATGTCAGTCATGATGGGTGTCTCCCTTTGGAGCAGAGCCCTGGTCTGGACTGGGGGAGGTGCCTGCACCACGATGCAGGGCGCTGCGGTCCTCCTCGGAAAGTCCGGATTCGGCCTCGGCAAGATAGCGGTCCGCACTGGCGGCATTGACCCCGGCATGGGCGGCATGCTCGGCGTACATGTTGGATTCATGCGCAGTGGGCGGGAAGAGCGTGCGCACCGCCGCATAGAACAGCGGCACGAAGAACACGGCAAACGAGGTGCCGATCAGCATGCCCCAGAGCACGCTGGTCCCGATGGCACGCTGGCTCGCCGAGCTGGCACCGAAGGCGAAGTACAGCGGCACCACGCCCAGAATGAAGGCCAGCGAGGTCATGAGAATCGGGCGGAAGCGCAGATGCGCAGCAGCCAGCGCCGATTCGAGTGCGCTCTTGCCCGAAGCCTGCAAGTCCTTGGCGAATTCCACGATCAGAATGGCGTTCTTGGCCGACAGCCCGATCACGGTGATGAGACCGACCTGGAAGTACACGTCGTTGGCCATGCCGCGTCCCCAGGTGCCGAGCACCACCCCCAGGAAGCCCAGCGGCACGACCAGCATCACGGCCAC
This sequence comes from Brachymonas moutaii (nom. illeg.), assembly GCF_049977365.1. Taxonomy (NCBI): domain Bacteria; kingdom Pseudomonadati; phylum Pseudomonadota; class Betaproteobacteria; order Burkholderiales; family Comamonadaceae; genus Allobrachymonas; species Brachymonas moutaii (nom. illeg.). The sequence continues at coordinate 145,100 of NZ_JBNGEN010000004.1, read as the reverse complement.
GGGAATGGACCAGCTCTCGTACAGCGCAGCCAGACACAGGAACACAGCCAGAATCGAGAACGAATACAGGATGCCGGACTGGTTGCCCGCCTGCTTTTCTTCCTTGGACAGGCCGGTCCACTCGAAGCCGAAGCCGTCGGGCAGCTTGGCTGCCATCTGTTCCATGGCCTTCATGGCGTCGCCCGTGCTGTAGCCCGGGGCGGCATTGCCAGTGATGGACATGGCGGGATAGCCGTTGTAGCGCACGGTCTGCATCGGGCCGGTGACCCAGCTGGCCTTCATGAACGTGGACAGCGGAATGGCCACGCCCTGGGTGTTGTTGACCGTGAGGCGCATCAGGTCTTCGGGCTGCATGCGGTCCTTGGCGTCGGCCTGCACGATCACGCGCTGCAGACGGCCCTGATTGGGGAAGTCGTTGACGTAGGTCGAGCCGAGTGCGGTGGACAGCACAGCGGCGATGCTGCCGAAGCTCACCCCCTGGGCGCTGGCGGCGTCGCGGTCGATGTCCAGCTTGAGCTGGGGGGCATCTTCCATGCCGTCGGGACGCACACCGGTGATGGCCTTGTTCTGCGAGGCCATGCCCAGCAGCTGATTGCGGGCCGCGAGCAGTGCCGCATGACCCTTGCCTGCACGGTCCTGCAGCCGGAAGCTGAAGCCGGAGCTGGTACCCAGTTCAGGGATGGATGGCGGCGAGAGCGCAAAGACGAAGCCGTCGCGCACCTGCTGCATCATCGCGCCGGTGATGCGCCCGGCCAGGGAGTTGGCATCCGAGCCCTTGGCCTCGCGGTCTGCCCAGGGCTTGAGCGTGATGAAGCCCAGCCCCATGTTCTGCCCCTGCCCGGAGAAGCTGAAGCCCGACACGGTCACCATATCCTGCACCTCGCGCTGATGCAGCGTGAACTGCTCGATCTGCTCCAGCGTATGGATGGTGCGCTCCTTGGTCGCCTCGGGAGGCAGCTGCACGGTCACGAGCAGGTTGCCCTGGTCCTCGCTGGGCAGGAAGGAGCTCTGCAGCCGCAGCATCACGAACACGGCCACCGCCGCCAGCGCGACGTAGATCACGGCCATGCGTCCTCCACGGCGCAGCAGGCGGCCCACCCAGCCCTCGTAGGTGTGGGTGGCACTGGTGAACCGGCGGTTGAAACCGTTGAAGAAGCCCCCCAGGAATCCCTTCTTGTCATGCGGGTCGCCCTCGATGGGCTTGAGCAGCGTGCCGCACAGCGCCGGCGTGAGCGACAGCGCCAGGAAAGCCGAGAAGAAGATCGACACGGCCATCACCACCGAGAACTGGCGATAGATGTTGCCCGTAGACCCCGAGAAGAAGGCCATGGGGATGAACACCGAGATCAGCACCACGGTGATGCCGACCACCGCGCCCGAAATCTGCCCCATGGCCTTGCGGGCCGCCTGCAGGGGCGGGAGCTTTTCCTCGGCCATGATGCGCTCGACGTTCTCCACCACCACGATGGCGTCATCGACCACAATGCCGATCACCAGCACCATGGCGAACATGGACAGCACGTTGATCGACATGCCCAGCGGCAGCATGACCGCAAAGGCTCCCAGCAGGGCAATAGGCACCACGATGGTAGGAATCAGCGTATAGCGGATGTTCTGCAGGAACAGGAACATCACCAGGAACACCAGCACCACCGCCTCGATGAGGGTGTGCACCACCTTCTCGATGGAAATGCTGACGAAGGTCGAGCTGTCATACGGCACCTTCCAGCTCACATGGGCCGGGAAGTACGGCTGCAGCTGTGCCATCTTGGCCTTGACGGCCTTGGCCACCGCCAGGGCGTTGCCGGCAGTGGAGAGCTGCACCCCGATACCGACCGCAGGCTTGCCGTTGAGCCGTGCGGAAGTGGCGTAGGTCTGCGACCCCAGCTCCACCCGCGCCACATCGTGCAGGCGCACGGTGGCCCCGCTCGTGTCGGCACGCAGCACGATGTTGCCGAACTGCTCCACCGTCTTGAGCTGGCCGGGCACCACAATGGTGGCCGTCATGGTCTGTCCGGACTGATTGGGCAGATCGCCCAGACTGCCCGAAGACACCTGCACGTTCTGCGCCGTGATGGCCGCGCTCACGTCGGCCGGCGTCAGGTTGTAGCTCTGCAGCTTGGAGGCATCGAGCCAGATGCGCATGGCCCGTTCGGCACCGAACTGCGTCGCACCGCCCACGCCATCGAGCCGCTGCAGCTCGGGCAGCACGTTGCGTGCCACGTAGTCGTTGATGTCGGCCACGTCGGTGTTCGGATCGTCCGAATACAGCATGACGAACATCAGGAAGTTGGAGCGGGCCTGCGACACCTGCACCCCCACCTGGCGCACCGCACTCGGCAGACGGGATTCCACCCGCGCCAGCCGGTTCTGCACCATCACCTGCGCGATGTCCTTGTTGGTTTCGGGCGTGAAGGTCAGCGTGAGCGTGCCGGTGCCGTTCGACAGCGAGGTGGACTGCATGTAGTCGAGCCCGTCGATGCCGTTCATCTCGCGTTCGATGACCGACAGCACACTGTCGTCGATGGTCTGTGCATCGGCCCCTGCATAGGTGGCCTGCACGTTGATGGTGGGCGGCGCCACCTGCGGATACTGGCTGATGGGCAGCTTGGTGATGGACACCAGCCCCGCAATGATGATGAACAGCGCCACCACCCAGGCAAAGATGGGGCGGTCAATGAAGAATCTGGACATGGACAGGCTCCGTTACTTCGAGGCAGCGGGCACCGTGGAGGCCGCCCCCTTCACGCCGCCGGCAGACGCTGCGGCAGCAGGAGCCGGAGCGGCCACGGGCGCACTGGCGGCCTGCTTGGGCGGCTGCCAGGGCTGGGGCGTGACCTTCTTGGCGCGCATCATCTGCACCACCGACATGCCGTCGACAATGACCTTGTCACCCGCCTTGAGCCCGCCCGTCACGACCCAGCTGTTGCCCTGGGCCTGTGCAACGGTCACCGGACGCGGCGCAAAGCTGCCGTCGGCATTCACCACCATGACGGTATCGCCCGTGGTCCCGCGCGTGACAGCCTGCTGCGGAATCAGCACGGCATGCTCGATGCGTGCCAGCTCCACCTGCACGCGCACGTACAGTCCCGGCAGCAGCACGTGCTGCGGATTGGGAATCTCGGCCTTGAGATTGACCTGTCCGGTGGTGGGGTCCACCGTGGCATCGGTGAACAGCAGCCGCCCAGGCGTGCCGTAGATGCTGCCATCGTCGAGCACCACCTTCACGGGCGGATTGCCTCCGGCCGACTCGGCCGATCCGGAAGCAAGCGACTTGCGCAGCTTCATCAGGTCGCTGGCGCTCTGGGTGAAGTTGACCACCATGGGGTCCAGCTGCTGGATGGTGGCCAGCAGCGTCGAATCGGTCTGCCCCACCAGCGCGCCCTCGGTCACCTGGGCCTTGCCGATGCGGCCGCTGATGGGCGCCCGCACATAGCTGTACCCCAGATTGATCTGTGCCGTGCGCACGGCCGCCTGCCCCGACAGCACGTCGGCCCGGGCCGCACGTTCGTTGGCCTGGGCCGTCACGTATTCCTGCTTGCTGATGGCATTGGCCTCCACCAGCGGCTTGTAGCGGCGTGCCGTGTCGCTGGCCTGTGCCAGACTGGCCTGCGCCTTGGCCAGCGAGGCCCGCGCGCTCTGCAGCGCCGCCTGCTGGGGTGCGTTGTCGATCTGGAAGAGGGAGACCCCCTCCTTCACATCGCTGCCTTCGCGGTACAGCCGACGCAGCACCACCCCGGCCGTACGGGCACGCACCTGCGCCACCTTGTTGGCTTCCAGCCGGCCGGGCAGCTCGGTGGTGATGACCACCGTCCCGGGCTGCACGGTCAGCACCCCCACCACAGGAGCCATGGCCTTGGCCCCCTGGGCCCCCCCTGCTCCCGCCGCATCGCCCTTGTTGCCGCAGGCAGCCAGCGTGAGCGCCATGGACGCTGCCGCGAGCAGCGCAAGCGTGCGCACCGGGCGCGCCGCCGAAGAAAACCTGGTCATGAAATCTCTCCCATCGGAATGTCTGAAAAAGCGCAGCCACACGACACGCCACACCCCATTGCACCACCACCCCCTGCCGCTGCACGAGGCTATGTCACATGCACAGGCATACATCTTGAAGGCTGGTTTGCAGATGCACACAAGAGGTTGCAGGGCCAGTTGTTACCAATCGCAAGCTCCGTGTGCCCCTGCCGACAGACGATGCCGCTTCCCCTGCACAGCGAATGCTGCGCTGCATGACTGCGCTATATACATTCGTGATTGTATGTATAAAATGCATCACCCTTGTGGACTGCAAGGGTATTGTGTTCGTCGGCACGCTGCCGCAGCCGCCTCGCTCCCATCGCCCCCCATGCTCCGGTTGCCCCCTTCGCAGCGCTTGTCCTCCCGTTCTCCTTTCTTTCCTTCACAGCCCAACCCGTGAAACGCACCCGAGAAGAAGCCCTCCAGACCCGCCATGCCCTGCTCGACGCTGCCACAGTGGTGTTCCATCAGCGCGGGGTGGCCCGGGCCTCGCTCGAAGAAATCGCCCGCACGGCCGGACTGAGCCGAGGCGCCGTCTACTGGCACTTCCGCAACAAGGAAGACCTTTTCGAGGCGCTCTGCCAGCGGCACTTTGCCGTGATGCAGGAAGACATGAGCCGCGCCATGGACCACGGCAACCCGCAGGCCTGGCCTGAATTCCTCCAGCTGTGCATCAACTTCCAGCTGCGTCTGGCGCAGGATCCGGATGCCCGCCGCTTCTACACCGTGCTGCACCTGCAGTGCGAGGAAACCCCGGACAACGCGGCCATCACCCGCATCCTGCGCCACCACAAGTCCCTGTGGCACCAGCAGCTGCTCTCGGCCCTCGCCATCGGCCAGCGCCACCACTACCTGCCGGCCGAGCTCGACATCGATGCCGCCTGCACCCTGTTCATGTGCACGCTTTTCGGCATCGCCAACCAGTGGCTGGCCGACCCCGGCAGTTTCGACATGGCCGAATGTGCTCCCCGCTACGTGCACTCCTGCATCCACATGCTCAGCCACAGCCCCTGGCTGATGCGCGCGCCCCTGCCGGCACCGATCCCCGAATCCGCTCCGCCGCCCGCCACAGCCCCCTGAACCGCGCCCTGCGACGCCTCTGGCCTACAATCCGCCCATCGATTCACGAACCGACGGACGCCTGCGCGACCCGTGTCGTTACGCAGCGCCCTTTCCAGAGGCACGCACAGGAGAGAAACGGATGAAAGTCACGGTATCCACCCTGCAGAAGATGAAGGCCGAGCAGCAGAAGATTGCCATGCTCACCTGCTACGACAGCAGCTTTGCCGCACTGCTCGCACAGGCCCAGGTCGACGTCCTGCTGGTGGGAGATTCACTGGGCATGGTCATGCAGGGTCAGACCTCGACCCTGCCGGTCACCCTGGAAGACATGGCCTACCACACCCGCTGCGTGGCACGCGGAGCCGGAGATGCGCTGGTGCTCACCGACCTCTCCTTCGGCTCCTATCAGCAAAGCCGCGAACAGGCCTTTGCCAGCGCCGCCCAGCTCATGCAGGCCGGAGCCGAAATGGTCAAGCTCGAAGGCGGCAGCTTCATGGCCGATACCGTGCGCTTTCTCGTCGAGCGGGGCATCCCCGTGTGCGGCCATCTGGGCCTCACCCCACAGGCCGTGCACACGCTCGGCGGCTACAAGGTGCAGGGCAAGACAGACCTGCAGGCAGCCCAGCTCATGCAGGACGCCATGGCCATTGCCGACGCCGGTGCCCAGATGCTCGTGCTCGAAATGGTTCCGGCCACCCTGGCGGCCGAAGTCACCCGCCGCATCGGCATCCCCACCATCGGCATCGGCGCTGGAGTCGCCACCGACGGCCAGGTGCTGGTGCTGCACGACATGCTCAACGTGTACCCGGGTCGCAAGGCACGCTTCGTCAAGAACTTCATGCAGGATGCAGGCACCATCCAGCAGGCCGTGGGCGACTACGTCCAGCAGGTCCGTGCAGGCACCTTCCCGGGCCCCGAGCACAGCTACTGAACACGGCGCTGCCGCGTCTGCACCCTGCCCGCGCAGCTGCGGGGCAGTGCGTGCGCCACATGCAACTGCCACAGGCGCACTGCAACGCTCCGGATCCCTTCCATTCCCGCCAGAGAGGCTGTGCGATGGCACAGCGCTCCCTGCACCCTCTTTCCCCTGAACACCATGCAGATCCTTACTTCCATTGCCGAACTGCGCGCCTGGCGCAAGACTGCCGGGCATGTGGCCCTGGTCCCCACCATGGGCAACCTGCACGAAGGCCACATCACCCTGTGCCGCACGGCCCTGGCCCACACAGCCCCGCTCGGTGGCCAGACCATCGCCTCCATCTTCGTCAACCCGATCCAGTTCGGCCCCAACGAAGACCTCGACAAATACCCGCGCACCTTCGAAGCCGATTGTGAAAAGCTGCAGGCTGCCGGCGTCCATGCCGTTTTCCACCCCTCGGTGGACACCATGTACCCGTATGGCGAACAGACGTATTTCGTCGAGCCGCCCGAGCTGCAGAACCGCCTCTGTGGCGAATTCAGGCCTGGGCACTTTCGCGGCGTAGCCACAGTGGTGACCAAGCTCTTCAACCTTGTGCAGCCCGACACTGCCGTCTTCGGCAAGAAGGACTACCAGCAGCTCAAGGTGCTCGAAGGCATGGTGCAGCAGCTCAACATGCCCATCACCATCCTCGGACAGGAAATCGCCCGTGCTCCCGATGGGCTGGCACTCTCCTCGCGCAACGGCTATCTCGGTGCCGCCGAGCGGGCCGAGGCACCGCGCCTGCAGCAGGAGCTCCAGACCATTCGCTCCGCCATAGCGTCCGGCGTCCGCGACTACGAAGCCCTGTGCACCCAGGCCCGCGATCGCCTGGCAGCGCATGGCTGGCGCACCGACTACCTGCTGGTCGCCAACCAGCGCGACCTGCGCCCGGCCACCCCCGCAGACCGTGCGCTCGCGGTGCTGGTGGCCTCCTGGCTCGGCACCACCCGGCTGATCGACAACATAGAGATCACCCTCGCCGCCTGACCCCCTGCACGCACAGCCCTGTCAGATCCCCATCCCCATAAAAAAACCGGCCTCAGAGCCGGTTTTTTTATGGGCAGCAATTGCGCAGAACCGTGCATCAGCCCTGATGGGCACGCTTGCCGGGGTTCTTCTTGCTGCGGATGTGGGAGCCACGCTCCTTGCTCAGACGCTGGCCGCCGCTGGCCTTGATGCGGGGGGCGCCGGGCAGGGGCTTGGTGGCTTTGCGGTCGGCTTCGGTAACGATCTTGTTGCCCATGGTGGGGACTCCTGTGTTGGGTGAAAGAGGATGGATTATGGGAAAACCTGCAATGTTAGCGCATGCAGGGCCCTCGCGTCTCGCCGATTGCCCACTCAAGGAGACAAACACCGTCCGAAAGCCCTCTCCAGCACACGGAGTGTGGCATCCGCACGGCGCCAGACCAGAAGACCGCGACTCCGGCGCGATCTTCGGTCGCCACCCTGCAAGGCAGTCGAGGGGCAGTATCAGGCCTGCGGCAGCAGCGTCACGCCCGTCTTGGCCTGCACCTCGTCAAAGCTCACGCCATCGGCCAGCTCGGCCACCCGCAGGCCTTCGGGAGTGACGTCGAACACCCCCAGGTCGGTGATGATGCGGTCGACCACCTTCACCCCTGTGAGCGGCAGGGTGCACTGCGGCAGGATCTTGAGGTCGGTGGTGCCGTCCTTCTTGCGGGCCACATGCTCCATGAGCACGATCACGCGCGGAACGCCGGCCACCAGATCCATGGCGCCGCCCATGCCCTTGATCATCTTGCCCGGAATCATCCAGTTGGCCAGATCGCCCTCGGCCGACACCTGCATGGCGCCCAGAATGCTGAGATTGATCTTGCCGCCCCGGATCATGGCAAAGCTCTGGTCGCTGCCGAAGATGCTGCTGCCCTTGAGCGTGGTCACCGTCTGCTTGCCGGCATTGATGAGGTCGGCATCGACTTCGTCGTCATACGGGAAGGGGCCTATGCCCAGCATGCCGTTCTCGCTTTGCAGCCACACCTCGACATGATCGGGCACATGATTGGCGACCAGCGTGGGAATGCCGATGCCGAGATTCACATAGAAACCGTCCTGCAGTTCCTGGGCCGCACGCGCGGCCATCTGATCCTGGGTCCATGCCATGATGCGTCTCCTTACTTGCGGTCGCGGATGGTGCGTTTTTCGATGAGCTTCTGGGGTTGGGCGTTGACCACGATGCGGTGCACATAAATGCCCGGCAGGTGAATGTCGTCCGGCGCCAGTTCGCCCGTGGCCACCAGCCGCTCGACCTCCACGATGCAGATGCGACCCGCCGTGGCAGCCGCAGGGTTGAAGTTGCGCGCGGTCAGGTGAAAGCGCAGGTTGCCCGCCATGTCGGCCACATCGGCCTTCACAAGCGACACATCCGGAAAGAGCGATTCCTCCATCACATAGGTTTCCCCCCGGAATTCGCGCAGCTCCTTGCCCTCTGCCACGATGGTGCCCACGCCGGTCTTGGTGAAGAAGGCTGGAATGCCCGCCCCGCCAGCCCGCAGCTTTTCGGCCAGCGTGCCCTGGGGAGTGAATTCGAGCTCCAGCTCGCCGGCAAGGTACTGGCGCTCGAATTCCTTGTTCTCTCCCACATAGCTGGAGATCATCTTCCGGATCTGGCGTGTCTCGAGCAGCTTGCCCAGCCCCACGCCGTCAATGCCTGCATTGTTCGAGGCCACGGTCAGATCGCGCACGCCGCTGTCGCGCAGCGCATCGATGAGCGCCTCTGGAATGCCGCACAGGCCAAACCCACCCACCGCGATGAGCTGACCATCCTGCACCACGCCTTCCAGCGCGGCAGCCGCATTGGGATATACCTTGTTCACTGTCACCTCCTGGAAAAACCCGGAAAAATCCTGGAGCATCCGCACTCCCGGGACGGGACTCTCTCCGTCCTGCTCCGCGCATCATGCAGGAATGACGATACTACGTATCCGACTACGTAGGATTGCGTAATGGACATTCCCGATCCCATCTCCGCCGTGCCGGCTCCGCTGCCCGATGACTACCAGTGGGCCTTCGACCTCGCCCCCATAGGCCTCATCGTGTCACGGCACCGCATCATCGTGGCCTGCAATCAGCAGGTCTGTTCCCTGTTCGGCACCACGCCGGACGTGCTGCACGGGCAGAGCTTTGCCCTGCTCTACCCCAGTGTGGACGAGTTCCACCGCATGGGAGAACGCATCTTCCAGCCCCTGGTGCAGCGCGGCAGCTACCAGGACGAGCGCGTCATGCGGCGGGTGGGCGGCCGCTTTGCCGGCCAGGTGTTCTGGTGCCGCGTCTCGGGCCGCGCACTCGACCGCGCACACCCTCATGCAGCGGGGGTGTGGAGCTTCGAGGAGCTCGACACCCACCGTCCCATCGGAGTGGAGCTCACTCCGCGCGAACGCGAGGTGGCCAGCCAGCTCCTGGTCGGGCGCACATCGAAGGAAATTGCCCGCCATCTGGGACTGAGCCCCCGCACGGTCGAAGTACACCGCGCCCACCTCATGCGCAAATACGACACCACGACCACCGCCGCCCTGGTACAGAAGCTGCTTGCAGGGGCTCCCTGAACTCCTGCCCCTGCGCTGCGGATGCGTGGTTACGGCCTTGATTGCCGCCCATGCCATGCCCCGTTCCGCACGACTCGACGCCTCAGTCTGGCTGCGAGGGCCGCGGATCGCTGCCCTGAACCTGCTGCTGGATCTGCTGCTGCATGGCCATGCGCTCGCGTGCCCGGGCGATGCCCTCGTCCATGAGCGCACGCACCCACGGCGGCAGAGGCACGGCACGCGACGCGGCAAAGTCGACCCACACGATCGTGGCGCCCCCATCGGCCACGATCTGGCCCGGCTGGTCTGCACGCTCAATCGTCATCCACACATCACAGGAACTGCGTCCCGGATGGCTGAGATACTGGGTAATGACCAGATTGGCGGGATATTCGAGCTGTCGGTAGAAATTGCAGAAGGCATTGACCACCACGGGCCCCTTGCCGTCGGCCACCATCGTGCGCCCCCCCTGGGTGAGCCACTCGACGCGGGCCTGCTCGAAATACCGGAAATACACGGTGTTGTTGACGTGGCCAAAGGCATCCATGTCTCCCCAGCGCACTGGCATGCGCATGCGGTGGATTTCGTACTTTTCGGTGGGCAGCGGCAATTTCATGGGGGTTCTCCTTCTGCGGGAATGAGGGGCGCAAACTGCGGCAGGCCCGGATTTTCTGGATCGCGACGAGGCCGGAATGGGCATCAGGATGGTATTTGTCCCTACAATTACGAAGGAAACTGGCTGTAACCTCGCGTAAACAGACGCCCGGGATCTGCATGCCATTCGATTTTGCCCCAGAGACTGCCTATCCGCTCTCGGCAAACGCACAGAAATCGCACGACCGTTCTTTTTTGTGACACACTCGATGTGCCGCTTTCTGAATACGGAATCCTGCGCACCATCAATCTGATCAATCTGCTGGAGACAACATGACCCCTCAGGAAATTCTCGAACAGTTCGGCCCGCGTGAATCCATGGACTATGACGTGGTCATCGTGGGCGGCGGCCCTGCCGGTCTGTCGACCGCCATCCGCCTCAAGCAGCGCGCAGCCGAACATGGCCAGGACGTATCGGTCGTCGTGCTCGAAAAGGGTTCCGAGCCCGGCGCCCACATCCTTTCCGGTGCCACCTTCGATCCCCAGGCGCTGCATGAGCTCTTCCCCGACTGGGAAGAACGTGGTGCCCCCGTTCAGCAGCATGTGACCCGCGACGTGTTCCTCATGCTCAAGGAAAACGGCAAGGCCACGTCCGTGCCGCACTTCATGCTGCCCAAGTGCTTCCAGAACCACGGCAACTACATCATCAGCCTGGCCGACCTCACCCGCTGGCTGGCCCAGCAGGCCGAGGCCCTGGGAGTGGAAATCTTCCCCGGCTTCCCTGCCACCGAGGTGCTGTTCAATGACGATGGCTCCGTCAAGGGCGTGGCCACCGGCAACATGGGCATCGGCAAGAACGGCGAACCGACCGACCACTTCCAGCTCGGCATGGAACTGCATGCCAAATACACCGTCTTCGCCGAAGGCTGCCGCGGCCAGCTGGGCAAGCAGCTCATCTCCCACTTCAAGCTTGACGAAGGCAAGGATCCGCAGGCCTACGGCATCGGCATCAAGGAGCTGTGGCAGATCGACCCCTCCCGCCACGAGCCGGGCCTGGTGCTGCACAGTGCCGGCTGGCCGCTGGATGCAGACACCTATGGCGGCTCCTTCATGTACCACTGGGGCGAAAACATGGTGAGCATCGGCTTCGTCGTGGGGCTGGACTACCAGAACCCGTGGCTGAGCCCGTTCGAGGAATTCCAGCGTTTCAAGACCCATCCCAACATCAAGTGGTACTTCACCGACAAGGACGGCAATGTCAACGCCAAGCGCATCGGCTACGGCGCACGTGCCCTCACCGCCGGTGGTCTGCTGAGCCTGCCCAAGACCGTGTTCCCGGGTGGGGTGCTGGTGGGTGACGATGCCGGCTACCTCAACGCCAGCCGCATCAAGGGCAGCCATGCCGCCATCAAGACCGGCATGCTGGCCGCCGACGCCGCCTACGATGCCATCGTGGCCGGTCGCCATTCCGACGAGCTGACCGCCTACCCCGATGCCTTCCAGGCCAGCTGGCTCTACGACGAGCTCAACAAGGCCCGCAACTTCAAGTACTGGTTCCACAAGGGCCGCGACATGGGCACCATCATGACCGGCATCGAGCAGAAGCTGCTCGGCGGCAACATGCCCTGGACCATGCACCGCAAGACCCCTGACTACGCCAAGCTCAAGCCAGCGGCAGAGTGCGCGCGCATCGAGTACCCCAAGCCCGACGGCAAGCTGACCTTCGACCGCCTGAGCAGTGTATTCATCGCCAACGTCAGCCACGAGGAAAACCAGCCTTCGCACCTGACGCTCAAGGATCCCACCGTGCCGGTCAAGGTGAACCTGGCCAAGTACGCCGGCCCCGAAAGCCGTTACTGTCCGGCTGCCGTCTATGAGTTCGTGAAGAACGAGGACGGTTCCGACCGCCTGCAGATCAATGCCGCCAACTGCGTGCACTGCAAGACCTGCGACATCAAGGATCCCACGCAGAACATCGTCTGGGTAGCTCCCGAAGGCGGCGGCGGCCCCAACTACGGCAGCATGTAAGCCCGCTGCCGCACCTCTCGTGCACGATCCAGGCCCCTTTTCAGGGGCTTGGCTGTTTTCGTGCCCCGAAAGACGAGGACGCAGAAGGGGACACAGACAGCTCCCCTTCTACCCCGCAATCACAACACCCAGCGTCGCTGGGCTCCGAAGACGGCATTCGGATACTGGGGTTGGCCACGCGATCCGTTGTAGCGACCGAGCGCCATGTACATGTTGCCGCTCTCGCGGTAGAGGTAGTGGCGCAAGATGACACAGCCAAAGCGCAGATTGGTCTGCATGTGAAAGAGCTTGCCGGCGTCGCCATCGCCGATCTGACGCACCCAGAACGGCATGACCTGCATGAGCCCGCGAGCGCCCACATTGGAAATGGCGAACTTGCGAAAATTGCTCTCGACCTGGATGAGCCCCAGCACCAGGGACACCTCAAGCGCGGCACGGGTGGCCTCATACCATACCGTCTGCAGAAATTCCTGCCGCGTGAAATCGTTGATCATGCGGTTGCCGAGGCGCTGGCTCATGCTGGTGAGCCAGTAGCGGTATTCCATTTCGCTTTTGCGATCGAAGAACACCGGCACCGGCGGTGCGCTGTAGGCAATGGCCGAGCTCAGGGCCGTGCGCACGGAATCGGCCAGATACTCCTCCTTCTGGGCACCGGCCTGGGCCTGCTGCCACGTGCCCGCGCCAGCCAGACCGGCCACCACGCCTGCGCTGCGGCGCAGCTGCTGCGCGAGCCATGCCCGGCGGGGCAGCAGCCCTTCTTCCTTGTTCCACTCCGTTGCCTGTGCTGAATGTGTCACCATCTTGTCTGGGCTGCCCCCTGACGGGAGCATGCCGTGCATATTCTCGGGCCCGCCATGATACTGCTGTACTGCAGTCACTCCGGAATGCCGCGCGGGCCGATGGCGCAGCACCCCGGGGTGTGCACCATCAGGCCTGTGCAGCGGCAGCCACACGGGCACTCAGGAAGGCATCGATGTCCTGCAGGGGCACCTTGGTGGCGGCCGTATCGCGGCGATGCTGGTACTCGCACTCGCCCGCGGAAATGCCCCGGTCGGACAGCACCACGCGGTGCGGCACCCCGATGAGCTCCCAGTCGGCGAACATGACACCGGGACGCTCGCCACGGTCATCGAGCATGACATCGACCCCTGCGGCCTGGAGCGCATCGTGCAGGCGCAGCGCCTCGGTGCGCACGGCCTCGCTGCGATCCATGCCGATGGGGCAAATCACCACCGTGAAGGGGGCAATCGCATCGGGCCAGATCATGCCGCGCTCGTCATGGTTCTGCTCGATGGCCGCTGCCGGCAGGCGCGTGATTCCGATGCCGTAGCACCCCATCTCGAAGCATCGGGCCTTGCCGTTCTCGTCGAGGAAGGTGGCATTCATGGCCTTGCTGTACTTGGTGCCGAGGTAGAAGATGTGGCCGATCTCGATGCCGCGCTCGATGGCCAGCACGCCCTTGCCGTCCGGCGCAAGGTCCCCCTCGACCACATTGCGCAGATCGGCCACCAGCTCGGGCTCGGGCAGATCGCGGCCCCAGTTCACCCCGGTCAGGTGGACATCGGGCTGGTTGGCCCCACAGATCCAGTCTGCCATCACGGCCACCTCGCGGTCTGCCACGAGATGCACCGGCTTCTGCAGACGCAGCGGCCCCAGATAGCCGGGGCGGCAGCCGAAGTGCTCGACGATCTCGGTCTCGGTGGCAAAGCGGAAGCCCTTGTCGAGACCCGGGATCTTGCCGACCTTGACCTCATTCATGTCATGGTCGCCGCGCAGCAGCAGCAGCCAAACCTCCACTCCGACGATGTCGCCGGCGTCATCGAGCGTATCGGTGGCCAGCACGAGCGACTTGACCGTGCGCTGCAGGGGCACTCCCAGCAGGGCCGCCACATCGGCGCAGGTACTCTTGCCGGGTGTGGGCGCCTCGACCAGAGGTTCGGTGGCGGCCGCACGGGACTGCGTGGGCGCCAGGGCCTCGGCCTTCTCGATGTTGGCCGCGTAGGCGCTGGTCGGGCAGTAGACGATGGCATCCTCGCCGGTGGCGGCGATGACCTGGAATTCCTCGCTCAGATCGCCCCCGATGGCACCGCTGTCGGCTGCCACCGCACGGTAGTCCAGACCAAAGCGGTCGAATGCACGGCGGTAGGCCTGCGCCATGTTCTGGTAGCTGGCCTTGGCGCCTTCGACATCCTTGTCGAAGCTGTAGGCGTCCTTCATGATGAATTCGCGCCCCCGCATCAGGCCGAAGCGCGGACGGCGCTCGTCGCGGAACTTGGTCTGGATCTGGTAGAGGTTCTTGGGCAGCTGCTTGTAGCTGCGCAGATCCTGTCGCGCAATGTCGGTCACCACTTCCTCGCTCGTGGGCTGGATCACGAAGCGGTTGTCATGGCGATCCTGAATGCGCAGCAGCTCGGGGCCCATCTTGTCGAAGCGTCCGGTCTCCTGCCACAGCTCGGCCGGCTGGACGACAGGCATGGTGATCTCGATGGCGCCGGCGCGGTTCATTTCCTCGCGCACGATGGCCTCGACCTTGCGAATCACCCGCAGCCCCATGGGCATGTAGGTATAGATGCCCGCCCCCATCCGCTTGATGAAGCCGGCCCGCATCATGAGCTTGTGGCTGACAACCTCGGCATCGGCCGGGGCGTCTCGAAGGGTGGTGATCAGAAACTGGGAAGCTTTCATGGAAATCTGTGATGCCTTGTGGAATGAGAATCAGAATCGGGAACCGGCCTCGCTTCGCACACGGACGCGCATGTCGCCAGGCCCCTTGTGCAGCAAGGGAAGAAGCCGCGGCAGCGCCCGTAGCGGAGGCGGCGCACCCTGCAGCGGCCGAACCTCGGGCGGGCAGGCGGGCGGCTCGGTCCCATCCCCCTATTTTCGTAGATAAGGAGGCCGTTGCCGTGCATAATGGATTCAATGACAAAATTTGGAGTTGATCATGCTCGACCGGGAAGGTTTTCGTCCCAATGTCGGCATTATTCTGCTCAACCGCAAGAATCAGGTGTTCTGGGGCAAGCGTATCCGCACCCACAGCTGGCAGTTTCCCCAAGGCGGCATCGACCGTGGCGAGTCGCCGGAGCAGGCCATGTACCGCGAACTGCACGAGGAGGTGGGACTGCATCCCCACCACGTGCGGATCGTGGCACGCACCCGAGACTGGTTGCGCTATGAAGTGCCAGACCGCTACATCCGCCGCGAAGCCCGCGGCCACTACAAGGGCCAGAAGCAGATCTGGTTCCTGCTCCAACTCCTCGGACAGGACTGGGAGCTCGACCTGCGCGCCACCGACCATCCCGAGTTCGATGCCTGGCGCTGGAACGACTACTGGGTGCCGCTCGATGTGGTGGTGGAATTCAAGCGCGGCGTCTACGAGATGGCCCTGACGGAACTCGCTCGCTTTCTGCCGCGCACCGACCATCGCAACCGCTACCTGCGTGCAAACCACAAGCCCCGTCTGGATCAGGAGATCCAGATTCCGGCGTCTGCCCGCAACCGTGGCATGCCCGGCGCTCGCGGGGTGGACATGGCCGACTTCAGCCTGCCACCTGACGCAAGCTACGACCCCATTCCCACCGGAAGCCTGCAGGCCCGCCCTTCCCACGCCGGCAAGGGCCCCGATGCCATGCCTCCGTCCCCGGCCGATCCCACTGCCCACCCATGAAACCCATTGCTCCGCTCGCCGGTGCCTGCCTTCTGGTCGGCACCCTGGTCACTGTTCTGCTGTCTCCCGTGGCCCAGGCTGCACCGGCCTACGATGCCGAAGCCGCACAGCGCAACTGGCAGGAAGGCCCGGTGCCACCGGCACCCGCCCTGTCGACACGGCATCTCGAAAAGGTCCCCATGCCCGGCTATTCGGCCATCACCGTGCAGGTCGATGTGGATTCGCTCACCCTGGGGCAGGATGGCGTGGTGCGCTATGTGGTGCTGCTCAGCAGCAAGGAGGGCGCGCGGTCAGCCTTCTATCAGGGCATCAACTGCCGCCTGTGGCAGGTGCGGACCTATGAGCGCTATCGCTTCGACCTCACCCCTGCGCGCTGGGAAGCAGCCGATGACGCCTGGAGCGACTTGGCCCTGGAGCGCAGCCGCTATGCCATTGCCATTGCACAAGATGGCCTCTGTGACGATGCCACTCCGCCCATCTCCACCGACGATGCCCGGCGCCGCTTCGGCCACAACCGCTATTGGTCCAACACGTCCTGGTGAAGGGGGCGGTTCCTTCTTTTCCCCATCGCCAGCCCTGGGGAAGTAAGGGCCTGCAGTCCCGGATGCCGTTCCAGGCGCTGCAGGGCTCTGTGGCTGGATGCGTCGTGGTCCACCCACAGCCCACAACAGCCGGCGGTCAGCCCTGCACGTGCCAGTCGGAGAGCACAAGGTTGTCGCGGTGGATCATCTCCGCCTCGGCCACGTAGCCGAGCAGCGACTCGATCTGGCTGGACGGCTGGCGGCAGAGCTGGCGTGCTTCCTCGCTGGAGTAGTTGGCCAGTCCACGGGCAATCTCGGTGCCTGAGGGATCGCAGATCGTGATGACCTCGCCGCGCCGGAACTCTCCATCCACGCCGATCATGCCGATGGGCAGCAGACTCTTGCCGTCATGCACAAGCTTGCTCACGGCCCCTGCATCGATCCGCACCGAGCCATGCACCTGCAGGTGATCGGCGATCCACTGCTTGCGGGCCTGGAGCTTCTGGGTGGCCGCCACGAGCACGGTGCCAACCACCTCACCCTTCAGCAGCCGCAGCAGTGCCTCGGGCTCGCGCCCCCAGGCAATGACCGTGCTGGCGCCGGAACGCGCCGCACGGCGGGCAGCCAGAATCTTGGTGAGCATGCCGCCCTTGCCGATGCTGCTGCCGCTGCCGCCGGCCATGGTCTCGAGCACCGGATCGCCGGCCTCGCCCACGGCGATGAGGTGGGCATCGGGATGCTTGCGCGGATCGGCATCGAACATGCCGCGCTGGTCCGTCAGAATCACCAGCAGGTCGGCTTCGACCAGATTGGCGACCAGTGCTCCCAGGGTGTCGTTGTCGCCCACCTTGATTTCGTCGTTGACGACGGTGTCGTTCTCGTTGATGACGGGCAGCACTCCCAGATGCAGGAGGGTCAGCAGCGTGGAACGGGCGTTGAGATAGCGCTCGCGGTCGGCCAGATCGGCGTGCGTAAGCAGCACCTGGGCGGAATTGAGTCCATTGGCCCGGAGCTTGGTTTCGTACATCTGTGCCAGCCCCATCTGCCCCACGGCTGCAGCGGCCTGCAGCTCATGGATCTCCTTGGGTCGGCTGGCCCAGCCGAGACGCTTCATGCCCTCGGCCACGGCACCGCTCGACACCATGATGACCTCGAAGCCCTGGTGGCGCAGCTCGGCGAGCTGACGGCACCATTCGCCAATGGCCTGCTCGTCGAGACCACGCCCTTCGTTGGTGACCAGGCTGGAGCCCACCTTGACCACGATGCGCCGCGCATGGCGCAGGATGTCACGTGCCAGCAGGGGATCGGGGGTGAGCAGTTCAGACATGTCGGACAGGAAATGGAAGGGGAAAAACGGACGGCACGAATGCAGGCGGGCACGTCACGAACGTGCCCGGTATCTGCGGCTGGGTCAGGATGCGGAAGGCTTGCCGCGTCCCGCCGTGCGCCGCCGGGGAGATGCAGAATGCTTGACCCGGGACTTGGCCGGCGCTGCCACGGGAGCCTCGCCCTCCAGATCGACGAAACGGGGGTCGATCTCCTGCGGCGGCTGTTCGGCCACCTGTTCGTGATGGATGTGCTCGTAGATGGCACGAATGAGCGGTTCGCACCCTTCACGCGTGAGCGCAGAGATGGCATGCACCGGACCTTTCCAGCGCAGGCGACGCACCAGATCGGCGATGCGGGCCTCGCGCTCCTCGGCAGGCACCATGTCGAGCTTGTTGAGCACCAGCCAACGGGGCTTGGCGTACAGGCCGGCATCGTACTTGCGCAGCTCGCCCACGATGGCACGGGCCTGCGCGACCGGATCGATGCCCTCGTCGAACGGGGCCATGTCGATGACGTGCAGCAGCAGGCGCGTGCGCTGGAGATGGCGCAGGAACTGGTGCCCCAGGCCGGCCCCTTCGGCGGCCCCCTCGATCAGGCCGGGAACATCGGCCACGACAAAGCTCTGTTCGGGCCCCACGCGCACCACGCCCAGATTGGGATGCAGGGTGGTGAAGGGGTAGTCCGCAATC
The DNA here is from genome assembly GCF_049977365.1 of Brachymonas moutaii (nom. illeg.). Taxonomy (NCBI): domain Bacteria; kingdom Pseudomonadati; phylum Pseudomonadota; class Betaproteobacteria; order Burkholderiales; family Comamonadaceae; genus Allobrachymonas; species Brachymonas moutaii (nom. illeg.). Next base: position 126,699 of record NZ_JBNGEN010000004.1, on the reverse strand, counting down.
TTGGGCCGTGCATTGCTCACGGCCGCAATGAAGGTGGACTTGCCGGCATTGGGCATGCCGAGCAGCCCCACATCGGCCAGCACCTTGAGTTCGAGCTTGAGGCTTCTGCGCTCGCCCGGATGCCCCAGCGTCTTCTGCCGGGGGGCTCGGTTGATGGCGCTCTTGAAGCGCAGGTTGCCAAAGCCGCCATCGCCGCCCTTGGCCATGAGCACCGGCTCGTTGGGCACGAGCAGCTCGTGCAGCACTTCGCCCGTCTCGGCGTCGCTCACGATGGTGCCGACCGGCATCTTGAGGGTGATGTCCTCGCCGGCCGCGCCGAACATGTCGGACCCCATGCCATGCTGGCCGCGTCGTGCCTCGAAGCGCCGGGCATAGCGGTAGTCGACCAGCGTGTTGAGGTTGGGATCCGCCACGGCCCAGACGTGGCCGCCGCGTCCGCCGTCCCCGCCGTCGGGGCCGCCGAATTCCTTGTATTTTTCATGGCGGAACGAAGCGCAGCCATTGCCGCCGTCGCCCGCTGCGATGTCGATGAACGCTTCGTCTACGAATTTCATGCCTGGGTCCTGTGGATCGGCCTGCGGGCCGCCCGGTGATGGGTGCGATTGTAGGGCAGGCCCGGGTGCGGGCCCGCAAAAAGCACAAGCCCCGAACCAGTCGGGGCTTGTGCGAGCCGGCCCGCGCCCGAAGGCACTGGCCGGCAAAGGGAGGAACGAACCTGCCGCGCCGGATTATTCGGCGGGGGTCACGTCCACCACATGCTTGTTGAGCGCGCCGCGCGTCACGAAGGACACGTGACCGTCGACGAGCGCAAACAGGGTGTGGTCCTTGCCGATGCCCACGTTGTTGCCGGCGTGGAAACGGGTACCACGCTGGCGCACGATGATGGAACCTGCGCTGATATGTTCACCGCCGAACGCTTTCACGCCCAGCATCTTGGGCTTGGAATCGCGCCCGTTGTGCGTAGAGCCGCCGCCTTTCTTATGTGCCATGAGTTACTCTCCTTGGGCTTCAAGCGTTGATGGAAGCGATTTCCAGCTCGGTGAACTGCTGGCGATGGCCCTGGCGCTTCTGGTAGTGCTTGCGGCGGCGCATCTTGAAGATGCGGACCTTGTCGTGCTTGCCATGGGCGAGCACCTTGGCTACCACGGTTGCGCCGGAAACCAGGGGAGTACCCACCTTCAGGCTGTCGCCGTCGCCGACGGCCAGCACCTGATCGATGGTGATCTCTTGTCCTTCGTCCGCAGCAATCTGTTCTACCTTGATCTTGTCGCCGGCTGCTACGCGATACTGCTTGCCGCCGGTTTTTATGACTGCGTACATTGTTGAAACCTTCAAATGAATGAAATTTGCCAGACGAATTTCCGGCAAGAGCGGGATTTTACCCTGAGCCCTGGCGGAGACGCAAGTCCTTCTGTCACAAAAGGATTTTGGCCTGATCAGGGACAGGGCAAGCTCGGGGGCCCGGCACCTTTGCGGGGCATGGCTTCTATAATTTGAGGTCTTCGCAGGGGGCGGGTTCCGTCTCCTTGTTCCTCATGGCCCTGCGGGGCCGCTTCCGCACCACGGGATTCCACCTTGCCTGCCTCCAACGTACAGTCTGCCCTCGCCCTGATCGCCCCCGACATGCAGGCGATGGATCGCGTGATCCACGCGCGGCTGAACACGGGGGTGCCGCTGGTGAGCCAGGTGTCGCAGTACATCATCGGCGCGGGGGGCAAGCGGCTGCGCCCGGCGCTGCTGCTCATGATGGCAAAGGCGCTCGGCTATCAGGGCGAGCAGCACTACCTGCTGGCGGCGGTGGTGGAGTTCATCCACACGGCCACGCTGCTGCATGACGACGTGGTCGATGAGTCGACCCTGCGTCGGGGTCGGCCGACGGCCAATGTGTCCTTCGGCAATCCGGCGAGCGTGCTGGTGGGCGACTTTCTGTATTCGCGCTCGTTCCAGATGATGGTGGAAGTGCAGAACATGCGCGTCATGGAGATCCTGGCCGGGGCGACCAACACCATTTCGGAGGGCGAGGTGCTGCAGCTCATGAACATGCACGACGCCTCGCTCACGACCGAGGACTATCTGCATGTGATCCGCTCCAAGACGGCCAAGCTGTTCGAGGCCTGCACGCGCATCGCTGCGGTGCTGCAGGGCTGCAGCGCCGAGCGCGAGGAGTGCTGCGCAACCTATGGACAGGCGCTGGGCACGGCCTTCCAGATCATCGACGATGTGCTCGATTACGAGGGGCAGGCCGAGGAGATGGGCAAGAATCTGGGCGACGATCTGCGCGAGGGCAAGACCACGCTGCCGCTGATCATTGCCATGCAGAAGGCCCCGGCGGAACAGGCCGCCGTGATCCGTCACGCGATCGAGCACGGCTCGGTGGAGGCGCTCGACGAGGTAGTGGCCATCGTGCGCAGCACTGGCTCGCTGGCCGACGCACGGGGGGTGGCAGCGGCCGAGGCCGACCGTGCCATTGCGGCGATTGCCGACCTGTCCGACAACGCCCATGCCCAGGCACTGCGCGCACTGGCACTGGGTCTGCAGGAACGCCGGAGCTGATCTTCCGGGCGTTCCGGCATCTGTCGCTGCGCCTGCACAGCGGGTGCATGGCGGTCGCATGGCCCTTGCCTTCTGCCCACTCCATGGGGAAGGCGTCCCTCTGAAGCAGCAGAGGCAGAGCAGCAGAGACGTGGGATGCATGCACATCCCATCCGCTTCTGCCCTGCTCTTTCGGGCCGAGTCAGTGGGGCAGCACGTCCCCGCTGCGGGCCAGCACGGGGGCCAGTGCCTGACCGGTGTGGCTGCCGCTGGCGACGACGGCTTCCGGCGTGCCGGCGACCACCAGACGCCCGCCGCCGCTGCCGCCTTCGGGTCCCAGATCGAGCATCCAGTCGGCTTCGGCCATGACATCAAGGTCATGCTCGATGACGATGACGCTGTGGCCTGCATCGGCCAGGCGATGGAGCACCCGGATGAGTTTTTCCACGTCGGCCATGTGCAGGCCCACGGTGGGTTCGTCGAGCACGTACAGGGTATGGGGCACCTTTTGTCCCCGGCGGCCTACGTCGTCCCGGACCTTGGTGAGCTCGGTGACGAGCTTGATGCGCTGGGCTTCGCCGCCGCTCAGGGTCGGTGAGGCCTGTCCGAGGGTGAGGTAGCCCAGCCCCACGTCCTGCAGCAGGCGCAGCGGATGCGCAATGGCCGGCATGCTGGCGAAGAAGTCGACGGCTTCGTCCACCTCCATGCGCAGCACATCGCCGATGCTGCGGCCGCGCCAGGTGACGGCGAGGGTCTGGGGATTGAAGCGGGCCCCATGGCAGGTTTCGCACGCGACCTTGACGTCGGGCAGGAAGCTCATCTCGATGGTGCGCATGCCCTGCCCCTCGCAGGCGGGGCAGCGTCCCTCGCCGGTGTTGAAGCTGAAGCGGCCGGGGCCGAAGCCGCGTGCCTGCGCTTCCAGGGTGGAGGCGTAGAGCTTGCGGATGGCATCCCAGAAGCCGACATAGGTCGCCGGGCAGGAACGGGGGGTTTTGCCGATGGGGGTCTGGTCCACCTCCAGTACGCGGGCGATGCCCTCGTAGCCGGTGACAGACGCGCAGCCCGTCCAGGCCGGGCGCTCGCCCTGGGCGTCGGCCTCGCGTCCGGCGCGGGTGGAGCGCTGGAGCACGATGGCCTCGACATTGGCGAGCAGCACGTCGCGCGCCAGGGTGGACTTGCCCGATCCGCTCACGCCGGTGACGACCACCAGACGGCCCAGGGGCACGTCAGCATCGAGGTGCTGCAGATTGTGCAGGGTGGCGTCGCGCACATGGAGCATCGGCGTGGCGTCCTCGCCAGGGCCGGTCTGCACCGCGCGGCGCGGCTGCATGGGGTGGCGCATGGCATGGAGCAGGTAGCGGCCGGTGACGGAGTCGGGTGCGGCCTCGACATCGGCCACGGTGCCCTGGGCCACCACGCTGCCGCCCCGCACGCCGGCTCCCGGACCGATGTCGATGACGTGGTCGGCACGGCGAATGGTGTCCTCGTCGTGCTCCACCACGAGCAGGGTGTTGCCCTTGCCGCTGAGGTCCTGCAGGGCATCGAGCAGGATGTGGTTGTCGCGCGGGTGCAGGCCGATGGTGGGTTCGTCGAGCACATAGCACACGCCCTGCAGGTTGCTGCCAAGCTGGGCTGCCAGACGGATGCGCTGTGCCTCGCCGCCACTGAGGGTGGGTGCGCCACGGTCGAGTGTGAGGTAGCCGAGTCCGACCTGCTGCAGAAACGCGAGGCGGGAGCGTATCTCGGGCAGGATGTCGCGGGCAATTTCGGCGGCGCGGCCTTCGGGCTGCAGCCGGTCGAACCAGTGGGCCAGTGCCTGCACGCTCATGCGCGCCAGCGCAGTGATGGCGACACCGCCCTGGCCGGGCGCCGTGCCGGGAACGGCTGCGGCCAGCTCCTCGGGCACGGGCAGCCGCACGGCGCGGGCCACGGGATTGAGACGGGTGCCGCCGCAGGCCGGACAGGGCTGTTCGCCCACGCCGTCGACCTCCGGTTCGGCAAAGCTCTGCTCGCGGCCCTTGGCATCGCGCTCCTGCACGGAATCGTCGAGCGCGCGGCGCTGGTCGGCCGTGAGGCGTACGCCGGTGCCCACGCATTCGGGACACCAGCCATGCTTGCTGTTGTAGCTGAACAGGCGCGGATCGAGCTCCGCATAGCTGGTGCCGCAGGTGGGACAGGCCCGCAGGGTGGAAAAGACTTCCAGCGTGCCAAGGGCCGCCGTGGAACTGCCGGCAGCCATGGCCTCTGCGAGCCCATCGAGGGGGGCCAGCACATGGAGCACGCCCTTGCCATGCCGAAGGGCTGCCGCCACGCCGTCGCGCAGCAGACGCTCCTGTGCGGGGGTGACGTGCAGACTGAGCACGGGCAGCTCGATGGTGTGCTCGCGGTAGCGGTCGAGGCGCGGAAAGCCCTGGGTGGGCAAGAACTCGCCATCGACCCGCAGATGGGTGTAGCCATGGGTGCGCGCCCATTCCGCCACTTCGGTATAGATTCCCTTGCGCCCACTGACCAGGGGGGCCAGCAGGCCGATGTGCTGTCCGCGATGCCGCGCAAGGATGCGCGCCACGATGCGTTCGGGTGTCTGCGGCTCCACAGGGGTGCCGTCGTGGATGCAGTGCTGCACCCCGAGCTTGACGTACAGGAGGCGCAGGAAATGCCAGACCTCGGTGGTGGTGCCGACGGTGGACTTGCGCCCGCCACGGCTCAGGCGCTGCTCGATGGCCACGGTGGGGGGAATGCCGAACACCGCATCCACCTCGGGCCTGCCGGCCGGCTGCACCATGCTGCGCGCATAGGCATTGAGGCTCTCCAGATACCGGCGCTGCCCCTCGTTGAACACGATGTCGAAGGCCAGGGTGGACTTGCCCGAACCGCTCACGCCGGTGATGACGTTGAAGCGTCCGCGCGGAATGTCGACCGAGAGGTGCCGCAGGTTGTGCTCCTGCGCATTGACCACCTCGATGGCATCGGGTGGACATAGGGCCCGCAGTCCTCCGGAAGCAGACGTCTGCGCCGGTGCGTGGCCGGCAGGCATCGCCTTGCCCGCTCCATGGGGCGACGTGCCCCAAGGCAGCCGCGCCTCGGACACTCCCGGCCGCCCGGACGATGTGCCGGCCCGGGGAAAGCCCATGGCCAGGTCGTACTCGCGCAGCGCCTCGCCGGTGTGGCTGGTGGGGTGGGCACGGATGGCATCGGGCGTGCCCTGCGCCACCAGCTCGCCCCCTGCGTCGCCCCCTTCGGGGCCCAGGTCGATCACCCAGTCGCTGGCGCGGATCACGTCGAGGTTGTGTTCGATCACGACGAGCGAATGCCCTGCATCGAGCAGCTGGGCAAAGGCCCGCATCAGCTTGGCGATGTCGTCGAAGTGCAGGCCCGTGGTGGGCTCGTCGAACAGGAACAGGGTGCCCTTGTGCGCCACCCGCTGCCGGGTGGCCGTGCGCCGCTCGGCCGCCTCGGCCAGAAAGCCCGCCAGCTTGAGCCGCTGCGCCTCGCCGCCGCTGAGGGTGGGAACAGGCTGGCCAAGCCGCACGTAGTCCAGCCCCACGTCCTGCAGCGGACGCAGGGCGCGCTGCACGGCCCGGTCGAGCACGTCCCCCCTGTCGAAGAGTCCCAGCGCCTCGCCCACCGTGAGCTCCAGCACATCCGCCACGTTCCAGGTGCGCCCTGCGCGCTCGATGGTCACCTCCAGCACCTCGGGACGATAGCGCCGGCCGTTGCAGTCCGGGCAGCGCAGATACACGTCGCTCAGGAACTGCATCTCCACGTGCTCGAATCCGCTGCCGCCGCAGGTCGGACAGCGCCCATCGCCGCTGTTGAAGCTGAATTTGCTGCCGGTGTAGCCCCGCTCGCGCGACAGGGGCGCTGTGGCAAAGAGCTGCCGGATGGAGTCCCACGCTCCCACGTAGCTGACGGGCGTGGAGCGTGCCGTCTTGCCTATGGGCGACTGGTCGACGAACACCACATCGGCCAGGTGGTCGGCTCCCAGCAGACGCTCAAACGCGCCGGGAGCCTCGGTGGCCTTGCCGAACTGGCGCAGCAGCGCCGGCGCGAGCACATCCTGCACCAGCGTGGACTTGCCCGATCCCGACACCCCGGTGATGCACACCAGCCGTTCGAGCGGCAGCTCCAGCGAGAGGTGCTTGAGGTTGTGGGCGCTCACCCCTTCCAGAATCAGGCGCGGCGTGCCGGGCAGCACCGCACGCGGATGCCAGCGCGCGGGGTCGATCACCTGTAGGCGTCCGCCCAGGTACTGCCCTGTCAGGGTATCGGCATGACGGAGTGCCTCGAAGGGGCCATCGAACACGATGCGCCCGCCCTGCTCGCCCGGCCCCGGGCCCATGTCGATCAGCCGGTCGGCCGCCCACATGACGGCCGGATCGTGTTCCACCACCACCAGCGTGTTGCCCGCATCGCGCAGGCGCAGCATCGCCTCGGTGATACGGTGCATGTCGCGCGGGTGCAGGCCGATGCTCGGCTCGTCGAGCACAAAGAGCGTATTGACCAGCGACGTGCCCAGCGCCGTGGTCAGATTGATGCGCTGCACCTCACCGCCGGACAGGGTGCGGCTCTGGCGGTCGAGCGTGAGGTAGCCGATGCCGACCTCGTCCAGATACCGCAGGCGGGTCTGCATCTCCTCGAACAGCAGCCGGCGCGCCTGGGCATCGGCCCCTGCGTCGGCTGCTTCCTCCGTTCCGGCACACACGCTATCCACTTGCTCTTCAGGCGCGCTGCAAGGTGTTTCCGCCAGCCGGGCAAAAAAAGCCCGCAGCCGCGTGATTGGCAGCAGCATCAGGTCATGCAGGCACAGCCCGGGCAGGGCTTCGAGCTGCGCCCGCGTCCATGCCACCCCCTGCGGCATGAAGCGCTCGCCCGGTGCCAGCACAGCGTCGGCATCGTCCTTGCTCCCGATGCGCCACAGCAGGCTCTCCGTGCGCAGCCGGGCACCGTGGCAGGTCGGACACTCGGTGTAGCTGCGGTACTTGGACAGCAGCACCCGAATGTGCATCTTGTAGGCCTTGCTCTCCAGATAGTCGAAGAACCGCTGAATGCCATACCACTGGTGCTCCCAGTTTCCTTCCCTAAAATCCGGCGCCCCCCCGATCACCCAGTGCCGCTGCTCCGGCGTGAGGCGGTTCCAGGGCGTGTCCCTCGGAATCCCCGCCGCCCCCGCATAGCGCAGCAGATCCCGCTGCACCTCCGCCCAGGCCGGCGTCTGGATGGGCCGTATGGCCCCCTTGCGCAGGGTGAGCCGCTCGTCGGGCACCACCAGCCCCCAGTCCACCCCGATCACCCGTCCAAAGCCCCGGCAGGCCTCGCAGGCGCCCACCGCCGAATTGAAGGAGAACATGGACGGAATCGGTGCGTGGTAGGCCACCCCGCTCTCCGGGCACTGCAGACCATCCGAATACGGCCAGCGCTGGTCCTCACCACCGGCTTCGGACACCTCCCCGCCAGCAACACCCAGGGCATACACCGTCAGGCGCCCTCCTCCGTGGCGCAGGGCCACCTCGATCGCCTCCACCACGCGGGCCCGTTCGGTGGCCCCCATCCGGAAACGGTCTGCCACCACGTCGAGCACCTTGCGGCCCGCCTCCGTGCGCTCGGCCTGCACCCGCACGAACCCGCTGGCGCTCAGCCACTGCTGCACTTCCTCTGGCGAAGTCTGCTCCGGCAGCTCCACGGCAAACGTCACCACCAGCCTGGGATCGCCCGCCGCGGCTGCCCGCCGCTGCAGATCGGCATAGATCGAATCCGCATCGTCAGCCCGCACCGGCAGCGCCGTCTCGCGGTCGAACAGGTGGGCAAAACGGGCAAAAAACAGCTTGAGATGGTCGTTGAGCTCCGTCATCGTGCCCACCGTCGACCGGCTGGTGCGCACCGGGTTGGTCTGGTCAATCGCAATCGCTGGCGGCACCCCGTCCACCCGGTCCACAGCAGGCTTGTCCATGCGGTCCAGAAACTGCCGGGCATAGGCACTGAACGTCTCCACATAGCGACGCTGCCCCTCGGCAAACAGCGTGTCGAACACCAGACTCGACTTGCCCGAACCGCTCGGCCCCGTCACCACCGTCAGCTCACCCGTGCGGATATCCACATCGAGATGGCGCAGGTTGTGCTGCCGCGCCCCGCGAATGCGGATCAGCCGCCCCAGATACCCCGCCTCCCCGGACGGCGCACCCCCGGGCACTGCTGCCCCATGCACAGGCTCCTCCGGCCCCTCCGCAGAAACACCCAACGACACATTCACCACATCACTCATGACCACGGCCCGAATAAAACAACACAGGTGCGGCCCCCCCAAAAAAGGCAGCGCCGCACCCCCTGCATCCATCCATGCGACAGCATATCCGGCAGACAGCCCGCATCCACTCCTGTCCCGGCGCAGGCCCCTCGATGCATCCCAGGCACCATCGAAACCTTCCACCGGGCCCTGGCAGATGGGGCCATGCCTGCCGCTTTGCAATCCACACCCCACGCGCAGCATACCCCGCCACTCACCCGCCCGCCCCTCATCCGGCAGCTGGCACATCCCCACCCCGCCTGCAAGCCGTCAGCCCCAATCCCCCACATCCCGGCCCCCCATGGCCACACCCCATGCCCCAAGCCACCCTGCTGCCTACAATGGGCTGCAACGGATGCAGGCCCCGTCATGGTTCCCGACCATGGCAGCGCCTGCGCAGGACATGCAGGTCGTCATGCGCGGGTTCCCGGCCACCGCCGTTATCGCCACCTCCCCCACGGGAACCGGAAAAAAAGGAACCTTTTCCATGAGTCAAACCCAGATCGCCGTCATCGTCGGCAGCCTGCGCAAGGATTCCATCAACCGCAAGCTTGCCCAGGCCCTCGCCACGCTGGCCCCCGCCGACTTCACCCTCAAGATCGTCGAAATCGGTGACCTCCCCCTCTACAGCCAGGACGACGACGCCCAGCAGGCCGCCAGCGTCCTGCGCATGAAGGCCGAAATCGCCGCCGCACAGGGCGTCATCTTCGTCACCCCCGAGTACAACCGCTCCATCCCCGGCGTCCTCAAGAATGCCCTCGACCACGGCTCACGCCCCTACGGCCAGAGCGTGTGGGGCGGCAAGCCCGCCGGCGTCCTCGGCGCCTCCCCCGGAGCCATCGGCACCGCCCTGGCTCAGCAACACCTGCGCAACGTGCTCGCCTTCCTCAACATGCCCACCCTGGCCCAGCCCGAAGTCTTCCTCCACGTGGACGACTCCACCTTCTCCCCCGAAGGCGGCTTCACCACCGACCGCACCCGCGCCTTCATCCAAACCTGGATGGACGCCTACACCGCCTGGGTCAAGAAACAAACCGCCTGAACCCCGGCATCAGAAGCGCATAAAAAGAGAACCCCGCCGGAATGGCGGGGTTCTCTTTTGTTGGTGGAAGTCGAATCCACAATCAAGTCCATCCCGCACCAACAAAGGCAGTGCGATGGAAAAACACGACCACTGGGCTGTTGTTCGCCTTCGTTGACCCACACCTGATGCCTGACCGGCACCTTTTCCATGACGCTCACGACCGGGGCTTTTGACCCAAGCCGCTCATGGTGGTTTTCATCTTCCACCTTAACAAGGTGTCTTTGAAACCGGCAACAGCCCAGCCCGAAGATCTCGTGCAATGAGTTCGAAGTAGGAAACGTCCGTAAGTTGGCGTGGCTGACGTCCAGGACGAAGGCGGCCAGTCACTCTAACGTAGGCCCCGTTCGTCATGTGTGCAGTATCTGCTTTACCGTAGTCATCGGCAGACAAAGATACCTTAGCCCTTACCGTCTCCCCTTCATCGGGGAGCAAAAGCGCCAAGATGACATCACCGGATCTACGACCGCTTTCATCCATCGCACCATCTAGCCGCTCGACTGTACCAATAAAGGACTCTTCGAGATGCTGCTCCTGCGTTCTCAATTCCCTTCGGACCTCTTCAATCCGAGAGAAATAGTCCTTCTGAATTCTGATGACTCGTGAACTAACGCTCTGGGGAACAGCATGTAAAGCAGACCAATCAAATCCAACGTCCAGAGAGTTGTCTACTACCTCGTCGTGCATCGCTGAAAGCGCTTCGCACAAATTTGAGGAGATCAAGGGGGATGCCTGACTTTTCAGATTCGACACCAATGCATCCAATGTGTCCGCCTCGATAGCAGAGTGAAGCGCCCCGGGTTTCGCAGAGGCCAGTTGGTTTAAGTCAGACAGTCGCGGTCTGACCAGCGCGTTGTTGATGGTAGTTTGCCTCGAACTCTGCGGGCGGGACATTACCAAGTGGCCCCATCAACCGATGGTGGTTGAACCAAAAGACCCATTCCAGCGTGGCCAGCTCGACGGCCTGCTTGGTCTTCCATGGGCCACGGCGGTGGATCACCTCGGCCTTGTACAAGCCGTTGATGGTTTCGGCCAGGGCGTTGTCATAGCTGTCGCCCTTCGAGCCGACTGACGGTTCGATCCCGGCCTCGGCCAGTCGCTCGCTGTAGCGAATGCAGAGGTATTGCGAACCCCTGTCGGAATGATGAATCAGACCATCTTCCTCGGACGGCTTACGGTCGTACAGGGCCTGCTCCAGTGCGTCGAGCACGAAGTCTGTGTGCATGGAGCTGCTCTGGCGCCAACCCACGATGCGACGGCTGAACACATCAATGACGAAGGCCACATAGACCCAGCCCTGCCAGGTCGATACGTAGGTGAAGTCCGAGACCCACAGCTGATTGGGCCGATCAGCCCGGAATTGGCGATTGACCCGATCAAGCGGGCAAGACACCTTCGGATCAGCCATGGTGGTGCGCTGTGCCTTGCCTCGGCGCACACCCTGCAGGCCTTGCTGGCGCATCAGCCGCTCGACGGTGCAGCGCGCCACAGTAACGCCCTCGCGATTGAGTTGCAGCCAGACCTTGTCTGCGCCGTAGACCTGCAGGTTGGCGTACCACACACGTTGAATCTGCGGCACCAGCACCGCATCGCGCTGGGCTCGCAGCGAGCGCAAGCCTGGCTGCCGCTGACGTGCGGCATGAAGCCAGTACGCGGATGGGGCAATCTGCAAGACGCGGCAGATCGACTCGACCCCAAACTGCTGGCGGTGCTGGTCGACGAAGGCCTTCAGGACTTGATGCGGCGGTCGAGCTCCGCCTGGGCGAAAAACGCGCTGGCCAGCTTCAGGATCTCGTTGGCCCGGCGCAGTTCACGGTTCTCTCGCTCCAGATCTTTGATGCGTTGAGCATCTGCGGTGGTTACGCCGTCACGTTGACCGGCATCCACCTCGTGCTGGCGCACCCAGGTGTGCAGGGTTTGCGGCACGCAGCCAATCTTCTCGGCAATCGATTCGATGGTCGCCCATTGCGACGGGTGCTCTGAGCGGTGCTCCAGCACCATGCGCACGGCGCGCTCACGGACCTCAGGCGAAAACTTTGCGGACTTCTTCATGGCTCCATTCTCCAGTGTTGGAGCCTCCGCGAAACCCGGGGCGCTTCACGATGCCGTGCTGGAGAAGGTGATGCGCCGCCCCTGGCCCAGCAGTTGGAATGCCCAGACACAGGTACTTCCCGGTACTTTCCAGGGTTGAACTACCGGCACCCGAAGAGGACATCGGGGCGAACGACGCACTCAGTCAGCGGCCAAGAGCGTCCGCTAACACACTGCCCAACCTCGCGATTGCGGCATTGCTGTCTGCCATCGGTGCAGATGTCTGCGTGATGTATATGCCTACAACGACGGGGTCGCGGTCTTTAGGCCAGATGACAGCGACGATTGATCGTGAGCCATGGCCGCCAGCACCAGACTTGTCAGCTATAGACCAAGTGCGCGGGAGGGTCGCACGTAACAGCGCGTCAGCGACCTTATCGTTAATCATCCAGTCTGTCAGCAACGCGCGCGAGTCCTCCCGCAGCACGTCGCCAAGAATGATGCGGCGCAGGCTTTCAACGATGGCGTTCGGTGTGGTCGTATCGCGCAAGTCGTTTGGGGTGGCTTCATTCATCTCCGGTTCTTTGCGGTCGAGCCGGGTATGCGGGTCACCGATGTCGCGCATAAAGACCGTGAAGGCCTGGGGCCCACCGATCGCATCTGTAACGATGTTGGCGGCCGTGTTGTCACTCCAACTGACGGAGGCTGCGCAAGCTTCGCGCAAAGTCACTTGTCCACCCGTCTTTTCCATCACCGGCGAGTAGGTGACGAGAGAGGCGCGTTCAATGGAAATGACGTTCTCCAGCGCCAGCACGCGCCGATCAACTTGCTTCAGAAGCGCGGCACACGAAAACGACTTATGCGTGCTGTTCAGAGGAAACCGCTCATCGCCCCTGTGGGCCCAACGGGTCCTGTCCTTTGCATCGAATACCGCCATGCCGATACGCGCGCCCAACCGCGCTTCTTCAGCCTGAACAGCTTTTGACAGAGTGCCAACCTCTAGGGCGTTAGCAGATGGCGAAAAGGTTGTGAAGGTGGCGACGGCGATGGCCACAGTCCGGAGCAGGTAGGAAAAGTTCATCAGGGAATGTTAGTAGGGCTTTTTCTCGCGACAGAATAATGCGTAGCAAAGCATATTGTCACCCTGAGTCGCCACCGCTACAGGAGTTGCCAACCACAACCGACCGCCTCTAAACCCGCGCCAGCAAAGGAAATGGCCTCGAGAACGCTCGCGTGGCCACCAGAGAAAACGGAGAACAGAGAGGCGTCGGCGGGGGCAAAAACGACGACTTCGCAGGGGTGGCGCTCGCGAGGCCATGCCCGGAAACCGCGCCAACACTGGGGGAACGGGCAAAAAAAATCCCAACCGATGAGGGTTGGGATTTTGGGTATTGGTGGAGCTGGGGGGAATTGAACCCCCGTCCACAAGCCTTTTTCGTCCGGTTCTACATGTGTAGCCATCTGGTTTGATCTCACCTGTCATGCCGCACAGTGGCACGCTGCATGTCAGGCCAGCTCCCTTGAATCTTGTCGCGTGCCAAGGAGCACGGCACACGACCAGTCAATGTGAATTAACCTTGCAGCCTGGAATGGTCAGATTGCTCTGACCACCCCTTGCCCAACCCATTGACAGGCTGTTGCAAGGCCCGCTGGCTTAAGCAGCGAGTGCGAAACGTTCGTCGTTTGCAGTTACTTTTTTGAATCGAGATTTACGAGCGTGACTCAAGCTCGACATGCCCCGCAACGCTTCCGAACCCGTGTCGAAACCAGTGCAGCCCCTTGAAAGGAATGTGCATTCTAGCCTGTCCTGCCTCGGGATGCGACTCCCATGCTGCAGACTGTGTTGCCCACGGATCTCCACATGGGAGCCTTTGACACGATTTCAAGAGATTGCCCCCTGTGCATGTACCACAGTGCCCCGCCTCCGCCGACCTCCTCTCTCAGGCTCCGGGCAGTCCTCGCTGCCGTGCAAACTCCGCACGCGTTCTTTGCACGTCCTCCCGCGTCACGCAACGAGCAAAGTGCTGGGCGGCCGCCTCGGCGGCATGCGCCATGCGCCAGGCCTGAAAATCGGCGCTCTGCCACGGGTCGGCCACCATGTAGCCCACTCGGTCGGTGCATTGCGTGCCCTGAACGCTGCAGCTCCTCCGCGTGGCCGCATAGAGCACCCGCCCGTCCCGGGTGATGCCAGGGAAGGCGCTGGCCAGCAGCACATCACCCGCTCCCTGTGCTGGGGGCGCGAGATTGAAGGCGCGGTGCAGCGCGCGCACGTACCACCAGATCTGCGCCCGGTACTCATAGGCCAGTGGCGCTCTGCCGCCCGCGCCATCCGCAAAGCCAAACACGGTCTTGCCACTTGCCTGCAGAAAGGTGTCCTGCAGATGACATCCTTGCCCGTCGGTCCCAAACGCGAAGATGCGCATGGTGGGCTGTCCCTGCACCGGCATCTGCGGCATGGCCGCAAACTCCGTGCCATCGACCGAGATCATGGGCAGTGCATACATGGCGCCGTCCTCGTGCACGCGCGCGCCGCAGAGGTATTGGACCCCGCTGTCCTGCACGATGCGCTGGGAGCGCGTGTCGACCGTCAGCGTGCGTGCGGACAGTGCACCCTCCCCCTGATGTTCGTCGCCCCCGCTATTGGGCCAGCTGAGCGAACGGATGCGAATCTCTCCCTCCCGCTCCCCCGGCAGCTCGGCAGCCGCCGCATAGAAGCCCGTCATGCCACCCCGAAAAAGCGCACGGGCGCCGCGCTCATGCTGCAGCACATCCGCCAGTCCATAGTGCGCGCCATCCGTATCCACCAGATACCGCCAGCTGCCCTGTACAGGAAACGCCTCGTTGGAAAACGGAGTGCGATAGGCACGAAGCACCTGTCCCTCGAACGCGGGCAGTTCCATGAGGCTCACATTGCCCAGCCCCGCTCCGGAATAGGATCGCAGCACGAACCGGCCATCCGGGCTGAAGCGCTCATAACTGCCCAGGGCCACCACGTTCTGTCCACCGGCATCCCGGCCAGTCCCAGCCACCTGCGCCGTCAGCTCCATGAAGGTGTTGGGCGCAATGCAGGAGCCTGCCTCCACACCTGCCGGCGAGGACACCGCCGCGCCTGAGGCACCGAACCCTAACCCTGCCGCTGCCACGCTCCATCCCGCCAGTCGCTTCTGCCATGCAGCAGCTCTTCTGGCCTGGGTGGACGGGTGCGGCACATAGCCGGAATGTCGATGTGTCATGCTCTGCTTCCTGATCCTTGTATGCCCGCGAAGTGGCTTGAACAACGCATGGACACGGCACAGAGGCGATCTGCCGACTCTGCCCCATGCACACCGTGTCATGTCATCTCATGGATGATGGTCTGCCACCCGCAAGCCGATGCCCTGGCGCCAATAGGAAGGCGGCATGGCTCCCACCAGCGGACGCGCTGCCAGATGCCCTGCATGCAACACCCATGCGGTAGGAAAGTGCCGATAGCTGTCACGCTGCTCCAGCACAGGAGCGCACAGGGGTTGGCTGTGGACCAGCACATTCTGCTCCGGACGTATCGCCGCACGGGCAGGTACCGCCTGCACGGCCTCCTGTATTTCAGTGGACGGCACCCGGCCATCGTGCACCGGAACAAACTGCACCCCCATGTCTGCTGCCACTGCCGCTACCTCGTGCGCATGCTCGGCCGACAGCACCATGCGAGGCGACCATACATACAGAAGAATCGGGTGATGTCGGCTCTCGGCCAGCAGGCGCTGCACGCCCGCATCATCGAGACAGGTTGTGGCGGCCCCCCTCTGCAAAGCCGTCTTCGCGCAGACCGCACCGCCGAGAACGAGCAGCCACAGCAGTGCCGCCCCCTTCAGGGCAGTCATCCACCGGCTCACGAAACCGCCACTCCCAGAAGACGGGCCACTTCACGGGGATGCTCCGCCAGGGCATCAGCTCCCCAGGTCGCTACGTCATGTTCACCCAGATAGCCCCAGGTAGCCGCCACTGCGGCCATGCCGGCAGCCCGGGCAGCTTCCATGTCGCGCCGGTCATCTCCTACATAGAGGCACTCCAGCGGGGGAATTTCCAGACGGCGTGCCGCCTCGAACAGGGGCTCTGGATGAGGCTTGGAATGCGGGGTGGTGTCTCCGGCAATCACGACGGCTGCCTTGGCCAACACGTCCATGCCCCGCACCAGGGGCAGCGTGAACCGCTCCGACTTGTTGGTGACGATGCCCCAGGAAATGTGCGCGCCTTCAAGCGCCTGCAGCAGCGCTGGCACCCCCTCGAACGCATAGGTGTGATCCAGAAGATGGTCTTCGTAGCTCCTGAAGAACTCTTCCCTGAATTCCGGAAAATCGGGATGCTCCGGCGTCATCCCGAACGCCACGCCCAACATGCCCCGGGCACCTGCTCCGGCCATGGGACGGTAGGCCGAGGCAGGCAGAGAGGGCAGCCCGCGCCGGGTACGCATGCGATCCACCGCAGCCCCCAGATCCGGAGCACTGTCCACCAGAGTGCCATCAAGATCAAACAGCACCAGCCGACGCTCTGGAAAAGAAACCTCGGGCACATGTCCCGCGTGCTGTGCCGCCATGGTGTTCGCCACGCCTCACCCTGCCCGGCGGCACGCCAGCAGATAGTTGACCTCCACCCGGTCATCGAGCCAATAGCGCTGATTCAAGGGGTTGTAATGCAACCCCCGCATATCCGTCACCGACAGCCCGCTGTCGCGCGCACTGCGCACCAGCTCGCTGGGTTGAATGAAGCGCGCATATTCATGCGTGCCGCGCGGCACCAGATTCAACAGATATTCAGCTCCCACGATCGCCAGCAGAAACGACTTGGGATTGCGGCCGATGGTAGAGAAGAAAACCCATCCTCCAGGCTTGGCGGCCGCCGCACAGGCCCGTACCACCGACGCTGGATCGGGCACATGTTCGAGCATCTCCATGCAGGTGACCACATCGAACTGCCCCTGCTCTTCGGCTGCCATGTCTTCGGCGCTGATCTGACGGTATGAAAGATGCTCAACCCCTTCCTCCAGCGCATGCAGCTGGGCGATGCGAAGCGAATCCTCGGCCAGATCGATGCCGGTCACATCTGCCCCGACCTGCGCCATGGATTCCGACAGAATGCCTCCCCCGCAGCCTACATCCAGCACCCTGCGTCCAGCCAGCTGGACGTGCTCCTGAATCCAGCCCAGGCGCAGAGGATTGATGGCATGCAGGGTTCGCAGCACGCCGTTGCGATCCCACCAGTCGGTGGCAAGACGGGCAAACTTGCCGATCTCGGCAGGGTCCACATTCGAAGCAGCAGAAAGCTCGGCGCTGGCCTGCCGAGAGGATGGAGAAGAAGTCAGAAAGGATCGTTCCATGGCATGCATTGTGCCCCAAAAGGACATCCCTCCCATCACGGCGCGCGGCAGGAAGCAGCCCCACCGTCTGACTGGCACCATCGAGGCTCCGCCCTACAGAACAAGGACACAATAGGCCTGTACTCCCTCACAGCATGAGGGGGAGAGCCTCCTTTCACGCAAGGCTCTTTCTGCATGTGGCCGCAAAGCCCTGAGCTCCCTGTCTCACCCGCTGGACCATGCGGCTGGTGCAGACTCAGAGTACAAGGAAGCCCTCCCCCGGGCACCCCATGCATCCCATGCGTATGGGTGCATGCATGGTGCAGGTAGAAACTGCAGAGACGGCAGATGTCAACCTGCGAGAGGCATGAAAAAAGCCCCGCAGAGCGGGGCTTTTTTGGTGAACAGTCTGCGTGAGCAGGAGCTGCGATCAGCGGGTGCCGACCACTTCCACTTCCACGCGACGGTTCTTGGCGCGACCAGCAGCAGTCTTGTTGGTGGCCACGGGTTGGCTTTCGCCCTTGCCTTCCACATAGATGCGGTCAGCGGGGATGCCACGAGACACCAGATAGCTCTTCACGGCATTGGCGCGACGCAGGGAGAGCTTCTTGTTGTATTCCACGGTACCGATGGAGTCGGTGTGGCCGGTGGCGATCACGGCTTCGAGGTTCAGACCCTTGATCTTGTCAGCCAGATCGTTCAGGGTAGCCTTGCCAGCGGGCTTGATGATGGACTTGTCGAAGTCGAAGAACGCGTCGGCAGCATAGGTCACCTTGCTGGCCACTGCTGCAGGAGCAGGAGTGGGAGCAGGAGCAGGCTGGGCCACCACGGCGCCATCGCAGCCAGGAGCTGCGGTAGCGGGCGTCCAGGAGCTGTCGCGCCAGCAGAGTTCGTTGGTGCCGTTCTTCCACTGGAGGTTGCCATGGCTGTTACGCCAATTGTCGCTGTTCGTGGTGGAGGGAGAAGCCACAGCAGCACCTGCCACTGCGATCGTTGCGAACAACACTGCCACTTTGTTCAGTTTCTTCATGTTTATCCTCTTGATAGATACCACAGCAGGAGCTGCAAGATTATGCGAGTTTCAAATGCTTTCGAGCGTAACCCGTCGAGCCCATTGTGCCACAGCACGCATTCACTGTAACCGCACTTCGTGGGCCCCGGCGTGGCCCCTCAGGGGAAAGCAATCTGTTGTTGCCACATTGCCACAAGCCTGCATGGCAATGGCCCGAATATACCGCATCTCCGATACCGCTAGAATGGTACGCATCAAGAAAATGCATCAAGAACCGGTTTTCGCATGACAGAATTTGCCAAGGAAACGCTGCCCGTCAGCCTCGAAGAGGAAATGCGGCGCAGTTATCTCGATTACGCCATGAGCGTGATCGTGGGGCGTGCGCTCCCCGACGCGCGCGACGGACTCAAGCCGGTGCACCGAAGGGTGCTCTATGCCATGCACGAGCTGAGCAACGACTGGAACCGTCCGTACAAGAAGTCGGCCCGCATTGTAGGCGATGTGATCGGTAAATATCACCCGCACGGCGACAGTGCCGTGTACGACACCATCGTGCGCATGGCGCAGGATTTCTCGCTACGGCACATGCTGGTGGACGGACAGGGCAACTTCGGCTCGGTCGACGGCGACGGCGCGGCTGCCATGCGGTACACCGAGATCCGGCTGGCCAAGATCGCCCACGAGATGCTGGCGGACATCGACAAGGAAACCGTCGATTTCGGCCCCAACTATGACGGCAGCGAACAGGAACCCCTGGTACTGCCGAGCCGCCTGCCGAATCTGCTGGTCAACGGCTCTGCAGGCATTGCTGTTGGCATGGCCACCAACATCCCGCCCCACAACCTCAACGAGGTGGTGGATGCCTGCCTGCATCTGCTGGCACACCCCGATGCGACCATCGACGAGCTCATGGAGATCGTCCCGGCACCCGACTTCCCGACTGCCGGCATCATCTACGGCATGCAGGGGGTGCGGGAGGGCTATCGCACCGGCCGTGGGCGCGTGGTGATGCGGGCGAAGTGCCACTTCGAGGACATCGACCGCGGACAGCGTCAGGCCATCATCGTCGACGAGCTGCCCTACCAGGTCAACAAGAAGACGCTGCAGGAACGCATTGCAGAGCTGGTGCACGAGAAGAAGATCGAGGGCATCAGCCACATCCAGGACGAGTCCGACAAGTCCGGCATGCGGCTGGTGATCGAGCTCAAGCGCGGCGAGCTGCCCGAGGTGGTGCTCAACAACCTCTACAAGCAGACGCAGCTCCAGGATACGTTCGGCGTGAACATGGTGGCGCTGGTCGATGGCCAGCCCCGCCTGTGCAACCTCAAGGACCTGGTGCGCATCTTCCTGCAGCACCGCCGCGAGGTGGTGACACGCCGCACGGTGTACACCCTGCGCAAGGCGCGCGAGCGCGGGCATGTGCTCGAAGGGCTGGCAGTGGCGCTGGCCAACATCGACGAGTTCATCCGCATCATCCGCGAGTCGCCCACGCCTCCGGTGGCCAAGGCGGAGCTGATGGCCCGCAGCTGGGACAGCAGCCTCGTGCGCGAGATGCTGACGCGCGCGCGCACCGACGGATCGGTCATCACTGCCGACGACTACCGCCCCGAAGGGCTGGCACGCCAGTTCGGGCTGCAGCAGGATGGGCTGTACCGCCTGAGCGAGGTGCAGGCACAGGAAATCCTGCAGATGCGCCTGCAGCGCCTCACGGGTCTGGAGCAGGACAAGATCGTTGCCGAGTACAAGGATGTGATGGCCGAGATCGAGGATCTGCTCGACATTCTGGCTCGCCCGGAACGGGTGAGCACCATCATTGCCGAGGAGCTCGTGGCCCTGAAGAACGAGTTCGGGCAGAACAAGATCGGCGTGCGGCGCAGCCAGATCGAGCACAACGCCCAGGAGCTGGGAACCGAGGATCTGATCACGCCCACCGACATGGTGGTGACGCTGTCCCACTCGGGTTACATCAAGAGCCAGCCCCTGTCCGAGTACCGTTCCCAGAAGCGCGGGGGACGTGGCAAGCTGGCGACTTCCACCAAGGAAGACGACTGGATCGATCAGCTGTTCATCGCCAACACGCACGACTACATGCTGTGCTTCTCCAACCGGGGGCGCCTGTACTGGCTCAAGGTCTGGGAAGTGCCGACCGGAAGCCGTGGCTCGCGCGGACGTCCGATCGTCAACATGTTCCCGCTCGAAGAGGGCGAGAAGATCACGGTGGTGCTGCCGCTCACCGGCGAGATGCGGACCTTCCCGGATGATCGCTTCGTGTTCATGTCCACGAGCATGGGGACGGTCAAGAAGACCTCTCTGGCCGAGTTCAGCAACCCCCGCAAGGCAGGCATCATTGCCGTGGCCCTGGACGATGGGGACTTTCTGGTGGGCGCAGCGCTCACCGACGGCCAGCACGACGTCATGCTCTTCAGCGACGGCGGCAAGGCGGTGCGCTTTGACGAGAACGATGTGCGCCCCATGGGGCGTCTGGCCCGCGGCGTGCGCGGAATGGCGCTCGAAGACGGCCAGCATGTGATTGCCATGCTGGTGGCCGAAGATGAATCGCAGAGCGTGCTCACAGCCACGGAGAATGGCTTCGGCAAACGCACCAGCATTGCGGAATACACCCGTCACGGACGCGGCACCAAGGGGATGATTGCCATCCAGCCCAGCGAGCGCAACGGCAAGGTGGTGACCGCGACCCTGGTGCATGCGGACGACGAGATCATGCTCATCACCGACACCGGCGTGCTGGTGCGCACGCGCGTCTCGGAAATCCGGGAGATGGGGCGTGCCACCCAGGGCGTGACCCTGATTGCCCTGGATGCGGGCGCACGCCTCATCGGCCTGCAGCGCATCGTAGAAAACGATGCGGCCGATGACGAGACTCCGGACGACGCCGATCAGGAGCAAAATCCGGAAACGCCCCCGACCGATGCTGGAGCCTCTGCCGACGAATCCTGATATGCCCTGCGTGTCGATGGTGCCCGTCAGCCATCCTGTTCCGATGAACGGTGCGGGGTCAGGGCCACACGGCACGCAGTCCTGCGGAGCAGTCGATCTGACTGCCTTTCCGCCATCCCTTTCCACCGAACGTCTTACCGAACGATCCGATCATGCCGATTTCCTTCCGCTCCCTTCCCTCCCTGTGTGCCGGCACTGTGCTGGCCGTGTCTGCCATCTGCGCCGCAGCACCTGCCATGGCGCAGGATGCCGCCAGAACCGATCTGGCTACGCGCATCGTCAACCTGCAGAAGTCGCAGGACATGGATCCGCTGATCGCGCAGCTCGCCAACTCTGCGACCCAGGTGGTGGTGTCGCACTGGCTGCCCCAGCTCGACAAGCTGCCTGCCGCACGCCAGAAGGCCGCTGCCGACCAGCTGGACGCCGAGCTGCGCAAGTTCAACGAATCGAACGTGCGCACCATCAAGGAACGCAACGACAAGGTGGCACTGGAAGTGCTGGTACCCGCCTATGCCGAACGCTTCAATGCCGATGAGCTGCGCCAGCTGCTCACCTTCATGGAGTCGCCGGTGGTGAAGAAGTACTATGCCGCCAACCCGCAGATGGCATCCCTGCTGGCAGAGAAGCTGGTCGAAGCCACGCGCTCCGAGGTGGATGCCCATATCAAGGATTTCGACACCCGCGCTGCCCATATCCTGGGACGCAAGTAAGCACCCCCTCTCCAGGCGATCTGTCCCTGTTCGTCCGCTTTTCACTTTTCCGTTTCCGATCCCCATGTCTGCCCCTGCTCTGCGCCCCTACAACTTCTCCGCCGGCCCTTCGACCCTGCCCGAACCCGTGTTGCGGCAGGCTGCCAGCGAGATGCTGGACTGGCACTTTCCGGATGGGCGCTCCAGTGGCATGGGAGTGATGGAGATGAGCCACCGGGGGGAGGCCTTTGGGGTCATCCTGGACCGCGCGGTCGCGGACATCCGCGAACTGATGGCGGTGCCGGAACATTTCCACATCCTGTTCATGCAGGGGGGTGCGATTGCCGAGAACGCCATCATCCCGCTCAATCTGAGCCGGGGCGAGGCAGCCAGCTTTGCCGTGACCGGGGGCTGGAGTCAGAAAAGCCAGACCGAGGCAGCCCGGTATTGCGACTCGCTGTTTGCCACGCAGACCGGCACTGCCGGCGCGGATGGGCGCATGGCCTACACCCACATTCCGGCCCCCGAGACCTGGACACTCGACCCCCGTGCCCGCTATGTGCATCTGTGCAGCAACGAGACCATTCACGGCGTGGAGTTTCAGGAATTGCCGAATCTGGCGGCGCTGGGCTGCGACGCACCGCTGGTGATCGATTTCTCTTCCAATGCCGCCTCGCGCCCCGTGGACTGGAACCGTGTGGGCCTGGCCTTTGGCGGTGCGCAGAAGAACCTGGGCACGGCCGGAGTCACGCTGGTGATCGTGCGTGATGACCTGCTGGGCCATGCCCTGCCGCACTGCCCGAGCGCCTTCGATTTTGCGAATGTGGCCAAGAACCACTCGATGTACAACACGCCGCCGACCTATGCGATCTACATCATGGGGCTGGTGTTCCAGTGGATACGCGCCCAGGGTGGGGTGGCTGCACTGGAAGTGCGCAACGCGGCCAAGTCCCGCCTGCTGTATGACTTCATCGATCGGTCGGACTTCTACGTCAACCGGGTGGATCCGTCTTGCCGTTCGCGCATGAATGTGCCTTTCTTTCTGGCCGACGAATCCCGCAACGCCGATTTCCTGGCCGGAGCACAGTCGCGCTGCCTGCTGTCGCTCAAGGGACACAAGTCGGTCGGTGGCATGCGGGCCAGCATCTACAACGCCATGCCGCTCGAAGGCGTACAGGCGCTGGTGGGCTATATGCAGGACTTCGAGCGCCACTCTGCCTGAGATCCGGGACCTGCGTGCAGCCAGACTCATGCGGCCGCACCGGGGTCTGTCCGTTTCCTCGTGTGTGTCGGGCATTCCCGCTCGTCCATGCCCCGGGGGCACCAGAAAGAAACACGCATAGCTCCTTCGGGGAAGTGTGCGAAGCAGTCCTGCAGGTCTTTTTGCCCCCTGTTTTCATCGCCAAGCCATGACAAGAACCATTGCCGAACTGCGCGTTGCCATCGACAGCGTCGACCAACAGCTCCTCCAGTTGCTCAACCAGCGCGCCGCCCTGGCCAACGAGGTAGGCCACATCAAGCGCGTGGAAGGCTCGCAGGTATTCCGGCCGGAACGCGAGGCCCAGGTGATCCATGCCCTGCAACAGGAAAATGCCGGCCCGCTCAGAGACAACAACGTGGCACACATCTGGCGCGAGATCATGTCGGCCTGCCGCGCCCTGGAAGCCCCGCAGCGCGTGGCCTACCTGGGACCTGCCGGCACCTTCAGCGAACAGGCGGCCGAGTCGTTCTTCGGCGTGAGCATCGACCATGTGCCCTGCGTGAACTTCGACGAGGTGTTCGACGCCACGGCCGCCGGACGGGCCGATTTTGGCGTGGTCCCGGTCGAGAACTCGACCGAGGGTGTGGTGGCTCGCACCCTGGATCTGTTTCTCAACTCCCCGCTGCACATCATCGGCGAGACGAGCCTGCTCATCCGCCACAATCTGCTGCGCGCACAGGACGGGCTGGAAGGCATCGAGGCCGTATACGCCCATCCGCAGGCCCTGGCGCAGTGCCAGAACTGGCTCAGCACCCACCTGCCGCACGCCGAGCGCCATGCTGCCTCGAGCAATGCGGAAGGTGCCCGCCTGGTCGCAGGCAATCCGCGCTGGGCAGCCATTGCCAGCACCCGGGCCGCCACCCAGTTCGGCCTGCACGTGGTCGCCCCGGCCATTCAGGACGAGCCCTACAATCGCACCCGGTTCGCGGTGATGTGCCTGCCGCAGACGCTGGCCATGCCCGAAGCCTCGGGCAATGACTGCACGAGTCTGGTGCTGTCGGTGGTGAACCGGCCCGGTGCGCTCTATGAGCTCATCGAGCCGCTCAAGCGCCACGGAGTCTCCATGACTCGCTTCGAATCGCGCCCTGCGCGCTCGGGCCAGCAGTGGGAGTACTTCTTCTACATCGACCTGCGGGGCCATATCAGCGAACCGCACATGGCGGCTGCGCTGCATGACCTGCGGCCGCTGTGTGCCTACTACAAGGTGCTGGGCTCGTATGCCATCAACGGCTGAGTCCTCGCCCCGGGTCGTTCTGTTGTCTTTGCACTGGAAACCGTCGTCATGTTCCAACGTCTTGCCCTGATCGGCTGTGGCCTTATGGGTGGCTCCCTGGCCCTGGCCCTGCGCCGCGCCAGACTCGTGCAGCACGTGGTGGGCTACAGCACCCAGCCTGCCGACCTGCAGACGGCCCTGACCCTCGGCGCCATCACGGATGCGGCGGGCTCGCCCGAAGAGGCTGTCCGCCAGGCCGACCTGGTGATTCTGGCCGTGCCGGTGGCTGCCACGCGCAGCGTGCTGCAGGCGATCGCCATGGCGCTGCCCCCCCATGCCGTGGTCATGGACGTGGGCTCGACCAAGCAGAACGTGATCGAAGATGCACGCACGACCCTGTGCGCACGCCTGGGCCAGTTCGTGCCGGCACACCCCATTGCGGGCAAGGAAGTGGCCGGCATCGCCCATGCGGATGCCGAGCTCTACCGCGGTCGCCAGGTAATCCTCACCCCGGACCGCCAGACACGCATCGGCCCCCTGCAGCAGATCACCGCCATGTGGGAGGCCCTGGGATGCCGCGTGCTGACCATGACCCCCGCCGCCCATGACGCCACCTTTGCCGCCGTGAGCCACCTGCCGCACATGGTCGCCTTTGCACTCATGCACAGCATCCTGCATCAGGACGATGCCTCCGACATGCTGGCGCTGGCCGGTTCCGGCTTCCGGGACTTCACCCGCATCGCGGCCAGCAACCCCGACATGTGGCGGGACATCTTTCTGTGCAACCGTGAACAGATGCTGCTGCAAACCCAGGAGCTGATCCAGTCCCTGCTGGCCTTTTCCGAAGCCATTACCGCCTCGGATGGACCGCGCCTGCGCACCCTCATCGACGAGGCCAGCCGTGCGCGCAGCCAATGGCACATGACCACCCGCGACGAAAACGCCCTGCCCTGACGCCCCCTGCCCCCCCTGACTCGCATGTCCACCGACTTCCGCCCTCCCTTTCTCGATATTCCGCCCCTTCTGCAGGCGGGTGGCACCGTCCATCTGCCAGGCTCCAAGAGCATCAGCAACCGGGCCCTGCTGCTCTCCGGCCTGTGCGCCGGACACACCACTCTGCAGGGGGTGCTCGATTCGGACGATACCCGCGTCATGCTGGCGGCGCTGGCAGCCATCGGCTGCAGCATCCAGCGCACCGGGGCCGACACCGTGGACATCACCGGCATCGGCGGACAACTGCCGAACGGCGTGGGTGCAGATGCGGCATCGCCGCTCGAACTGTTCCTCGGCAATGCCGGCACAGCCATGCGCCCGCTGACTGCCGCCCTGGCCATGCTGGGCGGCCACTTCACCCTCACCGGCGTGGCGCGCATGTACGAACGCCCGATCGGCGATCTGGTGGACGGCCTGCAGCAGCTTGGCTGTCACGTCTCCTACCTGCGGGAGGCCGGCTTTCCGCCCCTGCGCATCGCGCCGCGCGACCCGGCTGCCGCAGAGGCCTCTGCCCCCGCGCACATCACGGTGCGGGGCGACGTATCGAGCCAGTTCCTCACCGCCCTGCTCATGGCGGCTCCCCTGGCGCGACACACCACCACCATCGCCATCGAGGGCGAGCTGATCTCCAAGCCCTACATCGCCATCACCCTTGCGCTCATGCAGCGCTTCGGCGTGCAGGTCGCACGTGACACGGAAACCGGCTGGCGCAGCTTCACGATCGCCGCAGACGCCTGCTACCGCTCGCCCGGCACCTATCCTGTGGAAGCGGATGCCTCCTCGGCGAGCTACTTCATTGCGCTCGGAGCCCTGGCGGCGACAGAGACCGGCATCACCGTCCAGGGCGTGGGCGCCGACTCGATCCAGGGCGACATTCGCTTCATCGAGGCCGCCTCTGCCATGGGGGCCCGCATCACCAGCACCGCCACCAGCATCACCATCCACCGGGAACGCTGGCCGCTGGCCGCACTCGATCTCGACTGCAACCACATCCCCGATGCCGCCATGACACTCGCCGTCATGGCCCTGTATGCCGACGCACCCTCCACCCTGCGCAACATCGCAAGCTGGCGGGTCAAGGAAACCGATCGCATCGCTGCCATGGCCCGCGAGCTGCGCAAGCTCGGAGCCTCGATAGAGGAAGGCCCCGACTTCCTGCGCATCACCCCCCCCTCCGCCACCGGGTGGCGCACGGCCAGCCTGCACACTTACGACGACCACCGCATGGCCATGTGCCTGTCGCTGGCGGCCTTCAATCCCGCCGGCCTGCCCGTGCGCATCGAGGACCCTGCCTGCGTAGGCAAGACCTTCCCGGAATACTTCGACGCCTTTCTGTCCGTGTGCAGCACGCGGGCGGCCGACATTCCCGTCCTGTGCGTCGACGGTCCCAGTGCCAGCGGCAAGGGCACACTCTCGGCGGAACTGGCGCGGCAGCTCGGCTACCACCTGCTCGACTCCGGCGCCCTGTATCGCATCGTCGGCCTCGCTGCCCGCCGCACGGGCCTGCTCGATGCCGACTCCCTCTCGCAGCCTTCCCTGCCCGCCCGTGTGGGAGCACTGGCCGCCAGCCTGCAGATCCGCTTCGGCAGCGCCGGCACCATCTGGCTCGGCGACGAGCCCATCGGCGAGGCCATCCGCACCGAGGAAGCGGGCCGCGATGCCTCCATCGTCTCGGCCATGCCTCCCGTACGGACCGCCCTGGTGGAGCTGCAGCGCGGCTTCCGGCGCCTGCCCGGACTCGTGGCCGACGGCCGGGACATGGGCACCGTGATCTTTCCCGATGCCCCCCTCAAGGTCTTTTTGACGGCCAGCGCCGCCACACGCGCCGAGCGCCGCCATAAACAATTGATTTCCAAGGGGATTCCCTCTAGAATAGACGACCTTCTGGCCGACCTCGAAGCCCGCGACGCGCGCGACACCCAGCGTGCCGTGGCACCGCTTCGGCCGGCCGACCATGCCCACCTCCTCGACAACTCCGACATGGACGTACCCACGTCCGTAGATCGAGTGCTGTCCTGGTGGGAGGCAACCCGCCCCTTCGGGAGCGCCACCCCGGCACACTCTGCCGCGTGAGGCCCTTCCCGGGAGGCATCCGTTCCGTGGCATCCGCTGCGGTGTTTTTGCAGTCCAACCCCGCGACCTCCGTGTCGCAATGACCGCTGCAGGCGACTTGTGACCGGCGATGGTGCCGCTCTGTTCCCGTCTGCAGATCAGGAAACTCCATGTCTGAATCTTTTGCCGCCCTGTTTGAAGAATCCCTGAAGCGCGCCGAAATGCGCTCGGGTGAAGTCATCACCGCCGAAGTGGTGCGCGTCGAACGCAACCACGTGGTCGTCAACGCCGGCCTCAAGTCCGAAGCCTACGTGCCGATCGAGGAATTCAAGAACGACCAGGGCGAAGTCGAAGTCCAAGCAGGCGACTTCGTGTCCGTGGCCATCAGCAGCGCTGAAAACGGCTTCGGCGAAACCATCCTCTCCCGCGACACCGCCAAGCGCCTCGCCTCCTGGCTGGCCCTGGAAAAGGCGCTCGAATCCGGCGACTTCGTCACCGGCACCACCACCGGCAAGGTCAAGGGCGGCCTGACCGTTCTGGTCAACGGCATCCGTGCCTTCCTGCCCGGCTCCCTGGTCGACACCCGTCCCACCAAGGACCTGACTCCCTACGAAAACAAGACGATGGAGTTCAAGGTCATCAAGCTGGACCGCAAGCGCAACAACGTGGTGCTGTCCCGTCGTGCCGTGCTCGAAGCCAGCATGGGCGAAGAGCGCGCCAAGCTCCTGGAAACGCTCAAGGAAGGCGCCATCGTGCACGGCGTGGTCAAGAACATCACCGAATACGGTGCGTTCGTGGACCTCGGCGGCATCGACGGCCTGCTGCACATCACCGACATGGCATGGCGCCGTGTCCGCCATCCGAGCGAAGTGGTGCAGGCTGGTCAGGAACTCGACGCCAAGGTGCTCAAGTTCGATCCCGAAAAGAACCGCGTCTCCCTGGGCCTCAAGCAGCTCGGCGACGATCCGTGGCTGGGCGTGAGCCGCCGCTATCCCCAGGGCACCCGCCTGTTCGGCAAGGTCACGAACATTGCCGACTACGGTGCGTTCGTCGAACTCGAACCCGGCATCGAAGGCCTGGTGCACGTCTCCGAAATGGACTGGACCAACAAGAACGCCGCTCCCAACAAGATCGTCTCCCTGGGTGACGAAGTCGAAGTCATGGTGCTCGACATCGACGAAGACAAGCGCCGCATCAGCCTGGGCATGAAGCAGTGCAAGGCCAACCCCTGGCAGGAATTCGCGCAGGACACCAAGCGCGGCGACCGCGTCAAGGGTCCGATCAAGTCCATCACCGACTTCGGCATCTTCGTCGGCCTGCCCTCCGGCATCGACGGCCTGGTGCACCTCTCCGACCTGTCCTGGAACGAGTCCGGCGAAGCCGCCGTGCGCAACTACAAGAAGGGCCAGGAAGTCGAGGCCGTGGTGCTGGGTGTGGATGTCGACCGCGAGCGCATCAGCCTGGGCATCAAGCAACTGGACGCCGACGCCTTCACGACCTTCGTGTCCGTGAACGACAAGGGCCAGACCGTGAGCGGCAAGGTCAAGAGCGTGGATGCCAAGGGCGCTGAAATCGACCTGGGTGACGACGTGACCGGCTACCTGCGTGTCAGCGAAATCAGCCAGGACCGCATCGAGGACGCCAGCCAGGTGCTGAAGGTCGGCGACGAAGTCTCCGCCGTCATCACCAACATCGACCGCAAGGGCCGCAACATCCAGCTGTCCATCAAGGCCAAGGATGCTGTCGACCAGCAACACGCCATGGCGGAAATCAACCAGTCCTCCGCACGCGACCACGCCGGCACGACCAGCCTGGGCGCCCTGCTGCGTGCCAAGCTGGACAACGGCAGCAACTGATCCCCTTCCCGGGCATCGTTGCCGCCCGGCACGGTGCATCGGCATCCCTTTGCGGATGACCGGTGCCCGAGCCGGGAGCTGCTCCCCGCACTCCTGCCTGTCCTTGTGGCAGCAGGCCCTGCGGGGGGTTTGCAAAGCAGGCTGGATCACCTCGGTGGTACCGGCCTTCCCTGCAAGCCCACGCCTCTGCATTTTTCCCTCTTTCATGACCCGATCCGATCTCGTTGACGAACTGGCCGCCCTGTTTCCGCAGCTGCCCCACCGCGATGCCGAAATGGCGGTCAAGACCATTCTGGACTGCATGGCCGACGCCCTGGCGCGGGGTCACCGCATCGAGATCAGGGGATTCGGCAGCTTTTCCATCAGCCACCGTCCTGCACGCATGGGGCGCAATCCCCGCAGCGGCGAAAGCGTGGAGATCCCCGAAAAGCGGGTACCCCACTTCAAGCCCGGCAAGGCCCTGCGCGAAGCCGTGGACCGACAGGGCGACCACGATGACGCGCCCCCTGCCGGCGAAGCGCGCGTGGCCAACGGGTGAACCCGCTCATCCTGCGCGCCACCCTTTCCTCTCTGGCCACGCAGGGAACGTCCTTCCCGTGTCCCGTCGCCGAGTCGCGGGCTCTGCTGCACTTCCTGTGCGCAGCACCACAGCGCTCCCCGATCGCCCCTGCGCATGCCAGGCGGCAAGGCGGTAGACTCCTGATCGCGCCCATTCCCGCGTCAGACTGGTTTTTTGCCTCCTCGCATCCCTGTTGCCGGATGGTTTTCTCTGGGGACAGAACAGTCGCCAGGACCGCCTGACACTGCAGCTGCTTCGGGCGCACTTTCTCACGCACACCTATGCAAATCGACTCCCTGTGGTTTCTGCTGGCGCTGCCCATCACCTTCGGGCTGGGCTGGCTGGCCTCCCGCCTCGACCTGCGCCAGCTGCGGCTCGAACATCACAGCGCGCCACGCGCCTACTTCAAGGGACTCAACTACCTGCTCAACGAACAGCAGGACCGCGCGATCGACGCCTTCGTCGAAGCGGTACAGAAGGACCCGGATACGGCGGAGCTGCATTTTGCGCTGGGCAACCTCTTCCGCCGCCGCGGAGAATACGAGCGGGCCGTGCGTGTGCACGAACATCTGCTGGCCCGCGCCGACCTTCCGCCGGAAGACCACGAGCGTGCGCAATACGATCTGGCCAAGGACTTCCTCAAGGCGGGTCTGCTCGACCATGCCGAAAACGCCCTGCGCAAGCTCGAACACAGCCGCTATGCCCAGCAGGCCCACCTGGCCTTGCTGCACATCTACGAACGGTCGCGCGACTGGAAGCAAGCGGGCGAAGCAGCCCTGCAGCTCGAGCGCAGCGGCATGGGCGACTTCAGTCAGCGCCGTGCCCACTACCTGTGTGAAGAAGCCGAACAGCTCGCTGCCGGTGGGCACCACGAAGCCGCCCAGGCGCTGCTGGAAAAGGCCCGCCAGACCGCACCGCAGGCAGCACGTCCCCGCCTGCAGCTGGCAGAGCTCCACGCCGCGCAGGGAGAGCCGGCCGCCGCCTTCGATCTGCTGGAAGAATCGCTGCGGGCCATCCCTCCGTTCGCGCCGCTGATCGCCACGCCCTATGCACGGCTGGCACCGGCACTGCAGCGCACGCGACACGCCGTGCAGGTCCTGCAGGATCTGCAGGGCCAATCTCCATCGATCGACCTGGTCGAAGCACTGGTCACGCTGGATGGCGCGCCCGATGCCCCCACGGCCCTCGGTGGTGCGCCCCTCGCAGGCGCTGCAGAGCGCTATATCGCGCACCTGGAGAACAATCCCTCTCTGATCGCGGCCACCCGCTGGCTCGACCGGGAAAAACTGGCCGACGATCCCCACCAGCCCGAGGTAGACCGCGCCCTGCAACGCGCCATCAAGCCGCTGGCACGCTACCGCTGTGCGGCCTGTGGCTTTGAGGCACAGCAGCATTTCTGGCACTGCCCGGGCTGCCAGAGCTGGGACAGCTATCCTCCTCGCCGCGTCGAAGAGCTGTAAGCGACCGCGGGCTGTCCCGTGCGCACAGCCAGCCATTCTGTCGACACCCAAAAGGACACGGGCTTTCACGCCTCGCTGCGTCTCCATGCAGTGACTGTGATGGAGGCTGCTCGCCTGTGGCAAGGGCGCTGCGCCGGGCTGGCAAGGCTCCTGCTCAGTGCATCCGCACGGCGCCGCTCGCCGTCACCTGCACCGTGGTGGCTCCGGGCTCGACTGGCATGGGCGTTGCGTCATCCACCGCCCGGGTCGATGCCACGGCCATGCGGGCCATGTAGGGACGCGGCAGGCCGCCATTGTCGGCACGGACGGCCACTTCGCGCACGGTGTACGCCTGGAAACCGAAACTGTGCGCGATTGTGGAGGCACGCGCCCTGAAATCGGCAATCGCTTCCTCCTGCGCCTGCGACTCGGCCTTGCGGCGTGCTGCGGGGCTCAGGTCGAATCCGATGTCGCTCACCGTCATGCTGTGAATGCGTCCCGACAGACTGCTGATGCGGGCAATGTCGGTTCCCTCCAGAATCAGCTGCGCCCGGCCCTGCCAGCCCGTGATGCGCCCCTTGGCATCCCGCAGCGGATACAGGGTGAAGGCCCCCGTGCGCACATCCAGACGCCCGGGCGCCGCCTGGGGCCGTGCCACCTGCAGCGCCTGATCCAGGGCCTGCTTGAGGGTGGACTGTACGGCTGCGGCATCGCTGCCATCCCTGGTGGTTTCGAGCACCATGCGCAGCATGTCCTGCTGCACCTGCACCGCCCCCTTGCCGCTGAGCTCCACCACATTCATCATCGGAGAGGAATCTTCCGCGGCCCTGGCAGGCAGCGTGGCCGTGGCGGCAGCTGCACAGACAGCCACGCACAGCATGGGGCGGAAAACAGAAAGGGTTCGTGTCGTCATGGGAATCCCAGCAATCGAAGAAATGGGAAACGGGAATGGCAGGCAAGCCGGCTTGCCCTGCCTTGCCACCGCCGTCAGCGGGAATGGGATGCGGCCTGTCGGCGCGAGTACATCATCTGGGTTCTCACGGCCTTGCGCAGCTCGCGCAGCTCCTGCTTGGAGAGCCGCCGCGGATGCACGCCCTGCATGCACTCCTTGTCGCGCTGGGCGCTGACGCTCTCCCGCAGGTCATAGCGGGCGGGTGGGCCGGGGAACTGCACATCCTGGCGCGGTACGGAAATGGGGCACTGCGCGTGCGCGGCACTGGCCATGCACAGGCCAAGCAGCCCTGCCAGGGCGGCCAGCATGCGGGTGTGCACGCCGCTGGGGACGGCGGCAGGGATCGGAACATGCCGTGCTCCTGCAAGAACGGCACGCAATGAAAAGGTACTGCTCATGATGATGTCCGTGGATCTCTTTCTCGGCTCGCCAGCACGCCTGCTGCGAACCGCACTGCGAAAGAGCGTCCCCGTGTGGAGGGTTCGCTTTCTCCTGATGACTGGTCAGGCGTGGTTGAGTCCAAGGATACCCCGTAGGCCCCGCGAATCCAGACCACGCACTGTCACAACATGCCCTGCGCCGAAAGATGTGTAACAGTGTGAAAAGCCGACTAAAAACACTGGATTTTGCCCTTTTGGCGCCTAATATCTTCTCGTGTTACAAATTGACGGAGGAGCTCCATGAACCAGGCAAACCCTGCGCGGCCGGACAAAATCGTAGTCGTCGACGACGATGCACGCATTCGCGACCTGCTGCGCCGCTACCTGAGTCAGGAAGGTTTCGAGGTGATGGTCGCGGAAGACGGCAAGACCCTCAATCGCATCATGCTGCGCGAAACCGTGGACCTGATCGTGCTGGATCTGATGCTGCCCGGCGAGGACGGTCTGTCGATCTGCCGCCGGTTGCGTGCAGCCAATGACCGCACCCCCATCATCATGCTCACGGCCAAGGGCGAGGATGTGGACCGCATCGTCGGGCTCGAGATCGGTGCCGACGACTATCTGGGCAAACCCTTCAACCCCCGCGAGCTGCTCGCCCGCGTACATGCCGTGCTGCGCCGTCGCCCGACCGTGGAAGCACCCGGTGCCCCCTCGACCGAATCGGAAAGCGTGAGCTTCGGCAACTTCGTGTTCGACCTCAGCGCCCGCACCCTCAAGAAGGACGGCGAGGACCTGCCGCTGACCACGGGTGAGTTTGCCATGCTCAAGGCGCTGGTACGGCACCCGCGCCAGCCGCTGTCGCGCGAGAAACTGGCCCAGCTGGCGCGTGGACGGGAGTTCGAGCCCTTCGACCGCAGCCTCGATGTGCAGGTCTCGCGACTGCGCAAGCTCATCGAGACCGACCCGGCATCGCCCCGCTATATCCAGACGGTATGGGGCGTGGGGTATGTCTTCGTGCCGGATGGCGGCAACAGCAATTGATCGCCTGACGCCGGAAATTTCCACGCCTCGCCGTTTCCCATGCTCTCGACCTCTCGCCGTGCTGTGCTCTGCTGGCATGGCGAGGTCTCTGCCAGAATCGAACGGCAAAGTTCCACTCACGGCGTGAGTGTGTGACGTTTTCATGCCCTGATGATTCGTTCCGGGCCCCATCGACGTGAAACTGCCCCCTACCCTCTCTCTCCCAGCCCCGCCGCCCGAGGATGGCGAGGAGTCTGCACGCGCTGCGGCGCCGGAAGGAGCAGAACCCGACAATGCCCCTGTCTCTGCATCGTCTGCCGCAAATGCGGCGGATGGCAGCACCGCCACTGGTGCGGACGACGGCATGGCGCCCTCCTCGCTGACACCCGGAAATACTGACAGCGACACCCCGGACGCATCCTCTCCCCGCCCGCGCTCGGGCACGATGGGACAGCTGCCTGCAGGCACCACACGCCAGCCGGTGGACGCCAGCCGCAGCACGGCCGCGCCGCACTGGCAGCTCACGCTGTTCTGGCGCTCGTTCTTCATGATTGGTCTGATGCTGACGGTGAGCACCACGGGCTGGCTGATGACCATTCGATGGCTGGACTTCGGACCGCGTGCCACCCAGACGGCCCAGCAGATTGCGTCGCTGGTCAACCTGAGTCGCGCCGCGCTGATCTATTCGGATTCCATCACGCGCTATGCGCTCATGAAAACGCTGGCCGAAGAGGAAGGCGTGCGCATCCTGCCGCGCGAGCCCGACGACAAGATCGAGCGCATCTCGCAGGATCAGCTCAACGAACGGGTGATTCAGCAGCTGCGCGCGCGGCTGGGGCCGGAGACCATCGTGGCGGATTCGGTCAACGGCGAGGAAGGGCTGTGGATCGGCTTCACGATCGACACCGACGCCTACTGGCTGCTGACCGATGCCTCCCGCGTGAATCCCGTCGGCGGGGCTACCTGGCTGATCTGGATGGCGATGGCAGGGGTGCTTTCTCTGCTCGGAGCTGCGGTAATTGCCGGTCTGGTGAACCGGCCGCTCAAGCAGCTCAGCATGGCCATGGGAAAGATCAAGCGCGGGGATTTCAACGCCGGACATCTGGACGAGACCGTCTCGGTCAAGGAGCTGCGCGAGGTGAACGTGGGCTTCAACCGCATGGCCGAACAGATGGCCAAGGTCGAGCAGGAGCGCGCCGTGATGCTCGCCGGCATCTCGCACGATCTGCGCACGCCGCTGGCGCGCCTGCGGCTCGAGGCCGAGATGAGCGTGACCGATCAGGAAGCGCGCGACTACATGGTGGCCGACATCGAACAGCTCGACGCCGTGATCAACAAGTTCATGGACTATGCGCGCCCGGACTCCATGAAGATGTCGGTGATTGCGCTCTCGGATGTGGTGGTGGCGAGCGCCTATCCGTACCGCAACTCGGAAGACATCCACATCCATGTCGATGTGCCGGAATCGCTCCAGGTCTATGCCGACGAGGTGGAACTGGCACGTGTGGTGTCCAACCTCATGGAAAATGCGCGCCGCTATGGCAAGACGCCCGGCACCGAGGTGACCGAGCTGGAAGTGCATGCCCGCATGGAAGGCTCGCTGGTGCACCTCCAGGTGTTTGACCACGGCGCCGGGGTGCCCGAGGACATCCTGCACCGCCTCACCCAGCCTTTCTATCGGGCGGATGAGGCACGTACCTCGGCCGTGGGCAGTGGGCTCGGACTGGCCATCGTGCAGAAAGTGGTGGAGCACATGGGGGGCACCTTTGTGCTCAGCAACCGGCCCCAGGGGGGCCTGCAGGCCGATGTGCTGCTGCACAAGACAGCTCCCCTGCGCCCCTGACATTTTGAGGGGCGTGCATCTCAGGGAGTGAGATCGGGAGCGGCTCTGCCGGAAGCCCCGAGCCTGCCGGATGTCCTGACGGCACCGGCGCCGGGCTGATTCCCGGTCAGTCGGGCTGGCGCACGAGCAGCGCCACGGCGCGCGCCTCGATGCTGCGCTCCTCGCCCACCGGGCCGAGCTTCTCGGCCGTCTTGGCCTTGACGTTGACTTGAGCGGGCGCAATGCCCAGACAGGTGGCGATCTGCGCGGCCATGTCCTGCTTGTAGGGCGCAAGCCGCGGCTTCTGGGCCACGACCGTGCAGTCCACATTGCCCACCACCCAGCCGGACGCCGCCACGCGGCGCATGGCCTCGGTCAGCAGGACACGGGAATCTGCCCCCTTGAAGGCGGCATCGGTATCGGGAAACAGGGTGCCGATGTCGGCCATGCCGGCCGCACCGAGCACAGCGTCTGTCACGGCATGCAGCAGGGCATCGGCGTCGGAATGGCCGAGCAGCCCCTTGGCGTGGGGAATCAGGACGCCCCCCAGCCAGAGAGCGCGGCCTTCGACGAGCTGATGGGTGTCCCAGCCCTCGCCAATGCGAAAGGGAACCGGATGGGAATGGGCGGTATGCGTCATGGGATGCATTGTCGCATCGCCGGCCGGAGCGCCTGCGCTGCCTCTGAGCGCCGAAAGCCGTCAGATGGCGAGGGATGGATGGGCGCGGGCCTGCAGCACGGCTTCGGCCAGGGCAAAGTCCTCGGGATAGGTGACCTTGAAGTTCTGGGCGCTTCCGCGCACAAGCAACGGGGCATGTCCCAGGCGCTCGATGGCGCTGGATTCGTCGGTGATGGCTTCGGGCGCTTCGGACAGGCCGGCATCGAGGGCAGCCAGCAGCAGCCCCAGACGGAACATCTGGGGCGTCTGGGCCAGCCATTTGTCGGCGCGGGAGACTGTGCCGTGCACGCGCGGTGCCGCTGCATCCACCACAGCCGATTTGAGCGTGTCCGGCAGCGGCAGGGCCAGCAGCCCCCCTACGGGATCGCTGCGGCAGGCTGTTACCAGGGTCTCGATCTGTTCGGGCGTGATCAGGCAGCGCGCGGCGTCGTGCACCAGCACCCAGTCCTGCTCCCCATACCCGGCCGTGCGCAGATGCAGGAGCCCATTGCGCACCGATTCGGCACGGCTGCTGCCGCCGCAGCGGGCAACCTGCAGGCGCGCAGGATCCAGCTCTGCAGGCCAGGGCTGGGCTGCAAAGCCCGCATCGTCCGGCGCCAGTACCAGCAGGCTGGCGTCGACCGAGGGGGCCTGCGCGAATGCCACGAGGGCGTGCCACAGCATGGCGCGGCCTGCCACGGGCTGGTACTGCTTGGGCATGGCGGTGCCCGCGCGGCTGCCGCTGCCGGCACACGGCACAAGCGCCAGGATGCGGGGAGTATCTGAAGGGTTCGACATGACAGACTGAAGAACAAAAGGAATGCGCAGCAGCCATGCTGCAGACGCTGAGGTGGGCGTATTGTGGCGCAACCCTGCCGCCCCAGGGGGCGGGCACCCTTGCGAGGGCAGCCCCGCATCCCCATCTCTACAATGGTTGCCAGCGGTCTGGGCTGCCATGCGGCACGGCTCTCCCTGCCCTGGCCGGCATCTCCATGTCGGGCAGTGGTGGGGTGGAGTTGCTGTTGCACGGCTGTGCGGTGGCGCCCCATCCGTTCTGTCCGCTGTCGTTCGCATCGCCTGTCGTTCTGTCTGTCTGCCCCATGGATCTCCCCAAGCTCACTCCCGGTCATCGCTACACCCTCCCGCGTCCGCCCGCATCGGCCGATGCGGCCCTGCTGGCCCAGATGGCCGCGCGCGACAAGGCAGAGGGCCGGTGCACGGCCATCGTGACGGCCGATGCGGCCGATGCCCGACGCCTGCAGGAGGAGCTGCCCTTTTTCGATCCCGCCCTGCGGTGCGTGATGTTCCCGGACTGGGAGACCCTGCCCTACGACAGCTTTTCGCCCCACCAGGACCTGATCAGCGAACGGCTCGCCACGCTGTGGCGCATCAGCCAGCATCACCGCGAGGATGGGGCGGACGTGGTGCTGATCCCGGCCACAACAGCGCTTTACCGGCTGGGGCCGCCCTCGTTTCTGGCTGGCTATACCTTTCACTTCAAGACCGGCCAGAAGCTCGACGAAGCCGCACTGCGACGCCAGCTCACGCTGGCCGGCTATGCCCATGTCAGCCAGGTGGTGAGCCCCGGCGAATATGCGGTGCGGGGCAGCCTGATCGACCTGTTCCCCATGGGCTCGACCCAGCCCTACCGGGTGGACCTGTTCGACGACGAGATCGACAGCATCCGCACCTTCGACCCCGACAGCCAGCGCAGCCTCTACCCGGTGCCCGAAGTGCGGCTGCTGCCGGGACGCGAGTTCCCGATGGACGAGGATGCGCGCCAGCGCTTCCGCCACCGCTGGCGCGAGTGCATCGAGGGTGACCCCACGCGCAGCCGCATCTACAAGGACATGGGCGACGGTCTGGCCGGCGCAGGCATCGAGTATTACCTGCCCCTGTTCTTCGAGCAGACCGCCACGGTGTTCGACTACCTGCCCGAAGGCAGCACCGTGGTGCTGCACGACGATCTGGAAACGCCCTTCCAGCGCTTCTGGCAGGACACGCGCGAGCGCTATCGTCTGTTTTCGGGAGACCCCGACCGCCCGGCCCTGCCGCCCGAGACCCTGTTCCTGAGCGCCGACCAGTTCTACCTGCATGCCAAGCCCTTCCCCCAGCTCTCGCTGCGGCGCCAGGCACTGGCCAATGGGGGCGAGCCCCAGCCTTCCGCCTACCCCGAATTCGACCGCCTGCCCGATGTGGCGGCCCGCCGCGGCACCGAGGATCCGCTCGTGCGCCTGCAGGCACACATCCGCGCCACCCCGCACCGGGTGCTGCTGCTGGCAGAAAGCGCCGGCCGCCGCGAGAGCCTGCTCGACTTTCTGCGGGCCAGCGGAGTCCAGCCCGTGGTGATGGACACGCTGGCCGAGTTCGAGGCCAGCCCCGAAAAAGTGGCGCTGGCCACCTCGCTGCTGGCCGAAGGCTTCGCGTGGAACGAACGGGGCATCGACCTCGTCACCGAAACCGAGCTGTTTGCCGGCAACGGCAGCGCCCAGCACCGGCGGCACCGCCGGCAGGAACATGCCAGCGATGTCGACTCACTCATCAAGGATCTCAGCGAACTCAAGGTGGGCGATCCCGTGGTGCACAGCGCCCATGGCATCGGGCGCTACCAGGGCCTCGTCAACATGGACATGGGACAGAAGAACGCCCAGGGCGAGCCCGAGCTGCAGGAATTCCTGCACCTCGAATACGCCGGCGACGCCACTCTCTATGTACCGGTGAGCCAGCTCCACCTCATCAGCCGCTACACCGGCGTGAGCCCGGACGAAGCGCCCCTGCACAAGCTCGGCGGCAGCCAGTGGGAAAAGGCCAAGCGCAAGGCGGCCGAACAGGTGCGCGACAGCGCGGCCGAACTGCTCAACATCTATGCCCGCCGCGCCGCCCGCGAAGGCCACGCCTTCCGCTTCTCGGCAGCCGACTACGAGGTCTTTGCCAACGACTTCGGTTTCGAGGAAACCGCCGATCAGAAAGCGGCCATCCACGCCGTGATCCAGGACATGGTCTCGCCCCGCCCCATGGACCGTCTGGTCTGCGGAGACGTGGGCTTCGGCAAGACCGAGGTGGCCCTGCGTGCGGCCTTCGTGGCTGTCACCGGCGGGCGGCAGGTGGCCTTTCTGGCTCCGACCACGCTGCTGGCCGAGCAGCACTATCAGACCCTCAAGGACCGCTTTGCCAAGTGGCCGATCAAGGTGGCCGAAATCTCCCGCTTCCGCAACTCCAGGGAAGTCCAGGCCGCACTCGCCGGTGTGGCCGACGGCACCGTGGACATCGTGGTGGGCACGCACAAGCTGCTGTCGAGCGACGTGCACTTCAAGGACCTGGGGCTGCTCATCATCGACGAGGAACACCGCTTCGGCGTGCGCCACAAGGAGCAGATGAAGAAGATGCGCGCCGAAGTCGACGTGCTCACCCTCACTGCCACCCCCATTCCCCGCACCATGGGCATGGCGCTCGAAGGACTGCGCGACCTGTCGGTCATCGCCACCGCGCCGCAGCGCCGCCTGGCCATCAAGACCTTCGTGCGCAGCGAGAGCAGCGGCGTCATCCGCGAGGCCGTGCTGCGCGAGCTCAAGCGCGGCGGCCAGGTCTACTTTCTGCACAACGAGGTCGAAACCATCGAGAACCGGCGCCAGAAGCTGCAGGAAATCCTGCCCGAAGCCCGCATCGCCGTGGCCCACGGCCAGATGCCCGAGCGCGAGCTCGAACGGGTGATGCGCGACTTTGTGGCCCAGCGCTTCAACATTCTGCTGTGCTCGACCATCATCGAAACCGGCATCGACGTGCCCAGCGCCAACACCATTCTCATCAGCCGCGCCGACAAGTTCGGCCTCGCCCAGCTCCACCAGCTGCGCGGGCGGGTGGGCCGCAGCCACCACCAGGCCTATGCCTACCTCATGGTGCCCGACCTGGAAAGCCTCACCAAGCAGGCGGCCCAGCGCCTCGAAGCCATCCAGCAGATGGAAGAGCTCGGCAGCGGCTTCTACCTGGCCATGCACGACCTCGAAATCCGGGGCGCCGGCGAAGTACTGGGCGAGAACCAGAGCGGCAACATGATGGAAATCGGCTTCCAGCTCTACAACGAGATGCTGGCCGAGGCCGTCAAGGCCCTCAAGGCCGGTCGGGAGCCGGATCTGCTCAGCCCCCTGCATGCCGTCACCGAAATCAACCTGCACGCCCCTGCCCTGCTGCCGGACGACTACTGCGGCGACGTGCACCTGCGCCTGTCCTTCTACAAGAAACTCGCCACCGCCCAGACTTCAGGGCAGATCGACCGTCTGGTCGAGGAGCTGGTCGACCGCTTCGGCAAGCTCCCCCCGCAGGCCGAAACGCTCATCCAGGTCCATCGCCTGCGCGTGCTCAGCCAGCCCTATGGCGTGGCCAAGGTGGAAGCCGCTCCCAGCGTCATCACCATCACCTTCAAGCCCCAGCCCCCGGTCGATCCGTTCGCCATCATCCGGCTCATCCAGGGCAACAGGGCCGTCAAGCTCGCAGGCAACGAGAAGCTGCGCATCGAGCGCGCACTCGAAAAGCCCGTGGACCGCGCCATGCTGGTGCGTGACATCCTCAAGAGCCTCGGCCAACCCACCCG
This sequence comes from Brachymonas moutaii (nom. illeg.), assembly GCF_049977365.1. Classification (NCBI taxonomy): domain Bacteria; kingdom Pseudomonadati; phylum Pseudomonadota; class Betaproteobacteria; order Burkholderiales; family Comamonadaceae; genus Allobrachymonas; species Brachymonas moutaii (nom. illeg.). Next base: position 85,991 of record NZ_JBNGEN010000004.1, on the reverse strand, counting down.
CACCGCGGACGCCTCCTGTGCCGAAACGGCCTGAACGCCACTTCCCGGTGCGCCATCCTGGAGCAGAAGACGCGGTTGCCCCCCGGGATGGGGCACTGTGCCTCCGCCCCTGGGTGCACCAGCATGGAGCAGACCAAAAGAGCGCCAAACTGGCGCGAATATTGCATGAAGCTGACAACCGGACACCCACTCACAAAGCTGGTGCAACCCGGTTGCGCTGACACCGGCGCTTTTCCTGACCCTCAGGCCTCCCCTCACGCATCATGACCTCCACCACTCCGACCCATGCTGACTATCTGATCATCGGCGCAGGCATTGCCGGCGCATCCACCGCCTACTGGCTTGCCCCCCACGCGAGCATCATCCTGCTCGAACGCGAGTCCCAGCCCGGCTACCACTCCACCGGACGATCGGCCGCCCACTTCATGGAAGGCTACGGCCCGCTGCAGGTCCGCCGCCTGTCGGTCGCCAGCCAGGAATTCTTCCTGCACCCACCCGAAGGGTTCAGCGAACACGAGCTCGTCATCCCGCGGGCAGCCCTGACGGTGGCCTCGCCCCAGCAGGCCGAAATGCTCGAACTCGAATGGGAAGTGTTCCGCAACCTCAACCCCCGCACCCGCAAGCTGACCGCCGACGAAGCCTGTGCGCTGGTCCCGGTGCTGCGGCGCGACAAAGTGCTCGGCGGCATCATCGACCCCGAGGCTGCCGACATGGACGTGCACGCCATCCACGGCGGCTATCTGCACGGCGCACGCCAGCAGGGTGCCCACCTCGTGTGCAACGCGGGCGTCGAAGCCATCGCCCGGGGCGACGATGGCCTGTGGCAGGTCACGGCCGGCGGCACCACCTACACCGCCAAGGTGCTCATCAATGCGGCAGGCGCCTGGGCCGACACCATCGCCACCATGGCTGGCGTCCAGCCCCTGGGGCTCGAACCCCGCCGCCGCTCGGCCTTCACCTTCCCTGCCCCTGAAGGCGTCGACGTGCATGCCTGGCCCATGGTCATGGGCATCGGCGAAGACTGGTACTTCAAGCCCGATGCCGGCCAGCTGCTCGGCTCTCCCGCCAACGCCGACCCCACCACGCCGCATGACGTGCAACCTGAAGAACTCGACGTCGCCACCGGCATCTACCACATCGAGGAAATGACCACCCTGCAGATCCGCCGCCCCAGCCACACCTGGGCCGGCCTGCGCACCTTCTCATCCGACGGCGCCATGGTCAACGGCTACGACGATGCCATCAGCGACTTCTTCTGGGTCGCCGGACAGGGAGGCTACGGCATCCAGTCCAGCCCCGCCATGGGCATGGCCGCCGCCGCGCTGGCCCTGCGCCAGCCGCTGCCGGAGCTGCTGCAGCGGCACGGCCTGACCGAGGAAGCCCTCGGCGCCGCCCGCCTGCGCACCCCGGCCCAGACCGACGCAGCCTGACTTCCGCGCCCGGCCAGCAGGCCGAGTGCCCTGGACTGCCCACAGGCCCCTTCAGCCCCTGAAGGGGCCTGTGTCTTTTGGAATGGGGCATAGAAACAGACTGACTCCGGGCTCCATGGCTCACGCCTTACTGGTTGCCGAAACTCCGCAACTGACGCGAAGCCAACTTCAGCTTGCAAATGCCTGTATCTCGATTCCATATGCGGACATTGCCCGGTTGAGCAGTGTGGCACTTCGGATTGGAGACCCGCCCAGGGGAAACATTCGGCCAGCGGTTTCCTGCCTCGGGTGATCCGGGGAATCGGACGTCTGGCTGCATGACTGGATGTGCGTGGAAACGAGGCAGGGCCAGAGGGTCTACGAACTCACTGCTCGGGACAGGCAAGCGCAGTCCCTCTGCGCTCCCATGGGCGCGCAGGCATTCAGTGCAGTGTGGGGCCGGGTGCGGGCGGATGGCTGGAAGAGGCTTCGCCGTCTTCGTCTGTAGCGCCGGCGCTGGCCATGGCTTCGCGCCACATGCGCTGGGGCACGTGGTTCTGCAGGAGGTGCACGATGCGGTCGCCCATTTCGTCGGTGAGGCCCGCGGCGGTGTCTGCGAACACGTCGACGGAGAAGTCGGCATCGAGTGCCTTGAGGTGTGCAGCGGCCTCGATGGCGGCCTGGTAGGGCACTGTGGCGTCGAGCCGGCCGTGCAGCCAGTGCAGGGAGGTCTGGTCGTGCAGGTGCGCAGGCAGGGTCACGAAATGCCCACCTATGGCAAACAGCCGTGCACAGAAAGGCGGCAGCTGGGCCAGTGCCTCAAGCCCCAGAATGGCCGATTGCCCATGGGCCACAATGGCCGTGCGTTCGGGGCCCAGCCCGCACTGCCGCTGCCAGGCGCGGACGGTGGAGGCGAATTCGGCCAGCGCTGGCTGGGTACGTTCGCGCAGATTGCCGGCCGTGAGTCCGCGCAGGGAATACCACTGGAAGCCTGCCCCTTCGTCCCACGCATGGGGCGCTGCCACGCAGGCCACCACGCCCTGCGGAAACTGGGCGGCCAGCCGCTGGGCCAGCGGCAGCAGGGAGGCAGGCTGTTCGCCCGCCGCGTGGAAGAGCAGAAACAGCAGCTGCGGCGCTTCGGGCCATGCCACCACGATGTCGGAGGGTGCGGGCACGGTCACCAGCACGTCCGGGACGTCCGGCGTATCCGGCCGGTCGGACTGATGGGGCGCGCTCATGCCAGCTCCCGTGCGGCGCGTGCCGTCTGCTGCTCCAGCCAGGAGGTTACGGCGGCCGGATAGATCAGATGTTCCTGGGTGAGGACCCGGGCGGCCAGCGTGTCGGCTGTATCGTCCGGCAGCACAGGCACGACGGCCTGGGCCAGAATGGGCCCGTGGTCGAGCTCGGCCGTGACCTGGTGCACCGTGGCACCGGCAAAGCGGCACCCGGACTCGATGGCGCGCTGGTGCGTGTGCAGACCGGGGAAGGCCGGCAGCAGGGAGGGATGGATGTTGAGGAGGCGCCCCTCGTAGCGGGCGACGAATTCCGGCGTGAGGATGCGCATGAACCCGGCAAGCACGACCAGTGCCGGCTCGTGGCGGTCGATGCATGCCGCGAGGGCGGCATCAAAGGCCTGCCGGTCGGGAAAGGCCTTGTGATCCACCACCTCGGCGGCGATGCCATGTTCGCGGGCAAATGCCAGTCCGCCCGCCTCTGCCTTGTTGCTGATGACGGCAGCCACCCGTGCGCCGAAGCGCTGTGCCCAATGTGCGCGCAGCGATGCCTGCACGATCGCGGCCATGTTGCTGCCGCCGCCGGAAATGAGTATGACGATATTGCGCTGAACCATCCTGCCATTATCCGGCATGCGTCCGGCCCGCGCTTCCGGCGCCATGGGAACGCCGACCATGCCAGAGGCCACCACCGACTCCGCCAGGCCACCTGCAGCATGCAGCAGACAGATGGACACACATCCGTCACATACTCGTGGATAATCCCGCCCAGCCTCAGCACCCTGCCCCCAGGGTGCGCCGCGCCCCGTTGTCTCTTTCTTTTTCCCAGGGGATTGCATGCAGTATTTCCGCCACGCCAAGAAACTCACCAACCAGCTCGGCAACGGGCTGATCACCGGTGCGGCGGACGACGACCCCAGCGGCATCGCCACCTACTCGCAGGCCGGTGCCCAGTTCGGCGGCGGGCTGCTGTGGACGCTGATCTTCACGGCGCCGCTGATGATCGGCATCCAGATGGTGAGCGCACGCATCGGCTGGATGACCGGCAAGGGCCTGGCCAGCAGCATGTGCCGCGTCATGCCGCGCTGGCTGGCGCTGGCCATGGTGCTGCTGCTCGTTCTGGCCAACACCCTCAACATCGCCGCAGACATCGCTGCCATGGGCGAGGCCCTGCAGCTCGTGGTGGGCGGTCCGCAGCATGGACATGCCCTCATCTTCGGGCTGCTGTGTGCCGTCATTCCGGTCTGGCTCAACTACGAGTCCATGGTGCGCGTGCTCAAGTGGTTCACGCTGGCCCTGCTCTCGTATGTGGCGGTGCTGCTCATGCTCCAGGTGGACTGGCGCATCATGGTGCACACAGCCCTGCTGCCGAAGATGCAGAAGAGCTCGGAGTACTGGATGATGGTGGTGGCGGTGCTGGGCACCACCATCAGCCCCTATCTGTTCTTCTGGCAGGCGTCGCAGGAAGCCGAGCTGCGCCAGCAGCTCAATGCCCAGCCCGTGGCACAGGACCAGCTCTTCATGCGCGAACACCTCTCGCGCATCCAGCTCGACACCAACGTCGGCATGCTGTTCTCCAACGTAATCGCCTTCTGCATCATGCTGGCCACGGCCGTCACCCTGCACCAGCACGGCGTCACCGACATCCAGAGCAGCAAGCAGGCCGCCGAGGCGCTGCGCCCGATTGCCGGCGACTTCACCTTCCTGCTGTTCTCGCTGGGCGTGATCGGCACAGGCATGCTCGCCGTGCCCGTGCTGGCCGGATCGGCCGCCTACGCGGTGGCGGACGTGTTCCAGTGGCGCTCGGGCCTCAACCACCGCATGACCGAAGCCAAGGGCTTCTACACCGTGCTGGTGCTCGCCACCATCGGCGGGCTGCTGCTCGACTTCACCCCGCTCGACCCCATCAAGGCCCTGGTATGGAGCGCCATCGTCAACGGCGTCGCGGCCGTGCCCATCATGGCCATGATGATGTGGCTGGGCCGCCGGCAGGACATCCTGGGCGAGTTCACGCTCTCGATCCGACTGGAAGTGCTGGGCTGGGTGGCCACTGCGGTCATGCTGTTCGCCGTCGTGGCCATGCTCTGGAGCGTCGTCGGAGCAGCCTGACCAGACGGCTTTTCCACTGCCAGCCACACTCCACTCTCCCCGTGAGGGGACCGCCCCGGAGAGTTCGGGGATAATCGTCCGCCATGAAAGCCAGAACCGTCGCCGCCACGGCCGCCGCCCTCGTAGCGCTGGCCGTGGGCAGCATCTACAGCTCCCGCGCCCTGGTGCGCGCCATGGACGACCAGCAGGAAGCCAGCGGACTGGTGGCCAATCTGGCCTACTGGGCCACAGTGGTGCCCGGACTCGTGTCCGCCGAAGATGCGGCCCGCACCCGACTGGCCGTGGCCCACTACCGCCAGCGCGAAGAATCCGAAATGGCCGACCTGCCCGAGCTGCAGCAGCGGGCCGAGCGCTTCCAGCAGCGCGTCGCCCCCTGGCTCGCGCAGCCCCCCGTGCAGGCCGATGGACGCCTGTCCGCCGTGGCGCTGCAGGCCCAGACGCAGATGCTGGCCGATCTGGTGCGCCTGCCGGCCGAGGCCTCGCGGACCGCACTCGCGGACCGGCTCGCCGCCTGGCTGGCCCAGGTGCTCGACGCCTCGGCTTCCCGCTCCTCCCTTCCCGCGCTGCAGCAGCTGCGCACGGCCGAGGCCCTCGCCATGCATGCCGCACGCAGCGGCCATGCCGATGCCGCGCAGCACTGGCTGGAAGTGGCACGCACCGCCGTGCCTCGCCCGGCCGACATCAAGGCCCACACGGTCGAAAACACCGCCCGCGACCTGCTGCCCCTGCACGTGATGCTGGCCAGCTGCCTGCCGGGCCAGACGCCTCTCCTTGCCCCGGAAGCCCAGCATGCCCTGGCCCATGGGTACGACATCCGGCAGCTGCGCCAGCAGTACACCGCCAGCTGGGACCGCCCCCTGCTGCAGCTGGCTGCCCAGCCCGGCACCGCTCCGATCTGCAGCCAGACGGCCGCCCGGTACAAGGCCCTGCTCGTGGCCGATCAGCCATGATGGCCCGGCCCGATGCGCAACGGGTTGCGGGGTTGGATGCTGCCGGCCATGATGGACGGCGGGCGGTCGGTGGATAATAGCCCGTCATGAAAATCTTCCGCGGCTTCCGACACCCCGACCTGGCGCCTGCCTGCGCACTCACTATCGGCAATTTCGACGGTGTGCACCGCGGCCACCAGGCCATGCTGGCCCTGCTGCGCAACGAGGCCCGCAACCGGGGTCTTCCCGCCTGCGCCCTCACCTTCGAGCCGCATCCGCGCGACTTCTTTGCCGAGAAGTTCTCCAGACCCGAACTGGCCCCGGCCCGCATCGCCACCCTGCGCGACAAGCTCTGCGAGCTGGCGACCGCAGGCATCGACCAGACCGTGATCCTGCCCTTCAACGAGGCTCTGGCCAGCCTGTCGCCCGAAGCGTTCATCCGCCAGGTGCTGGTCGACGGCCTGGGCGCGCAGTACGTGCTCGTGGGGGATGACTTCCGCTTCGGTGCACGGCGCGCCGGCGACTACGCCATGCTCGACGCGGCTGGCCGCACCCTGGGGTTCGAGGTCTCGCGCATGAACAGCTACGAGGTGCCCCGTCCCGCCACGCCGGGACAGGCTCTGCCGGCCGATCCCGGCATCCGCGTGAGCAGCACCGAGGTGCGCGAGGCCCTGGCCCGGGGCGACATGGCCGAAGCCGCGCGCCTGCTCGGCCGCCCCTACACCATCAGCGGACACGTCGTGCACGGCCGCAAGCTCGGCCGCGAACTCGGCATCCGCACCCTCAACCAGCGCTTCGCGCACTGGAAGCCTGCTGCCAGCGGCATCTTCGTGGTGCGGGTGCACGGACTCACCACCGATGGCAGCCCCCTGCCCGGCGTGGCCAACATGGGGGTGCGCCCCTCCCTCGATCCCCACGATGTCAACGGCGGCCGCGTGCTGCTCGAAACCCACTGCCTCGAATGGCCGGCCGCCCTGGGCCCGGAAGGGGCATACGGTAAAATCGTGCGCGTGGAACTGCTGCACAAACTGCACGAAGAGCGCAGATACGACGGTCTGGAAGCCCTGCAACAGGGCATTGCCCAGGATTGCGCCGACGCACGCGACTGGTTTGCCTCGCGCCACAGCGAGACGCGCCGCCAGACCACACGCGACCGAATTTGACGGCGGCCGAGCCCGACGGCGCCACGGCTGCGCCGGCTGCCGCCTGAGCATCCGGCCCGCATCCGTCCGCTCCCTTCCGCCTTCTCCCTCCCCTGCCGCACGCAGCCTGGACACCCCCTTTCATCTCTCCACCATCATGTCCGACCAGAAACACGATTACCGCAAGACCCTCAACCTCCCCGACACCCCCTTCCCCATGCGCGGCGACCTGCCCAAGCGGGAACCGGGCTGGATCAAGGAGTGGGAGGACGAAGGCCTCTACACCCGCCTGCGCGCCGCGCGGCATGGCGCGCCGCTGTTCATCCTGCATGACGGCCCGCCCTACGCCAACGGCCAGCTGCACATGGGCCATGCGGTCAACAAGATCCTCAAGGACATGATCAACAAGGCCCGCCAGCTCGACGGGTTCGATGCCGGCTACGTGCCGGGCTGGGACTGCCACGGCCTGCCCATCGAGAACGCCATCGAGAAGAAATACGGCCGGGGCCTGAGCCGCGACGAGATGCAGGCCAGGAGCCGCGCCTACGCCACCGAACAGATCGCCCAGCAGAAGGCCGACTTCAAGCGGCTGGGCGTGCTCGGCGAATGGGACAACCCCTACCGCACCATGAACTTCGCCAACGAGGCCAACGAGCTGCGCGTGTTCAAGCGCGTGATCGAACGCGGCTTCGTGTACCGTGGACTCAAGCCCGTGTACTGGTGCTTCGACTGCGGATCGTCGCTCGCCGAGTTCGAGATCGAGTACCAGGACAAGAAGAGCCAGACGCTCGACGTGGCTTTCCGCGCGCACGACCCCGCCCGACTGGCGGCCGCCTTCGGCGTGGCCCCGTTCGAGCGCGATGCCTACGTCGTCATCTGGACCACCACGGCCTGGACCATTCCGGCCAACCAGGCCCTCAACATGGGCCCCGAGATCGACTACGCGCTGGTCGACACACCCAAGGGTCTGCTGGTGCTGGCCCGCTCGCTGGTCGAGTCGTGCCTGCAGCGCTATGGCCTCGAAGGCACCGTGCTGGCCACGGTCAAGGGCCAGGCGCTTGACGGGCTGGAGTTCGAGCATCCCCTGTACGACGTGGACCCCGGCTACCGCCGCCTCGCCCCCGTGTATCTGGCCGAGTACGCCACCGACGCCGACGGGACCGGCATCGTGCACTCGGCTCCTGCCTACGGCGTGGACGACTTCAACTCGTGCGTCGCGCACGGCATGACCACCGACCAGATCCTCAACCCCGTGCAGGGCAACGGCCAGTACGCGCCGGACTTTCCGCTGTTCGGCGGCCAGCACATCTGGAAGGCCATCCCCGTCATTCTCGACACCCTGCGCAACGCCGGCCGCCTGCTGGCCACCGAAACCATCACCCACAGCTACCCGCACTGCTGGCGCCACAAGACCCCCGTGATCTACCGCGCCACGGCCCAGTGGTTCATCCGCATGGACGAGGGCGAAGGCGTATTCACCAAAGACAAGGCCCCCTACACCCTGCGCCAGATGGCGCTCGCCGCCATCGACCAGACCAGCTTCTACCCCGAGAACGGCAAGGCCCGCCTGCGCGACATGATCGCCAACCGTCCCGACTGGGTCATCTCGCGGCAGCGCAGCTGGGGCGTGCCCATTCCCTTCTTCATGCACCAGGCCACGGGCGAGCTGCACCCGCGCACCATGGACATCCTCGATCAGGCCGCCCGCATCATCGAACAGGGCGGCATCGAGGCCTGGAGCCGCACGCCCACCGAAGACATCCTCGGCCCCGAGGACGCTCCGCACTACATCCGCAGCACCGACATTCTGGAGGTCTGGTTCGACTCGGGCTCCACCTTCAGCCACGTGCTGCACGGCTCGCACCCCGCCCTGCACCACGACACGGGCCCCGAGGCCGACCTCTACCTCGAAGGCCACGACCAGCACCGTGGCTGGTTCCACAGCTCGCTGCTGCTGTCGTGCGCCCTCAACGGCCGCGCGCCCTACCGCGGCCTGCTCACCCACGGCTTCACCGTGGACAGCCAGGGCCGCAAGATGAGCAAGTCGCTCGGCAACGGCATCGACCTGCAGGACGCCTACAAGAAGTGGGGCGCCGAAATCATCCGCCTGTGGGTCGCCTCCAGCGACTACTCGGGCGACATTGCCGGCGACGACAAGATCATGGCCCGCGTGATCGACGCCTACCGCCGCATCCGCAACACCCTGCGCTTCCTGCTCGCCAACACGAGCGACTTCGATGCGGCCACGCAGACCCTGCCCTTCGACGAGCTGCTCGAAATCGACCGCTGGGCCCTCACCCGCGCCGCCGAGTTCCAGTCCCAGGTGCTGGCCCACTACCAGGTCTACGAATTCCACCCCGTCGTGGCCAAGCTCCAGCTCTTCTGCTCCGAGGATCTGGGGGGCTTCTACCTCGACGTGCTCAAGGACCGCCTCTACACCACGGCCCCCAGCAGCCATGCCCGCCGCAGCGCCCAGACCGCCCTGTGGCACATCACCCAGGCCATGCTGCGCTGGATGGCGCCTTTCCTGAGCTTCACCGCCGAAGAGGCCTGGAAGCTCATCGGCCACAGCCCCTCCATCTTCCTGGAAACCTTCCACGGCCTGCCCTCGGGCGACGATGCCCTGCTTGCCAAGTGGGAGCGCCTGCGCCAGATCCGCGATGTGGCCAACAAGCAGATCGAGGAACTGCGCACCGCCGGCCAGCTCGGCTCCTCGCTGCAGTCCAACCTCGTCATCACCGCCGCGCCCGAGGACCACGCCCTGCTCGCCAGCCTGGGCAGCGACCTCAAGTTCGTGCTCATCACCTCCCAGGTCACCCTGCGCAGCGGCGAGGCCCTGTCGGTGGAAGTGAGTGCGTCGCAGGACGCCAAGTGCGAGCGCTGCTGGCACTACCGCGACGACGTCGGCCACGATGCCGCCCACCCCACCCTCTGCGGCCGGTGCGTGAGCAACCTGTTCGGCAGCGGCGAAACCCGGGAGTTTGCCTGAATGGCCGCCACCCGCTCCCGCTCCAACGGCGTGCGCCGCGTGCACAGTGCTCGCGGCAGCAACAGCCATGGCAGCAGCAATGTCAGCCTGGCGCTGTGGCTGTCGCTCGCGGCGCTCTGGCTCATGCTCGACCAGTTCACCAAGTACCTCATCGTGGCCACCTACGGCCTCGGCGACGGCACCGTGGTGACGGGGTTCTTCAACGTCGTGCGCGTGCACAACTACGGGGCTGCGTTTTCCTTTCTGTCGCACGCGGGCGGCTGGCAGCGCTGGCTGTTCATGGGCATCGGCGTGGGGGCGGCAGCCTTCATCGTCTGGATGCTGCGCACCCACCCGCACCAGAAACTCTTCAGCTTCGCCATGGCGAGCCTGCTCGGTGGCGCCATCGGCAACGTGCTCGACCGCGTGTGGCACGGCTACGTGGTGGACTTTCTCGACTTCCACTGGCGCTGGCTCTCGCCGCTGTTCGTGGGCGGGCACTTCCCGGCCTTCAACGTGGCAGACACGGCCATCACCATCGGGGCCATCTGCCTGATCCTCGACGAGCTTTTCCGCGTGCGCTCCAGCAGCCGCTGAGCTTGGCGCACGGCCCCCTTCTCCCCTGAGAGACCCTCCTCCCATGAACACCCCCCTCGACATCGTCATCATGGCCGCCGGCAAGGGCACGCGCATGAAAAGCGCCATCCCCAAGGTCCTGCAGCAGCTCGCCCACCAGCCGCTGGTGCAGCACGTGCTCGACACGGCCGCGCAGCTGCAGGCCCGCCAGGTGGTGGTGGTCACCGGCCACGGTGCCGAACAGGTCGAGGCAGCCCTGGCCCGCCCCGACGCCACCGGCCCCCGCCGCCTGTTCGTGCGCCAGATGCCGCAGCTCGGCACCGCGCATGCCGTGCAGCAGGCCGTGCCGGTGCTGGGCGATGACGGCATCGTGGTGGTGCTCTCCGGCGATGTGCCCCTGACCGAGGCCGCCACCATCGAAGCGCTGGTGCAGGCCTGCGCGGGTGAGCGGCTCGCGCTGCTCACGCTGCGCATGCAGGACCCCTTTGGCTACGGCCGCATCCTGCGCGATGCCCAGGGCCATGTCACCCGCATCGTCGAGCAGAAGGACGGCACCCCGGAGGAACTCGCCACCCAGGAAATCTACAGCGGCATCATGGCTGCGCCGGCCCGCCTGCTCAAGGACTGGCTTACCCGCATCGACAACCACAATGCCCAGCAGGAGTACTACCTCACCGACGTGGTACGTCTGGCCGTGGCCGACGGCGTGCCGGTGGTCGCCCACCAGATCGACGACGCCGTGCAGGTGGCTGGCGTCAACAGCCCGCAGCAGCTCGCGGCGATCGAACGCGCCTTCCAGCAGCGCACGGCCGACCGCCTCATGCAGGCCGGCGTGCGCCTGCGCGACCCGGCCCGGCTCGACGTGCGCGGCGCGCTCACCTGCGGGCAGGACGTGGAAATCGACATCAACTGCATCTTCGAGGGCACCGTCACGCTGGGCAACCGCGTGCGCATCGGTGCGCACTGCGTGCTGGCCAACTGCACCGTCGCGGACGATGCCGTGATCCATCCCTTCACCCACGTGGACGGCGAAAAGCTCGGCGTGGAAATCGGCGCGGGCGACCTCATCGGCCCCTTTGCCCGCCTGCGTCCCGGTGCCCGGCTGGGCCGCGAGGTGCACATCGGCAACTTCGTCGAGGTGAAGAACTCCACCCTCGCCGATGGCGCCAAGGCCAATCACCTGGCCTACCTGGGCGATGCCACCGTGGGCGAGCGCGTCAACTACGGCGCGGGCAGCATCACGGCCAACTACGACGGCGCCAACAAGCACCGCACGGTCATCGAGCACGACGTGCACATCGGCAGCAACAGCGTGCTGGTGGCTCCGGTGACCATCGGTGCCGGCGGCACCGTGGGCGCCGGCAGCACCGTGGGCCGCGACACCCCGCCGGGCGCACTCACCGTGGTGCGGGGCCCGCTGCACCAGAAAATGGGCTACCAGCGCCCGGCCAAGAAGAAGCCCGCCTGAACGGACGCGCTCCCACGGCGTGGCTCCCTGCCATGTCGCTGGCGTGCCTTTGCCTTTCCGCCCCTTGCCCAGCTCCGTTCCAAGCCATGCCCACTGCTTCCGCACCCTCCCCGGCCTCCACCACCCTGGCGTTTGACCCGCAGCATCTGCATGCCGTGGGGCGCATCGTGGCGGGGGAAGAATGTGGCTGTCACGTCCAGGTGGTCCCGGACGGCGAGCACTACATGGTGTATGTGTCGCGCACGCCGGACATGGCCGATCCCTTCGACGCATGGATGTACGACATGGCAGACATCCAGGCCTATTTCGCCCTCTCGCGCTGGCAGGTGGCCTGGCCCACAGATGCCGCAGGCACAGGCGCTGCACCTGTCACGACGCAGCCTGCTGCGGAGCCCTGACTCCGCCTCCCCGCCAGTGCAGAGCTCACACGGCAGCCGTGCGGCTCACGGCTGGCCGTTGGCGACCCAGTCGGCAAATCCAGGCTGCTGCGCCAGCCGTGCCATGTACTCCTCCACCGCCGGCAGCACAGGCCGGGGCATGGGGGTGGACAGCCAGCGGTGGGTCGACAGGCCCAGCACCACGTCCGCCAGCGTGAAGTGCTCGCCGGCGGCATAGGGGCCGTGGCGACGCAGTCCATCGTCCAGAATGGCCATGAGCCGGTTCCACTGCGCCACGCTCTCCTTGCGGGCCGACGGGCTCGCATGCGCCGGGCTGTGCTTGACCAGCGCCATGAAGGCATAACGCCAAGCCGGAGCCAGCTCGGCGACCTGCCAGTCCATCCACTGCTCCACCCGCGCCCGGGCGGCGGCCTCGGTGGGCAGCAGGTCGGTACGTCCATGGCGGGCGGCCAGATAGCGGCAGATGGTGTTCGACTCCCAGAGCACCAGGTCGCCGTCGCGCAGGGCCGGAATCAGCCCATTGGGATTGATCTGGCGGTACGCCTCCGACTGCAGGCGCAGATCCCCGGTGCCCCACTCCTCCAGTGTGTAGTCACACTCCAGGAGCGCACAGGTCCAGAGCACCTTGCGCACATTGATCGAAGGCCGCCGCCCCATCACCACGAGCGGCGTGGCGGGAGCGCCACCTCCCGCGCCCGAGGTCGCAGAGGGCTCCATGGCTTTCGGAGATGCATCGGAAGAACACATGGGAGGGCTCACACGGTGCTCACTGTCACTGATAGGGCGCCAGCCGGCGCCGCAGGGCGTCCACTTCTTCCATGAGATCCACAGTCAGGGCTGCCAGCTGCGGATCGGCATCGAACATGCGTTCCAGATCGGCAATGCGGCGTGCGCGAACCACGGTAAAGGAGGAAAACCGCCAGCTTCCGCAGTCCTCGGCCGATACGGCGGGGTCGTCTGCCGTCTGGGTGACCGCCAGCACGCCTTCGCGCACATGGGACGACACCCATTCGGGCGCGCGGCGGCAGGCCCGGGCCAGATCCTCCAGGGACAGAGAATGGTCGGAGAGCAGTTCCGTCAGATCGGCCGGCACGCTCACGGGGGGAAGGGTTTGGGAATTTTCAGCCATGTCTGTGCACTTCCTGTTCGTTCAGGCCCTCAGGCCACGCGGGGATCGAAGCCGGGATAGGCCTTGGCCAAGGCCTCCCAAGCTGCGCGCTGCTCGGGCGTGACGGCCCCGGGAATCGCAGGTTCGAGTTCGAGGTACAGATCGCCCGGCTCTTTGGACGGCAGCCCGCGCCCCTTGAGGCGGAGCTTGCGCCCGGCGCCGGAACCCGCAGGCACCGACACCTCGACCGTTGATCCGGCAGGCGTGGTGACCTGCACCGGCCCGCCGATGGCGGCCTCCCAGGGCGCCACGCGCACCCGCTGGTACACGTCGCGTCCCTCGGCACGCCAGCGCGCATCGGGCTTGAAGACCACCTGCAGCAGCAGATCGCCAGCCGCTCCCCCATTGAACCCCGGTCCCCCCTGCCCTGCCAGGCGGATCATCTGCCCTTCACGCACCCCCTTGGGAATCTTGACCTGCAGCGTGCGCTGCTCGGGCACCATGTGCCCCTGCGCATCGGCACGCGCACCCTGCAGGGTGAGGGTACGCTCGGCGCCCTGGTAGGCGTCCTGCAGATCGAGCTCGATCCTGGCGTGCTGGTCCTCGCCGCGCATGCTGGTGGGGTGCGCACCGGCGCTGCCCCGTGCCCCGCCCTGCGCCCCACGCGCACGGGCAGCACGGCCAAAGAGCTGCTCGAAGAAATCGCTGTAGCCCTGCGCATCGCCCCCACCGAAGCCCTCGCCTCCGTGGAAGTCGAATCCGGCGTCCCAGTTGGGCGGCGGCTGGTAGTTGCCGTTGCCCCCTGCGCCGCCTGCCCCCATGCCCTGCGCATAGTCGGCACCCAGCTTGTCGTAGGCGGCCCGTTTTTCGGGGTCGGACAGCACGGTATTGGCCTCGTTGACCTCCGCCATGCGCTGCGCGGCATCGGGCTCCTTGCTCACGTCCGGATGGTATTTGCGGGCCAGCTTGCGGTAGGCCTTCTTGATCTCGTCGGCGGTGGCGCTCTTGTCCACGCCGAGCACTTCGTAGTAGTCCTTGAATTTCATGAGGGCTGCATCTCCTGGGGCCGGCTGCACGGAGACCCTGCAGCCGGAAGTCATTCATCTTTTTGATACATGGTGCCTGTTGCCCCCGCATCAATAGGTTCCAGCATAGCGCAACCGCACCGGCTCCTGCGTCTTCCGCCTCACCCCTGGGCAGCCCCCCCATCGCCCAGGGGCAGCTCCACCGTGAACTTGGCCCGACGCAGGCTGAAGAAGGCCCGCACGTTGCGCACATTGGCATCGGCCGTGAAAAGCCGGGCACTGGCCTCGGCAAAGGCCGGCATGTCCGCCACGGTCAGAATGAGCACAAAATCCGGCCCCGGCGAGGTGCGGTAGCACTGCTGCACCGCCGCATCGGCCACCGCCCGCGCCTCGAACGCCCGCTGCTGCTCCTCGGCCTGCACGTCCAGAGTCACCTCCACCACGGCGGTGAGACTCGGCACCCCCTGCGCGCGCAGCGCATCGCCATCCAGAATGGCCACCGTGCGCTCCACGAGCCCCAGCTCATGCAGACGCCGCACCCGCCGCAGGCAGGTGGGTGCCGAAAGGTGACAGCGCTCGGCCAGCGCCTGGTTGGTCAGGCTGGCATCGGCCTGCAACTGACGCAGCAGGCGCCAGTCCACGGCATCGAGCACCGCATGGAAATCATTTGCTTCAGGCATGGCAATAAAAGCTCATAAACATCGACTCATGTGAAATATTATTTTTCGCAATGCACCATGAAATTTATTATTCCACACAGTCTTTGTTTTTGAAATTTCATTTCCACCACCTCCCCGTATGATGCCAAGACAGCGGAGGTGCACAGCCTGTGGAGCCCGTTCCCGTTCCTGCCCTGGGGGCCTCGCCCCCTGCCCCTCTCCTTTTTTCTCTCCTTTCGGGAGCATTTCCATGTGCGGTATCGTCGGCGCAGTCGCCACCTCCAACGTCGTTCCCCTCCTGGTGCAGGGCCTGCAGCGCCTCGAATACCGGGGCTATGACTCCTGCGGCGTCGCCGTCTGGAACCAGGGCCTGCAGCGCGCCCGCAGCACGTCGCGCGTGGCCGAGCTGGCCACGCAGGTCGAGCACGAGCATCTCACCGGTCACACCGGCATCGCCCATACCCGCTGGGCCACCCACGGCGCCCCTGCCGTCTACAACGCACACCCACACTTCAGCTACGGCCCCGGCGTGCCGCCCGCCAACCCGGAGCAGCGCCCCGGCCACATCGCCGTGGTGCACAACGGCATCATCGAGAACTACGAGCTCCTGCGCCAGCAGCTTCAGGCCAAGGGCTACCAGTTCGCCAGCCAGACCGACACCGAAGTCATCGCGCACCTGGTGGACTCCCTCTACACCGGCGATCTCTTTGCCGCCGTGCAGGCCGCCCTGGCCCAGCTGCACGGCGCCTATGCCGTGGCGGTGATGTGCCGCGACGAGCCGCACCGCGTCATCGGCGGCCGTGCGGGCTCCCCCCTCATCATGGGCGTGGGGCAGGACGGCGCCCACTACCTCGCCAGCGACGCCATGGCCCTGGCAGGCGTCACCGACCAGATCATCTACCTCGAAGAAGGCGATGTGGTCGACCTGCAGATCGGCAAGTACTGGATCGAAAACGCCGGCCAGCGCCTCGGCCCGCAGGACCGCCCCGTCAAGACCGTGCACGCCCACAGCGGCGCGGCCGAGCTGGGCCCCTACCGCCACTTCATGCAGAAGGAAATCTTCGAGCAGCCCCGCGCCCTGGGCGACACCCTCGAAGGCGTACAGGCCATCGTGCCCGAACTCTTCGGCAAGGACGCACGCACCGTCTTCACCGAAATCGACCGCGTGCTCATCCTTGCCTGCGGCACCAGCTACTACAGCGGCTGCACCGCCAAGTACTGGCTCGAAGCCATCGCCCACGTGCCCTGCGACGTCGAAATCGCCAGCGAATACCGCTACCGCACCAGCGTCCCCGATCCGCGCACGCTCGTGGTCACCATCAGCCAGAGCGGCGAAACCGCCGACACCCTCGCCGCCCTGCGCCACGCCCAGCACCTGGGCATGCCCCACACCCTCACCATCTGCAACGTCGCCACCAGCGCCATGGTGCGCGAATGCCAGCTGGCCTACATCACCCGCGCCGGCGTCGAGATCGGAGTCGCCTCCACCAAGGCCTTCACCACCCAGCTCGCCGGCCTGTTCCTGCTCACCGTGGCACTCGGACGCGTCAAGGGCACCGTCGACGACGCCCACCAGGAAGACTACCTCCAGCACATGCGCCACCTGCCCATGGCCCTGCAGGCCGTGCTCGCGCTGGAGCCGCAGATCATCCAGTGGTCCGAAACCTTTGCCAAGAAGGACAACGCCCTCTTCCTCGGCCGCGGCCTGCACTACCCCATCGCACTGGAAGGCGCCCTCAAGCTCAAGGAAATCAGCTACATCCACGCAGAAGCCTACCCCGCCGGCGAACTCAAGCACGGCCCTCTCGCCCTCGTCACCAAGGACATGCCCGTGGTCGTCGTTGCCCCCAACGACGAACTCATCGACAAGCTCAAGAGCAACATGCAGGAAGTGCGCGCCCGTGGCGGCGAACTCTACGTCCTCGCCGATGCCGACAGCAACATCCACAGCGAGGAAGGCATCCACGCCATCCGCATGCCCGAACACTACGGCCCCCTGAGCCCCATCCTCCACGTCGTCCCCCTGCAGCTCCTGGCCTACCACACCGCCTGCGCCAAAGGCACCGACGTCGACAAACCCCGCAACCTGGCCAAGAGCGTGACGGTGGAGTGAGGCTGACAAGCCCATCCCCGCGCGGGCGGGGCAACCGCTACGGAAACGCTAATTGTGCATCCTGTGATGTTGGTCGTGGAGCCGAATTCGAATCCCGTTGGCTCCAAGCCAGCACCAGCTGTGCCTGCGGAGAGCTTGTTGATGACGGTATATGCCAAGACAAATGGCAATATCCCAGCTCCTGGATACCTCGCAGCCAGCAGCTGGCCTGCTGTACGTGGACACGAAAAACGCCCCCGATGTGTTGCGGCGCGCCGGGGTCCAATTCCCCGGGCAGGCCGCCCTACAACGGGGGCGCAAGAAAATTCTAACCGAGAAGACCTTTCCTGGTGGAAAAAAGCGCATGCCGGTGATGTGCACTTCGGGGCGGAGCAGCAGGATGAAGCCCACTTTGGTGCCGTGGACATGGATCGCATGAAGACCAGTGCGCTTGAGCAGGGCCTATATCCCCATGTGTGCGGGGCAACCTGATAGGCAGACATGATGCCGAAGCCCACCTGGGGCCTATCCCCGCGTGTGCGGGGCAACCTGGATTCGAAGCACCCAGTGCAGCACGCTGCAGGGCCTATCCCCGCGTGTGCGGGGCAACCTGCCGCAGGTACCAGCGGCCCGGCGTCGGATTGGGCCTATCCCCGCGTGTGCGGGGCAACCTCACGCCTTCGTAAGCCTGTTTCATCGCCGGAGGGCCTATCCCCGCGTGTGCGGGGCAACCTTTCCGGAGGCAGGGGCCGGCGTGCTGGACATGGGCCTATCCCCGCGTGTGCGGGGCAACCTCAGTGCAGCCCACGCTTGCCGAGATTGCGGAGGGCCTATCCCCGCGTGTGCGGGGCAACCCGATTGCGCGGGGGATGTAGATCAAAGCGGCAGGGCCTATCCCCGCGTGTGCGGGGCAACCTCACGCCTTCGTAAGCCTGTTTCATCGCCGGAGGGCCTATCCCCGCGTGTGCGGGGCAACCTTGCCCAGCACGGTGAGGGTGATCGGATTTCCGGGCCTATCCCCGCGTGTGCGGGGCAACCGGAGTGTCGCTATCGCGCTGAATGTCGGTCTGGGGCCTATCCCCGCGTGTGCGGGGCAACCCGTACATGTCAGGGTTGACGCGCATCATGTGCGGGCCTATCCCCGCGTGTGCGGGGCAACCGCAGCGGCTCAAGGAAGGGGAAATCGGCTCCTCGGCCTATCCCCGCGTGTGCGGGGCAACCTGCAGAAGTGGGGGTACAGGATGACAAGCTGCGGGCCTATCCCCGCGTGTGCGGGGCAACCTTGGCGGACTTGGGGCCTTTCTTTTTGGGCGTGGGCCTATCCCCGCGTGTGCGGGGCAACCCCCAGCAGGGTAATCGCTTTCACATCCGTGCCGGGCCTATCCCCGCGTGTGCGGGGCAACCCACGAGAGGGATGCGGCGATGTGCGCGTGGCCGGGCCTATCCCCGCGTGTGCGGGGCAACCGCAGCCGGTGGATCGTGCCCGAGCGCATGGAAGGGCCTATCCCCGCGTGTGCGGGGCAACCTTGGTCTGGAAGTACAGGATCTCGGGGGAGGCGGGCCTATCCCGCGTGTGCGGGGCAACCCTTCTGCCGACCCTGTGAATGTTGGTCGCAGGCGGCCTATCCCCGCGTGTGCGGGGCAACCGGACAGCAAATCACGACAATGACTACTCAGGGGGGCCTATCCCCGCGTGTGCGGGGCAACCCATTATTCCGGACAGCACCTGGAAAAATGTAGGGGCCTATCCCCGCGTGTGCGGGGCAACCAGGACAGCACCGGACACCGCAGCAGCGGAGAGGGGCCTATCCCCGCGTGTGCGGGGCAACCTTCGCCGACCAGGGGAGCCACATCGCGCTCTGCGGCCTATCCCCGCGTGTGCGGGGCAACCGGGTTACCAGAAGAATCTGTGCCCCACGAAACGGGCCTATCCCCGCGTGTGCGGGGCAACCCCGTTCGAGCGCGTAGCGCATGTGCAGGCTGGGGGCCTATCCCCGCGTGTGCGGGGCAACCGATCGCGGGCGATGAATTCAGCACGGCGGCGCGGGCCTATCCCCGCGTGTGCGGGGCAACCTCCGCAAGGCGTGTGCCTTCTTTGTGGACCTGCGGCCTATCCCCGCGTGTGCGGGGCAACCACGCCGCGCTTGACGCTTTCGCGGTCGAAGATGGGCCTATCCCCGCGTGTGCGGGGCAACCGTTCAGACCGAGGGCCGCGACAAGGGCAAGCAGGGCCTATCCCCGCGTGTGCGGGGCAACCTATGTGCCGGCAGTGCTGGGGTATCAGACCAAGGGCCTATCCCCGCGTGTGCGGGGCAACCACGACCTGGGCGCAGATACCAGCGCCTTTCATGGGCCTATCCCCGCGTGTGCGGGGCAACCCTGCGGAGGACGTATACAGCCGTCCTCAAGTGGGGCCTATCCCCGCGTGTGCGGGGCAACCGGAACTCTGATCCAGCACACTTGCCGGCGCACGGGCCTATCCCCGCGTGTGCGGGGCAACCCTGTGGTGGCAGGGAGTGCACTACACGGTGATGGGCCTATCCCCGCGTGTGCGGGGCAACCGCACCCACGCACTCGGCAATCGCCGCGTCAGGGGGCCTATCCCCGCGTGTGCGGGGCAACCCGCTACATCGTGCAGAGCGTCAGCCGCCGCCAGGGCCTATCCCCGCGTGTGCGGGGCAACCCTAATGTGTATTCTGGCAACCAATGCGGTGTTGGGCCTATCCCCGCGTGTGCGGGGCAACCCTGCCGCAAGGCCGACATTCTCGGGGATGCGGGGGCCTATCCCCGCGTGTGCGGGGCAACCGAATCCGTCGCGATCCTCTCCACAAGCCTGCGGGGCCTATCCCCGCGTGTGCGGGGCAACCCTGCCGGGGAATCCCTTCGCGGAGACGCCTTACGGCCTATCCCCGCGTGTGCGGGGCAACCCTTCTGCCTTGAATTCTTTTCCAATCTTGGGGGGGCCTATCCCCGCGTGTGCGGGGCAACCGTCGTTATTGTGTATGGGGCAGAGTCTGAAGGGGGCCTATCCCCGCGTGTGCGGGGCAACCGATCACTTGCATCTTCATAGTGGGTTCTCCTCGGGCCTATCCCCGCGTGTGCGGGGCAACCTGGTTTTGGCCCCCTTCTTCGACTCACCCTTGGGGCCTATCCCCGCGTGTGCGGGGCAACCCTTACGCCAGAGGTCTTGGCGAAATTCCAGCGGGGCCTATCCCCGCGTGTGCGGGGCAACCGAATTCGTGTACCACTACCACGACTGTGACGAAGGCCTATCCCCGCGTGTGCGGGGCAACCGCGGGGGACGTTTGAGAAGAGGTTTCCATGAAGGGCCTATCCCCGCGTGTGCGGGGCAACCCCGGTGCAATGTCGCACCATTTTTCCAATGGAGGGCCTATCCCCGCGTGTGCGGGGCAACCTGCTACGTGGGCAAGCGCGAGAAGTCGGACAAGGGCCTATCCCCGCGTGTGCGGGGCAACCGGGAGCTTGACTTTCTGCGCGATGCCGACGTAGGGCCTATCCCCGCGTGTGCGGGGCAACCGTGCGCATTGTGTGTGACGTGACGCGCTACTACGGCCTATCCCCGCGTGTGCGGGGCAACCCAGACGGGCAATCCTCACAGTCTGGCGGCCAAGGGCCTATCCCCGCGTGTGCGGGGCAACCGTGCCTGCTGGGTCTTTGAATCCATCCTGAAGGGGCCTATCCCCGCGTGTGCGGGGCAACCTCCTGTCTTGAATATTCCAGTTTCTCCAGACGGGGCCTATCCCCGCGTGTGCGGGGCAACCGTCCTTGGCTGCTTCTTCTTGCTCTGGCTTATGGGCCTATCCCCGCGTGTGCGGGGCAACCGTCGTCTTTCACATCTTCGGCGCGGCATACCAGGGCCTATCCCCGCGTGTGCGGGGCAACCTCTCCTTCATAACCTTACGTGAAAAAAGAGAAAATCTCTCACCTCATCCGAAATTTTAATGAGCGTTTCAAGACATGGTCAGGCGTCGCCTGACCAGCCACATGCCATCCATCTCTACCAATTCTCGGGGTGGATCGCCCAGATTGGCGATGCCGACTCCGCCGGTGGCATTCAAGTCGCGCCACACCATCACCAGACTGCCTTGCCTCTCATGCCCGTGCCAGTCGCTCATTACTTCCCACACGCGCGCACGTACACCGGGATTCATATGCGGCGACACAAATACGTTGGGCGAGACCTCCAGCATCACGGATGACAGGAAGCCGTGAAACCGGTCAGGTACGTCGCGGATCACAATCATCATCAGTGCCACTCTTCACCTCGCTTTCCAACTCGTCCATGCGCAGCACGGTCTTGATGCTGTCAATCATGCTGCCAATCACCTGCTGCTTGCGAAACACCGCTGCAGCCTCGCGCCGCACCAGCCGATCCACTGTCTCATCCACCTGTTGTGCACGCTTGGCTGCGGTGAACGCGATCTGCATGGTGATCGTGTCGCGGAACAGGTCGGCGATGTCCAGCACAAAGGACTGGCCCGAGTCCTCGTGGATGAAGCCCAATGGTGGCAATGCTGCCAAAGACTGCACTGCGATGGCTGCAGCCGCCTGTACCGCCGTTGCCGCATGGTTGATGGCCTGATTCGGCAGATCGGCCGCATCGGGATGTGCTCGGTCGTAGTTTCGGCCTTTCCACTGGATGCCGTGCTTTTCGGCCATCAGCTTGTAGAAATTCTTGACGCGCGAACCTTCGATGCCGCGCAGCGTATCCAGGTCGTGGTGAGGCAGTACCTCGCCCAGTCGCAGGGCGTACATATGGCGCGCCACGCTCATGCGCCGGCGCGGGTTGCCCCACAGCTCTGCTTGGCGCCGCGCCACATCGGAACGGTCTGGCAATAGTGGCGGCGCCGTGTAGCTGCGCACGCCATCCTCGCCCACAGCGGCAAGCAGTGTGCCGTGGCGTGCCAAGAGGCGCAGCGCATCATGCGTCACACTGCTGCCTGGCCCGAGCAGGATCATGGACACGGCCTGATGGGGGATCTGGTCGATGCCAGGCGTCGGACTATCACGCCCACGCAGAAAATGGAGGCACCCGTCGATCACGCACAGCTCTCCACGCGACAGCCACAGCAGACCGTGACGATCCGCATGCGGGATGCGCGTTCTTTCCAGCCCCAGTCTGCCCTTGAGCACCCCCGCTCCTCAATTCGCCCGGCTCAGCAACAGCATGCCAAAGCCGAATGCACGGTGCCTTCCGACGCCACGGGTCAGCAGTTTCGCAAAGGCGGCGGAATCGCGCACGCGCAGATGCCCCTTGAGCAGCGCATCCGGTCCGTCGATCACGCACCCACGCCGCAGCGCGCTGCCCACAGCCTGGGTACGCCGCACCACCTGCTGCCGCTGGAAGCCTGCGAGGTGCACATCGTCCATCAGCTCGACAGCTCCCTGCCAGTCTTCACGCGCAGTTCCCTCGCGCAGCGCCAAGTGCTCGCGCAACCATTGCACGTACACTGCCTCGCGCTGCAAAGGTGCGCCGTTCGCTCGCTCCACCGCATGCAAGAAGGCGTCCCGCTCCCCCTTGTCAGCTCGTACCGTGGGACGCACGCGCACCTCGAACCCCAACATCTGCCCCGGTGCCCATTGGGTCGGAAAGGGCCGCAGGCGGTAGCCATCATGCTGACCATTGGCACCCAACCCCAGGGTCTGCGCGGCCAGAGGATCGGCCAGCGCCACCTGTGCGCGCATGGCATCGGCATTCAGCGCGGTGTAGGCCAGCAGACCCTGGCGTTCGTCCAGGTAACGAAAGGGTTGCGGCGCAGCCTCCCCGAAGGCTGCGCGCAGCAGGCCATGCAGGGCATCCCCAAGATCCGAGGGTTGCCATTCATGGCGTGCGTGGTAGCGCGCCACCCAGGCAGCCAGCAACCGCACATCGGGCTGCGTGTGCAGCAGGTACAGAGACGGTTCGCTCATGCTGCTCCCCTCGCCTGCAGCAGCCCTTCCCGCACCGGCCGCCAGCCACCGTGCAGTCCGCTGGTCCAGTTGCGCTCATCGCACAGGTCGCTGCGGCGATCCACTGGCAGGCTGCCCTGGCCGTCGGGCCACTGCGCACGCCAACCCGCTCCATGGGCTGGCAAGTGTTGTGTCCAGGCTTGCAAGGCCCCCAGCACATGCTCTGCATCCTGCCAGCCTGCGACGAGGCGTCCCGTGGGCAAACAGGGCTTGCGACCGATGAACAGGGGACGCACCGGCCGATCCAGCGCTGCAGCAACCTGCTCCAGCGTTGGTGCCTCGTCGGCGGGGTCCAGGTGCAATGCGACCCAGGCCGTCAGTTCGGCGTGGTAGTGCCGATAGCGCAGGTGTGGACCGGCATACGAGCCGATCCCGCCGCGACGCTCCTCCGGCTGGCCCCAAGTGGTCCAGCCCCTGTCGGCAGCGCCCAATTCTGCGGTCTGGAAGTCCACGAGTCGCCGTGCCTCGACTGTTCCGCCACGCAGGACCATGGGTTGCAGCACCGTCCCCATGCGCAGCCGCTGCTGCAGGCGGTTGTGCAACTGATCCTGCCCTCGGTCCCAGCCCAGCGCATTGGCGATCAGTCCAGTCAGCATCGACAGCGCAGGAAAATCACGGATGACACCATGGTTGTCGATGGTCTCGCCGCCAAATGCAATCAGCGGCGATGCAAGGCGCAGCATCAGATGGCGAACCATTTCAAGCCTCCGCGCGCGTGACGATGTCCTGCGCCCATTGTGCCAACGCCGCCAAAGGCAGCCGCTCAGCGCCAGGAACCTGCACATCGTCCACGGACAGATAGCGGCGCGACAGGGGGGCCCCATAGGCCGCATCCAACTGTGCGATTTCGTCAGACAGGCTCTGCACGGCCATTTTGCGCAAAGCGGGCTGGTTGCATGGCAGCGCATTCTGGAAAGCACCTGCCAGGCTGCGAGGCTGCCAGTCACCCGCCTCGACCAACATGAACTTGGCCCAGGCAAAGGGAGCCGTTGAACCGCGCTTGGCTCCGGGACTCACTGTGGCAATCAGGTGCAGCAGGTGCTGCACCACGCGGCCGGCCAGGGCACGCTGTTCGGCCGTGGCCTTGCTCCAATCCTGGATGGCGACGCCTTCCAGGTTGGCCACGAGTTGCGGTACGTCGATGACCACGTAGCCGTAATACAGGCCACTGGCCAACTCGGTGTCGAAGATGCCGGCCGAGCCGGTTTCGCCCGCTTCCTTGAGCAGGTCGTCCACCACGGTGAAGTAATCGTTCTCGACCTGTGCCTCGTGCACGGTGAATGCATGGGCCACGTAGACGGCCGCCTCGCGGCTGGCCAGCACATCGGATGTGACCATACGGCCGAAAAGCGCCGACTCCAGGCCACTTCCCAAACGCAAGGCTTCGATGTTCTTCTTCTCCTCCTTGAGGAAGCGGGCAATGGCTGTCTTGAGCTCCTTCTCTTCGCCGTGCTCGACAGCCAGCGCTGCACATCGCTGAACCAAATACTCGATCTCGGCGTAGCCCAGCAGTACTGCCTGGCCCGTCTCCAGTGCATCCTTGCCCTTGAGGTCCTTGGCCTTGTCGAGCAGTCCTGCTGCACGCAGGCCCTCCACGACCAGTTGCGCCAGTGGTTCATCCACACCAGCCTTGATCAGCTTGTCGCGGATGAGTCGGGGCGTCTCACGCGAACGCACGGCCATCGGCACCTCCAGTCGACTCAATGCAAAGGTGTCATCGGCCACACGCCAGTGGCGCTTGAGGCATTGCGAGGAAATGCGCGTGCGCACCTTGTCACCGTAGGGCAGGCGCTTGGCGAGGCCTGCGTCGTCGCGGTTGAGCAGGGCCGCTGGGTAGTTGTGCAGGGTGTGGATTTGCAGGAAACGGGGCAGTGTCATGGTTTCTCCGGGAATCGATGAATATGTGTTCAGGTCTTGCTGGCAAGGGCGGAAAAGTAGGCACCGGCGATCCGCATGCGCAGTTGCTCGGCACGTTGGACATCGTCATGCTCGTCGCTGTCTTGCTTGAGCACCAGTTCGCCGAGTTCGAACCAGTTGGGCTGCACACCTTTGGACGTCAGCAGCCGCAGCATGCGTGGCAGCAATTGCCGAAATGCCTCTCCCCGGGCCGTGAGCAGTCTGGTGACACGCGATTCGGCTACACCAGCCCGTGCCAGCTGCTGGCCAAGCCGACCGGCGCCGTCGTGCCCCGCCAGTGCCATGCCCTGGGCGATGAGTGCCCAGCGTGGCCACGTCTCAGGACGCCACGTCTCGGGGCTCAGACCAGCCGAAAGCAGCGCACGCGCCAGTGCAGCGATCTCGTGCGAGCGCAGCACATCGGGGTTCATGCGCGCCAGCACCGCGCGGTCCCCCCGCCCGGCATTGCGCACATGCGCAGCCAATGCTCCGTAGGGGCTGCCTCGCACGGGCACCGTGTCTTGTGCATCGGCTGTTTCGGAAAAATCGACGGTAGGCTCAGGCATGGGATGTCCTCACAGTTCGGTTGCCGGGGCATGGCGTTGTTGCTGGGCGTGGTAGTCCGCAAAATCCTTCAACACGGCGTCTTTCGGGTTGCGCAAACCACCATGAAAGCGACTCAGCGCCGCAGCTCGGGCCTTGTAGCGCTGCATGGCGCTGCACGGGCCAGCCTCAAAGGCCTGGGTGAGCACGAATTCAGCGCGCGTTACCAATCCATCCATCCATTGCATGCGAAGCGCATGGCAGTCGATGTCGTCCGCTTCGGCCTCCTGTGCCAAATCGTCGAAGAAGCGCGCATCCTCGCCCTGCTCGAAAGGGCGAGCGAAGCGGCTAGCCTTGTCGTTGATACTGTCGTTGCGCTCATCAGTATCGCCGTTGGCAAAAAGCACAACCAGCGCACTCCACAACAGCTTGCGCAAGGCAGCAATAGCGGCGATGCGTTGCTTGGCCATTTCGGCCACCGCCACGCGCTGCGGACCTGCAAGGCGGCGACGCAGTTTGGGTGAGATGGGTACACGTCGCTCGTGATAGCCATCGGTCTTGCCCTGACCACGCACGGCAGCCTGTGCGATAAGCTGCAGGCTGGCATCACACGGCCAACCATCCAGTCGGCAAGCAGCGCTCTGTGCAAAGCGCCCACCCGTCAGCAGATCCGCCATCAGTCTGTATTCGAAGCCGGCGTCCGAAACCGTGAGCGCCTTGCCCCCAGCCACGTCGACAGGCGTCCAGGCATCTCCTGTAATGCCGTTGCGGTCCTTGGATGCGATACGTGCCACCTTGCTGCTCGTGACGCGCGCAACCAGTCGCTCGGCGTCGGCAGTCAAACGGACTCGCCTGCAAATCTCAATGTACAGCGGGTCGAGCGATGACATGGCCAACGACTGCGTGCCCGCCCAAGCCAACAACCACAGCAAGACGAGACCGTCTTCGGACGCATAACCCTGCTGATCGGTGATGGCATCGCGCTCAGCCAGCAGCGTTTGCACATCTGCGATCCAACGCGCGCCCCAGGCACCCAGTGGCGCCACGCCAACACCGGGACGGTTGGCGAAGCCACCGTTCATGCGAGAGATGCCATAGTTACCAGCCCCCAAGAAGCCTTCCTGTGTCTGCAGACTGACCAGCGCAAATAACCAGTCATCTGGCTCTGCACGGTAGGCTCGTGCAGCCTTGAGATCGTGATTCTTGGACGTGACCAGCATGTCCAGCTCGTCGGCGGCATGGAGCAGGTTCTTCCAATCGGCGATGCGCTCACCAGGCACTGGCGGCTGCAAAAAGGCCGGCCGCTCGGGCGGTGCGACCAGACACCACGCTGCGCCGTCTGCATCATCTGGCGTCAGTGCCAGCAGGGCGGCCCGCCAATCGGTCGCCTCGATCCAGGGCTCATTCTGACCTGCACGGTGCAAGGCAATGGCGGCCAGCTGCACGAGAAAGGCGTGCCACGGATGGCGCTGGTGGGGCCGCAGAGCAGGAAAGTCTCGTACCGTGTTGGCAGCCAACGCTGCCAGCAAAGCAGGCAGACTACCGCGGTGCAGCTCACCGCGTTCAACGCAGCGCCAGCGGATCAACTCCTCATCGAGCAGATTAAAGTGCAGCGCGATAGATGCAGAGGTGGATGGCATGGGCATTCTGTGGGTCATGAAGACTCACTATATCTCAACCTCTAACTTGATTTATACTTAATACTATTTATTGATTAAATATTGGTATTTTTTATTAATATGCACCCGCGCCTAGGGATGAGTATGTGCTTCACGCTGGCACCACTTCCAGTCCTAATCGGGTGTAACGGTATTGCGTTGCCCCCAGCTCAAAGGTAAACCCGGCTGCATCGGGCAGAGCCACCACATTCCTCGCCTCAGCATCTGGAGTCAGGTCATGTGACAGGAGATGGTGTCGGATCGCCAGTTGCTCGACCGGCATGCCAAAGGGTCCTTGCGGTGGTGGATCGAAGATCACAACCCGGTCGGCAGCACCCAGCCGGCTGCCTATGCGCCCCTCATCCTCTGAGAAATGCATCTCATCAAACGGCTTGTCGAACGGCAGCGCATGCAAATTCGCCACAGTCTTGGTGGCAGCGAGCGCGCCTTCGTAGTCAATGCCGAAGCGCACCCAGGCCTCGCCCAATTCCTGCGTGATGACGTTCAGCGCATCGGGATGCGTGGCCTGCTCCACAAGCAGGCGATTGTCGGCAGGAATGCTGCGCGTGGGCTGCGCTGCAATCAAACGTTGCGTGGCTTCGAGCATGCGCAGGTCAGGGTACACCCCACTCATAGGTTGCCCGTGAATGCGGATGGGCCCTAGGCCGTGGCGTGAGCGCACGAGCAGCGGAGCAAGATCATGCCCCGCCGGCGTGAGCACCCAGGCGCGCGGTTGCTCAAAGCCTGCAGGTCGGCAGTCATGCGGCGCCTCGACACTCGGCCGCTCATGGCGATGCAGCCGGCCCAGGCGCTGCAGCAGCACGTCCATGGGGCACAGATCGGTGATCAGCAGGTCTGCATCAATGTCCAGACTTTGTTCCAAGGTCTGCGTTCCGATGACGACCAATCCGCTGCGCAAAGCGCGTCGTTTGCCAATCTGGGACTGCACCTCGGCATCGAGCAGTGGCCGATCCTGGCGACTGAATCGACTGTGGTGCAGCGTACTGACACCCCCGACACGGAACAGGCAGTCCAGCCCCTGCTCCGAGGCCAGGGTTTCGACCGCCTGCAGGGTCGCGATGGCTGCCGGCACAGTGTTGCGCACGACCAGCACGCGCGCACCTGCAGCGGCAGCCTGGACGGCACGCGCAGCGATGGCCTCAGGCACATCGATCTGATCCCAGAGTGCCCAGTGCACTGTCTTGTGGCGAGGATTGCCCTGTACCGGAAGCAACGTGGGTCCACTGGATGCAAGGTACCCAATAGCTGGATATGGCAAGGCCTGTGCCTGCGCAAGAGGGGGTGGCAAGCCATCGGCTCGGCGGCGGCTGCCGATGGCCAGATAGCGTGTGCGTGCCGAAGCCCCCAGAGTGGCCGACAGCAGCAGCGCCTGTCCGCCACAAGCCACATGGGCACGCAGCAGGTGTTCCAGCAGGCGCGTCATGTAGGCATCCGATGCGTGCACTTCGTCCACCACCAACAGGCTACGCGCCAGCAGGGCATGCCGCATATGCGCATGCTTGATCTGCAGAGCTCCCAGCAGTGCCTGATCCACCGTGCCGACCGCGATGGTGGCGGCCAGATAGCGCTTGGGACGTTCGGCGGCCCAGCGGTGCTCGGCCTCAGCTGCAGCTTCATCGGGCGCCCCATCGGATGCATCTGACCACAGCACGCCGAAATGGGGCAGCGATGCGGGGGTTGCACCGTCAGCAGCCGCGTATCCGGGCAAGGCCCGCACTACTACGGGTGGATTCACCGGCCAGACATGCAGCACAAATTCCCGCACACGCTCGTAAAGCTGCGAAGCGGCCACGCGCGTGGGCAACGCAAAGTACAGCGCATCGACCTGCCCCGCACGCCACAGGTGCAGGAAGCGCCAGAGTGCGGCTTCCGTCTTTCCGCTGCCGGTCTCTGCCTCCAGCACCACCACGGAACCGAAGCCGTCATCAGCCATCGCTGCCTGCATGGGGCGCGGCGACGGCACACCGAAGGCCTGGGTAAAGTCGCATACCGTGGAAGCCTGGCGCTTGGTGGCATGCCCCACATCCAGGCCCACAGCGCGCAGCGCATTCTGCGCGCGCTGTGGGGCAGTGGCGGCGCGGTCTTCGCCAGGCTCCGAGTATGGGAAGAAGCCGGGACGCGAATCGGAGCCCAGCCAGTCAGCCAATTGCACGAGTCCTGCGAACAGGTGCGCAAAGGCAGAAGAATTTGGCAAGTCAGGCGCATCCGAGGTGAAGGCCAGCGGGTACAGCGTCTGCACGCACGCACCCATTGCAGCTACGGTCTCGGCAGGGTCATAGATGCATGTGGCTCCTTCCCGTATGGGCTGCCAGATGCTGAAAGTGGCGCATTCGTCGACCGGACGGCCGTGATGACTGATGCTGGCAAAGAGCAGCGGTATGACGGCCTCGCCCCAGGTATCCATGGCTTCCAGCGGCAAGCCCGCAGTCACCCTCTCTGCGCCATGCAGACTCCCGCGAAACAAGGCCCACCCCTGCGGGCCATGGCCACATTCGCACACGCTCCACGCGGCAGACCGTTCCGTGCGCTTGTTCCAATAGCGCACCTGAAAACCGGTGTTGGCCTTGCCAATGTCGTGCAAAAAAGCCAATACGGCCAATCGCGCGCAATCCACGTCTGACAATGGCCGGCCGGCGACCCGTTCCAGCGCGCGGCTGATGCCCGGCAGCTGCAATAACGCTTCCAGCACTGCCGCCACGTCCATCATGTGATCCAGCAGGGGATGGATCTGCACGCAATCGGAGGAATGTTGATCCGACTTCTTGCCCCAAGGTATCCAGTGCTCTTTCAATTCTCAACTCCCGATCAACTCGAACAAGGTTCCATCTGCCGTGGGTGCTGAAAACTGCCTTTTTCACCGATTGAATCTGCCCAGAAACATCGGGGCAATCTCCCACTCCACCACACCCGTTTGCACATTCTGACCAGCAATGGGCATAGTCCAACCTTTTGAGGCGCGTATTCCGACAAATCCAGCCTATTGGAGCCATGTTGCTTCGGACAAGGTCATGCCCGCCGACCTCACATGCGTGTTTTGGCCAAGGATCGAATCCAGTGTGCTTTGGAACTACCCAAAGATTTGCCGAGCCCCGCGCTGCAGCGTGCAACCGTCCGGTGTCTCCTGCGGGTTTCCCCAAACCCAGGCTGCCATGCAGATGCACTGCATCATGCCCCTCTTCGGATGATCAGAACAAAAAAAACCGCACCGGCCGGGGCCTGGTGCGGTTTTGGAGGGGGCGGGCAGGATCAGCGCTTGCTGAACTGCTTGGCGCGGCGTGCGGAGTGCAGGCCGACCTTTTTCCGTTCCACTTCGCGGGCGTCGCGGGTGACGTAGCCAGCCTTGCTCAGCTCGGGCTTGAGGTTGACGTCATAGTCGATCAGCGCGCGGGTGATACCGTGGCGCACGGCGCCGGCCTGGCCGGATTCACCGCCACCCTGGACGTTGACCATCACGTCGAAGGTTTCGACATGGTTGGTCAGCACGAGCGGCTGCTTGGCGATCATGATCGAGGTCTGGCGGCCGAAGAACTGTTCGATGTCCTTGCCGTTGACCGTGATCTTGCCGGAGCCCTTCTTCAGAAACACGCGGGCGACGCTGGATTTGCGACGGCCGGTGCCATTGTTCCATTCACCAATCATTGCAACGCTCCTTTAGATTTCCAGCGCCTTGGGCTGCTGGGCGCTGTGCGGATGCTCGGCACCGCCGTAGACCTTCAGCTTCTTGATCATGGCGTAGCCCAGAGGACCCTTGGGCAGCATGCCCTTGACGGCCTTCTCGAGCGCACGGCCGGGATGCTTGGCCTGCAGATCGCGGAAGTTGGTGGCATAGATGCCGCCGGGGAAGCCGCTGTGACGGTAGTACATCTTGTCGAGCGACTTGGTACCGGTCACCTTGAGCTTGGAGGCGTTGATGACGACGATGAAATCGCCGGTATCGACGTGAGGCGTATAGATGGCTTTGTGTTTGCCGCGCAGACGGAGGGCAACTTCGCTGGCTACCCGTCCGAGCACCTTGTCGGTGGCGTCAATCACAAACCACTCATGTTGCACCTCAGCGGGCTTTGCGCTGAATGTTTTCATGTGTTTTCCTTAAGGGAGGTGGTTTGACGGCTTTTTCGCAAGCCTGCGGCCACAGAAACACCTGCGGCCACGTGCGTGGGCTCTATTCCACGGTCGGTGTTCTTCTGGTGAGAACCTCTTAGGTGGGGGTACTGCTCTTGCTGCGGAGCCCAGCCGCGGGCAAGCTCTCCATTATAGCCAGGGAGCTGGCCGTGGGGCAATGGCTGTGCGCACGGGAGCGTCGTCCCGGCACGACGGCTACGCCGATGCCGTCCGCCGGAGCGGCGGCGCCCCGATCTGCCCCGGAGGTGCGATAGGATGGCGGGACCATGTTCAGTTACCGACACGCCTTCCATGCCGGCAACCACGCCGATGTGCTCAAGCACATGGCCCTGATTGCCACCCTGCGCTACCTCACCACGGCCAAGGACACGCCCCTGCTGGTGGCCGATACCCATGCCGGTACCGGCCTGTACCGCCTCGATGGCGGCGATGCCCAGACCAGCGGAGAGGCACTCGAAGGGGTGCTGCCGCTGTGGCAACAGTATGGCCCCGGCGCACCGGACGAGGCCAAGGCGCCCGAGGCGCTGGCTGCCTACCTGCGGCTGCTGGCGGGCTTCAATGCCGGCGGCACGCTGCGCAGATACCCCGGATCGCCATTCATCACGGCGGCACTGATGCGGCCGCAGGATCAGCTGCGCCTGTTCGAGCTGCATCCCACCGACAGCCGCCTGCTCGACAAGAACGTGGCCGAGCTGCCCAACGCGGGGCAGATTCAGGTGGTGCGCAACAACGGCTTCACGGGGCTCAAGGCGCTGCTGCCTCCGCCCAGCCGGCGCGGGGTGGTGCTGATCGACCCGAGCTACGAGCTCAAGACGGACTATGCGCAGGTCGTGAGCTGCATGCAGGATGCCATGCAGCGCTTTGTCACGGGCTGCTACATGGTGTGGTACCCGGTCATTCCGCGCCCCGAGGCCCACGAGCTGCCCCGGCGGCTCAGGACACTGGCGCAGCAGGCCGACCGGCCATGGCTGCACGCCACGCTCTCGATTGGCCGTGGCGATCAGGATGCGTCGGGCCGCGACGGCCTGCGCGCCAGCGGGGTGTTCATGATCAATCCGCCCTTTGTGCTCAAGGCAGAGCTGGAGCAGGCGCTGCCCGTAGTGCATCGCATGCTGCGCCGGGGAGGCGGAGCGGCATGGACGGTGGACACGTCCAAGTAAACAAGCGCCGACGGCAACTGCCAACGGCTGCAGGGGCGGATGTGGGTGCGCATGCGGCGGGCACGCCTGCCCCTGGCGCGGCGGAACGCTGCTCCCTGATCGGCCCCTGCCCTCCTGCACAGCCAGCCCCCACACTGCCTCGCCCTTGGCGATGGCTCAGGCCGGATACAGGCAGCCAAGCACACGCGGTCCCCGTGCGCCGGTAATGGCACGCATGTCGAGCGGCTGCCCGGCCAGCGTGCAGTGTGCCAGCCAGGCAAAGGCAGTGGCCTCGACAGCCTGGGGATCGACCCCCAGTGCGGCGGAGGACTGCACCTGCACCCCCGGCAGGGCCGCGGCCAGATGGCGCATGAGCTGGCCGTTGCGCACGCCGCCCCCGCACACCACCAGCTGCCGCACCGCCGGGGCATGGCGCTGCAGATGCAGCACGGCCGCCTGGGCCGTATAGGCCGTCAACGTGGCCTGCACGTCGACCGGAGCCAGCGCCCCAAAGGGTTCGAGCTGCTGCAGGAGCCATGCGGGGTTGTAGAGATCGCGCCCCGTGCTCTTGGGCGGAGGCTGGTCGATGAAGGGCTCGGCCAGCAGCCGTGCGAGCAGCGGCGCGTGCACACGGCCCTGCGCGGCCCAGGCGCCATCGGCGTCATAGGCCTGGCCAGTGTGCTGCAGGCACCAGTGGTCCATGAGGGCATTGGCCGGACCACAGTCGAAGCCCAGAGGCGGCTGTCCTGGCTGCAGCAGGGTCAGGTTGGCAATGCCCCCCAGGTTGAGCACGGCCAGCGCCTGCCCCTGCCGGCCCCACAGCGCCTGATGGAAGACCGGCACGAGAGGTGCCCCCTGCCCGCCTGCGGCCACGTCGCGGCTGCGAAAATCGCAGGCGACCGGCATGCCGGCCAGCTCGGCAAGGAGGGCCCCATTGACGAGCTGGAGGGTGTAGCCGGTGCCGTCGTACAGGCCAGGCCGGTGCCGGACGGTCTGGCCATGGGCCCCGGCCACCGCCACGGCGGCGGGCGGCACCCCTGCCTGGGCGCAGAGTGTGTGGATGCAGTCGGCATAGAGCCGCATGAGAGCGTTGGCAGCCAGCGCGGCGCGGTGGAGTTCGTGCTCGCCCGGGGTGTTGAGGGCCAGCAGCTCGGCACGCAGGGCCTGCGGCATGTCGATGCCGGCAAAGGCCAGGGTGGCAAGCTGCAGGGAGGCATCCGCCCGATGAGGAGCGATGCGCACGAGCACGCCATCGACCCCGTCCAGCGAAGTGCCGGACATGAGCCCGATGCACAGCGCCCCTGCCGGCGCTGCCGGATCATGGGCAGCAGGCGCGGGCGACGACGAAGAACGGAGATCGGGCAAAGTCGGGGCATTCATGGCAGGGATGATAGGCGATAGGCCCTGCCCTGCAGCCGCGATGCGATGTCAGTCGGCGCGGGCCACCTGGGTCTGCGGCAGGGCGTCCTGGGCATAGTGCCAGTCGCGCTCGGCCGCAGCCACGACGCGCCGGAAGGCGGCACGCTGGCCGGCGGCAATGCGCTCGGTGTGTCCTTCCTTGAGGGCGACCTGGGGATCCATGGGCACGTCGCGCACCCGGGTCTCGAAATGCAGGTGCGGGCCGGTGGTCCAGCCGCTGGTGCCCACGGCGCCGATCACGTCCTCGGCGCGCACGCGCTGTCCGGCGCGCACGTCCATGCGGCTCAGGTGGGCGTAAAGGGTGGCACGGCCCTTGCCGTGTTCGACGATGATGACGTTGCCGTAGCCCGTCTGCTCGCCTGCGAAGCGCACCCGTCCGTCGGCAGCCACGTGCACGGGAGTGCCGACAGGCGCCCCGAGATCGATGCCGGTATGGGGACGGGCCGTGCCGAACAGCGGGTGGATGCGGTAGGGCTCGAAGGGACTGGTGACCAGCGCCCCGGGCACTGGCGCGCGATAGACCGGGCGGTCGGCCAGACTGTGTCCCTCGGGGGTGAAGTATTCTGGGGTGGCGTCGGCGGTCTGGCCATCGCCGGCAGGGGCCTGCAGATCGGCGTCTGCCGGTACCGGTGTGCGGGAGGTGTTTGCCGTCCCCTTGGCAGGGAACCACACGACGCGGTAATCCTTGCCGGCCACATGCTCGGTGGCGCTGAGCACGCGGCCATGGCCGACGACCTGGCCCCCCAGCGAAATCTGCTCGTACACCACGGTGAGGTGGTCGCCCTTGCGGGCCATGCGCGCCGTGTCCACCACGGGATCGAAGATGCGCAGGACCTGCTCGGCCACGGCGGTCGGCACCTGTGCGGCGGCCGCGTCGCGGAAGAAGTTGCCCCCCAGCGGCACGGTGGCGAGGGCCGGCTGCACGTCGGCCACCTCGGTAGCGGTGCGATGCCCGAATGCCCCCGAGGTCGCATCGCGCTCGACGACGAGCAGATGGCTGAGATGAGGGTCCTGGGCATCGAGCCACTGCACCCGCAGGCTCTGCAGCCGCAGATCGGACGTATAGGCGGCCTGCACGAGGCGGCGCTGCAGCCCCAGCACGGTGGTACGCACTTCGGGTGTGGCGCGCAGGTAGTCCTCGGCTGCGGCATCGCTCACCCCGAGGCGCGACAGCAGGGAGGATGCGGTGTCGGATTCGCGGGTTTCGGTGCTGCGGTAGAAGGTGGAGGGATGGGCCTGGAGAGCCGCTTCCTGCTCGTCGAGGGCAAACAGGGGCTGTACCTGCTCGCGCACCTGGCGCACGGTGACAGGCCCCGACAGGGTGGGGGTGGCCACAGCGTAGGCCGCTCCGGCTCCCAGCAGCAGCGACACCCCTGCCGCTCCCGCGCCCATCAGGGGATGGCGCCGCAGCCAGTCACGCGCCTCGGCTGCAGCCTCCGCCAGGGTCCAGGTGATGCCCGACAGACGTACAGAGGGCACGGCGGCAACGGAAGCCGCGGTGGGGCCATCGGAAGCCGTGGAGGGGGAGGGAGACGGAACGCTGGGAGAAACGGAAACGGGCAACTGATCGGGCAAGGTCATACACACAGGCGACAATGGCATGCAGGGCGCGACGTCCGTGGCCTGCACGGAAAGAGGCTCCCTGGCCCCGACAGCGTGACATGCACACCTGTCGCAGGGGCGCGGCGCGCCGGGCAGAAAAGGGGAATGGGTCACCCGCACCGCCTGTCTCACGGACGGTCGGCAGGGAAGTGCAGCGGCACGCAGCGGCCAGGAGCACACCCCCCGGCCCCATGGCAAAAGCATAAAATGGCGGGCGACCTGCGGGGCATCCATGGCCGTGTGGCACGGCCCGGTGCACATGCCCCGCGAGCGGCAGTATGGCAGTTTTCTCTGTCGCCAGCCTGAAAAATTGCAACAAGGCCCATCATCCGGCGGGGGTTCCCAAGCTCCTGCCGCGCTTCAGAATTTTCTTATGCACACCCCCGATATCAGCGAAAACAAGCAGTTGGAAATCACTCCTGAGATAGCGCATGCGCTGCAGGTCACGCGGCGTGGCTGCGACGAGCTGTTGCCCGAGAACGACTGGGTGCGCAAGCTCGCCAAGGCCGAACGCAGCGGCCAGCCTCTGCGCATCAAGCTGGGGCTCGATCCCACGGCGCCCGACATCCACCTGGGCCACACGGTGGTGCTCAACAAGATGCGGCAGCTCCAGGACCTGGGGCACACGGTGATTTTCCTGATCGGCGACTTCACGAGCCTCATCGGCGATCCGAGCGGGCGCAACACCACCCGCCCGCCCCTCACTGCCGAGCAGATCAAGGCCAATGCCGAAACCTACTACCAGCAGGCCAGCCGGGTGCTCGACCCCTCGCGCACCGAGATCCGCTACAACAGCGAATGGTGCGATGCGCTGGGCGCGCGCGGCATGATCGAGCTCGCCGCCAAGTACACGGTGGCCCGCATGATGGAACGCGACGACTTCCACAAGCGCTTCCATGCCGGGCAGAGCATCAGCGTGCACGAGTTCCTCTACCCGCTCATGCAGGGCTATGACTCGGTGGCCCTGCGCGCCGACCTGGAGCTCGGCGGCACCGACCAGAAGTTCAACCTGCTCATGGGCCGCCACCTGCAGGAGGAATACGGACAGGAGCCCCAGTGCATCCTGACCATGCCGCTGCTCGAAGGGCTCGACGGTGTGGACAAGATGAGCAAGAGCAAGGGCAACTACATCGGCATCACCGAAGCGCCCAACAGCATGTTCGCCAAGGTGCTCTCGATCAGCGACGCGCTGATGTGGCGCTGGTACACCCTGCTGTCGTTCCGCAGCGAGGACGACATTGCCGCCCTGCGCCGCGAGGTGGAGGCCGGACGCAACCCCAAGGACGCCAAGGTGATGCTGGCGCGCGAGATCACCACCCGCTTCCACAGCGCCGCTGCAGCCGACGCGGCCGAACAGGATTTCATCAACCGCAGCAAGGGCGGCATTCCGGACCAGATCGACGAGCGCACGCTCGCGCTGGGTGACGGTGGAGCACTGGGCATTGGCGTGCTGCTCAAGATGAGCGGCCTCACGGCGAGCACGGGCGAAGCCAACCGCCTCATCGACGGCGGTGGCGTGCGGGTGGATGGCTCGGTGGTGAGCGACCGCGGGCTCAAGCTCGGCGCCGGCACCTATGTGCTGCAGGTCGGCAAGCGCAAGTTCCTGCGCGCGACGCTGGCCTGAGCGCAGCTGCCCAGCCGGTCTTTCTTCGCCCCACTCCGCTCCCTGCAGCCCCCCCCTTTCCCAGTCTGCCCCATGGCCACCAGTCTCCTCGCCCTGCTCGATGACATCACCACCCTGCTCGACGATGTGTCGGCCATGACCAAGGTGGCCGCCGGCAAGACGGCTGGCGTGCTGGGCGATGACCTGGCGCTCAATGCCGAGCAGGTCGCCGGGGTCGATGCGCGGCGCGAGCTGCCTGTGGTGTGGGCCGTGTGCAAGGGCTCGCTGGTGAACAAGGCCATTCTGGTGCCGCTGGCGCTGCTCGTCAGTACGCTCTGGCCGGCGCTGGTGCAGGGGCTGCTGATGCTGGGCGGGGCCTACCTGTGCTTCGAAGGCGTCGAGAAGGTCATGCACTCGCTGCGGCCCCACCCGGAGGAGGAGGCCGCCCACCATGCCGAAGTGGTGCGCGCCAACGAGGCCCCCGATGTGGCAGCGGCCGAGCGCGACAAGATCCGTGGCGCGATCCGCACGGACTTCGTGCTGTCGGCCGAGATCATTGTCATCACCCTGGGCACCCTGCCCGCCCAGGCCACGCTGACGGAACGCCTGACGGTGCTCGCCCTGGTGGCCGTGCTGATGACACTCGGGGTCTACGGCATCGTGGCGGCCATCGTGAAGATCGACGACTTCGGGCTCTGGCTGCGCCGCCGCTCCCGCACGGCAGCAGGGCAGCGGCTGGGCGATGCGCTGGTGAACGCCATGCCCTGGCTGATGCGGGTGCTCTCGGTGCTGGGCACGCTGGCCATGTTCCTGGTGGGCGGCGGCATTCTGTCCCACGGCATCGGACCGTTGGCCCACTGGCTGCATGGGGTAGAGCTGCACTGGAGCGGTCTGGCCGGCTCGGTGGCCGTGATGGGCGCCCACATGGGCGTCGGGCTGATGCTCGGAGCGGTGGTGCTCGCCGGCGTGAGCCTGGCCCGGCGGCTGATCCCCCGCCGCAGCTGAACGGCCGAATTTTCCTCCGCCACAAACCGTCCGGCAGCCAGACCGTCGGACCTCCGCTCAGCCCCCTGCGTTACGCAGCCGGTGCATGTCCCAGATGGGCACAGATCGCCAGGGTGGCGGCGCTCTGGTTCATGGTGTAGAAGTGCAGGGCTGGCGCGCCTCCGGCAAGCAGGCGCTCGCACATGCCGGCCACCACCTCGGTGCCCAGGGCCTTGATGCTCTCGGTGTCGTCCCCCAGCTCCAGAAGCCGCAGGCGCAGCCAGCGGGGAATCTCGGCGCCGCAGGCATCGGAAAACCGGATGAGCTGGCTGCTGCTGGTGATGGGCATGATGCCGGGCACGATGGGCGTGGCAATGCCCAGCGCCCGCGCGTCGTCGACAAAGCGGAAGTAGGCATCGGCGTTGAAGAAATACTGCGTGATGACGCCATTGGCCCCGGCATCGACCTTGGCCTTGAGCGCCCGCAGGTCGGCCTGGGGGCTGCGCGCCTGGGGATGCACCTCGGGATACCCTGCCACCTCGATGTGGAAGGCGTCGCCGGTTTCCACCCGGATGAAGCTCACCAGATCGCTCGCATGGTGGAATTCGCCCCCGAGTCCGTGGCCGCTGGGCAGGTCGCCGCGCAGGGCCACCAGCCGGGTGATGCCGGCTGCCAGCAGTTCGTCGAGCTGCTCGCGCACCCGCTCGCGCGTGGCGCCGATGCACGAGAAGTGGCTGGCGGCCGCCATGCCCTCGGCATGGATGGCGCACACGGTGTCGAAGGTGCCCTGCTGGGTGGAGCCCCCGGCTCCGTAGGTCACCGAACAGAACTCGGGCTGCAGCGCATAGAGCCGGCGGCGCACGGTGCGGAGCTTTTCGGCGCCTTCGGGGGTCTTGGGCGGAAAGAATTCAAAGCTGAAAGAGGGAGCGGTCATGGCATCTCTCGAAAGGAATGGGGGTGTTCTGAAAATGGACGGACAGGCATCGACCAGCAAAGTCGGCAGTCCGGGCACACGCCGTGCGGAGGAGCCCGGCACTCTGGACCTCAGGCCCGCCTGCCGTGCACGAAGAATTCGTGGTTGCCGTCGCCGCCCTCGATGGGACTGTCGAGCCAGTGCAGCACCTGCACCTGCAGGGCGGCACAGGCCGCGCGAATGCGCTGCTCCACCTCGGCATGGAGCCGCGCATCGCGCACGATGCCGCCCTTGCCGACCTGCCCGGGCTGGAGCTCGAACTGCGGCTTGACCAGCATGAGCAGCTGCCCGCCCGGGCGGAGATGGGGCAGCACCGCCGGCAGCACCAGCGTCTGCGAGATGAAGGACACGTCGCCCACCAGCAGGTCGAAGCCGCTGCCGGACGTACCGAGCACGGTGGCCAGCGCGGCAGGGTCGCGTGCGTTGACCTTTTCGTGCACCGTCACGCGCGGGTCGTGGCGCAGGCGCTCGTGGAGCTGGCCCTGGCCGACGTCGAGCCCCACCACATGGGCGGCCCCCGCATGCAGCAGGCAGTCGGTGAAGCCGCCGGTGGACTGGCCGACATCGAGACACTGCCAGCCTGCGGGGTTCAGCCCCGTGGCCTGCAGTGCCCCTTCGAGCTTGAGTCCGCCACGGCTGACGTAGCGGGCCTCGGCGGCATCCTGCAGCTGCAGCTCGGCCTGCGCGGACAGCTCCTCGCCGTTCTTGCGCACAGTCTGCCAGGCAGCACCGGGCAGCCGCCAGCGCACGCCGGCCGCGATGAGACGCTGGGCCTGGCTGCGGCTGGCGGCATGGCCACGTTCCACGAGGAGCTGATCGGCGCGCATGGGCAGTTCGGAGGACGAGGAAGGTCAGGATCGCCACAGGACGAGACTGCGGCGGGCAAACGGGCAGACAGGCGAACGGACGGCCGTCCCGATCAGTAGCGGTAGCTGTCGGGCTTGTAGGGGCCGGCCTTGGGCACGCCGATGTAGGCTGCCTGCGTGTCGGTGAGCTCGGAGAGCTGGGCATTGAGCTTCTTGAGCTGCAGGCGCGCGACCTTCTCGTCGAGGTGCTTGGGCAGCACGTAGACCTTGCCCACGTCGTAGGAGTCGGCGTGGCAGAAGAGCTCGATCTGCGCGAGGGTCTGGTTGGCGAAGCTGCTGCTCATCACGTAGCTCGGGTGGCCGGTGGCACAGCCCAGGTTCACGAGGCGTCCGCGCGCCAGCAGGATGATGCGGTGGCCGTCCTCGAAGATGACGTGATCGACCTGCGGCTTGATCTCTTCCCAGCGGCAGTGCTTTTCCAGCTCGGCCACCTGGATTTCGTTGTCGAAGTGGCCGATGTTGCAAACGATGGACTGGTCCTGCATCCGCGCCATGTGCTCGTAGCGGATGACATCGCGGTTGCCGGTGGTGGTGACGAAGATGTCGGCCTTGTCGGCGGCGTATTCCATGGTGACGACGCGGTAGCCTTCCATGGCGGCCTGCAGGGCGCAGATGGGGTCGATCTCGGTCACCCAGACCTGGGCAGAGAGTGCCCGCAGGGCCTGTGCGCAGCCCTTGCCCACATCGCCATAGCCGCACACCACGGCGATCTTGCCGGCCACCATCACGTCGGTGGCGCGCTTGATGCCGTCGACCAGCGACTCGCGGCAGCCGTACAGGTTGTCGAACTTGCTCTTGGTGACGCTGTCGTTGACGTTGATGGCGCGGAAGCGCAGCGTGCCCTTGGCGGACATTTCCTTGAGGCGGTGCACGCCAGTGGTGGTTTCTTCGGTCACGCCGAGGATCTGGGCGCTCTTGCGGCTGTACCAGCTTGCGTCGGCGGCCAGGTGGCTGCGGATGGCGGCAAACAGAATGCGTTCTTCCTCGCTCGCCGGGTGATCGAGCTCGCTGGCGTCCTGCTCGGCCTGCATGCCCAGGTGCATCAGCAGCGTGGCATCGCCCCCGTCGTCCAGGATCATGTTGGGGCCTTCGCCTTCCGTGCCGGCTGCGCCGAATTCGAAGATGCGGTGGGTGTAGTCCCAGTACTGCTCCAGCGTTTCGCCCTTGATGGCAAACACCGGCGTGCCTCCGGCCGCGATGGCGGCAGCAGCATGGTCCTGGGTCGAGAAGATGTTGCACGAAGCCCAGCGCACCTGGGCACCGAGCGCCTGCAGCGTCTCGATGAGCACGGCGGTCTGGATGGTCATGTGCAGGCTGCCGGCAATGCGTGCGCCCTTGAGCGGCTGGCGGGCCGCGTATTCTTCGCGGATGGCCACCAGGCCAGGCATTTCGGTTTCGGCGATGCGGATTTCCTTGCGGCC
This sequence comes from Brachymonas moutaii (nom. illeg.), assembly GCF_049977365.1. Classification (NCBI taxonomy): domain Bacteria; kingdom Pseudomonadati; phylum Pseudomonadota; class Betaproteobacteria; order Burkholderiales; family Comamonadaceae; genus Allobrachymonas; species Brachymonas moutaii (nom. illeg.). The sequence goes on along the minus strand of NZ_JBNGEN010000004.1, from coordinate 44,659 downwards.
CCAGTCGGCGAGCTGGATGTCGGCGATGGCGCTGTCGGAAGGGGCCACGGGAGCGTGGGGGGCATTCATGGGAGACTCCTGAAAAACGGTAATGACTACCGGTACGGAGTTCCTGAAGGAACACGCAGGCTCACCGCACCGGATCAAGGGGGTGAGCGTCGTTGAGGAAATGATGCCAAGCCTGACACCGGATGGCCCTGCACGGGGCCCGGTGTTGCAACGCTCCTTGGAAGGAGCCCGATTATAGCGGCGCCCCGTATGCCCCGCCAGCTGCACGGCCCTTGCCCCGCGCGCTCACCACTCATGCCGGAGGGAGTGCTCGCCCGGCGCCAGCGACAGCATGTCGCCGTAGATGCCGACGAGCCCCATCAGATAGGGCAGCAGCGTCCCCAGAAAGTACAGCAGCGGCAACAGCATGGCCGAGCCCCATGAGACCAGCAGCATCAGGACGCTCACATGCAGGGGGAGTGCCACCACCACAAAGCCGAGCGAGAGCCCCGTGGCCAGCACCTTGTGCCACAGCGGAATGGGAAACACGTACAGGATGATGCCGTGCAGCAGCGGCGTGACGAACAGCAGCGTGCCTGCCACCTGCACCACGTCTTCGGCAAAATGGGCCAGCGTGAGCGGCAGGCGGGCGGGCCAGAACCAGAAGTACACCAGCGCACTGACCTGCATGAGCACCAGCAGGCGCAGCAGATAGATGAGCGGCAGCCGCTCGCGCGACAGGCGCAGGGACAGCCCGAAGGCTGCGGCGCTGACCACCACCCAGCCCCACCATTGCGTGCCCGTGGGCAGGGGGGTGTCGAGCCGGATGCGCAGCGGTGCCTCGTCCCACGGCAGGCGCGGCGGCAGGCGCTGCAGACTCAGGCCGGGCAGATCGATCCGCGTGAGCCAGAACTGCAGCCCCTCGAACCACCAGCGGGCAATGGAGGGCCAGAGCTGCCACACCAGCGCCAGCATCGCTGCCGTGAGCAGCACATTGCCGACCACGGTCGTGGCACGCAGCGGATAGCGTCGGCTGGCCCGCGGAGGTGGAGGCCGGCTGAAGGGCGAATGGGGAGGACCGGCCGGCATGGACTGCAGCGCTGCGGGAGCTGCTCAGAAATCGGCAAAAAGCCCGGCCGTGACGCCCTGACGGCGATAGTAGGGATTGACGTAGTGCTCGCCGCCCACGACAAAGCCCATGCGCGGCGTGATCCACTGGCGCCAGGAGGCCGTGGTCACGCGGCTGTAGAAATCGAATGCCCTGCCAGCCTCCTGCCCGGCGGGCAGGTAGCCCTCATGCCCCACGTCGTGCCGCAGCGTGAGGTAGTAATGGCGGGCCTGTCCGTAGGTGACGGCACCGAACCATCGGCGCGTGGTGACGGAGCCGGGGCTGGAGGTGTTGACCACCACGCCGGTCTGGGCCACGAGCGGCAGATCGGCAAAGTAATAGGACCCGCTGAGGGTGGCGGCACGGTCGTGGTGGACGCCATCGCCGCTGCGCGACCACATGAGTCCCAGCCCGGTGACGAGCTGCCGGCGCTCCAGCCACTTGCGGTACACCGACAGGTCGGTGCGCACACGGGGCATGTAGCTGGCAGAGCCAGCGCTCAGGCCGGCCGAGCCATACCAGTCGGGTGACAGGTCGCGCGTGTAGGCGATGCTGCCCAGAGTACCTTGCTCGCCGAAGTGCCGCTGGGCATCGAGTTCCCACGCCAGGGTGCCCTGGGTCCCGAAGCCGTGCGTGCCCTTGACGTAGCCATCGCGCCAGCTGGCGCTGCCGTCGCTGAGCCCGGCATGGCTGCCGCCGATCTCGATCTCGTGGGAAGTGGCTGCAGGCACCACAGCAGATGCGGCCACGGGGGCCACGGCTGGCGTGTCGGCGGCTTCGGCGGCCAGTGCCGACCCCGCACACACGGTGGCCAGCAGCAGCCCGACGGGGCGGAACAGGGAAACAGACGGGGACATACGCATGGGAAAACGCTTCAGGCAGGAAGAACGGAAGGAACGCTGCGGGGAGCGGCAGGCGGCTCGGCGGCCTGGGGAGGCACCGCTCCGCCACGTCGCACCCCCTGCGCCACCAGCCGGGCAATGCGCTGGCCGGTCTGGCCATCTCCGAAGGGATTGACGGGCGTCTGCATCCGCTGCCGGGCCGCAGCATCGCGCAGCAGCTCCAGGGTGTGCACGGCGACCTGGCGGCGGTCGGTGCCGACGAGGCGCCCCGCACCGCTCGAAATGAGTTCGGGACGTTCCGTGACGTTGCGCAGCACGAGCACCGGCCGGTGCAGCGAGGCGCCCTCTTCCTGCACGCCGCCAGAGTCGGACAGCAGCACGTCGGAATGTACCATCAGCGAGACCATGGACGGATAGTCCTGGGGCGCCACCAGCAGCCAGCGGCGACGCACGGCCTCGGGCACGGCGTCGTGCACGGTGCGCACGGCCTGCTGCACGGCGGGGTTGGGGTGCAGGGGCCAGACCACGGCCAGCCCGGGTTCGGCCAGCAGAATGTCGTTGACGGCACTGGCGATCTGGCGCATGGCCTCCCAGTTTTCCCGCCGGTGGGCGGTCACGAGCACCAGGCGGCTGCAGCCCGTGCGGGCAAACCAGTCGAGCGCAGGCACATCGAGGGGCGCGCCCTCCTCGGCCATGCGGCGCAGGCGGGCATCGGCCCAGCGCACGGCATCGACCACGGTGTTGCCGACCTCGAACACGCCCTCCTCCAGCCCCTCGCGGCGCAGATTGGACACGGCCCGGGCCGTGGGCGCGAAGTGCCAGGTGGCCAGCTGCCCGATGAGGCGGCGGTTCATTTCCTCGGGGAAGGGCTCATAGATCTGCCCCGACCGCAGCCCTGCCTCGACGTGCCCCACGGGAATGCGCTGGTAGAACGCGGCGAGTGCCGCCATGGCCGCGCTGCTGGTATCGCCGTGCACCAGCACGGCCGAGGGACGCCAGTCCGTGAGCTGGACAGTGATGATGTCGAGCAGCTCGGCCGAGAGCGCAGCCAGCCCCGGCTGCCGGCGCTCCAGCGTCAGGCTGGCGTGGGGCACGAGGCCGAAGAAGCGGTAGAGCGGCAGGGCCATCTCCTCGTCATGCTGGCCGGTATGCAGGATCCGCACGGGAACGCCCAGCCGCTGCAGACACAGGGCCACCGGGGCCATCTTGATGATCTCGGGCCGTGTGCCCATGGCCAGCACGACCGGCGCGCTATGAAGGGTATGCATGTTCTTTTTCTCCCTGTAGGGGCACGAGGCCCTGTGACATTCTTGCGATGTTCGTGACTGCAGCTCATCGTGCATGCGGCAGGCGCACGCGGATGTCCTTTCCTGAGAGGACCGTGATGCGCCATTGGTTCCCATGGGCATCGATCCGAGCCTGTCCGGAGAGCAGCTCCGGCCGGCCGAACCGTGCCTGGGGCACCCACCAGCTCATCTGCGCCAGCGTCTGCGGTGCGGATGCGGACAGCACGTCTCCCTCCGCCGCGAGGGTATGCGTCCATTGGACCGCTTCGCGCCGGTTCATGAAATCCGCCATCTGGGTGAGCGTGAACCAGCGGCAGTCACCGGCGAGCCGGCAGGCACGCATCTCCTGCACGAAGGTCCGCACGGCCGGCAGCACCATGACGGCGCCCGGCGGATGGAAATACACCAGCCGCACGGCCTGGTTCTCCCGCACGAAACGGACCACGGCCCCCAGCCAGTCGCTGTAGAGCGCGAGCGGCATGCCTTCTTTGTGCACGTCCTCGGCCGTGGCGAATTCGCCCATGGTGAGCACCGGGAACATCCACAGCGTGGGGCTGAGGCGCTCCTCCCCCAGCCAGGTGCGGGTGGCGCCCATGCCGATGTCGCCGGTGAGATACAGGCCCAGAAAGTGGTGCTGCTCGAGCCAGCGCAGGGTCCAGAGCGGCGTGTTGCCCTCGGGGGCCGAATATTCGCGTGGAGCATAGCCCAGCACCGCGGTCAGGGCCTGCTGGTTGAGGTCGAGATACTGCACGTACTCGGGGCCGTTGCTGTCGTTGATGCGCTCGCCGAAGTAGTTGTGGATCCAGCCGCCATGGTCGCCGATGGCATTGCCCCTGCGCGCCAGATCCTGGATGAGGGCCCGCACCTCGGGATTGGCCGGCACGTTCATGCCGGCGCCATCGCCGGGGTGGTAGACATCGGGCCCGGCGGTGAAGTGGTAGGAATACGGCCCTTCGTCGAGCACCCCGGACTTCTGCAGTTCCTGCAGCGCAGGAATGGCGGGAGTCGAATCGACGTGCCAGTTCAGCACGATGCCGCCCTTGCCGTCCGGCGTATTGGCCAGGCGTGGCCAGCCGAGCATGTCCTGCACGAAATAGCGCAGCATGCCCGACAGAAAGATGCCGTCGGTGCGCTGCTTGAGATAGCCGATGGGCAGGTTGACGAACAGCGTCTCGCCCTTGCCCAGCACCTGCCGCGACAGGATGGGGTAGCCCTGCTCGGAGTGCAGCAGCACCTGCGTCGGCTGGCCCCGCGTGACCAGCACCGGGAAGGTCTGCCCCTCATCGCCCTGCCGGTAGCCATTGACGGCCACTTCGCGGCTCATGGGCCGCCCGCTGAACATCACCGTGTCATGCTGGAAATCGGCATGAAGATCGAGATACCGGCCCGGCGGAATCTGCAGATGCTCCATCATGGCGGCCGAACCCCGGATCTGGCTCGACGTGGTCATGCCCGCGTGCAGCGTGTCATAGAGGCCATACTGCATCCCCGTCAGGTCCGAGAAGCGCGACGCTCCGGGCGCATAGTGCCCCTGCCCGTCCAGCAGGCCGGCGTCGTACACCAGCATCAGCCGCGTGCCGGCACGCACCTGTTCGTGCAGCAGGCGCACCGCCGTGTCGTCGAGGCTGCGTTGAAAAGTGTCGGGCACGATGAGCGCAGGCCACTGCCGGTGGTGCCGCGTGACGGCGCGCGCCCACTCGCTCACCGCCAGCACCTGGAGCTGTACCCCCTCCTCGGAGGCAGCGTCGCGCCACATGCGGGCCTGCGGCGCGCTGGCGGACATGCCGTCCGGCACCAGCAGCACGACTGCCCCCTCCTGCACCGGCGCGGCACGCTGGTCCTGCCACGCAAAATAGCCCAGAGCCAGCACCACGAGGGCCAGCATCACCTCCCAGCGCAGAAATTTGGGACGCGTCGCAGTCATGCCCCCTCCCCCCTGCCGGTGGCGGGACACAGTTCGGGCGCCACGGCCGGGACGATGCCCTGCAGCGCCAGCGCGTCTTCCACCGCCTGATCGAGCACAGTCCAGTACGCCGTGGACCATACGGCACGGGCCCGCAGCCGCCAGCAGCCGGCCGCCCGTGGCACGGTGGTGTGCATGGCCCAGGCCACGATGCCCCACGGATAGGGGTCGGCCGTGCGTTCCAGCCATGCCCGCCCGTACAGGGCAAGCCAGGCTGCCGCCTCCGCCTGCAGCGCCGGTGCATCGATGAGCCCCTCGCGCCACCGATAGGTCGGCGCCACGGCATGCGGATAGAACGCCGGCCCGTCCGCATAGGCCGGATCGGCGGGCGACCAGAGTCCCGGCCCGTGATGGAATGTATGCTCCATGGCACGCTGCAGCGCTGCGGCTTCCTGCCGCTGTCCCGCAGCCAGCAAGGCCGAATGCACCTCGGCGTTGTCCATGAGATAGGCCGGGCCTTCTCCTGCATGGGCCCGGTACAGCCCATCCGGGCGGCGCAGCTGGCGCAGCAGGGCATGGGCCCGGCGGTCGGCCACATCCGCAGACGCGTGCATCGCTGCCGGCAGCAGGTCGCGGCTGCGCGCCAGCAGCTCGATGAGTGAAGCCGCCATGGCATCGTCCGCGTCCGCCGGAGCACAGGCTCGCCATGCCCCGTCCGCACCGCAGAACCGGGCGATGCGGCCATCGGCCCCCTGCCGGGGCAGCAGCCAGCGCAGCCAGCCCACCACCAGTGCATCGGCCTGCCGGTTGCCCGCACGGCGCTCGATGATCAGCGCCTGCGTGGCGAAATAGGGGTCGATCTCGGGCTGGCCGGGGAGCGAGGCGTGGCCACGGGAACGGATCCGCAGGGCGCCGTCGGGCGTGACAAAGGCGGACAGCCCCGGCGATGCGGCCGCTGCAGGCGTGCCAGCGACACCTTCAGCACCGGCCGCCTGCGCCTGGCCACTGCCGAACGCCAGGGCGGTGCCCAGCCCCAGGCACGCCACCAGCAGGGAAGTCCGTGGCGCCTTCATGCAGCCTCCGCCTCCACCCGTCCCTGGATCAGCGCCCAGATCACGCCATGCACGGTGGTGCCTTCACCCACCACGATGCGCCGGGCCGACACGCTGACGGGGTGGTCGGCCCAGCCCAGCGCGCAATGCGCCGCGATGTGCAGCGACTCCTGCACCGACACGGTCCCGCGCAGACGCCCGCCCGGCCCCACGGCCCCACGGCCATGCGGTCCATGCCGAACACCGTGCCAGTCACCAGACAGCCACGCGCCATGCGCACCTGTCCATGCACCTTGGCGCTGCCATCGAGCACGCTGGATTCTTCCATCACGAGATCGCCATGCACCACCTGACTGCCCTGCAGCGTCTGTCCGCGCGGGATCGTGAGCGACCCCGCGTGGGTGGTCGGGCGCTCGTCGAAGGCCACATGCACCCCCAGGGCATCGGGGCGATCCTCCAGCCACGGCCCCCGGCCAAAACGGATGCAGCTTCCCTGCACACGGTAAAACCGCTGGCCTGCCGCCAGCCTCACGGGCCCCGCCGCGCCATCGACATCAAGGCTGCCGTCCGAGAGGGGAATCAGCGCCGAGCCCAGCGGATCGACCTCCACGGGATCTGCATCGCGGTTGCGCCACAGCTCCCAGAACGCGGGAACAAGCGGCAGCACAAACCAGACCAGTGTCAGCACAAGCAGCAGAATGGCCCAGCCCCAGGAAGGCAGATTCATGCCGCCCTCCCTTCCGTCGCAGGCACGGCAGCCGGGCCGGGTGCAGCGGCATGTCCGGCAGGCAGTCCTCCCGGCGCAGGCAATGCCGGCGACAGGGCGCCCCCAGAAGCCGGCACGCTGCCCGGCAAGGCCGGTGCCCCCTGCGAACGGCGGTAGCGGGCCGTCTTGTCCCACTGAAACTGCCGGTTCAGCAGGCGGTCGAGCACCATCAGGTCGAGCGTCGCCTTGGTGATGCTGACCACGCTCACCAGAAAGCCCTCACCCAGCAGGGGCAACAGCCGCAGCCGCCCTCGGTGTCCGTCCAGATGCACGGCCGCTGCCACCTCGAAGAACGCAGCAAAGTTGCCGAAGCACGAAAACACCATCACCGTGGCAAGCGACAGATATGCCAGCACATTCGCCCCCTGCTCCCCATAGAACATCAGCAGGGCCAGCATCCATCCCAGCATCTGGATGGGGGCCATGATGTAGACGCCCAGCAGCGCCGTGGCGTCGATCCGCGTCACAAAGGGCATGGTGCGCTGGTGCAGCACGCGCCAGCCGTGACGGGCGAGTGCCTGGTTGTGCCCCTTGGCCCAGCGGCCGATCTGGCGGGCCCGCACCGCCCAGCTCTGGGGCACTTCCTCGTAGCACTCGGCATGGTTGATGTAGACCGTGCGCCAGCCGGTGCGCAGCAGCCGGAAGGTCAGATCCGTGTCCTCGGCCAGCACGTCGTCGTGCCAGCCTCCGGCATCGGCCAGCGCACGCAGCCGGATACCGCCCACGGTGCCGCCATACTGGGGCACGCCCACAATGTTCTCCCGCGCCTGCTGGTCGACCTGGTAGCCGCCCGAACGTTCGAGGTCGAGAATGCGCGTGAGCAGATTGACCCCCGCGTTCTGCGGCACCACGCGCCCCATCACGCAGCCCACCTCCGGATCGAAGAATGGCGCCAGAATCTGCTTGAGCAGGCTGCGGCTGGGGGTGTAATCGGCATCGAAGACCACAATGATGTCCCCGAGCCCGTGGTCGCGCACGATCTGCGTGGCGTCCTTGAGGGCTGCCGCCTTGCCCGGCTTGCCATCCTTGCGGTGAAAGGGCCGGATGCGCCCGGGATAGCGGCGCACATAGGACTCGATGATGTCGTAGGTTCCGTCGCTGGAGCGGTCATTGACCGGCATGAGCGTCAGCAGTTCGTGCGGATAGTCCACCGCGAGCAGCGATTCGAGGCAGTCGGCGATCACCTCCTCCTCGTTGTGCGCTGCAATGAACACCGTCACCCGGGGCCAGGGCCCGAGCGCCACGGGCGCATACAGCCCACGCTGCCTCCCGAACAGCCGCTGCAGGGAAAACATGACATGGCGCGCGGTATAGAAGGCGAGCAGCACCACAATGCCCATCAGGGCACCGCGCAGCACTTCCCAGAATCCGGACGACAGCCCCATCATGCCCTGTCTTCCCTCCTTGCAACCATTGCCCACCGACATGGCACCTGCATCGGAGCTGCCATTCCCAGGGCCTGCCCCTCATGACGCATCGCAGACAGAATGTCCCGACGGGGAGCCCTTGCCAGCATGAGAAGCTGCATGCATGTACATGCCCTTCTTTAAAACTGGCGGTCATGACATTGTAGAAGTGCAGTGCATCCGCTCCCGGTGCGGACCGTTTCCATCATGGTTTCTCCCTGTGAAATCCTCCTCACTTTGCGTCATCTCAAGGAGAGATGTTTCCGCAACGCAACGCCAGCCGAGCGGAGCAACCCCATGATTTGAATCATCTTTTATGCATCAAACCAGCCGCTCCACAAGGCCAGAAACCCTCTTTGCCCCTCCAGACGACATCCCCCTCACTGGGCGGCGCACTCAGAACAGCCCTCCCGGCTGCGCCCCTTCGGGCTGGAGCACGCCCAGGTGCCGGTAGGCGGCCGAGGTGGCGATCCGTCCGCGCGGGGTGCGCTGCAGGAAGCCCTGTTGGATCAGGTAGGGTTCGATCACATCCTCGATGGTGCCGGGCTCCTCCCCGATGCTTGCCGCAATGTTGTCGAGTCCCACCGGCCCGCCATCGAAACGGTGCACCACGGCCTCCAGCAGCTTGCGGTCCATCAGGTCGAAGCCCTGGGGATCGACATCGAGCATGGCCAGTGCCCTGCGGGCCATGTCCAGCGTGATGCGCCCCGTGCCCTTCACATCGGCATAGTCGCGCACCCGACGCAGCAGGCGGTTGGCAATGCGCGGGGTGCCGCGGCTGCGGCGCGCGATCTCGAAGGCGCCTTCGGCGTCGATGGGCGCCTCCATGAGACGCGCACTGCGGGTGACGATGGCGGCCAGTTCCTCCGGCGTGTAGAACTCTAGCCGCGACACGATTCCGAAGCGGTCCCGCAGCGGATTGGTGAGCATGCCCGCGCGCGTGGTGGCTCCGACCAGGGTAAAGGGCTGCAGGTCGAGCTTGATCGAGCGGGCCGCCGGGCCCTCGCCGATCATGATGTCGATCTGGTAGTCCTCCAGGGCCGGGTAGAGGATTTCCTCGACCACCGGACTCAGTCGGTGAATCTCGTCGATGAACAGCACATCGTTGGGTTCGAGGTTCGTGAGCAGGGCCGCCAGGTCCTTGGGCTTTTCGAGCACGGGGCCACTCGTCTGGCGCAGGTTCACGCCCAGCTCATGCGCAATGATGTGCGACAGTGTGGTCTTGCCCAGCCCCGGCGGACCGAACAGCAGCACATGGTCGAGCGCCTCGCCCCGCTTGCGGGCCGCACCGATGAAGATCTCGAGCTGCTCGCGCACCTTGTGCTGCCCCACATATTCGTCGAGCAGGCGCGGACGCAGGGCGCGTTCAAGCACCTCCTCGCCCGTCGACACGGGGGCAGCCGACACCATGCGCGGTGCCGGTTCGGAATCCAGGGTGGAAAGACTGTCGGTATGCAGGGGCATGGGGGTATCCATCGGCGCCCACCGGGGGCGAAACACAGGCCGCCCATTGTCGGCCAGATGGGCGCGGTTGTGCAAAGCCCCCAGCGTCCCCTCCGGAGGCAGGTCATGCCGCACGACACCCGGATGACATATTCACGTCACGCAAATGTCATCTAGGCGTCACGTTTTTCCTGTAGCATGCGCAACCGCTCTGCGGCTCCAGTTCGGCTGTTGGCGTGGCATATCGAAGCCCGCTGGCGGCGGCACCGTCTGCTCGGTGCCCTACGGTCTTTCCGCCTTACCCCACTCCCTCAGGCCCATGCCCTCCCTCTCCCTGTGCCCTTGGCGCGCCCGCTGCGCGCGCCATCCCTTTCTTGTGCCGGGCGTGCTGCTGGCGCTGTGGCTGCTGGCCACCATTGGGGTACGCCCCCTCGCCATGCCGGACGAAGGGCGCTACGGCAGCGTGGCCCTGCACATGCTGCTCAGCGGGGACTGGATCACCCCACGCCTCGACGGCATGCCCTTCTTTCACAAGCCTCCGCTGTACTACTGGCTTGCTGCCGGAGCCATGCAGCTGCTGGGGGCGGCGCCCTGGGTCGCCCGCCTGCCCGCCGCCCTGGCCGCCTGGACCATGGGCATGGGCACCTACCTTTTCCTGCGCAGCCATGCCGGCCCGCGCATTGCCGGCCGGACCCTGCTCGTGCTCGCCACCATGCCGCTGCTGTTCGGGGGTGGGCAATACCTGAATCTGGACATGCTGGTCGGCGCGCTCATCAGCGTCACCATTCTGGCGGGCGCCCATGCCGTGCTGCAGGCGCAGCGGCAGCGCCCGTTCCGCCGCTGGGTCTGGATCGCCTACGGACTGGCCGGACTGGGCGTGCTGGCCAAGGGCCTGATCGGCATTGTCCTGCCCGGCGGGGTGCTGCTGGTGTGGCTGGCCTGGCAGCGGCGCGGAGCCGATATCCTGCGACTGCTTTCGCCCGTGGGCATGGGGCTCTTTGCGGTCGTGGTGCTGCCGTGGTATGGAGCCATGGAACAGCGCTTTCCGGGCTTCTTTCACTATTTCTTCGTCTACCAGCAGTTTCAGCGCTTTGCCGCAGGCGGCTTCAACAATGCCCATCCGGCCTGGTTCTATCCCGCCACGCTGATCCTCATGTGCCTGCCCTGGACCCTCTGGTTCCTGCGCCCGCTCTGGCGCCGGTCCTCCGGCCCGGCGGCACGCAGTCTGCCGGCTATGGGAACCTGGGGCCGCCCCGTCCCGCCCGACAGCGCCGCCGGCCTCGACCGCCTGGCCGTGGTGTGGCTGCTGCTCATTCTTCTTTTCTTCTCCCTGCCCGAATCCAAGCTGGTGGGCTACATCCTGCCCGTGCTGCCGGCCTGGGCCTTCCTGGTGGTGCGCATCGGGATGGGCATCTCGAGCGAACAGCCCCGCAGTTCTTCAGCCTCAGCCGAGCAGACGCCGGCGAATGCCTGCAGCCCCTCCCCGCGGCTGGTCGGTGCCACGGTGCTGGGTGCAGTGGCGCTGTGCCTGGCCACGGTGATCGCCATCACGCTCATGCGCCCACAGCCTGCCGCTGCCGCCGCACGCTGGCTCGCCCCGCGCCTGCAGCCGGGCGATCAGGTCGTCATGCTCGACAGCCTGGCCTCCGACCTGCAGTTCCATCTGGCCAAGCCCACCCCCTCCTGGATCGTCAGCGTATGGGACGACCCCGAAGCCATGTGGGGCGACACCTGGCGCAAGGAGCTATGGGATGCCGGGGAGTTCGATCCCGCCGTCCGGCACGACAACCTGCTCACCTTCTCGCAGTTCCGCCAGCGCCTGTGCAGCCCCACACTGACCCACACCCTGTGGCTCTGGGGCAGTGTCGATGTGGAACGCACTCTGCCGCTGCTGGCCCATGCTCCGCTCGTGTGGCAGGCCCCCGCCTCGGACCGCGACCACCGCCGGCTGTGGCAGCTCACTCCGGCAGATGCCCACCGGCTGGCCGGATGCCCCGCGCCGGTCTCACGATAGGACGAGGCTAAGACGAGGCGCTCAGCCCAGAACCGCCGCACTCCCTGCCAGCTCCTCTGCTTGGCAGGGACAAGCGCCCCCTATCGGGCCAGGGCACGCAGGGCCTGGCGGATGCCCTCGCTGACCCCGATATCGCCCGGCAGGGCCTTGAGTGCGGCACTGGCTTCCTTGTCGCTGTAGCCCAGGGCCAGCAGCGCCTGGAGAATGTCCTGCTGGGCTTCGGTTGTCGCGCCTGTGCCGGCTGCCGGCATCGCCACTTCTCCGAGCTTGCCCTTGAGTTCGAGCAGCAGCCGTTCCGCCGTCTTCTTGCCGATGCCGGGCACCTTGACCAGCCGCGCCGTCTCCTGCGCTGCCACGGCCTGGGCCAGATCGGCCACGCTCATGCCCGAGAGAATGGCCAGCGCCGTGCGCGCGCCCACGCCACTGATGCGCAGCAGCTGCCGGAACACCTCCCGCTCCTGCGCAGTCCCGAAGCCATAGAGCAGCTGCGCATCTTCGCGCACCACAAAATGGGTCAGCAGACTCACCGTCGCCCCCACGGCCGGGAGGTTGTAAAACGTGCCCATGGGCACATCTACCTCGTAGCCCACTCCGTGACAGTCCACGAGCACCTGGGGAGGCGTTTTTTCCAGCAGCGTGCCGGTGAGTTTTCCGATCATGGGGTATCCTTTGAACCTGTCGAGCGCAAGCCCCCGCGATGATGCCACAGCCGCATCCCGCCTGCGGCGGCAGCCATGCGCCCTCTCCATCATGATCCTACGCCACAGCTTCACCCCCCTTCACAACAGCCGGCTGTCCCACCTGTGCGGCCCGCTCGACGAGCATCTGCGCACCATCGAGCGCTCTCTGGAAGTGCGCATCGCACACCGCCACGAACAGTTCAAGGTCGAAGGCCCCAAGGCCGCCGCCCACCAGGCCATGGAGGTGCTGCAGGCCCTCTACGAACAGGCCGCCCGCCCGGTGCCGGCCAGCCTCGTGCAGCTCATGCTCGCCGGGGACGGCACCGAGCCCCTGCCCACCGAGGACGCCGGGCTTTCCACCCGCCGGGGAGACCTGCGTGCGCGCACCGCCACCCAGGGCGTCTACCTGCAGAACATTGCCGACCACGACATCACCTTCGGCATCGGGCCGGCCGGCACGGGCAAGACCTGGCTGGCCGTGGCCTGTGCCGTCGACGCCCTCGAACGCAGCAGCGTGCAGCGCATCGTGCTCACCCGGCCGGCGGTCGAGGCGGGCGAGCGGCTCGGCTTTCTCCCGGGCGACATGGTGCAGAAGGTCGATCCCTACCTTCGCCCGCTCTATGACGCACTCTACGAACTCATGGGGTTCGAGAAGGTGCAGAAGGCCTTCGAGCGCGGCGCGCTCGAAATCGCTCCGCTCGCCTTCATGCGGGGCCGCACGCTCAACAACGCCTTCGTCATTCTCGATGAGGCCCAGAACACCACCCCCGAGCAGATGAAGATGTTCCTCACCCGCATCGGATTCGGCAGCAAGGCCGTGGTGACGGGCGACGTGAGCCAGATCGACCTGCCCAAAGGGCAGACCAGCGGCCTGATCGATGCCGAGCGCGTCCTGCGCCGGGTCGATGGCATCTCCCATGTGCGCTTCACCAGCGCCGACGTGGTGCGTCACCCCCTGGTCGGGCGCATCGTCGACGCCTACGATGCCGCCACCAGTGCCACCCGCCGCGCCAAGGACACCGCATGACCGCCCCCCTGCCTCCGCTCGCTCTTTCGCTGCAGTTCGCCCGCCTTGCCGATGCGCCCCTGCACCGCGCGGCCCTGCCCCGCCACCATGTCATCCGCACCCTGCGTCACGCCCTGGGGCAGGACGTGCAGCATGGGGAATTCGCCGTGCGCATCGTCGATGCCGAAGAAGGACAGACGCTCAACCGCGACTACCGGAACAAGGACTACGCCACCAACGTGCTGACTTTCGACTACAGCGGCGCGCCCATGGTCATGGCCGATCTGGTGCTGTGCGCTCCCGTGGTGGCACGCGAGGCTGCCGAGCTCGGCAAGCCCCTGGCCGAGCACTACACCCACCTGCTCGTGCACGGTGCCCTGCACGCCCAGGGCTGGGACCACGAAACCAGTGAGGCCGATGCCGAAGCCATGGAAGCCGAGGAAATCCGCATCCTGGCTGGCCTGGGCATTGCCAACCCCTACGCGGACCGCTGATCCCCGGATACAGCCCCGGCGTGCTCTGGCCCCCATGCAGCAGCCAGCCGGGCATGGCGCTGGGCAATCGCGGCCAGCAGACTCTGGTTGAGCACGGCAAAGGTATGGAACTGGGAGCCATTCATGCGCCCCTCCTCGGCCATGGTCACCGCCTGACCCAGCAGCTCATCGGCCTGGGCCTCGATGTCGTCGAGCACCTCGGCATCGGCCGCCAGCCGGGCGTGGTACTGCAGCTTGAGCAGCCGGTGCGCCATGTGCACGGCCGACTCCTGCCGCTGCGACAGCAGGTAGCTCCACAGCCCCCCGATGGCCGATGCCACCATGGTCAGGAGCGTGATCCCGATATAGAAAAAATCCGAGTAGCGCTCGATGAACGTCTGCTGCTCGCCTGAATAGTACTGCCGCGCCCCCGGATGCAGCCCCACCGTGGCCGCATCGTCGGGGTCAAGCGCCTCGATGGCATTGGCCGAGGGTATCTGCGCAGCCAGTGCCGTGCGCATGGTGAACAGCAGCCGCGTCAGGTCACCCGCCGGGCCATCGCGCACCTGGCGGCTCGCCACCAGACGCTGCGTGATCGACACGGTAGAGAGATCCTCCGCCGGCCATGCCGGGTCGGTGCCGAAGGTACCGCGCGGCAGATCGGTCGCGTCGAAGGCCTGGTCGTGCGCGGCCAGCGCCTCGGCATCTTCCACGCCGAAGAGCACCGGGCGGCTCCGGGGGCCGGTTCCCGTGGTCATGGCCGTCAGCACCCGCTCCACCATGCCGCTCTGGATCGGAGAAGCCACCATGATCGCATCCACCCGATGGGTGTCGATCACTTCCTGCAGATCGCCGTAGGTGACGGACACCACGCGCACATGGCTGCGGTCGAGCTTGTCCTTGGCCAGCAGCGCATCGAAGATGCCCGTGTTGTCGGTCGCACCCCGCAGCACCCCTACCGCGTGCCCCCGCAGGTCGGCTACCCGGCGCAGCCGGCTGCCTGCGGGCGCCACAAAGACGATGGCCGAACGGTTCAGGATTGCCAGCGTGAGTCCATCGCGCGGCATGTGGTCGCTGCGCACCACGGCCACATCGGCCTCGTGGGCATCGAGCATGGCCGCGCTCTCCACCAGATTCTGGTTGCGCACCAGCTTCAGCCGCACGGCGGCGTGCTCGGCCGTGAGCTTCTGCGCAAAGGCGTTCATGAGCCGTGCATGCTCACGGCCTTCGTTGCCCACGGCCAGCCGCAGCACCGTGGGAGCCGTGAGCCAGTACCACACTCCCAGTCCGGCGCAGGCCGTGGCAATGCAGGCGGCAACGATGATCCAGGCAGGGCGCAGACGCATGGGCAACAGTCGAGAGCGAGAGGAATGGAGAAGGCAAGGCAGGCGCGGCGCCTTGCATCGGCGCCTCGTCTCCGGGAGACGCTGTCGCCGACAGGCTGCCGGGCTTTCCGGATTATGCCGGCATCATCGCCCCGATGGCCCCCAGCGCCAGCGCCACGCCCAGCCAGTTCAGCCGCCCCAGCGGTTCACGGAAAGCCCAGGCTCCCAGGAGCGTCCCGCCCACGATGACCCCCATGTTCATCGAGGAGAACACCAGCGCCGGATTGCCCGGCAGACTCTGGTGCGCCCGGATGTAGGTATAGATGTTGGCAAAGTTCAGCCCGCCCAGCAGCACACCGGCCAGCAGATGCCCTGCTCCCCAGCGCACCCGCACCACGGCCAGATAGCCCAGCATGAGCACGCCGGCAAGCGCAAAGGCCGCCAGCAAGCCGCCCGGGAAGGCGGCCCCTGCTTTCGCCATCTGCTTGAACAGGATGTCGATCACGCCATACCCCAGCAGCACGGTCAGGGGCCAGATCCAGCTCCCTGCCCCATGCCCCTTGCGGGCACCGCCGCGCCCGGAACGGGTCAGCAGGCAGGCCATGGCTCCGAGCGCCAGCCCTACCCCCAGCAGCTTGCGCGCCGTCAGGGGCTCGCCGAACCACACAAAGGCCGCCAGCAGCGGAATGATGAGCGAAAGCCGCTGCGCTGCATCCGTGCGTGCCAGCCCCGCCTCGTGCAGCGAACGGGCCAGCAGCAGGAACACCGACGGCAGCAACACCCCGAGCGCCAGAAAGATGCCCCAGGGCTGACCTGGCTCGAACAGCCGGGGAATATCCGGGCGCAGAAGCCAGGCACACAGGGAAGACGCCACCACATAGTTCATGAAGATGGCCTGCCGCACATCCAGCCCGCGTGCCCGCCCCGCCTTGAGAAGCGCGCCCACGGCCACGCTGCACACCACACTGACTCCCAGAAACACCAATCCCGTCTGCACGGACATCTGTCTTCTCCTCTGTCTTCAGGCCCTGCCGGCCAGCACCTTATCCTGCACATCATGTGGTGCCCCCGCACGCTGCCGCTGCACCGTCCATGCAAAAAGGCGCTGCCGGGCAAGGGCAGCGCCTTTTTGTGCGGTGAGGCAGACAGCCATCGAAAGGCTTCTGCCTGCGCCGGACAGGCTCAGTCCAGCTTGTTGGAATGGCGCCAGATGCCCATTTCTGCGGCGTCCTTGACGAGCTGGTCGCGGAAGTCGGGGTGCGCAATCGCGATCAGGGCCTCGGCACGCTGCCAGGTCGACTTGCCCTTGAGCTGGGCACAGCCGTATTCGGTCACCACGTAGTGCACCAGCGAACGCGGGCAGGTCACCACGGAGCCGGCAGACAGCGTGGGCACGATGCGCGAGGCCAGCGTGCCGTCCTTCTGCTTGAAGGTGGAGCTGATGCAGATCAGGCCCTTGCCGCCTTCGGAGTTGAAGGCACCCAGGATGAAGTCGAGCTGCCCGCCGGTGCCGGAGATCTGGCGCGTGCCGGCCGATTCGCTCGACACCTGCGAGAACAGATCCACCTCGATCGCGTTGTTGATGGCGACCACCTTGGGGTTGCTGCCGATCACGTTCGGGTTGTTGGTGTAGGACACCGGGAAGATCGCGGCGGCCGGGTTCATGTCCAGGAAGTCATAGAGCTTCTGGGAGCCCATGGCGAAGGTGTAGACCATCTTGCCGTGGTCGATGCCCTTGCGCTTGCCGGTGATGCGGCCAGCCTCGTACATGTCGACATAGGAGTCGGCCAGCATCTCGGTGTGCACGCCAAGGTCCTTGAGGTCGCTCTGAGCGATCATGGCCCCGACGATGTTGGGCAGGGCCCCAATGCCGAGCTGGATCGTGGAGCCGTCCTCGATCAGGTTCATGACGTGGTTGGCGATGCCCTGGTCGGCCTCGCTCACCGGAGTGGCCGGCAGCTGGACCAGCGGCGTGTTGGGGCCTTCGATCACATGGTCGATTTCGGAGATGTGGATGCACTCCTCCAGCCCACCCAGGCAGCGCGGCACGGAGGTGTTGACTTCCACAATGGCCTTCTTGGCCTTGCGCAGATAGGCCGGGCCCATCGAGCAGCTGGTCGACAGGTTGAAGTAGCCATGCACGTCCATGGGAGTGACCTGCACCACGGCCACATCGGGAGCGATGTACTCGTCCACGATCTTGGGGCCCTGGTGGTAGGTGAAGGGAATGTAGCTGGCCAGCCCCTTCTCGGCGCCCTTGCGAGCCAGGCCGGAGAAATGCCAGTCGTTCCAGATGAACGATTCGCGGCGCGGATCGGCCTCCACGCACTTGAGCGGCTTGACGCGCGTGGTGGTGGTCAGGATCACATCGCGCAGGTCGTTCTTGCGCAGTGCCAGTGCGGCATCGAATGCCTCGACGTTCTGGACGAATTCGCCCATGAAAACGGTATCGCCCGACTTGACCAGCGCAGCAGCCGTTTCAGCCGATACGAGTTTTTGCCGGTAAAGATCTTGGTAGCTCTGTCCCATCGTCGGTGTCTCCGTCACTAGTTAATCTGATAAATTGTAACACCACCCCCCTCTCTCCCCAGTCAGGGAAATCGTGACTTTCCAGAGTGATTTGGCATAATCGATCGATACATGACATGTGTCTGACGCACATGCCTCACCACAAGGATTTCACTCATGCCGCAATACCGTTCCCACACTTCCACCCACGGCCGCAACATGGCCGGCGCCCGTGCGCTCTGGCGCGCCACCGGCATGACGGACGGGGATTTCGGCAAGCCCATCATCGCCATTGCCAATTCGTTCACGCAGTTCGTGCCCGGGCATGTGCACCTGCATGACCTCGGCCAGCTGGTGGCCCGCGAAGTGGAAGCCGCAGGCGGCGTGGCCAAGGAGTTCAACACCATCGCCATCGACGACGGCATTGCCATGGGGCATCTGGGCATGCTCTACAGCCTGCCAAGCCGCGACCTGATCGCCGACAGCGTCGAATACATGGTCAACGCGCACTGCGCCGACGCCCTGGTGTGCATCAGCAACTGCGACAAGATCACCCCCGGGATGCTCATGGCCGCCATGCGCCTGAACATTCCCACGGTGTTCGTGTCCGGCGGCCCCATGGAGGCCGGCAAGGTCATCGCCATTGCCAACGGCAGCCAGGTGGAACGCAAGCTCGACCTGATCGATGCCATGGTCGACGCCGCCAACGACCGCATCCCCGACGCCGAAGTGGCCGCCACCGAACGCTCGGCCTGCCCCACCTGCGGCTCGTGCTCGGGCATGTTCACGGCCAACTCCATGAACTGCCTGACCGAGGCGCTCGGCCTCTCCCTGCCGGGCAACGGCTCGCTCGTCGCCACCCATGCCCAGCGCAAGGAACTGTTCCTGCAGGCAGGCCGCCTGGTGGTGGAACTGGCGCGGCGCTACTACGAGCAGGACGACGACAGCGTGCTGCCCCGCTCCATCGCCACCAAGGAAGCGTTCGAGAACGCCATGAGCCTCGACATCGCCATGGGTGGCTCGACCAACACCATCCTGCACCTGCTGGCGGCTGCCAGCGAAGCCGAGGTGGATTTCCGCATGGCCGACATCGACCGCCTGAGCCGCCATGTGCCGTGCCTGTGCAAGGTGGCCCCTGCCACGCAGAAGTACCACATGGAAGACGTGCACCGCGCCGGCGGGGTCATGGGCATCCTGTCCGAACTGTCCCGCGCCGGGCTGCTGCACGGCCATGTGCACACGGTGCACAGCCCCTCGCTCGACACGGCGCTGGCCGAGTGGGATGTCATGCGCAACAACGAGGGCAGTGCCTCCCATCTGCGCTACCTGGCTGCCCCCGGCGGCGTGCGCACCACGCAGGCCTTCAGCCAGAGCCGCAGCTACAAGTCGCTCGATACCGACCGCGCCGAAGGCTGCATCCGCGACCAGGCCCATGCCTACTCGCAGGATGGCGGCCTGGCCGTGCTGTTCGGCAACATTGCCGAACGCGGCTGCGTGGTGAAGACGGCTGGTGTCGATGAAAGCATCTGGAAGTTCACCGGCCGTGCCCGCGTGTTCGAGAGCCAGGACGATGCCGTCGAGGCCATTCTGGCCGACCAGGTCGTTGCCGGTGACGTGGTGGTGATCCGCTACGAAGGCCCCAAGGGAGGCCCTGGCATGCAGGAAATGCTCTACCCCACGAGCTACCTCAAGAGCAAGGGGCTGGGCAAGCAGTGTGCGCTGCTGACCGATGGCCGCTTCTCGGGCGGCACATCGGGCCTGTCCATCGGACACGCATCGCCCGAAGCAGCCGAAGGTGGCGCCATTGGCCTCATCGAGGAAGGCGATGCCATCGAGATCGACATTCCGCAGCGCCGCATCCATCTGGCCGTGGGCGATGACGTGCTCGCCGAACGCCGCAGCGCCATGGAAGCCCGTGGCAAGACGGCCTGGAAGCCGGTCAACCGCGAGCGCCACGTTTCGGCTGCCCTGCGTGCCTATGCCGCCATGACGACGAGTGCCGACACCGGTGCCGTGCGCGACGTGACGCAGGTCGAGCACTGAGCCCCTCCTGCGCCCCGTGCCATGTCACGGGCTATATGCCGGCCACAGGCGCGGCTCCTTCGGGAGCGGCGCCTTTTTTCTGGTTCATCGAACCATGCCAGCGAAGGGGGCTCCGCCACGGGCGTACTGCCCTGTACGCAAGCCCTGGAGCTGGATGGCCCGGCCCGGAGTCACGGCCTCAGCCACGCGGGTGGTGCCGGGCATGCAGCGTCTTGAGCCGTTCGCGCGCCACATGGGTGTAGATGGTGGTGGTGCTGATGTCGGCATGCCCGAGCAGCATCTGCACCGCGCGCAGATCGGCTCCGTGGTTGAGCAGATGGGTGGCGAATGCATGCCGCAGGGTATGCGGCGACAGCGGCGCCTGGATGTCGGCCTTGCGCGCATACCGCTTGACCAGGTTCCAGAACATCACGCGCGTCATCGCCTCGCCGGCATGCATGCCCCGGGCCGTGACGAACACCGCATCGGACGCACGGCCGGCCAGCAGCACGGGGCGTACCTCCTGGAGATAGCGCTCCAGCCAGCGTGCGGCTTCGTCACCGAAAGGCACCAGGCGCTCCTTGTCCCCCTTGCCGGTCACGCGCACCACCTGCTCGCCCAGACCCAGCCCATGGCGCCGCAACCCCACCAGCTCGCTCACGCGCAGCCCGCTGGCGTACATCAGTTCGAGCATGGCCCGATCCCGCAGCCCGAGCAGGGTCGTCACATCGGGCGCGGCCAGCAGGGCCTCGACCTGGGCCTCGGACAGGCTGTGGGGCACCCGCACCGGCTGCTTGGCGGCCATCAGGCGCAGGGTCGGGTCTTCGGCCCTGCGCCGCTCGCGCACGGCCCAGCGGTAATAGCGCCGAAGAACGGTGAGCTTGCGGTTGGCGCTCGTGGCCTTGCCCCCCTGCAGGTACAGGGCCGCCTGGTAGTGCTGCAGCTCGGGCTCGGAAGCGGTATCGAGGGTGCAGCCTGAACCGCTGTGATGCAGCAGCCAATCTGCAAACAGGGTGAGATCGCGCCGGTAGGCGGCCAGGGTGTTGGTCGACAGCCCGTCTTCCAGCCACAGCGCGTCGACGAAGGCGTCGATGGCCGAGACATCGGCGGGCACAGGGGAAGGAGCGGAAGTGCGCGTCATGGCATGATTATCCGGCGCAAGGCGTATGGGCAGATGTCTGCTGCGGTGCACAGGAGCCTATGCGCGCGCACTGCCGCCAGCGGGATCATCGGCGTCCCGCTGGCGCAGGGCCCACTGCACATGTTCGCGCACGATCGGGTCGGGATGTGCCAGATGCTGCTGCAGGGCGGCGCGCACTGCGGGCACCTGTGCCGGAGCCGCCACCCGCAGGGCATTGCCCAGGGCCACGGCCAGATTGCGCAGCCAGCGTGCATGCCCGATGCGCCGGATGGGGCTGCCCTCGGTCCGCCGCAGGAACTCCTCCTCGCTCCACTGCCACAACGTCAGCAGCTCGGCATGCCCGAGCCCGTGGCGTTCGTCGAAATCGGGCAGTGCGTTGCGCCGTGCGAACTTGTTCCAGGGGCACACGAGCTGGCAGTCGTCGCAGCCGTAGATGCGGTTGCCCATGCGCGGTCGCAGGTCTTCGGGGATGCTGCCCGCATGCTCGATGGTGAGGTACGAGATGCAGCGCCGCGCATCGAGCCGATAGGGGGCCGTGATGGCCCCGGTGGGGCAGGCATCGAGACAGGCATGGCAGTGCCCGCAGTGCCCCTGCTCGGGCTCCGTGAGCGGCAGGGCAAAGTCGATGTAGATCTCCCCCAGGAAGAAGGTGGACCCCGCCGTGCGGCTCAGCACCAGGGTGTGCTTGCCCCGCCAGCCCTGTCCGCTGCGCCCGGCCAGCTCGGCCTCCAGCACAGGGGCGGAATCGGTGAACACGCGGTGCCCGAAGGGCCCCACCCAGCCTGCGATGGTGTCGGCCAACTTCTGCAGCCGGCCACGGACGACCTTGTGGTAGTCCCGGCCTCGGGCATAGAGCGAAATGACGGCCTCGCCAGGCTCGGTCAGGCGCCGCAGCTCCCGCGCACGCCAGTCGGCCGGGGTGGCCGCCGGCAGGTAGTCCATGCGCACGGTCAGCACCCGCACCGTGCCCGGCACCAGTTCGGCGGGGCGGGCGCGGCGCAGCCCGTGGGCGGCCATGTAGGCCATTTCCCCATGGAAACCCTGCGCCAGCCAGGCCAGGAGACCCGGTTCGGCACTGGCCAGATCGACATCGGCCACCCCCACGTGGGCAAAGCCCAGGGAGTGGGCTGCCTCGCGGATGCACGCCAGCAGATGATCGGGAGATAATGCGGAGGACTGACAGTTCACGCCCATGATTGTAAAAACCTTCACCTGGCCAGACGAATCCGCCACCGCCGACTTTGCGGCGCGGCTGGTTGCGCAGTGGTGCAGTCTGCCCTCTCCCCTCGACATGGTGCTGCTGCTCGATGGCGACCTGGGAGCGGGCAAGACCACCCTGGTGCGCCACGTGCTGCGCGCGCTCGGGGTGCATGGCCGCATCAAGAGCCCTACCTACGCCGTGGTGGAGCCGTATGACACCGCGCTGGCGCCGGTCTGGCACTTCGATTTCTACCGTTTCAACGATCCCCGCGAGTGGGAGGATGCCGGCTTCCGCGACCTGTTTGCCAGCCCCGGGCTCAAACTGGTCGAATGGCCCGAAAAAGCGGGCCCGCTCCTGCCCGTGGCCGACTGGACGCTGCATGTGGCCGTGCAGGACGACGATGTCCGCCACGTGCGCATCGAGGCCGCCACTCCCACCGGCGAACATCTCCTGCAGGCTCTCTCATGATGATCAAGCGTCGGCATCTCGTGCAACTCGCGGGCGCCCTGATGGCGGGGGTGCATACCCTTGCGCGCGCAGCCAACATCGTGGCCGTACGGGTCTGGCCCGCACCGGACTACACCCGCATCACCCTCGAATCGGACCAGCCCCTGCAGTACAGCCAGCGCGCGATCCAGAATCCGCCCCGGCTGGCCGTGGATCTCACGGGGGTGCCGCTCACCCCTGCCCTGCGCGATCTGGTGGCCAAGGTGCAGGCCAACGACCCGAACATCGCCCGCATCCGCGTAGGACAGTACACCCCGGAACTCGTGCGCATCGTGATCGACCTCAAACAGCCGATCTCGCCCCAGGTCTTCAGCCTGCCGCCGGTCGCTGCCTATCGCAACCGGCTGGTGTTCGACCTGTTTCCCTCCCGTCCGGTCGATCCGCTGGCGCAGTTCATCGCCGAACGCGACACCGCTGCCCCTGCTCCGACTGCCCCTCCCCCCGCCCGTCCGGCAGCCCCGCCAGTGCGCCGTGGAACGCCTCCCGATGCCCTCGGCGCACTCATTGCCCGCCGCAACGGCCGTACAGGCCCCGCCCACCAGCTGCCCGAGCTGGCTGCCCTGGACGCCCCGCCACGCAGGCACAGCGCCCCGGCTCCCGCCGAGCCAGCCCCTTCCATCGAAGCCCCTGCCGTGCTCACGGGCCGCAAGACCAGCCGGCTCATCATCGTCGCCATCGACCCCGGACATGGAGGGGAGGACCCGGGCGCCACCGGCCCGGCGGGCACCCACGAAAAGGACATCGTGCTGCGCATCGGCCACCTGCTGCGCCAGCGCATCGACGGCACCACGGTCCGCGGCAACCCGATGCGGGTGTTCATGACGCGGGATGCCGACTTCTTCGTGCCGCTGCACGTGCGGGTCCAGAAGGCCCGGAGGGTGCAGGCCGACCTGTTCGTGAGCATCCACGCCGATGCCTTCATCACGCCCCAGGCACGGGGATCGAGTGTCTTTGCCCTGAGCTCCAAGGGAGCCAGCAGCAGCGCCGCTCGCTGGATGGCCAACAAGGAAAACGAAGCCGATCTGGTGGGTGGCATCAATGTGCGCAGCCGCGACACGCTCGTGCAGCGTGCCCTGCTCGACCTGAGCACCACCGCCCAGATCCGCGACAGCATGGTGCTCGGCAACTCCATGCTGGGCGAAATCGGCAAGATCAACCGCCTTCACAAGGGCAAGGTCGAGCAGGCCGGATTTGCCGTGCTCAAGGCCCCCGACATTCCCAGCGTGCTGGTGGAAACCGCCTTTGTCAGCAATCCCGAGGAAGAGGCCCGGCTGCGCGATCCCTCCTACCAGGCCCGCATGGCCGACTCGCTGCACCGCGGCATCCAGGACTATTTCAGCCGCAACCCGCCGCTGGCCCGCAGCCGCACGGTCTGATGGCGGGGCTGTGCCCCCTGCTGCCTGCGCCCTCAGGCGGTGGCTGCAGGCCCCCGCACGCAGCCCGGATCGCGATGATCAGCGGCTACCGTTGAGCTTGACATCCGCCAGCCAGGTGTCCGTGCGGTAGCCGGCCGACCCGCGGTAGGCGCTGGCCATGTCGTCGAGAATGGAGTTGGTGTCGTCCCGCGCATGCGCTCCGCCGTGGCGCGAGAGCCGCACGCTGCGGCGGTTCTCGTAGTCGATGCAGCGCGAGGTGGAGTTCTCGAACACCATGGAGGCCCCGCGCCCGAAGCGGCGCGGCACGGTCTGGTGCAGCTGGTAGGCCATGTTCACCGGCGTCTCCGCCGAACGCTGCACCATGTGCCCCCTGGCGTTGTAGACCGTGAAGCAGGAGGCCTGCACACCGGCCGCAGCCAGCAGGGCTGCCGCCCCCAGAATCCACTGGATGCCGATGCGATGGGTTGTGGTGTGCATGGAATGGGTCCTCCGCCTGGGTCTCTGGCCTTGTGTGTGCTGCACAGCCAGCGCGGCTCCGCTCGGGGCACGCTGCTGCTGTCTTTTGCGCTACATCATACCGTTCGCCAGAAACCTTGCGGCGGCGCCACGGCCCCGGAGGCCCGCCGGCCGCAGGGCTGTCGGGCCTCCGCCACACCCTCGGGCGGCAGCGGTCGACGTGCCTCGCCGCCGTGCTACAGGGTCAGGATGGTGGAGCCCATGGTCTGACGCGCCTCCAGGCTCCGGTGGGCCTCGCGCACGTCCTCCAGCGCAAATCGCTGCCCGATATGGATCTGGATCCTGCCCGAGGTCACCATGCCGAAGAGTTCATCGACCATGGCCTGCACGGTTTCCCGCGAGCGCAGGTGAGTGAACAGCGTCTGCCGCGTGAGGTACAGGCAGCCCTTCTGGGCCAGCACCAGCGGTGCCACCGGAGGCACCGGTCCAGAGGCATTGCCGTAGGTCACCATGAGGCCGAAGGGCATCAGGCAATCGAGCGATCCCTCGAACGTGTCCTTGCCGACCGAGTCCAGCACCAGCTTGACCTTCTGCCCGCCTGTGATCTCGCGAACACGCTCCACGAAGTTCTCGGTGCGGTAGTTGATGACGTGGGCAGCCCCCAGGCTCTGCGCCAGGGCACACTTCTCGTCGCTGCCCGCCGTGCCGATGAGCTGCAGCCCCAGCGCCCGTGCCCACTGGCAGGCAATGAGCCCCACGCCGCCGGCAGCGGCATGGAACAGCACATGATCCCCTGCCTCCACGTCGAGCTGCCCCCGCACGCGGCGCAGCAGATATTCGGCCGTCAGCCCCTTGAGCATCATGGCTGCGCCCGTCTCGAAGGAAATCCCATCCGGCAGGCGGCAGACGGTCATGGCCGGCAGGGTGCGCCAATCGGCATAGCTGCCGGGACTGGGCGCCACGTAGGCCACGCGGTCGCCGGCATGGAGATGGCTCACGCCCTCCCCCACCGACTCCACGACCCCGGCAGCCTCCAGACCCAGCCGCAAGGGCATGGGCAGGGCATACAGCCCGGTACGCTGGTACACATCGATGAAATTGAGCCCTACGGCATGGTGCTGCACCCGAACCTCACCGGGCCCGGGCGCCGGAATGTCGACAGTGCAGATCTCCATGGCGTCCGGCCCCCCGGGCGCGTTCACCTGCACGACACGGCTGCGAATGGATGAGGACGACATGGAGTGCTCCTGGGCTGGTATTCGATATGCGGCGATCGTACCGCGCACCGACCGCCTGGCTCCCACCCGGAACGGATATCCCCGACACCCTCAGGGCCGATGAGACGGGGGCCCTGACTCTGCCAGCCCTGTCCGGCCAGAGGCCATGCATCGATCTTTGTTACAGTCTGGGGAATGTCTGTACCCTCACACTCCGCCTCGGGCGCCCCCTCCTCTGCCTCGGCTGCGGCCACGCCCCACCTCACGGCGCGGGCGGCCACCATGCTCACGGTGGCCCCGCTGCTGTGGGCCGGCAATGCCGTGGTGGGCCGTGCACTCAACCCGCTCATTCCCCCCGTCACCCTGAACCTGCTGCGCTGGGTGCTCGCATGCCTGATCCTGCTGCCCTTTGCCGGCGGTGTCCTGCGTCCCGGCAGCCCGCTGTGGGCGCACTGGAAGCGGTTTTCCCTGCTGGGACTGCTGGGCATCGGCTGCTACAACATGCTGCAGTACATGGCACTGCGGACCTCCACCCCGGTCAACGTCACCCTGGTGGCCAGCAGCATGCCGCTGGGCATGATGCTCGTCGGCCGCCTGTTCTACGATGTGCCGATCACGCGCCCCAAGCTGTGGGGCGCTGCCCTCTCGCTGGCCGGCGTGCTGCTCGTGCTGTCGCGGGGAAGCTGGAGCAACCTGCTGCACCTGCACCTTGTGGTGGGCGACCTGTTCATGCTGGCGGCCACACTGTGCTGGTCGTTCTACAGCTGGATGCTGATGCACACCCGCGAACCCGCCGGACTCCGCGGGGACTGGAAGGCCTTTCTGCTCGCACAGATCGCCCTGGGGGTGGTGTGGTCGCTCTTCTTCACGGGCATCGAATGGGCCGTCGAGCCCGATCTGCACATCGTCTGGAGCCCGGCCCTCTGGGCGGGGCTGGCCTACGTGGCCATCGGTCCTGCCATTCTGGCGTTTGCCTTCTGGGGCATGGGGGTGCAGCAGGCAGGCCCCACCATCGGGAGCTTCTTCACCAACCTGACGCCGGTTTTCGCGGCCCTGCTGTCGGCCTTTTTCCTCGGCGAATCGCCTGCCTGGTTCCACGCAGTGGCCTTTGTCCTGATCGTGGCAGGCATCGTGGTGTCGTCACGCCATTGAGGCCACGTCCGGCACGTCCTCCAGCCGGCGCAGCACCTTGATCCATTTGTGCGCCGGCAGGCCCCAGCGCGCCCGGATCACCTCGGCCCGCGCCTGCATCCCCTCCGGTGACGGGGCCGATGCCGCATCGCGCAGGGCCAGCACCACCGTATTGCCCTCGCGGGTAGGACGGAAGCACCACACGGCACCTGGCCCGAAGGCCCCGGCCATGCGCTGCACGCTGCGCACGAAGCTGCTGTCGCGCCCGAACAGGTTCACGGTCATGCAGCCATCGGGAGTGAGTGTGTCGCGGCAGCGGGCATAGAAGTCCGCATCGTCGAGCACCGGGGCAGCGGCTTCCTGGTCGTACAGGTCCACCTGCAGCGCATCGACCACGCCCTGCCACTCGGGCTCCGCAATGGCCAGACCCGCATCCGCGATCCGCACCTCCAGCCGCTCGCTGTCTGCCGGCAGACGGAACCACTGCCGGCAGGCCGCCACCACCTGCGGATTGAGCTCGATGCAGCTTGTGCGCATGCCGAGCTTGCGAAAGGCGAACTTGGTCAGGGCGGCCGCCCCCAGCCCCAGCTGCAGGGCACGCCGCTCAGACACGCTGTCCGGCTCCACGAACAGCAGCCATGCCATCATGCGCTGCACGTACTCCAGATCGATGGCCCAGGCATTGCCCAGCCGCATGCTGCCCTGTATCCAGGGTGTGCCTCCAAGATGCAGATAGCGGCTGCGTCCATCCTCGGAGATGTGGACAGCGGGACAGGCGGCATCCTGCCGGGCAGCGGATGCAGAAGAGGAACGGCGTGACGACATGGCGCAGATTGTAGGGGGCCCCGTGACGCCAGCTCCCGCGCTCAGGGCTGCATGTCGAGCCAGATGGTCACCGGCCCATCATTGACGAGCGCCACCTGCATGTCGGCTCCAAAGCGCCCCGTGGCCACGTCCGGGTGCAGGCACCGCGCCTGCTGCACCACATGGTCATAGAGCGCACGCCCCTGCGCAGCAGGCGCTGCCCCCGTGAAGCTCGGGCGATTGCCGCGCGAACAGTCCGCCGCCAGGGTGAACTGGCTCACCAGCAGCAGACCGCCCGGTGTCCCTGCGCCATCAAGGTCCCTGAGGTCGCGATTGAGACGACCTTCGGCATCGCTGAAGATGCGCAGCTTGAGCACCTTGGCCAACAGGCGATCGGCCACCGCCTCGTCATCCTGGGGCTCCGCACACAGCAGCACCAGCAGACCGGGACCGATCCGGCCTATCTCCTCGTCCTCCACCGTCACGCTGGCCTGACGCACGCGCTGCAGCAGGGCCTTCATGCGACCACCTCCGGCACGTCGGCTCCCGGCTGACAGGCCAGCAGCGCATCGCGCAGCATCGGCAGACTGTCCACACCCCAGAACAGCGCATGGTCGTCGGTGCCCTCCCCAGTCGCAGCCGAAGCCGTCTGGAGCACAAAGGTCGGCACGCCGAACACCCCCAGACGCAGTGCTTCCTCGCCCAGAGCGAACAGCTCGGCCTTCACCGCCTCTCCCGCTGGATCGCGCACCTCGGGCAACAGGGCCGTCATGGCCTGCCAGATCTCCTGCTGGAAGTCCGCATCATCGGGATCGCGTCCCTCCTCCCAGATGGCCTGAAAAAGGGTCTCGCACACATACCGACTCGGCAGCCCGTGCGGACTGCTCGCCAAGGCCATGCGCAGCCACGGCAGGGAACGGAACGGATGCACCGCCGGCATCCGCATGGGCAGGCCATGCTGCCCAGCCAGCCAGAGCGTGTGCCGCCGGATCCAGTCCCGCTTGGGCGGGAGCTGCACCGGCGGTGGAGTGCCGTGCGCCTTGAGCAGCGCTCCCAGCACCACAGGTCGGTAGTTCACTCGGCACGCCAGCCCCTCCAGCGTCTGCGGCAGCAGATGGAATGCCAGATAGGCATACGGCGACACCACGTCAAAAAAGAAATGAACAACTGGCATGGATGAAATCCCCCTTCCAAAAACTCTGTCCGCACAGCGCCCCATCAGCGCAACGGCCCATCAGCCGCCCGCTGCCGAATCGCTGCCCACACGGCCTGCCGCGCGACGGAGTCCATGTCCCTCCACCGCACGATCTCGTCGAGGGTGCGCAAACATCCCTCGCACCGACCAGTCGCCTCGTCGATGCGGCATTTTTTGCGACATGGAGAAGACACCTCGTCCGCAGAGACTCCGGAGGGTACGGTTGTGGCAGCAGAAAGACCAGGCAAGATGGCACTCATAGGGGCATTGTGCCCGGTTCCCCCCTTTTCCTGCCCCGGGCATGCAGGGCCCGCGCACAGGTTTCCGAAAAAATTTTTCGGAAACCTGGCAAACCGGGCTGAAAACGTGCATAATTCATCTCTGTCGCAGGGCTCTTAGCTCAGTTGGTAGAGCAGCGGACTCTTAATCCGTTTGTCGTAGGTTCGATCCCTACAGGGCCCACCAAATACCTGCAAAGCCTGTTTCTTCATCTCGAAGAGACAGGCTTTTCTGTTTCTGACAAAAGCACACGACACAGACACAATGCCGCCCTGCGGGGCGCGGGCGGCACGTCTTCTTCAGCTTCCGGGCAGCTCCGGGCCCAACCCCCTCTTCACCCAGCGGGTCACCTCTGCGAGATCGCGCACCACCCGATGGGCTCCAGCTGCTCGCAGCAGCTCGGGCGTCACCACGGGATTGCCTTCGCAGCAATAGCCCAGCACCTGTGCCCCGGCCGCAACGCCCGCGCGCACGCCGGTGGCCGTATCCTCGATGACCACGCACTGTTCGGGCTGCACTGCCAGGGCCCGCATGGCTGCGCAGTACACGTCGGGATGGGGCTTGCTGCGCGGGAAATCATGGCCACTGAACACCCGCCCCTCGAACGCCGCCCACATGCCGGTCTTTTCCAGCTGGAGCCGGAGCTTGTCCCGGTCGGCTCCCGACACGCAGGCCATGGATCGTCCCAGCGCCGCACGCGCGGCATGCACCAGTTCCGGCGCACCGGCCATGGGCTGCAGATGGGCGCGCAAGGCCACATCCCGACGTGCCCAGAAACGATGCAGCCATTCCACCGTGAAGGGTTTCCCCGTCTCGCGCTCGATGCGAGCCGCCTCGTCACGGGTGGCCTTGCCCACGAACAGGCGCATGCACTCCTCGAGATCCATCGTCCAGCCCAGCTCCTCGAGCATGTCGCGCAGCACGCCCATGGTGAGCGGCTCGCTGTCGACGAGAACGCCATCGCAATCGAACAGCAGGCAGGTCCATGCCTGTCGCGTCATCGTCATGACAGCTCCCCATCCACATAGCTCCACCGCCACACGCCCTGTGCATCGGGCTCGCGCACGAACCGGCTGCGCTCGTGCAGGCGGGAAGCGCGCCCCTGCAGTCGCGAACGGGCCACGAATTCGACCTCCGCATGGCAGGCGTCTGCCACATGCACGTCCCGCACCTCCAGCCCCAGCCAGCGCACGCCGGCTTCACAGGTGAGCGTGGGTGGGCGGGTGTCGGCATGCCAGGTGTGCAGGAGGTAGTCGACATCCTCCCGTACAAACGCGGTATAGCGCGAGCGCATGAGGCTTTCGGCATCCGGAGCCGGTACGTCGGCAAAATGCCCGATGTAGCGCCCACAGCAGGCAGCCCCCGACAGGGGGCGGCCCGTTGCGGCATCGCTTCGGCCGCACGGGCAGGGGCCATCTGGCCAGACAGGAGAGGCAGGATGTTTCTTCATGCCGGGTAGTCTACCCGTGCTCCCATGGCAGGCAGCCGGTCAGGCCAGCGTCTCTGCACCTGCCGCCATGCCTCACCAGCCCTGGTATTCCGTACCGTCGTACCGCACGAATCGTGCATGGGCAGCAGGCGTCAGCGCATCCAGGGTCTGGCGGATGCCGGTGGCGCTGTCCTGCACCGACAGCGGAGCCCGATCCCCGCCCATGTCCGTGCGCACCCATCCCGGATGCACCAGCACCATGGAGACCGTGGGGTAGCTGTGCTGGGCAGACACCACCGCCATATTGAGTGCAGCCTTGCTGACGCGGTACAGCCAGGCATCGCTGCCGCCTGTCTCCGTCATCCGCCCCATGGCACTGGAAATGAAGGCAAAGGTACCGCCCTGACCGGCACGCCCCTGCTCCACTCCCGGCGCCAGCTGGGGAATGATCTGCATGGCTCCGAGCACATTGGCGTGCATGACCCGGTCGAATTCCGGCTGTGTGGGCGGCATGGTGGCATCGGCACGGCTCATCTGTCCGGCCACGTACAGCGCCAGATCGATCGCCACGCTGCCCAGCTGCCAGGCCAGACCGCTTACGCTGGCCGGATCGGACACATCGACCCGCAGGGTCTGTGCCACACCCACGGCAGCCAGCCGCGCCAGGCCCGCCTCGTCGCGCGCCGTGGCAATGACCCGCTCGCCTGCTCGCACATACTGCGCAGCCAATTCCAGACCAATGCCCCTCGAGGCGCCTATCAAGACCACGGTTCCCATGATGCTGTCTCCTTTCGCATGATGCGGCGGCACAGGGCCGGAGAGCAGCTGCTTCCCGGGGCCCTCACCACCCATGCGCCCATTGTGACGGTCTTTGCCTCCCCACAGAAAAGGCTCCTTGCGGAGCCCCTTCAGTTGGCATGTGTCCCGGACGGTCCGGCCTGCAAGACCCGAACCGTCCGAGTGTGGACGCTTACAGCATCTCGACGCACATCGAGACGCCCTCGCCGCCGCCGATGCACAGGGTAGCCAGCCCCTTCTTGAGGCCGCGCTGCTTCATGGCATGCAGCAGGGTGACCAGAATGCGCGCACCGGACGCCCCGATGGGGTGCCCCAGCGCACAGGCGCCGCCATTGACGTTGACCTTGTCATGGGGAATGGAAAGTTCCTTCATCATGGCCATGGGAACCACAGCAAAGGCCTCGTTGATTTCCCACAGTTCCACGTCCTCCACGTTCCAGCCTGCCTTGACCAGTGCCTTCTTGGTCGCGCCGATGGGCGCGGTGGTGAACCACTGGGGCTCATGGGCAAAAGTGCCATGGCTGACGATGCGTGCCAGCGGCTGCAGGCCCAGGTCGCGTGCCTTGCCCTCGGTCATCAGAACCACGGCAGCAGCACCGTCGTTGATGCTGGAGCTGGAGGCGGCCGTCACGGTACCGTCCTTCTTGAAGGCGGGGCGCAGGGTGGTGATCTTCTCGGTCTTGATGCGGCCGGGGCCTTCATCGGTATCGACCACACGTTCGCCCTTGCGTTCCACCACGGTGACAGGAGCGATTTCTTCCTTGAAGGCACCGCTGGCGATCGCTGCCTTGGCGCGTTCCACGCTGGTCACGGCAAACTGATCCTGCATTTCACGGGTGAAGCCGTACTTGGCAGCACAGTCTTCGGCAAACATGCCCATGGCCAGCCCGGTGTAGGCATCTTCCAGGCCGTCGAGCATCATGTGGTCGAAGACCTTGTCGTGCCCGATGCGATAGCCGCCACGCGCCTTCTTGAGCAGATAGGGCGCGTTGGTCATGCTTTCCATGCCGCCCGCCACCATGATGTCCGCATTGCCGGCCGCAATGGTGTCGGCCGCCATCATGATGGACTTCAGCGCAGAACCGCACACCTTGTTGAGGGTCACGGCACCCACGGACTGCGGCAGCCCCGCCTTGATGGTGGCCTGGCGGGCAGGGGCCTGACCCTGACCAGCGGTGAGCACGTTGCCGAAGATCACTTCCTCGACCTGTTCGGGCTGGATGCCGGCCTGGGCCACAGCGGCCTTGATGGCCACGGCGCCCAGCTCGTTGGCGGACACGCCGGCAAAGTCGCTCTGGAAGGCGCCCATGGGGGTGCGCTTGGCAGCGACGATCACGATGGATTCGGACATTTCAATTCTCCTTGGTTGGTGAAGGGACTGCAGAAGGATGAGGATGGGACTGCGGATGGCGCATGAAGCGCTTCTCCTGCTCATAGGGAAACACGTCGAGCACTTCGCCCCGACGGATGCGCTCCTGGTGCGCCTGCCAGAACTGGGGGTCGAGCAGGTCGGCATGGTGCTTCATGAACACCTCCCGCACGGCCGGATTGCCGAGCAGAAACGGACCGAAGGTCTCCGGAAACACATCCTTGGGCCCCACGCTGTACCAGATCTCGCCGCTCAACTCGTCTTCCTCGTGACGCGGCGGCGGCACGCGCCGGAAATGGCAATCGGTCAGGTACTCGATTTCATCGTAGTCATAGAACACGACCTTTCCGTGACGCGTCACCCCGAAGTTCTTCCACAGCATGTCGCCGGGGAAGATGTTGGCGGCCACGAGATCCTTGATCGCATTGCCGTATTCGACGACGGCATGCTCCATCTGGTAGCGGGACTTGGGATTGTCGAGCCCGGCATCGAACGCCTCCTGCAGATAGATGTTGAGCGGAATCATGCGCCGCTCGATGTAGGCATGCTTGATGATCACCTCCAGATGGCCATCGTGGTTGCGGTCCACGATGTCGATCTGGCTGGGCGCGTACTTCTGGATCTCCTCGATGAGCTCCGGCTCGAAGCGCGACATGGGAAAGGCCACATCCCGGTATTCCATGGTGTCAGCCATGCGCCCCACCCGGTCGTGGTAGCGCACGAGCTTGTACTTTTCCTTGATCTGCTCGCGGCTGGTGTCCTTCTGGGGCGGGTAGTAGTCCTTGATGATCTTGAACACATACGGAAAGCTCGGCAGGTCGAACACCAGCATCACCATGCCCTTGATGCCGGGCGCGATGCGGAAGCGGTCCGTGCTGTGCCGCAGGTGAAACAGAAAATCCCGGTAGAACAGGTTCTTGCCCTGCTTGGCCAGCCCCAGGGCGTTGTAGATTTCCCCCTTGGGCAGGCGCGGCATGAGCGTGCGCAGAAACTGGACATAGGCCGAAGGAATCTCCATGTCCACCAGAAAATAGGCCCGCGCAAAACTGAACAGCGCCAGCAGATCGTTTTCGCCGATGAGCACGGCATCGATGTAGAGCTCGCCACGCTCGTTGTAGAGAATCGGCAGGGCAAAGGGCGCCTCGTTGAAGCTGTTGACGATCTTGCCCACCACATACGCCCCCTTGTTGCGGTAGAACAGGTTCGACAGCACCTGAATCTGAAAGTTCGCGCGCAGCTTGCCGCCTCCGATCTGCAGCTTCCACACTTCGACCACCCGTGCCACATCCGACTCCAGATCGGCAAAGGGGGCATGCAGCCCGTAGTCGTTGAGGATGGTCCGCACCACATCCGGGAGATGGTCGGGCTTGGGGTAATAGGCGCGGTAGGACGTCTGCACGTCCGGCCGGATCTCCATGTATTCCGTGCTGATCGCCGGCCGCACGAAGATGAATTCGTTGTGGAAATAGTTTCGGTGCAGGATGTTGGTGGTCACCGAATTGAAGAACGTCTCTGCCAGCTCGGGCTGCAGGTGATCGGCGAGCAGTCCGATGTAGAACAGCTTGACCTGCTGCCATACGGCCATCGACAGATGGCTCGCGTCGAACTCCCGCTCCAGTCGGCGTTCGCACTCGTGCACGCGCAGATCGTAGAACTCGATGCGATCGCGCTGGGCCCGCTGCTGGGCCTGCCAGTCCTGCGTCTCGAACCGGTGCTTGGACCGCGCGGACTCGGCGCGAAACAGCCGATAGTGGCGATTGAACCCGTCCAGCATGGCATGCGCGATATCCAGTGCGCGCGGCTCATCCAGACGCTGGGGAAGCGTGGTGTCAACGATCATGTGGCTCGGTGTGTCGGTGGGCGGAACCGCAGGTCTGGTTCCGCATGAACACAGACCCCTGCGTGCCGCCCGGGCCGCCCCCGCCGGCACGAACCGGGCGGGTGCTGCTGCCGGAACGGCACTGCCTGCACTTTACTCGCAATACTGGCTTTCCCAGCGGGCAATGGCGCGCGTGCGGGCCGCACGGACCTCCTCGGTGCTGCGCACGGTCATGTCCATGTCATGGGCCAGACCATCGCTGATGCCGTAGACCCACCCATGCAGGGTCAGATCCTGCCCGCGCGACCAGGCATCGACCACCACCGTGGTCTGCGACACGCGCACCACCTGCTCGATGGCATTGAGCTCGCACAGCGCATCGAGCTTGCGCTCTTCAGGCACGCGATCCATGCGGTGCTGGTGGCGGTCCAGCACATCGCGCACGTGGCGCAGCCAGTTGTCCACCAGCCCCGCGCGCTGGTTGAACAGCGCCGCCTGCACTCCGCCACAGCCATAGTGCCCCACCACCAGCAGATGCTGGACCTTGAGCTGGTCCACCGCATACTGGATGGTCGACAGACAGTTCAGATCGGAAGGCACCACCACATTGGCCACATTGCGGTGCACGAACACTTCTCCCGGGTCCAGACCCGTGATCTGGTTGGCGGGCACGCGACTGTCCGAGCAGCCGATCCACATGTACCTGGGATTCTGCTGCGCCCGCAGGCTGCTGAAAAAGCCCGGTCGATGACTTTCCACCTGCGCCGCCCAGCGGCGGTTGTTCTCGAACAAGTGCTCCAGCTTGTCCACGGGTGGCTGTTGCTGTGGGTCTGTCATTGAAGTTTCCTTCCTTGCTGTTGTATGGCATGCGCGAAGCACAGACTCCGCCATGCACCATTCCCATGAATCGCATGGGTACGAGTACGCACGGTCACTCCTGCTCCTGTGCGCCAGCCTGCATCTGGCGCCAGGCCTGCCGTGCCTGTTCTTCGTGGGACTCCACCTCCATCAGATTCGCCTGCAGCTCGGCCAGCTGCATCTCCAGACGCAGCCGATGGGTCGCCAATGCCTCCAGATAGGCCCGCATCTGTGCCTCCGTATCCCGCGGGCTGTCATACATCTCGATGATCTGACGGGCTTCGCTCAGACTGAATCCCAGTCGCTTGGCACGCAGAATCAGCTTGAGACGCGCCCGGTCCCGGGGCGAATACACGCGCACCCGTCCCCCCCTCCCCTGCCGCACGGGCTGCAGCAGCCCTACATCCTCGTAGAAGCGGATGGTGCGTGTCGTGAGATCGAACTCCCGGGCCAGATCGCCGATGGAGTAGGTGGCGTTGCGTGAAACCATGTTGTCCGTCATGAGCATCCGAAAAAAGCGCCTTGCCTTGATATGGCAAGGTTGCCTGCTCTCGCAATGCGTGGGGGAATTCGCCACCGCCTTCTGCACACCTGGATGCACAGCACCGATGACTGCCAGAAATCTCTGTGGCCTTCCTGCATCAGGCCACTTGACCATGGCCGAATTGTATGTGCGGACCGACTACCCCTGACGGCAATAGCGCCTCTCTGCCCACCCTCACCGCCTTGAACTGCCCGGTTCCGTACCTGTCCCGACGCACGCTCCGCGCACCCAGTACACGACTCCAACCGGGCCGATCGGGGCTTTCCATATAACCAAACGTCGTCAAGGGGTCAAAAACTTGCCATATTCTGGCGATAGCGTTATGCTCACCAGCCATGAAGAAGCCTCATTTCATCTCCTTTCGAGCGTATGGCGCGCAGATGGGAACGGGTCTGGCCCTGTGCCTGGCCGTGTTTTCATCTCCCGCCCACGCAGGGACGAAAGCCACTTCTGCTGCCCAGCAGACAGCGGTGTCCCAAGGCATGAATGCCGCCCCCCCATCCTCCTCCACGGCATCTCCCACGGCTGATGCACAGGACGGAGTGTTCTCCAACAGCATGTCGAGCCAGCGCGCCAAGCGCCGCACTGCCCGTCAGGTGGCACACAGCGGAGCCACTGCTCCCTCGCTGTCCACCCCCACGGAACTGCGGATCGCCCATGCCGATGCCTCCTCCTTCCAGCAGGGGTCTGCCTCCTGGTACGGCGACCAGTTCCACAATCGCCGCACCGCCAATGGCGAGCGCTATGACATGCATGCACTGACCGCTGCACACAAGACCCTGCCATTCGGCACGCTGGTTCGCGTGGTCAGCCCCACCACCGGCAAGTCGGTCGTGGTGCGCATCAACGACCGGGGTCCCTATGTCAAGGGGCGCGTCATTGATCTGAGCCGTGCGGCAGCCGAGCGTCTCGGCGTGCATGGACATGGGGTCTACAAGGTCGTGCTGTACCGAGCCACCCGCGGCGACCAGAAGGCACAGCAGCTGGCCCTGAAGGACGACGACGAATAAATTCCCCTTTCTCTTTTCCTGAGTGGCGGATCATTCCCGCGCAATCGTCGGCTGTTGCCCCTACCAGGGTGACAGCCGTTTTTGCTTCAGGCGCTGCCGCCGATCGCGAAAATCGGGCAACACAGACTCCACGAGAGCCCAGAAGCGCGGACTGTGGTTCATCTCGTGCAAGTGGCAGAGTTCATGCACCACCACATAGTCGATGAGTGCCGGCTCGCACTCCATCAGCCGCCAGTGCAGATGGATCACGCCCCGCACACTGGCACTGCCCCAGCGGGTGCGCGCATTGCTCAGCCGAAGCGCCCGATACTCCACCCCGACACGCGGCGCAAAATGATCCATGCGTGCAGCAAACCATTCCAGTGCCCGCTCCTGGTACCACTGCATGACAAGATGCTGGATCTGTCCCGTTGTGGACATGAGCTCTCCATCCCACTGGAGATGCAGCTCGTCACGCCAATGACCTCCCGCCCGCTCCAGTCTCTCCGCCGGCACGTGCTGCACCGCATGCCGGGCCCTGCGGTTGCGACCCGGGACACACCCTTGCACCACAGGAAGAACACCTTCCCAGGCCGGTGAAGCGGCAGCATGCACTCGCAGCACCATCTCGCGTCCCAGGTAAGGCAAGAGGCTGCCATCCTCCCACTGCATCTGCTTCGGCATCTCCGCAGAACGTGTCTGCACCTCATGGAGGTGCTTCAGTATCCAGCGTGCCCTGGATTGCAGCCCTGCCTCGACATCCGAAAGGGCGAGCCGCGAAGGGACCGTGACCTGCAGCCCCTCCTCTGAAATCCGCATGCCGATGGACCGCCGCGCCGAACGCCGCAGCAGGTATGCCACAGCCTCGCCGTCCAGCACCACCCTATGCGTGGCCTGCGGATGCTGAAAGACAGAACGCTCCATCATGCCATCCGTGCGTCACAGGCCCTGCAGACCCTGCCGTGTCCGCTTCCGCCTCATGACGCACGCGCGGCAGCGTATCCCGTTCACCGGAAAGCTCACGATGCAGTTCCATGCCCGGAATGAGGCGACGGGCCTGCCTGCGGTGCAGACCCCATCGAGAGATCCCCATCGCTGGCGCGTTCTTCTGCCTCTTCCCTGCGGCGGCGTGCAGACTCTTCTTTCTGCCGCTCCTCCTGTGCAAGCAGATGGCGCGCAAAATCCATCAGATCCCGATGCACCTGCACATGCGGAGGAAACTCTGCATCCAACGGCTGATCCAGCCAGCGTGCACCTTCCCCGGTACAGACCAGGTGAGGCACACATCCGGCCGCCACCGCCGCCTGCACATCCCGCAGTGCATCCCCCACGGCATGCACTGCGGACAGTTCCACTCCATAGCAGTGGCCGATTTCTTCGAGCAGTCCGGGAGCGGGCTTGTGGCAATGGCATCCCTCCTCCGGCAAATGGGGACAGAAGAAGATCGCATCGACCCGCGCCCCCGCTGCAGCCAATTGCCGATGCATGACGGCATTGATGGCATTGAGCGAAGCCATGTCCATCACACCGCGACCAATGGCCGGCTGGTTCGTGGCCATCACCACATGCCAGCCTGCGCGGTTGAGCAGTGCCACCGCCTCCAGGGCACCTGGCACCGGCACCCACTCCTCGGGCGACTTGATGTAACCCTCGCGGTATTCGCAGAGCGTGCCATCGCGATCGATGACCACGAGCTTGAAATTGGTCTTGTGGGGACGGGCCATGGCCACACTCCAGGGAACAAAGAAGGGCCGAAGGAGGGCAGAACGGACGACAGGCAGCCGACCTAGACGGCCAGCTGCGCCAGTTCTGCCACGCGATTCATGGCCTGATGCAACACATGGAGCAGAGCCTGCCGGTTGAGCCGCAGATCGTCCTCCTCGGCGTTGACCATCACGTCATCGAAAAAGGCATCCACAGGTCCCCGCAGCGCAGCCAGCGTCTGCAGCGAGGCCGTGTAGCTCCCCGCCTCGAACTGCGCATCGGCTTCAGGCAGCACCTGCTGCATGGCAGCCTGCAGATCCTTTTCAGCCTGCTCGCGCAGCAGGGCGGTGCTGACATGGGCATCGGCCAGCTGCTCGGCATTGCCTGCCTTCTTCAGGATGTTGCCGATGCGCTTGTTGGCAGCAGCCAGAGCGCCTGCCTCGGGCAGCGCCACAAAGGCCCGAACCGCTTCGAGCCGTGCCGGAATTTCACGCCACATCGGGTGCACCGACAGCACAGCCTCGACCTCGCGTGCCGCAAATCCCTGTTCCCGCAGGTAGCCCGCAAGCCGCTCATCGATGAAGTGCAGCAGCTGCCGATTGCTGGCTGGCGCATCAGGCAACAGGGCACCGAAGCTGGCCGCTGCCGATGCCACCAGCGCACCGAGATCCACAGGCATCTGCTTCTCGATGAGAATCCGCACGACTCCCAGCGCATG
This sequence comes from Brachymonas moutaii (nom. illeg.), assembly GCF_049977365.1. Lineage (NCBI taxonomy): Bacteria > Pseudomonadati > Pseudomonadota > Betaproteobacteria > Burkholderiales > Comamonadaceae > Allobrachymonas > Brachymonas moutaii (nom. illeg.). The sequence continues at coordinate 5,302 of NZ_JBNGEN010000004.1, read as the reverse complement.
GCGCCTCAGGGCAAAGGGATCCTTCTCGCCTGTCGGCACATTGCCGATGCCGAACATGCCCACCAGGGTTTCCAGCTTGTCGGCCAGGGCCAGCACGGAACCGGTATGGTTGCGCGGCAGGGCATCCCCAGCGAAGCGGGGCTTGTAATGGTCTTCGATGGCAATGGCCACGCCGTCGCGCAAGCCCTCATGCCGCGCGTAGTAGTTGCCCATGATGCCCTGCAGCTCCGGGAACTCGCCCACCATATCGGTCAGCAGATCGGTCTTGGCCAGGCGTGCGGCCTGCTGCGCCTTGCTGTCGAGCACATCGAACTCGTCCTTGGCCTCGACCCCATAGGGGTACTGTGCCAGTCGCAGCTGCTCCACCACTGCATGCGCAATCTCTCGCACGCGTTCGCTGCGTTCGGCCTGAGTGCCCAGCTTGTTGTGGTACACCACCTTCGCCAATCCGGGAATGCGCTCCTCCAGCTTCTTCTTGCGATCCTGATCGAAGAAGAACTTGGCATCGGCCAGGCGGGGACGCACCACCCGCTCGTTTCCACCGATCACCGCGGACGGATCATCCGGGCTGATGTTGCTGACCACCAGAAAACGATTCGTCAGCTTGCCCTGCGCATCCAGCAGGGGAAAATACTTCTGGTTCGCCTTCATCGTGAGAATCAGACACTCCTGCGGCACCTGGAGATATTCCTTCTCGAATTCGCACACCAGCACCTTGGGCCGCTCCACCAGGGCAGTCACCTCGTCGAGCAAGGCGCCGTCACTGATCGGGCTGCATCCTCCGCCAACGCGGGCAGCTGCCAGCTCCAGCTGGCTGGCGATGTCGGCGCGCCGCTCCTCGAAGCCCGCAATCACGGCCCCCTGCTCACGCAGAGTCCGCGCATAGCTGTCGGCATCCTCGATCACCACCGGGTCCCCCCGCGCCTCGAAGCGATGTCCATGCGTAGTGCGCCCCGCATGCAGCCCCAGCACAGACACCGGCACCACCGCACTTCCATGCAGAGCCACCAGCCCATGGGCCGGTCGCACGAACTGCACGCTGCTCCATCCGGGAAGCGCGCATTCCGATTCGAGCTGATAGGTCATGACCTTGGGAATGGGCAACTTGCCAAGCGCCTCATCGAGCGCCTTCTGCAAGCCCTCATCCAGCGCCACGCCATCGCGCACCGCATCCAGGAACAGAGCCTCGGCCTTTCCATCCACACGCCGGATCAGATGCGGCACCACGTTCGCATCTGCCCCCAGCGCGGCCAGCTTCTTGAGCAGTGCGGGAGTCGCCTGCCCCTCGGCATTGAGCCCCACGCTCACGGGCATCAGCTTGTGCTGCACGGCCCGATCCTCGGCCTTGGCCGCCACATGGGTGATGTGGGCAGCGAGACGACGCGGACTGGCATAGGCGGTCGTCACCGAATCCGGTGCCGTCAACCCCTGCACCTGCAAAGACGCTGTCAGTCCTGCCGCAAAAGCGTCTCCCAGTTTTTGGAGTGCCTTGGGCGGCAGCTCTTCCACGAAAAGTTCGACGAGAAGGTTTTCTGTAGTCATGTTGATGTTTTTCCTCAAGCGGCCTTCTTGTCCTGTTTCTGTTCCATCGCTGCAATCCACTCGCGTGGCGCCATGGGGAATCCCAACCGTTCACGGCTTTCGTAGTAGCTCTGCGCCACACTCCGTGCCAGATTGCGAATCCGCCCGATATAGGCAGCACGCTCGGTCACACTGATCGCCCCGCGTGCATCCAGCAAATTGAACGTATGGGCCGCCTTGAGCACCTGCTCGTAGGCGGGAAGCGCCAGCTGCTTGTCCATGAGGAACTGGGCCTCCTTCTCGTGGGCAGCAAACGCCTGAAACAGAAAGTCCACGTCGCTGTACTCGAAGTTGTAGGTACTCTGCTCCACTTCGTTCTGGTGGTAGACATCGCCGTAGGTCAGCCCCTCGGTCCACTGCAGCTTGTAGACGTTGTCGACCCCCTGCAGATACATTGCCAGACGTTCCAGTCCATAGGTGATCTCGCCCGTGGCCGGATGACAGTCGATCCCTCCCACCTGCTGGAAGTACGTGAACTGCGTCACCTCCATGCCATTGAGCCAGACCTCCCATCCCAAGCCCCAGGCCCCGAGCGTAGGATTCTCCCAGTCGTCCTCCACGAACCGGATATCGTTTTTCTTCAAATCGAATCCCAGGGCCTCCAGGCTTCCCAGATACAGCTCCAGAATGTTGGACGGCGCCGGTTTCAGCACCACCTGAAACTGATAGTAGTGCTGCAGCCGATTCGGATTCTCGCCATAGCGCCCATCCTTGGGCCGACGGCTGGGCTGCACATAGGCAGCCTTCCACGGCTCAGGGCCAATGGCGCGCAGGAACGTGGCCGTATGGCTGGTCCCTGCGCCCACCTCCATGTCATAGGGTTGCAGCAACGCGCAGCCCTGGGCATCCCAGTATTGCTGCAGCTTGAGAATGATTTGTTGGAAAGTCAGCATGAATCTTTTCTGAATCGCTCCACCCATGGAGCATCATGGATCGATTTTAGCGGCGCCGATCCTCAAGCGACTTCCCGGAAGGCACTCGCACCGAGAAACATCTGGTCTGCCACACGCATGCCAGACAGACCAGAATGGCCAACACCCACAGCGGCATCAGTCCCCAGCGGGAAACCCACCAGGCATAGGGCGTAATCCCTGTACGCCCGCGCACCTCTCCCTCCAGCACACCGCGGGTCAGTCTTGGCAGCCCCTGGATCACCGTGCCGTCCGGGGCAATGATCGCCGTGGCTCCCGTATTCGTGGCACGCACCATCGGCCGATCCAGCTCAAGAGCACGCATGCGGCTGATGTTGCGGTGCTGATCAATGGCGATCGTGTCCCCGAACCAAGCAATATTGCTGAGATTCACCAGCAGCGTGGGCGCCTGCGCCCCATCCACGAAGGCTGCAGCCAACTCTTCGCCAAAGAGATCCTCATAGCACACGTTCGGCTGGATACGTTCCCCATGCCACGCCAAGCCTGGCTGCGGCAGAGCACCTCGACGGAAATCCCCCAGCGGGATGTGCATCATGTCCACGAACCACCTGAACCCCCAGGGCACGAACTCCCCAAAAGGCACCAGATGATGCTTGGCATAGCCATACACCTGATCTGGCACAGGAGGCAGTTCCAGAGGCAATGCCTGTCCCGATCCCTTCGAGACCGCCCCTCCCGGAGCCATGCCCAATACCGCATTGGCATAGCCCTGCCCCTGCACAGCAACCGGCATCCCGATCAGTGCAGCCTGCTGTCCTGTCGCAAAGCGCTTGTTCAATGCCTGCCAATAGGCCTGCGGCAGATATTGAGGCAGCAGGGGCAAGGCAGTTTCCGGTGTCACCACCAGATCGCCCTTCGCCAGATCCAGCTGTTGTCCATACCACTGCAGAGACAGCAGAATCCCGGAAGCCTGCTGGAACTTCTGATCCTGCGACACATTCCCCTGCAACAGAGTCACCCGCAGCGGCCTCCCCACTACCTCCGTCCCACCTCTCCACGCCAGGCCCGCCACCCCCCCAAAAAGGGGCACCAACATCCAGGCAAGCAGCATATGCACCACCGCGCCCTCACGCTTTCGCACTCCGCTCCGTCGCAAGGTGGTGTGCCGCAACAAGCCCCATCGCACAGTGCAGCCTATCCCTGCAGCCCACAAGGCGGCAGCCCAACCCACCCCATAGACACCAATCCATGGCACCATGCCCTTGAGAGGTCCCGTCAGGTGGGCGTATCCCGAAGCCCCCCATGGAAAACCGGTAAACCACTCCGCTCGGCAGAGTTCAGCAAGCGTCCAGAATGCCGCAAAGCCCATGATGCGCCCCGCTGCCCCCCATGCCGATGCCCATCCCCGGTACAGTGCCGCTGCTAGCCCGTAGAACACAGCTACTGCGGACGCCAGCAGCGCCACGGCCAGACCCGCCAGCCACGAAGGCAATCCTCCGTAGGCATGCATCGAGACATAGAGCCACCAGAAACTGCCCAGGAGCCAGCAGCAGCCAAACCACCATCCCATGGCAAACCCACGCCATGCGCGTCTCTGGTCATCCACCTGCGCATCCGATGGCGTCAACAGCACGAACAGACCCGCCAAAGACAGCACCTGCAGCCACCAGCTGTTCTGCCCACTCCATGGCAATGCCACGCTCCATGCCTGCAGAATCCCCAGACATGCCAAGCATCCCCCTGTGATTCCCTGACGCCAGGCACCCCCTGTGCCGTGCCCAACCTCACACTCTGTATGATCGGCCACAGCAAATCCCGCGCCACTCATTCTGTCTTCACTGCAGGAGTCACCTTGAACCAGCGCACCGCACCTGCCTGTGTATGCAGTGCCATGAAGTTCAATCCCTGCAACGTGATCACTTCCCCTCTACGAGGCACATGCCCGAGTTCATGTGCGACAAGCCCACCTATCGTGTCGAAGGCGTTCTCATCCTCTGTATCCTCCGGAGCCAGCTTCACATCGAAATACTCATCCAAGCGTTCGATCGGAGTGTCGCCGCTGATGCGATAGCTGCCATCCACGAGGTTGTAGATATCCCCCTCGTCGTCATCGTCATCGTCAAACTCATCCTCGATTTCTCCGACGATTTCTTCCAGGACATCCTCAATCGTGATCAAACCCGCTACCCGACCAAATTCATCAATCACGATGGCCAGATGATTTCTCTTGGCACGGAACTCCCGCAGCAGATCATTGAGTGCCTTGCTCTCCGGCACAAACACAGGGGGGCGCAGCAATGCTCTGATGTTGAGCTCCGGCGCACGCTGCAGCTTGAGCAAATCCTTGGCCATCAGCACACCCACGATGTTGGCCTTTTCGCCGTCGTATACAGGAAAGCGGGAGTGCCCTGTCTCAATCACAGAAGCAAGAAGCGCATCGTACTCGCTGTCGATATCGAGCAGATCCATGCGCTTGGACGGGACCATCACATCGGTCACCGTCATCTGTGAAATGCGGATCACACCCTCCAGCATTGCACGGCTGTCTGGCGCAATCACCTGATTTTGTTCGGCCTGGGAAAGGGTGTTGTAAAGTTCTTCTCGAGAATCTGGCCCTGGATGCAGAAACTCGACTATTTTCTGCATCAGGCTTCGCTTGTCTTCACTTCCCGCTGCAGGGGAAGGGGTTGGATCGCTCACGGAGGACAGGCACCGAAGTGCATTGGTTGCAATCCTGTGAGCATACACAAAAAGCCCATTGGATTCATCACTTTTTGCAGATGCATTGCCCCCTGAACTGTTCGAACACCCCGGCAGAAGGTGCGGAACACCGAACCGCAAAAGCACAA